>NZ_JBSEDY010000002.1:0-717435 GCF_053570945.1 Paenibacillus sp. CMM36
GTCTGGGCCGTGTCTCAGTCCCAGTGTGGCCGATCACCCTCTCAGGTCGGCTACGCATCGTCGCCTTGGTAGGCCTTTACCCCACCAACTAGCTAATGCGCCGCAGGCCCATCCACAAGTGACAGATTGCTCCGTCTTTCCTCCTTCGCCCATGCAGGAAAAGGATGTATCGGGTATTAGCTACCGTTTCCGGTAGTTATCCCTGTCTTGTGGGCAGGTTGCCTACGTGTTACTCACCCGTCCGCCGCTAGGTTGTTTAGAAGCAAGCTTCTAAACAACCCCGCTCGACTTGCATGTATTAGGCACGCCGCCAGCGTTCGTCCTGAGCCAGGATCAAACTCTCCATTAAAGACCAACAGAAGTTAGTTTATAGAAAGAGCGATAAGCTCATTTTTAATGCTAGCGATCCTTCTTTATAAAAGAAGAAATCTTTGTTTCATCATCCATTTGTTCAGTTTTCAAAGAACTTGTCTGTTCTCGTTCGTTCAACGAGCCAGGAATTAGATCATATCATGTTAGTTACTTTCTTGTCAAATCTTTTTTTTTCGATTATCTTTTCAGCAACCTCGCTTCAAGAAATGATACTCTCAAAGCAACGTCTAATAATATATCATGCCTAAAGTTATTTAGCAAGCATTTATTTATATCTATTTTATTTCCTACTATACAACAGATAATAAGGCAGCCACCCCGCCCCAGAGCGGAATGACTGCACTCATTGCAAAACTATTATTCTTGTTCCAGCAGTCTGATAAATTCATCCTCATCTTCTATGGTGTCAATTCCGAGCTGTTGGGCCTTAGCCAGCTTACTCCCAGCCTTTTCACCAGCTATGACTAGATCCGTCTTTTTCGATACAGACCCCGCAACTTTGGCTCCCAGTGCCTCCAGCTTGGATGCAGCTTCGTCACGCGTAAGCTGATGCAAGGTACCTGTAAGCACGACCGTTTTGCCGCTGAAAAAGCTGTCTGTCTTCTTCTCCTGCGGAGCTTCAGGGGCCTGAGCTTTCACCCCTAGAGACAGCATCTTTTCAATTCCCGCCTGAGTAAATGGATCTGCAAAGAAAGCAACAATGCTTTCGGCTACAATCCCGCCCACATCCGGTAGTTCTATCAGTTCTTCCACCGTAGCGGACATCGTCTTGTGCAAATCACGGTAGTGTTCAGCCAACATGCGTGTTGTTGCTTTACCGGTATTCGGTATACCCAGAGCATAAAGGAAAGAAGCCAAATCTCTCTCTTTACTCTTTTCAAGTGCCGCCAAGAGGTTACTGGCCTTTTTCTCACCAAACCGCTCCAGCTTCACAAGATCATCATATTGGAGTGTATACAAATCCGCAGGCTCGCGCACTTCCAGTTCGTCATGCAGCTGTATGGCCGTTTTGTCACTGAATGTCTCAATATCCATAGCATCACGTGAAGCAAAATGGGAAATACGAGCTACAATTTGTGGTTTACACCCCAGCTTATTGTCGCAAAACAAATGGGCACCTCGCTGCTGTAACGGAAACCCGCAGGCTGGACAATGATCTGGTACGACAATTTCCTCCCCGTCGTTCTCAGACGTTACCTTTCCTAATATCTCCGGAATGACATCGTTTGAGCGACGGATAAACACACGTGCACCCAAAGCAAACTTCAGGTTTTTGCGCTCGATGTCACCAGCATTGTTCAGTGTACAATTTTGTACAGTGACTCCCGCCAGCTCTACCGGCTCTACCCTTGCGAGTGGGGTGATTTTACCGGTTCGTCCTACATTCCACTCAACCGAGTTAAGCACCGTTGTCGTTTCCTCGGCTTCGAACTTATATGCCACCGCCCAGCGTGGGAATTTATCGGTATACCCGAGAGCCTCACGTGTGCGCATATCTGTAATTTTCAATACTGCCCCATCAATAAGGTAATCCAATCCGGCACGAGACTCTTCGATCTCAATCAGTTGCTCCATTACATCTTCAAAATTATCAAAGTAAGTCAAGTAAGGGTTTACCTTAAAATGATTTTCGCGCAGGAAAGTCATCATTTCCTGGTGGCTGTTAAACTGGATACGGTCTGCATATCCCACATTGTAGAAAAATGCATTCAATCGCCGTTCTGCTGTCACTTTGGGATTCAAGTTACGCAAAGCACCAGCTGCGGCGTTGCGTGCATTTTTAAGAGGGTCCGCGGCAGTCTCATTATATTTGGACAATACAGAGAGATTCATGATCCCTTCTCCCTGTACTTCAATGGTTCCGTTTCGAAAAGGAATTGTAAGTGGCACGGATTTAATCGTCTTTACCTGTGCCAGTATTCCCTCACCCACCACCCCATTACCGCGGGTAGAAGCCTGTACAAGCTGTCCATCTGTATACGTCAGGTTTAGCGTCAGTCCATCGAATTTAAGTTCTATGGCATAGCCTGGAGATGGCAAAGGTGACTCCGGGTTCTTGGTATTGTAATCATTGACCAGCTTCACGACACGCGCGTTCCATGCACGCAGCTGTTCCATATTCTGAGCTTTATCAAGGCTCCATAATGGAGCCAGGTGGCGATGTGGTGTGAAACCTTTGAGTAACTCCCCGCCCACACGCTGTGTCGGCGAATCCGGCAGCACAAGACCGCTTGTCTGTTCGAGCGCTACCAGCTCGTCATAAAGCACATCATATTCTTTGTCGCTGATCTTGGGTTCATCCAGTGTGTAGTAATGATAGTTATATGTGTTCAGTTCAGCAACAAGCTGCTCCATCCTGTGCATTGGGTTCATGCAGGCGTATCCCTCCGGGAACTTCATCAGGGCAGAGGCTAAGCCAAACTGCCACTCATGAGGTTCGAGATTTAGTGATGTTTGAGATTTATTCTACTTTTGTAATAGGTGCAAAGCCAGCCAGCAGTCGTTTAACCCCTACTGGAGCCGGGAAAGCAATTTGAAGCTCCATATCATTACCAGTCCCTTTTACTGCGACAATGGTTCCAATTCCCCATTTGCCATGCTGCACCTTGTCTCCAGCAGCAAAAATGGAGGGGCCTCCTGCCGAAGCAGCCGGAGTCGGTTTCGCGGATGAAGATGTCGTTACGGTTACGCGGGGTGACGCGGAAGCGGACGAACCACTGCGGCTCATCGTATCAAACGAGCGTTCTCCACCAAAGTTGCTGCCACTACCTTTATTCAGTCCGCGCCCACCATAAGATCCGCCTACATTGCCTGAACGGCGGTAGCGGTCACGTTTGATGATCGTATCCTCTTTTAACTCGTCTGGAATCTCTTCGAGAAAGCGGGAAGGCGGGTTAGCCGTGGTGCGTCCAAACAAAGTGCGCATCTGTGCACATGTAAGGAACAGTTGCTCCTCTGCACGGGTTATGCCGACATACGCCAATCTGCGCTCTTCTTCCAGTTCTTCGTTATCCAGAAAGGCACGACTATGAGGGAACACTCCCTCCTCCATACCGACAATAAATACAATGGGAAACTCCAGACCTTTGGCGCTATGCATGGTCATCAATACAACCGCATCGCTTTGCTCTTCTTCGTCGTCATTCATGGAATCAATATCAGCAATCAGCGCAAGGTCGGTCAGGAAGGAGACGAGTGACTTGTCTTCCGCTCCTTTTTCAAATTCCATGGTTACCGACAGGAACTCATCAATATTCTCCAAACGCGAGCGTGACTCGAGTGTATTCTCGTTTTGCAGTTCCAATCGATATTGGGTGGTTTCCAGCATTTTTTCTGTTAACTCTGTAACCGACAGGTAGTCTACCATACGACTTAAACCTTCGATCATATCGTAAAACTCTACCAACGCATTGCGCGTACGTCCTGCAAAGCCCAAATCATCTACCACTTGAAGGACACGGAAAATCGAAACTCCACGTTCCGCTGCAGCTGCCTGCAATTTGCCGACAGTTGTGTCTCCGATGCTTCGTTTTGGCACATTAATGATTCGGATCAAACTGATGTCGTCGTCAGGATTGGAGAGCAGGCGAAGATACGCCAGCAAATCCTTAATTTCCTTCCGATCATAGAACTTGATACCGCCCACGATCTGATAAGGAATATCTGATTTAATCAGAATTTCCTCGACAACCCGAGACTGAGCATTCGTACGGTACAAAATGGCATGATGGCTATAGGTTTTGCCCGCTTTAATATTCTTATGAATTTCTGAGGCGATAAAGTAGCCCTCATCATGTTCAGAATCAGCACGGTAAACCTTAATCTTGGCGCCACCTTCTTTGTCAGTCCATAGTTTTTTCGGCTTGCGGCCTGTATTTTGACCAATGACTTCATTGGCAGCATTGAGAATATTCGAGGTGGACCGGTAGTTCTGCTCCAGCAAAATGGTACGCGCTTCCGGGTAGTCCTCTTCAAAATTCAAAATGTTGCTAATATCGGCACCTCGCCACCGATAGATGGATTGGTCACTGTCACCTACTACGCAAATCCGGTGATGCTTGTCGGCCAGCATTTTGCACAGCATGTACTGCGCACGGTTTGTATCCTGATATTCATCAACATGAATGTATTGAAATTTCTTCTGGTAGAAGTCCAGTACCTCAGGTACTTCTTTAAACAGCTGAATCGTTGCCATGATCAAATCATCAAAATCAAGAGAGTTGTTGTTTTTGAGCCGCTGTTGGTACTTGGTATATACCTTCGCCACAATCCCTTCAAAATAGTCGCCAATCTTGCGCTCATACATTTCGGGAGTGACCAGTTCATTTTTTGCCGTACTCATCATAGACTGAACCGCTTTGGGTTCAAATTTTTTGGTGTCTATATTCAGATCCTTCATGCAGCTCCGAATGACAGACAATTGATCCGTAGAATCCAAAATGCTGAAATTCGAGGTAAATCCAATCCGCTCGATATCCCGACGTAAAATACGCACACACATCGAGTGGAAGGTGGATACCCACACATCTCTTCCCTGTGGGCCAATCAGCTTGGATACGCGATCCTGCATCTCACGCGCGGCCTTGTTCGTAAAGGTAATCGCCAAAATGCCCCATGGAGCCGTCTTGCGGGTTGCGATGAGGTAGGCTATTCGGTGCGTGAGCACCCGTGTTTTACCACTGCCTGCGCCAGCCATAATCAGCAGCGGACCATCTACCGCCTCCACAGCCTGACGCTGAGGCGGATTAAGGCGAGCTACCGCCTCGTGTATATCTATTGATTGCATGCGTGCATGCTCCTTTCCCTGAGCTTCCATAAAATCACGTTCTATACTTCCAATTTCACAGCTATCGTCTCCAGCGCTTTCGCCAAGTCACGATAAATGATGTTTCCTACTACAATGGTGTCACAAACGGCAGCCGCTTGTAACGCGGTAGATTTATCCACGATTCCTCCCCCGTATAGGACACGAGAGTGCTCTGTACTGCGATGTATTTTTTGCACCAGCTCCATATCCCCAAAAGCACCGCTATATTCCACATATACAATCGGCAGATGCATGAGCTTGTCAGCAATCTGTGCATATGAGGTGGCAGATGAAGTATCCAGCGAAGTATCTGCTCCGGTAAGCTTAGCGACTGTAGAATCACCGTTCAAAACAATATATCCTTCCGTCACAAGCAAATCCCAAGGGATCATATAACCAAACTGTTCAATCGCACGTTGGTGCTGTCCTAGAATCCAATTACTGTCAGCGGTATTCAGTACCATAGGAATCATATATAGATCAAACCCTGGTACTACAGCTTCCAGATCGGACACCTCAAGCACACACGGCACCTCATAACGTCGAACCCTCGACAGCAAATCCACCGTATTTTCGTAGGTAATACCTGATGAACCTCCTACCATAATCGCATCCGTACCAGACATACACACGGCGTCAAGTGCCTCATCATCCAGTTCCTTTTCAGGATCAAGCTTAAACACATGCCTCCATGATTGAATTGAATCTGCCAACACACATTCCTCCAGCATCCATTGCTTTTGTCATGATCCAGTCGAACCGAATTCCAATATCCAAAAGCGTTCTATGCTAAGTCTATGACAGTGCTTAAAAGGTGTCAATGTTCGTATCAAATGGGAACACCCCGTTCAGACAGCTTAGGGGCGTAGCGCATACAACCAACTACGTTTACTAAGTTCTTTTTCCGTTAAAATATCTGTATAGAAACCTTGCACACCCATCTGTTCATACTCAGCCGCATCCTTCAACTCATTAATGGTATTTACGTAGCATACCGCTCCTGCCTGACGCAAACTTTCCACTAAAGCACCACTCACCCGATTCTCTGGTAAAGTTACTGCCGTTATATCATTTTGTTGTACAAATCGAATGATCTGGTCGTCCTTATCTTCTGTGGCATAGAGCGTATAAATAATGGATGGGTAAGGATAAATACTTCGTAACGTTCGCAACATTTCTTCATTATAAATTTGAGGAACAATACGGGACAAAAGCTCGGGATTTTTCTCCTGTGCCTGACGGGTCAGTTGCGCAAACAACTGTTTGATTTGGGCAGGGTCCTGTTCTTTCGTATCGGTCACAATATAAGCATCCGGGTATGTTTCCAATAAATCCAATACATCCTTCCAATCTACTGGGGTATAGGAACCGTGTATGGGGGTGTTCTTGAATTGATGATAGCTCCAAGGTTTTCCGCCCTGTTCCGTAGCAACTGCATGTTCCTGTTGCATTTGCACTGTAAAAGATTCTGTCCATTCATGGCGCGCCACCAATTGTCCATCCGATGTAAACATCAGGTCGACCTCGAATACGCGGCTGCCTTTTTTATAATTTTCCACAAACGCTTCACGCGCATTAGTATAGGCCAAACCATCAACGGCTCCCATGGCATGCGAAATCACACGGTGCATGGTAAAGCCAGTATGTTCTTCTGTAGATTTTCCTTTGTATGCCAGTAAAAATGTGCCGATTAACATTAAAAGAATAACCGAAACAATCAATCGTTTCATGGGGTGTCACATCCTTTTCGTACAGGTCAATACCCCACATACGCATGCTCAAAACAACTGCCAGACGCAAAAACACCCTCCGGCTAAACCGAAGGGTGCTTTTGTATTAATATGCGTTCTTGAAACCGTTGCGAATCGTGCGGAAAATAATTTTAATATCGAATAAGAGCGACCAGTTCTCAATATAGAAGATGTCATGCTTAATCCGTTCCTCAATAGATGTATCTCCACGCAACCCGTTGCTCTGTGCCCAGCCTGTGATTCCAGGACGAACATGATGCTTCACCATGTATTTTGGAATTTCCTCACGGAACTGATCCACATAATAGGGGCGTTCTGGGCGTGGACCAACGACACTCATATCACCCAGCAGAACGTTGAAAAATTGAGGCAGCTCGTCGAGACTCGTTTTACGAATAAAAGTACCAAAACGTGTGCGTCTTGGGTCATTAGCAGTCGTCCAGCCCGTATCTTCAGTTCCAGGAGGCAGCACCTTCATCGAACGAAATTTGTACATTCGGAAGGTGCGACGGTTCAAGCCTACCCGCTCCTGCTTAAAAATGATTGGCCCTCTGGATGTAATCATCACACCAATCGCTACTGCTAGCATGATCGGAGAGGTCAGGAGAATCGCGAATAAAGAGAATAAAATATCGAATAGGCGCTTAAACAATCGATTCCCCGCTACATCCAGTGGAATATCCCGCACATTGATCATCGGCATACCTGCAAAGTTATCAAAGTACGGGCGAGCCGGCAAATAATCGAAAAAGTCGGGGATTATAAGCGTGCGCACTCCAGCCTTTTCACACATGTTGATAATCTTGGGGTACTTATCATGAGCATCCAGCGGCAGCGCCAGAATGACCTCGTCAATCATCAGACGCGACAGCGTAGCCTCCAATTGATCTAAGCCTCCAAGAATCGGGCGGAAATGCGCCTCTTCCTCTTCACTCCAATGCCGCTTATCATCCAGAAAACCCACTACCTCGTATCCCAGATCAGGATACTGTCCAAGGTTATGATAAAATCGCTGGCCTAGAGTACCCGCCCCAAGAATAAGCATGAATTGTTTGTTGTACCCTTTTTGACGGAGAGCTTTAAGAACTTGCTTCAAGAAAAATCGATAAAACAAAATAAGCAGCACGTTTCCAACCATATAGATTGCCAGATAGGACCGCGAGATATCAATTTGTTTCACGAAGAACATCACACTCAACAGCACGAACAGTCCAACGATATGAATCTGGGTGACGCGAAATACATCATCTGCAAATCGTTTTTTGCGTTTGGGCGAATAGAGCGAAAATAACATCCCCAGCACTACGGCAATCAGGCCGTAGATTAAGCTCCAGCCTCCATATACTTGAATAGGAAGCGGTTCTGTATAGGTGATCCATTCACTTTCAAATTTGAAAAACCAAGCGATCAGAAAGGACAACTGAATGACCGCGAAATCCGCCACAATATATAATTGGGTTAAAAAACGCTGATTTCTGCGTATCATGCTTTCACCTCAGTATGAGATTGTTCCCCGCCGTCCGGCTTGACCGGTGCGGACAACTTATTTTTCAGGAAAGCCATTCCAAATTTCACGGCAATCCCCGCATATACAGCCATATTGGTGATCCAACTGTATTGCTGTTTATAATGCTTACGATGAAATACCCACATAGCTCTATGAAACTCATAAATAATTTTCAAAGGACGGCGGCGAGCGCTGCCCCCTTTGATATGAATAATATATGTGCGCGGGTAGTAGTAAATGCCCCACCCGGCTTGCTTAATCCGGTAGCACCAGTCAATATCCTCACCATACATAAAAAAGGTTTCGTCCAACCCCCCGACCTGGTCAATCGTCTCCCGGCGTACTAGCATAAAAGCACCTACCAGTACATCTACTGGATACTCATCATCCGGGCTTAGATGCCCAAGCTGATATTGATTGTACTTCGGGCTATCCGGGTAACGCTTCGACCAGCCGAAAGCGTAGTAAAAAGAAGCTGACGGCGTTGGAAATCCACGCTTGCATGCCTTATCCAGCGAACCATCCGGCAGGATGACCTTACAGCCCGATGCTCCCATCTCCGGATGCGTATCCATAAACGGAATCATCGTATCCAGTGTGTCCGGCTGCACCAGCGTATCGGAATTCAATAGCAATATATAACGTCCGCCGGCTACTTCCATTCCCTGATTGTTTGCCTTGGCAAAACCTGTATTATCCTCATTGGCTATCAACATAATCTCCGGGTATGCAGCACGAATAGCCTCAACAGATCCGTCACTGGAGTGATTATCAATAACAATCACTTCATATCGGTATTGCGTCTCGGACGCATACACCGACTGCAAACAATCCAGCGTCAATTGACACGTATTATAGTTGACGACCAGTATGCTTACATCCATATTTAAAACGCTCCTGACAAATTCAGTAATCTATTCTACTATCGCCTATTATAGCATACCGCGCAGACCACGGGGCGCAAAAAAGCACATAACTTGTAACCTTACATAGTTTAGAAGGATTATGCAAAATTCGATTCCTGTCACTCCAAAGCGCAAATATAGACAAACGAAATCATTTCGATCTATATATTGTTCATTGGAAGTCGTTTATTAGATTTTTGTAAAATCCTCGGTTGAGGTCTAAAATTCATCGTGGTAAGATATACATGGAAAAAGGGCTGGTGCCAGCCAGCCCCTGCGCAACCAACGCTCCAAGAGCGGACGGTTTTGGAACAATCAGGCCGAAAATAGACCCTTCCTTGCGGGGGCGGTCTATTTTCGTTTGTTAAACTCTAACAGTGTGACGATTAACGCCCCGAACGTCAGCATTAAACTGAGCGCCTCAAACACTGTCACAGGCTTCACCCCCCTCCTCGGGAGAGTTAGCCGACCGCCCTTGCCAGCTCTATCGGTTGCACGTTTCAATTATACTATATTTTTCCATAAAGGAACACGCATTCGATGGTATTTTATCTAGTATTCATTTGCACCTTTGACTATTTGACGCTTATATATGGAAAAAAGTTTCAATATTTTTCTTTCCATACCTCTATAACTTCCTCAATACGAAAACCAACTTATAAATCCAGTTGTCCAACCGTGACTGTCTATAAAATGGACGGCTTGGGGCCAAAAACAACCTCACCAAAAGAGGAGGTGCATAAGTAAATCCACCAGTCATGCATGATAATGTTATCCAAAGAAGTCGGAATTCTCTTTTTCACGAGTTGGAGTGTTTCTTTATTGATCACCACAGTACAACCTGCACATACATTCTCAATGAGAGCATTATAGAAGGATACAGGTCGGGGGATGTCAGCTGCCTGAGCAAGTTTATTCGGCATCCATACATCATCCTGATCACAAAAAGCGTAATAATCGAATGTCATTGAACTTGATTGACATATGTGGCTACATAATAAAATCTCCCAATCATGATATGATGGGAGATCGCTATAGATATAATGTGCCTTTACTTACTCGAGCTTGCCAGATACTCTTTTAAGAAATCCCGCAATCCCTCACGCCAAGAACGTAAATCATGTAACCCATTTGTCCGGATCGCTATATGCTCCATAACAGAATTACGTGGCCGCGCTGCTGGTCTGGGGAATTGCTCTGTGCTGCATGGCTCCAATTTCGCTGTGATCTTGGCATCTAATATTTCCGCCGCATCCTGTAAAATAGCTTGCGTAAATTCATGCCAAGTACAGAAACCACTATTGGATGCATGGTATACGCCATATTTCTCCGTTTGCATCAATTCCGCCAAAAAACGTGCCAAATCCACCGTATAAGTAGGTGAACCCTTCTGATCATTCACTACCTGGAGAAGCGGCTTCTCCTGTCCAAGCTTCAGCATCGTTTTCACAAAATTGTTCCCGTGCAATCCATATACCCAAGATGTACGAACAATAAAGTACCTGGAGGAAAGTGTTTGGGTCAACACTTCTCCCGCACGTTTGGACTTTCCGTAGATACTCTGTGGATTGGTATTATCGTACTCATGATATGGCTGTTTTGCCGTTCCATCGAACACATAATCTGTGCTGATATAAACCAGCTTGGCTCCAACCTTTTCCGCAGCCAGAGCCATATTACGTGTACCTGCCGCGTTGACTTGATAAGCCCCGTCTACATCGGTCTCCGCTGCATCCACAGCCGTATACGCTGCACAGTGGATTACGACATCAGGTTGATATTGTCCTACAATTTTCACAGTCTGCTGCAAATCCGTGATATCCAATTGTTCCCGATCGTAACCAAGGACATCATGTCCTTGCTCTTGAAAAACCTTTACTACGTCTTTACCAAGTTGGCCGGATGCTCCAGTGACCAGTACCTTCATTCTACACATCCCCCAAGCGGGAACCGTACTGCTTTGCATAGTATTGTTGATATTCACCAGATTGAATGCGAGTCCACCATTCTTCGTTGTCCAAATACCAGCGAATCGTTTCTTTAATGCCGGTTTCAAAAGAATGCTTTGGCTTCCAGCCCAGCTCATTCATGGTCTTTGTAGGATCAATCCCATAGCGGCGGTCATGACCTGGACGATCCTGCACATACGAAATCAGAGATTCTGGCTTGCCCAGCTCCTCCAATACCGTTTTGACGATATGCACATTTGTCCGCTCGTTATTTCCCCCGATATTGTATACTTCACCCAGTTTACCCTGATGAATGACCAGATCAATGGCGCTGCAATGATCCTCTACATACAACCAATCGCGAATGTTCAAGCCATCCCCGTATACAGGTAGCTGTTGATCGCTCAGTGCACGGGAGATCATTAGCGGGATCAATTTCTCAGGAAACTGATATGGACCATAGTTGTTAGAACAACGCGTGATATTTACTGGTAAACCGAAGGTTTCATGATATGCACGAACTAGCAAATCGCCGCCTGCCTTGGATGCAGAATAAGGACTATTAGGTTGCAACGGAGTTTCCTCCGTAAACAATCCTGTTTCTCCGAGAGAACCGTACACCTCATCTGTTGATACCTGTACAAACTTTGTCACGTTATATTTCTTGGCTGCGTCCAGTAGCACTTGTGTACCCAACACGTTTGTTTTCACAAACACTTCCGGTTCCAGAATACTCCGATCGACATGTGACTCTGCTGCAAAATTAACCACCACATCAATTCCCTGCTGCATCAGCTGGTCGATGGCTTGTGCGTCGGTAATATCTACTTTGATGAAGCTATGTTTGGGGTTATTTTCAATGGACTTCAAATTTTCCAGGTTACCTGCATAGGTAAGAGCATCTATATTTACTATTTCGTAATCCGGATGCTGTTTTAACATATACAATACAAAGTTACTGCCTATAAATCCGGCCCCGCCGGTGACAAGAAGTTTCATACTGACCTCCTAAATTTAATTATCCGTTATTTTAGTGTTAAACGTATAGTACTTATGCCCAAAGTAATTAAACACTGTGTAGAGACCCGATGCAATTAAAATCGAAACGTTCCCAACTCCTATAACATTTAAAATCAATAATTTATCCATATACTCCAATAATGGCATTAAAAAATACCCTATGAAATAAGAGGTTACATAAGAAAGTATAGTTACAAAGGTAAATTTCAAAGTCTGACTTAAATACCATTCATTCACCTTGAAAGTAAAATTCCTATTCAGAAAAAAACTACAAATTCCACCAATTATATTTCCACAACTTGTTGAAATCCAATAATTGAAATGAAATAAATTATAAAAAAGATAAATACTAGACAAACCAATTAAAGTATTAATAACCCCTACTAAAAGAAATCTCAGGAACTCAAATCTTTTTATAATATTCATAAATTATAGGGCTCTTTTTCTTGTTGCTGAGCTTCTATTTCAATATTTATAGTTTCTCTTACAAGAAATAGCGGTCTACGTTTACTCTCACCATATACACGACCAATATATTCTCCAATGATTCCAATTGTAATTAACTGAACTCCCCCCAAAAACAATACAGTAACCATAAGAGATGGATAGCCAGGAACCGGATTTCCATATATCAATGTATTTATCATTAAAAAAAAGTGCACGGATCAATGCAAAAATTGACACAATGAAGCCTAAATACATAGCAAGTTGTAGAGGAGCAAAGCTAAAAGATGTAATCCCTTCAATAGCAAAATTCCATAACTTCCAATAATTAAAACTGGTTTTCCCAGCAAATCTTGCATCCCGAAGATACGATATACTTGTCTGTTTAAATCCTACCCAACTAAAAAGCCCCTTCATAAATCGGTGACTTTCTGGTAAGTTATTTACAGCATTAACAACTTGTCTAGACATCAAACGAAAATCCCCAGTATCGGCCGGAATATCTATTTTCGTTATTCGTCTTATAAATTTATAAAAAAAACTGGCTGTTGCTTTCTTTATGAAAGTCTCTCCATCCCTTTTAGTTCTTGTTGCATAGACAACATCGTATCCTTCTTGCCACTTTTCAACCATCAAGGGAATGAGTTCAGGTGGATCTTGCAAATCGGCATCTATAGGGATTACTATATCCCCCTTAGAATATTTCAAACCTGCACTCATTGCAATTTCCTTACCAAAATTTCTAGACAAATCAATGACCTTGATTCTGTAATCAGTAGAGGCAATTTCTCTTAATCTAGCATGAGTATTGTCTTTGCTACCATCATTAATACATATGATTTCATAATCATAGTTATGCTTATTTAGTACTTCTGAAATGCGTTCATAAAAAAAATCAATGTTGTCAATTTCATTATACATAGGTACAACTAATGACATCTTAAATTTCATTCTTATATCCCCTCTTAATTCAAGCCTACTTACTTCTAGTGATCTAAATCCCCAACTTGAATATACGGATCGTCCCCTTCAGTGTATAAGTTAGTGGAATCACCATCAAAACCCTTTAACTCAACTTGTGCAGTTTCTTTGATTTTGTTACGTAGCGCACTCCCCTTAAGAACCAAGGCTTTTTTATTTTTCTCTGTAATAATAATTGATTTAATAGGTACTAACTTATGAGGGGTAGTTCCTATGTCAAATCTGAACTTTTGAATATGATTTAATGGAATACTAGTTTTAAATACTTTGTTATGATCTAGTTGCTGACTGATGGAATCCTTTTCGTTAAAGCCATTACCCCTGTCATAAAACAGTTGAAAAATATCAGTTTGAGGATACTTAAACTCAACCTGAATATCAACATCTTCTGTATAATCATTTATGAATTTCAACTGCGGATCATACCCATTAGTGTATATGTTTAATATACCACTCTCTGCTTTTATCTTGGAAATATCATGAAGTGGATAAAATAGACTTTCCAACTTTTTTGCATCATATTTCAGATGAACATTATTATTATCGAATTCGATACTCTTTATTTGTACATTCTGATTTGTTAAAATACCGGGATCTAATCTGAAACTATAAATTGGCTTATTGGGCAGTTCAAAGAACAGTCTATTCCCATCAGCTTGATTATAAATATATGCTTTTGATGAATCCTTTTCATTGATACCATCACCAATATCATAGTATAGCTGGTACATATTAACTTTTGCTTTCTCCAACTCAACTATCATCGTTGGCTTGTCAATGCTAACAGATGCTAAATTATAATATTTTGCAAAATGATCATTGGAAGTATAACTCGGATTTAAAGAAATATCATAAATAAAAACATAGCTATTCTCTTTGGCTGTTAACTTTGGAAGTTTTACAACCCTTTCCCCCTGTTCTAGATTCTTATTCACGATTTGAAGTCTTTGAGCACTTTCCTCTGCAATTAATTTATATTGAGTATACACATTATGCATTGTAATGTATAAAGGAATAATGGATGCAACCAACACAACAACAAGTAGCTTCTTGTTCGGTTTTACTATCATAGTTATTGAAATAATAATCATTACAGCCCCACCAAAAGCTGCACGAAGAGGAAATTCGGGAGAAGCCACCATTGCTACATAAGAAAGGAAGCCTGTGAACATAATTAGTAAAGCAATCCAGAGAACCCTTTTAGAGCTTTTATAGTTTTTGTAAACATAAAATAATATCGCTACAAAAAGTATTAGGAATAAATATCTCTGGTCTTGCAACAATATTCCTTTCATAGTTTGTAAAAAGTTAATTATCTGATCTTTAAAACCAACGTTAAAGTACATAGTCTCTTTTCTGACTTTGTTTCCAGGAGCCAGTACCAAATAAACAAACCCTATAAGGCAGCCAATAATTCCACTAAAAAACCATAAAGGCAGTTCAATTTTCTTCTTTAGAGCAATAAAAAAAGAAATCCCTACAAATGCTACTGCTATTACAGCAGTATTTTCTTGACTCCAACCTGCTAAAATACCCAAAAAAAACATTGTCAGTATTGTTATTAAATTATTTTTTAGTACATATTTGTTATCAATAAGAAATCTATATGGGAATAAAAATATTAAAATAAAAACAGTAGCCCAGAGATAGTTCACGGAACCCGCTAACCAAAAAGCTGTTTGACCCAAAACAGGAAGCATAAACCAGCACATCAAAGAAACGAGTAAGAAAATACCTAAATCTTCCCTAGTGTTAAATTTTCTTATTTTTGAGAAGGAGCAGATTAAAAACAACAACAATACATAAAAAAATGCATTTACAATATTGAATACATCTTTGCCTAACCATAGAAATAATTGTACAAAAAAGTGTACTATTACTCTTCCGGTCCAATTATGGTACAAATAATTTTGAGATTGAAAAATATCAGTTAAACTTTCAATCTTTTGATTTGTGCCCATAATAAAGCTGTAGGCAAACTCATCATTCCAGTACGGCACAAAATAATTAATTCTGAGCATGTATAAATACATGCTCACGGCCAAAGTGATGATAATTAAACGGTATATATTTAAATACTTATCATCCACTTTTATTTCCAACTTCATAAATAAATTCATCCTCTATATTCCGATTTTGAAGCAAAGAAATTTAAATCTCAGCAGCTCCCAATAAAGGATGGCATTCATCTTTCTGAGATAGTATAGGCTTAGATACGGGCCAATCAATTCCGAGCGCAGGATCATTCCACAAAATACCTCGGTCATGTGCTGAAGAGTAATATTCATCAACTTTATACAAGACTTCCGTGTTTGGTGTTAATGTGCAAAAACCATGAGCAAATCCTTTTGGGACCAATAATTGCTTCTTATTATATTGGCTGAGAATTACTCCTACCCATTGCCCAAATGTTTTCGAATCACGTCGAATATCTACAATGACATCATAAATAGCACCAGCAACAACACGAACTAATTTAGTCTGAGCTTTGGGGGATAGTTGATAGTGCAAACCACGAAGGACGCCTGGTTCAGCAGATAATGAATGATTATCTTGAGTGAATTCATAATTAATTCCTAAGCTGTTCATCACATTTTGATTGTAACTTTCCATAAAAAAACCTCGGTGATCCCCATGAACCACCGGTTCAATAAGCAGAGCACCCTTCAGTTTTAACTCATGTACTTTCATATAATTAACCCCCTTATAATTTTAATCTCCCAAACTCGTCGCTGAATATTATTTCTTTGGCAAGTTCATTGGCTTTAGCAAGGGAGACATGTGTACCTGCATCGGTCCACCAACCTTGAAGAATGTCGAATGTTAGCTCACCTTTTGCAATGTATGCATTGTTTACATCCGTGATTTCCAATTCACCACGTGCTGACGGTTTGAGAGTTTTAACAATCTCAAAAACGCTGTGATCAAACATATAAATACCTGTTACCGCATAATCACTTTTGGGTTTTTGAGGCTTCTCCTCAATTGAAACAATTCGATCTCCCTGTAATTCTGCAACACCGAAGCGTTTTGGATCTTCTACCTGCTGTAGAAGCAATTTAGCACCTGACACTTGATTACGGAAGTTTTGAACATATGGAGATATGTCATCTTCGAATACATTATCACCTAGAATAACAAGCATTTGATCGTCTCCCACAAATTGCTCTGCTAGATCCAATGCCTGGGCGATCCCGCCTGCTTCGTCCTGCACTTTATAGGTAAAAGTAACTCCCATTTCCTTTCCACTTCCTAAAAGGTTCACTACATCGCCCATATGCTCTTTACCTGTGACAATAAGGATGTCCTGAATATCAGCTTGTTTCAGCTTATATACTGCATGAAAGATCATTGGATATTTTCCTACCGGAAGAAGATGCTTATTTGTAACCTTTGTTAATGGGTATAACCGTGTTCCAGTTCCCCCTGCTAATATTATTCCTTTCATAATAGCCTCCTAGGTTTAGTGTTATTTGATGTTCTTTTTAATGTCTTTGTAATCCATCCGATTCTGTTTAAATTGCAAAAAAGAGTTTGCAATAGTTCTAGAATAATACCAAAAGTTTATTATAGACGAATTCTTAAGTATCTCAAAGAATTGTACAGGCCAATTTTGAGGAGAAGGAGCCAATTTATTAAGAACATTATTTTTTCTGCACGATTTAAAATAGGAGCCAAGCACTGTCTTCACTTCTTTGTCTACGACGTCATTTAATGTCAAAAAAGTATTATTGCCGTGCAAGCGGTAGTAATAATACGTAGTCTCAACAAATAAGGGCTCTGATAAAAGCAAACACCTTAGAGCAAAGTCCCAATCATGACAATATTTCAAATTTCGGAATCCATTCAGCTTATCGAAAATGTCTCTGCTGAATAATATATTTCCTGTTGAAATAGCAGTGTTGTGAGGTATCAAAGACCACCCTACACTGGGAAAGTTTTTTATCGAATTTTGAGTATTAATGAAGCTTATAGCCTGGTCGGATACAGTGCTAATATCATTTCCTTCTCCATCAATTACTTTAATCCTCGAGAAAACGAACTCTGAATCAGAACCGAATAAATGTTTAATTAATTGTGTTATCCGATTTGACTCAAACAAGTCATCTGCATTTAGTATTGTTACATATTCTCCTTGTGAGACCCTTATACCTTCATTAATTGAATTGTGAGCACCCTGATTTTGATCGTGCGAAATGAATGTTATGCGATTATTAAATCTTTCCAAAAAAGCTTCACTAGAAATCAGTTCATTTATGATATGACAACTGTTATCTTTCGAGTTGTCATCAATCACCACCAATTCAAGTAGATCGTATGTTTGCTCATAAATGGATTTTAAGGCAGCCTCAATATATTTTTCATAATTATAAGACGGCACAATAACACTAACTAAAGGCGTATCTTGATTATTCATATTTTTCTCCTCAAATATTATCGAATCCGGGATGCTCTCTTAGTTACCTCTAGATATTGATGCCCATACTTTTGATCTGGCTCTAAATGTGTACCTTCAGCCCATTCATTCCATGCGTTAACAAAAATCATTTGTTCTGAATCTTGACTAAACCTCCGAGTATAATCAACCAGGCCTACCAACCATTTTTCATACTCTACAGGATTCGCATAGTGAAAGACATTAGCTGCACTTTTTCTTCTTGCTGTATTATCCCAGCTCAGCATAGTACCTCTAAACCATGTGAAATCCCCAGCCTTCTTTTTCTGAAGCGAACGATCTACCACTTCTCGATAATCGTAAATGTTTCCTGAGAAGTCAGAAACCAGCTCATTCATAGTTTTAGAAATTTCGTTGGCATAAACACCATGCGGCGGGAACTCGACTGCAGAATCACAACCGTAGATCGTTGGATCTACTTGACCAAAGGACTGTACCATGCATACATGAAGATTTGGAATGCCTTCTTCTTTACACTTTTCTTTCCATGTATGGACTGTTGCTTTCAGATTAGGAAACAATTCAGCTCTGTAAATCAACAATATGGGGTCCTTACCATCAATACGGATATATCTTTTGTCCTTTAAAACAGGAATAACTTCTTCAATAAATCTGTTATCTGAGTCTTCATCGTGCACTTGCTTCATAAGCATTTCTTTCTCTTGCCCATCCCATCGCCTTGTCCAACTCTCGTTAGCCCAACAAATACAAAAAGGAAAATCCAAATCTTTATTTTCTAATAAAGCATTCATCGGCTTCTCTAAAAGCCTCTTGCCATCGAACCAATAATAATAGTAACAAAAACCAAAGATATCATATTTTTTAGCAAGTTCTATTTGACGTTTCTGAATGTCACTATCCTCAACCAAATTGTAATATCCTAAATCTGAAGGAACATGCGGTTGATAATGTTCCTTGAATAAAGGTGTCGCCTTACGAACATTTCTCCACTCTGTAAACCCTTCTCCCCACCACTCATCATTCTCTGGAATTGCATGAAACTGTGGTAAATAAAAAGAAACAATATTTGTTGTTTTGTTTTGATTTTCCGGCCAAGCGGATGCTGTAGATCTTCTGTGATAACTAAACTCAGAAATATGTTTTACTTTCATTGCGCTTGCAACCAGTTCTTCCATAAAAGAATCGTAGTCCTTAACATCAAGCAAAACCTTTTCTTTAAAAAGTGTGGACTGAACCACAATAAATGATCCAGCTACCTTATAATTTAACTTTACGGAAGTTAAATGTTCCTCTTTATAGAAAGGAGCAAAATGATCCCCGTTATCAAGGAATCTGTCTTCATTTGTAAAAATCAAGTCTTCACTATCTATAGAATTTAAAGCCAAATGGTGTAATGTATTAATAGATAGAAAATCCTCTTGTTCCAATACCGTAATATAATCCCCTTGTGCAATCTTACTAGCCTCTCTCACCATATCTAAAAACATACTATTAGCAGTATGAATAAACTGAACCTTGCTCAAATCAAAGCCACTCGTAAATTGATTTTCAACAATCTCTTCCCTTGAAATTATAATTACTTCAAAATTGGAATACGTTTGGCTAGTTAAAGAACTTAAACAAAACTCCAGATAGGCCTGATTTAATTTGTACACGGGAATAATGATAGAGAACAAATGTCTGACAGGGTATTGAACGTTGGTAATTTGGGTGCCTTCCTTATACGTGTATGGTTCAAATCTCCCAACCTGATTATCATTCCTATTTGCCATCAATGTGATAGCTCTATTCCACATCCATTTAAATCCGTTTTGCCTCCATTTTTTAAACATTTTAACAAACAAATTGGAGTTATTTCCCGAATTTAATTCTTTGTAGCTGTGAAAAGCCTGATTTAAGATCGAAAGCACTCCAACCTTCTCTATAACAATCCGTTGTATGTAAAATACGCCGGGAGAGTCACCAGGATCCAGTCTCAGAGACACTACATCTTGCTTAAACTCAAAAGGCCTGCCATTCGAATTCTGACGATCTAGCTTTCCGATGATGCAAGAATTATCTTCACTAAAACCGGCCCCATAGTCAATATACAGCTTAAGAAACCTCAATGATTCCGAAGAACCTTCACAATTAATCTTATACCAACCTTTTTTAAACGAACCCTTCAAATAAATCTGAGGGTCATTACCAAAACTTTCCCATTTATCCCCACTTTTATTGATATCTAATAAATTAACGACTTCCATTTCTCTCAATTAAATCATTCCTTAAAATATAAAATTTATTATTTATCCACGCTTTTCCGAAAGATTTTTTTGTAAAAAAGACGAATTTTCCACCATCTTGTGCTTGTCATATCATTTATAGTTTGCTCTCTGCTTGTCAACAAACATGTTAGTTCTTGCATTTGCCGTTGTAATCCATGAATTTCTTGATGCAATGAGCTTATTTCCTGATTTGACGAATCCAATTTATGATTTAAAACATTAATTTTTTCTAGTTTGTCACTAAGATTTTCTTTTACAATACTTAAGTTCAGACCCATTTCTTCTAAAGTGTCTAGAAGCTCATTTTTCTCAACTACCAACTCACTGATTTTTTCTTCTTGAGCGGACAAATTGCTCTGATTTATTAAAATCTCATTCTGAAGTAAGTTATTTTTCTTTTGAACTTCCTTCATTAAACCTTCTGGGAATTCCTCAATATAGACAATTGAAAGCTCTATCCTTTTATATTCCTTTTTTTCTACCTGGTAATATATTTGCGGGTCATCATCAAGAAAAACATAGTATCCGCCACCTGCCCAATCAGCATTTGAAGAGAATTCTCTAATTTGTACTATGTTATCTTCAAGATCTATTAATCTCGCTTCCCCAATACGTACAATTCCTCTGCCTTCCATTGGATCAAATCGGACACAACTAATCTGACCCTTCTGGGTTAAATCACAAGCAATCGTCTGATCGGGTTCTGCTATCTCAAAATACATGCTTTTATCTTCAGTAAGTTCTTGATTTGCACTTATAAAAATTTGAGCTGTATATTCTGCTGGTTCGATAAACTTGAATTGGACTGCCTTTTTTAAATACTTTTGCAAAAATAGCAGTTCTTTTTCAGTTCCGACCCTATCTGCGAATTTATTAGCCATATCAATGTAATCTGGAATCTCCCCCTGTGAGACCCCGACATAGGAAAACATATCCTCAATGGAAATAAAGCTCTGCAAGCTCGCATAATGTGAATAATAGAAACTATTAATCGCTCTAAACTTAATGAAATTTAGAGGAATCGGAAACAGATATACCCACTCGTAATCAATGATACTAAGCTGGTTATCATCACCCAAAAGTATGTTATCCAGATTAAGATCAATGTTAGCAATGGTAAAACTATTCAAACCTAATAGTTTACTTTTTTCTCCAAACACACTGATAAACTCGGGTGTATTACTAAATTCACAATAATGACCTTCTGCAACGGTCTCCAAGAAATCAGTAAACAAACCCAGTATTTCATATACTAGATCTCTTTGCTTATTTATCACTGCTTCAAGAATCAGTTGGTCCAGGCTTTTACCTTCTAAGTACTCAAATAGCACTGACCCCTTCTCATAAGAAATCGGTTTGACAAGTTTACTAGGCTGGTATACACCTTTAAGTAACTCATAGTTTGAATAAATCCGCTTAATATGATCCACTGCTCGATCTGTTAATGCAGTTTTGGAAACATACATAAATTCATCTTGATGTATACTTGTTTTTATTTGATATTCAGGAGCACGTTCGCGACTATATTTTGAATAAATAGTTTCCATATCTTAACCTCCTCTCCTCATTTAACTTGAACAAAAAACGAGAAATGAGTTTGAAAAAGTAGAAAATAGCTGGTTATTGATGATGTTGTCCGTGACCGATTCCTCATCAAACAGCACCACTCTATTTTGGTCGTAATTAGTATTTCTGCTCCTTAATTCACCCACACAAGGCAGTCGCTTATCTGAATAGAGTTGTGTAGGCATCTTATAATCAGGAAACGGATAATAAAATTTCATTTCACCAAATCCCGAATTATAAATCAATTTTTCTATTTCCAACTTTGAGAAAGTGGCCATCCCCCTGTTTGAAGGATAATTTTGAAGACTGTCAAAAAAATCACCTGTATGATCTTCACGACTTCCTGCCCAATATTTAAGACCTAATTTATTTTCGATGGCTATAATAAGAACACCATCCCTTTTAAGGAATTTTTTAATATTCTTCAAAAACGTAACGTAGGGTGAGTTAGTTTCCGTATATAAAGCTGCGTACTCCAAAACACCTATTAAAGTAATATAATCAAATTTTTTATCGAGTTTAATATCATTTAAATTCCCTATCACAATTTCGAGATTACTCTTGTCTGTGTGACGATTCGCGTTAATCAACGCACGTTTCTTTGATAATTCTATGCATGTAACACTCTTTGAATTGTCACATAGCAGACCTGTTAAAGCTCCACAACCTGCACCTATTTCTAAAATTTCACTTTCCGGTCTAAATTGATACCACTCTAATAGATTGTGACGAGTAGGAGAAAAATGATACAAAATCGGCCATCGGTTATCTTCTCGAAGAACTTGACCTAAATCGCGGCCATTATACAACATGTCCAATAGTTCATCTTCTATTTTTCCATCCGAATAGCTATCTTCGCCATTATAATAACTATAGTTCATTTTCACACTTCCAATATACTCAATCATCTTGCCCCTTCCTTTCGAAATCTGAAATGAGGATCGTTGAGTTCATATCAAAGAAGCCCACACTATTCTTATTAGATATAACGTGAAGATTCATAATATCGTACAATCTATGAAAAACAACAAAGTCATTCCCTTCATAGCACGTGCAACCTAATGAAATTAAGTAGTCTCCACCTTGAAGATCATTGTTTTGGGTGAAACTAATTTCGATAATTTTCTCAGGTACTACCTTGTCAATGTTTACAGATTCTAACATTGTATTCGTGCCTGTTATTTCCGTTCCTCTCGCATCCTTGATGCTAAAGGCAAAAATAGGATCTCTTATGTCGTTATTGAAGCGAATTCTCATTTTAATTTTAAAAAACTTTCCTTTCAAAACTACATTCGTTAAATCATTATTGTGATCAAAAATGGCGAAATCTAAAATTTCAGCTCGTTTGTCACCATATTCCGAATAACCTGGATTAATGTTAAGTTTATCTTTCCATATTTCGTTATTATCCCCACTATGTTTAGATAATGAAGATTCACTACTATTATTGGTATCATACATACCAACTAATATTTTCTTATATATATCAATCATAGGGCCAGGTAGACCTTCTTCAACAATTTCGCCTTCGTTCATTACAATTACACGTTCACAGTATTTCATAATGCTGCTCATATCATGAGTAACAAAGAGAATTGTTTTACCTTGCTCTTTAAACTCTGAAAATTTTTTAAAACACTTTGCTTGAAAAAAAATATCCCCCACAGACAATGCCTCATCCACAATAAGGATTTCCGGTTCAACATTAATCGCAACCGCAAAGGCTAACCTAACAAACATTCCACTAGAATAGGTTCTGACAGGCTGGTAAATAAAATCACCGATATCCGCAAACTGAATAATATCATCCATTTTAGCATCCATTTCTTCTTTACTGAATCCCATCATAGTACCATTCAAATACACATTTTCGATCCCTGAAAAATCCGGATTGAATCCTGCACCTAGCTCTAACAAAGCAGATATTTTCCCACGAACCTGGACGTCTCCAGTAGTAGGCGATAACACACCTGTTACAATTTTCAGCAAAGTGGATTTCCCTGATCCATTTTTACCGATAATCCCTACTGATTCACCTTTATTAATTTGAAATGAAAGGTTATTCAAAGCAAAAAATTCTTTATGATAACTTTTTTTCATTGGATGAAGCGACTCTTTTAACCGATCTGAGGGATTAGAGTATAACTTGTATATTTTCGTCAGTTCTTTTACATCTATTATTGGGGTCATCATAGTATCTCCTACACAAATCATTTTATAAAACATCTGCAAAATGAGGTTTTAATTTCTTAAATATGACTAAGCCTACTGAAAGGAAAATTACGCAAACAATCCAAAAATAAAGAGTTTGAAAGGGTTTTTCCCAGAACCAATTGTTATACAAAAAGGTGTCTCTAAATCCTTCAGTAATATAGTAGAAAGGATTTAACTTAAACAGGAATTGATAGTTGGCTGGAGCAATATCCAAGCTCCACACAATAGGAGTTAGCCAAAAACCAATTTGTATTATCACAGAAACGATTTGTGCAATATCTTTAAAAAACGGCAGTATTGACGCGGTTATAAAGGTTACACCTAATAGTAAAACAATTGTACAGACAACGTAATATATTAATTGCAACCATGATAAAGTTGGCATAACTCCGTAAATAAATAAAATAGCTATAAAAAATACAATAAAAAATAAATGTATAAATAGAGCCGAAAAGATTTTTATAATTGGGAGTATACTAATTTTAAATACTACTTTCTTGACTAAAAAGCTATACTCGGAAAAACTCAATGTTGCATTCATAAAGGCTTCTGAAAAAAAGAACCACGGCACCATTCCACAGATCAGCCATAATACAAAGGGGTATCCCTCCGGTGTACTACCGCTTCTAAATCCAATTGCAAAAACAAACCAATACAGCAAAATTGTTATAACTGGATTTACAAATGCCCAAATAGCTCCAAAGTAGGACCCCTTAAATCTTTTGTTAAAATCATTTTTTGATAGATCTATAATCAGTCTTCTTTTAGAAATGTACTCTTTCAAATAGCTCACTGCTCAAGCATCCCCTAACTAATAACTATATCATTGATATTTGTTTTATAAATTTCAACTAAACAACATTCTATGCTAAAATATTGACGTATCTACAAGAAAAGGAGATTGTAAACCTTGTCGAATCCAGTATACGGGAAACAGGCCAAAACGTCGACCCGTGACGATAAAAGGCCGGCTATATTATGGGTGTTAATTGTTGGGATTATTCTGTTTTTAGTTTGGGCCCCCTTTCAGGCTGCACTTTTTAATGGGCAAATGCTCGAATTTGAGAAGCCTCTGTATGGGGCTTTGATCATCAGCATGATTCTATTGATTTTGGGAATCGCAACCTATTATAAGAAATTCAAATTAGAAGATCAAAGAGACTGGTTGGCGGTGCTTGTTATCTTACTTCCGCTGACGTTCGTGCTCTCATTGATTTCTGCTGCTTCTCATTATCTCGCGATGAACATGGTAGTGGTGCAGTGCATCTATGCCTCGTTCTTCATCATTACATTGTACGCCTTGCGAGATCGGTTGAGCAACCAGATCATCCAAACCGCGATTATGACCGTAGCTTATATTATTATAGGCTTTGGCCTCATCAACTGGTTTGGACAGTGGGTATTGGCCGGGCGACTCGTGGATTGGTTCTCATCAATGGTAAGCGGTAATCGCTACGTTGATGCCATAAAGGTAGATTCTAACGGTCCACGTCTCACATCCGTCTTCCAGTACGCGAATACATATGCGGCATTTTTAATGGCGTTTTTGTTCGCAGCTATCTTTTGTCTGATGAAGTCGAAGACGTGGTATGGTAAAGCGACTCACGCCTTTATGCTGGTGCCTATATTGGTATCACTGTTCCTGACACTTTCACGTGGTGGTCTCATTATGTTGCCAGTCGTATTTGTTCTTTTACTTCTGTTCTTTAAGCCAGCGCGGCAAATATTATGGCTTTTGCATTGCGCAATTGCGGGTGTCGTTTCACTTGCTATTTTGAGCCCTATTACAAATTGGGGATTACAGTTGAATCAGACCTACAACGGTGCTTTAGCTACTAAGGGCTGGGGACTGCTTCTTGGGACTTCCTTGGTGACTGCAGTTATTTTATGGCTTATACAAACCTCTCTGGGATCTCGTTTGGAAAAAGGAATGCAAGGTCTAGCTTCACGTAAACTCTCTAATCTGTGGCTGCCTGTTGGCTCTGTGGTCGTGATTGGTGTAATTGCGTTCCTGCTCATTGGTACAGGACTACGAAGTTTTCTACCAGCCAATGTGGAGACACGTCTGGAAAATATCAACTTCCGACAGCATAGTGTGCTGGAACGTATAACCTTTTATCGCGATGCTTCCAAGCTAATTGCTGATTATCCGTTGATTGGCGCAGGTGGCGGCGGTTGGGCTACGCTGTATGGAAAATATCAAGACTATGGCTACACAAGCGCACAGGCACATAACTTTTTTATGCAATATATGGTAGAGACTGGTATTATTGGATTCATTATTTTTATGGCGTTTATCCTTTATATTTTCTATAAATACACTAAAGGTTACATTAAGAGCGATGGGGAAAATCGGGATAGCCACTTCCTTTACCTGATCTTGGCAATGTCCATTTTGCTCCATAGTCTATTGGACTTTAATATGAGTTATGTGTTCATGGGTATACTCGTGTTTATTGGACTCGGGGGTATGGCTGCAGCAATGGATGCACAACCTGTAAAACGCTTGGCGATGAAGCCTGAAGGTTTCCGTCCGATTTATAGTATCGTCATTGGTGTTCTCAGTATTGTGCTTTTATTTGTAGGGCTGCGCTTTGTACAAGCCAGCAATGCTGCCCGGGAAGCAAAAGCCCTGGAAAGCAGCAATTCGTTCGAACAACGACAAGCTGCTTATAATAAGGACTTGAATCTACGCCCAACTCATATTGATTCAATTGTTGGTTTGTCTAGTATGTATTATCAGGTCTATAAGCAAACCAAACGCGAAGAGTTCTATACAGGTGGCATGACCATTGTTGATCTGGGGCTGCAGGCAGAGCCGTATAATAGAAATATGCTGTTTATTAAAATGCGACTTGAGCAAGCTAAAGGAAACAATGACAAGGCATTTGCCATTTTGGAAAATAACCGTGCTAACTTCACCTGGGATCTGGATTGGTACAATTTGCTGATTAACCAAGCGTTTGAATTTGGCAATAAAGCTCGATTGGCTAAGGACACAGCTACGGAACAGAAGTATTTCCAAGCAGGTCTTGCTGCTTATCAGCAGGTTCTGGATGGGGTAGCTCATCTTAAGACGATTCCACCTGAAATTCAATTGACACGTACTTTTGAAGTAACCCCAAGCATTGCGCTCAGCACTGGTAAAATTGAGTTCATGTCAGGTAAGCCTGCTGAGGCTGCAAGCATCCTCAAAAACGGCCTAAAGGACGATCTGAGTGATGCTACAAATCGTGAGGTCGCTCGCTATTATATCGTCGCTCTGCAACGGCAGGGACAAGATGATAAAGCTTTGTACGATAAGCTGATTCAGGCTGATCCGAAGGAGAAGGAGCAGATTGAACAGTTGAAATCGGAGAAATAGTTAAGAAAAAAGAGACTAGCAGATGATGTTACATCATACTGATAGTCTCTTTTTTTATATTGAGGAAGCATAGTTAGGTTTAGTGAGATGTTTATTTTTGTTGGTCAATCTCTTTAATAACCTGTCTCATATAAGCCAGTACTTCATCCTTAATCTCGTTATGCTGTAGAGCATAATGAATGGTCGTTTCAATGAATCCCAATTTCTCGCCAACGTCATGGCGATTGCCATCAAATTCGTAGGCCAGAATGGGGCTCTTTTCTCCCAGTTTGGACAATGCGTCCGTCAGTTGAATTTCCCCGCCTACTCCTGCGGATTGCTGACCCAGGATATCAAAAATGTCAGGCGTCAAGATATAACGTCCCATGATCGCCAAGTTGGAGTTGGTTTCTTCCTTCTTTGGCTTTTCCACTAATCGTTCCGCCTCAGAGATTTTGGAAGTAAGTGTATGACCTTCAACAATCCCGTAACGATGTACCTCGTTCCAATTCACTTGTTTTACACCTACAACAGAACGCTGATATTCATCGAACACGTCAATCATCTGTTTGAGGCACGGATTCTCAGACTCAACGATGTCATCCCCTAAAAGGACGGCAAAAGGTTCGTCACCTATAAACTTACGTGCACACCAGATGGCATGCCCCAACCCTTTAGGTTCCTTTTGACGAATATAGTGGATATCTGCCATCTCAGATGGCTTACGCACTTCATTGAGCAGGTTCCATTTTTCCTTCGCAGTCAAATTATGCTCCAGCTCAAAGGAGTAGTCAAAATGATCCTCAATCGCCCTTTTGCCTTTACCAGTAACGATAATGATATCCTCTATACCAGATGCAACAGCTTCTTCAATAATATATTGAATTGTTGGTTTGTCTACAATGGGAAGCATCTCTTTAGGCATCGCTTTCGTAGCAGGAAGGAACCGGGTTCCTAATCCCGCAGCAGGAATAATCGCTTTACGGATTTTCATAGGTTTAACTCCTTTGTCGTCAATATAACGGTAAGATATACTATCTATGATTATAACAGGAAGGTCAATTATTGTAATAGATTAAAGAAGAAGACATCTTCCCTTAAAGAGAACATGTCTTCCAATCACTAGCTTTCTATATAAATATATTATGCTGCCGGAATCTTTCTGGCTCCCGAACAAATATACAGTTATTTATTTCACCAGCTGACCACGTGTAACACCCAACTGATTCGTCGCCTTCAGCGTCTTCCATACTTGTGTTCCGCTGATTTCTCCGCGCAGGGCACGGTTATAGAGATCAATAACCTCATGCACTTGCTCCGGTGTCTCCTCCAAAAATTCCACGCGGTAACGGGACACGCCCAGCTCCAGGAAGTTGGACAGGTATTCCGCGCCGGATTGCTCAATCGCGTTGTATACCGTGTTGCGGCAGCCTTCGTCCACACGGACCGGATGTGACATCCCAATACGATCACGCAGGGATGCGCGATGATCCTCGCAAGGGCGACCACAGTTGGTGTAGTCGGTGCCTTCACTCATAAAGGTACAGTATACGCAATGTTCAGTATGGAACATTGGCATATGCTGCTGGATCACGATCTCCAGCTTATCGGTACGCGTACGTCTGAGCATATCGACCATTTGCTGGATGTTCAGATCGTACGACGGCGTAACCAGGTCGCAGCCAGAATCCAAGAACAGATCAGCCGCTTTATGATTGGCTATGTTCAGCGAGAAGTCACCAATCAATTGCGGGTGATGTGCGTCCGGGTTCTCCAACCGATGTCGCAAGTAGAAATACAGTGCCCCTGGATTGCGTACCAGCACAGCATCCGGCTTTAGGCGCAGGATGTTGTTGTGATAGCCATTTTCACCCGGCATGTGAATACGCGGGGTCGCCAGCGCAATTCGGCGGCCTGCAGCGTGCACTGCCTCTACGGCTGCCGGGAATTGCTTGATGAACTCGAAGTCGGCGTAGATGAACTCCACGCCGGCCTCGAGCGCAGCCTCCACCTGAGGGAGGCTGCGGCACAACGCGGTCAGCTCTGCCTGACCGCGTGCCACAGACGATGCCGGAGTCGATGCATCGTCATACACCTCGACCGCCCGCTTCGTGTACACGGGCGGTTTGGGGCGCTCGCCCGCGAGCAGTTCCACCGCCTGACGGCGGATACCGTTCAGCTCGCGCATCGGCACGATGACGTCCCCATGCAGATGGACGTCCAGCTCTTCCAGCTGGAACACCGTTCCGCCCAGTCGGCCGAACTGCTCTTCGAGCAGCTCGTGCGTCATCGGACGCTTCTGGGCAATTTCAAGTTCCAGCTCGGAGTCCACGCGGACCGTTGTGCCTTTCTGCACGTCGGTCCACCATGTCGACAGCGGTTGTCCTGGGGAGCCGCTGACCCGCACATGTACTGGGAAGACCCGGTACGGCTTGTCCGTGTCGTACGACTGGCGCAGACGCTTGTCCAGCGCCGGGTCGTTGGTCTTCCAAATGCGATCGCCCACGTGTACACGGCGCAGATCGACATCGTTGCGTCCCGCTACAATGTCAATGATCCAGCCTTCTCCGGCTTCGCCTTCAATCTTCACGCCCTTGCGACGGATATCGTATACGCGTCCGCCTTCTTCTTTTTGCGTGGGATCTCCCGCATCGAATACAATACCATCGCCACGCTTGAGCGGTGCATCAATACGGCACACTACGCCATCACGAAGGATTTGTTCCACTCGGCCCAGATACACCCCCCGGCTTTTCGGGAACGTCCCGTCAACCAGCTTCTTGTTATTGGTTCCTTCGAGAAAACCGTGCGTAAAGCCGCGTGAAAAGCTCTGCTGCAGCTCGCGGATATCTTCTTTGCTCGTCTTGGATGTATCTCCATCAAAATACTTATCAATAGCCTTGCGGTACTTGCTGACCACATTTGCCACATATTCAGGTGTTTTCAGTCGCCCTTCAATTTTAAAAGAAACCACACCCGCGTCGATCAGTTCAGGCATCAGGTCAATCGCTGCTAGATCCTTAGGTGACAGCAGATACGTCACATCTGCCATTGGCTTCTGCTCTCCATCCACCATCAGATCGTAAGGCAAACGACATGCCTGTGCACACTCACCACGGTTAGCAGAGCGGCCGCCCCACATTTCTGAAGTCAGGCATTGGCCAGAATAAGATACGCATAATGCTCCATGTACGAATACCTCCATTGGAAGTCTCGCCTGATCGCCTATTTTTTGGATCTGTTTCAGGTTGTTTTCACGTCCAAGCACGACCCGTTCCATATTGTACGGCTTTGTAAACTCTACCGCTTCCGGCGAGGTAATCGTCATTTGGGTAGAACCATGAATCGGAAAATCCGGTGAAATGTCGCGGATCATTTTCACCAGGCCCATATCCTGGACAATTAAAGCATCGACTCCAGCATCAATACAGGCATCGACCAGCTCCTTAGCGTCCTCCAACTCGTTTTCAAATACCAATATATTGAATGTTAAAAAACCTTTAACCCCATAGCTATGCAAAAACGCCATAATTTCAGGCAGTTCCTCCATGCGGAAATTATTCGCCCGTGCCCGTGCGTTGAACTTTTCCACCCCGAAAAAGATCGCATCAGCCCCGTTTGCCACCGCCGCACGCATACAATCCCAGTCACCGGCTGGTGCCAGAAGCTCAACATCTTCTCTTCGTACTACTGATTTCATTTTTGTCCTCCCTATATGGAGAAATAACTGATTAACCTTGAGTTAAACGTTATTTTCCAGAGCAGCGATGCTGCTTATTTTATAGCCCTATGAATTATCATCCTATCCGATCATCCCCACTCTGAACCACTGGCTCGAGGGATAAATGGAATCCAACTCAAAAAATCCGCATCACGAACATTTGCGGCATAGTTATTCTTATCTTGTAACTAATCTAGTGTACCAGACTGCGTCCCAAGCTTCTACACTTTCCAAGCGATTCCTCATAAAAATCCTCTTACTAAAACATAAAAAACACCCCCATTCCCGTCAAACGGTACTTTGGAGGTGAAGAATCCTATAAAACAAGAGGAACAACGAAGTAATCAGTACTATCGAGCAGGAAGCCAAATAGTGATGAAGACTAGGCAATTTAGAGCGCTAGTAAGCTACACCAGCCTTTTTAGAATACGGTATCCTCGTTGACGCTAACAGCGTACCAGACAATGAATCCGAGAAAAGGGGTTCGTATTGGCTGATCTAAGTACCGTAAATATCTGCCTTCGCTCTTCCCTGCTTACCTCACTCATCAAAAGATTGGCGGTATTTGGCGGGCGCCAGTGAAGCGGGCCATTTGAATCCGAAGAAGCGTCAGCGCTCGTAGGCTCAAATGGCACGCGTAGCGCTTCCCCCACAACCTCGCTAATCTCTTACCTACACCCTCTTACTTCACAAAATTAAACGAATTTAACGTCGAATCCAGTGCGTTAGACTGTACAGCCGTGTTGTTCGCATCATTCAATGTCGTTGTCACGGTATACGTTTTTCCATCACGTTCTAAAACCAATTGGTGGCCTGTGTAGCCAATGCCTTCCTCGATACGATGGAATGTAAAGGACACTGCCGGAACACCAGCAAATGTTACGTCCTTAACTTCCTCAACTTTGAGGTTTTTGTAGTTCTTTGCTTGCTTATCGTAGAAGTCCTTGAGCTGGGATACCGTTAGTTCAAATGATTGGTCGTTGTCGATTTTGATGGAAAAGCGTCCTCCGGTAAACTGGTACTCTACATCGCCCAATTCAAATTGATCGCTAATCGCGGTCCAATATCGTGGGATATTCACTGTATATTCATAGGCTTTTGACGTCTTTTTGACCGTTTTCGTTTTGTCTGTCAAATAGTCGTCTTCTTCCAACTGTCCAAAGTTACTCGCTACGGTTTGAAAATCGATTTGAAGCGAGGAAATGAGCGCGTTGAACTGATCATTTCCTTTGCTTACTTTTTCAGGCACTGCGTATTCAGCCAAGTAGCGGTATCCATTTTGCTGAATCAGCACATTGTACTCTTTGACCCATCCATCGCCAAAATTATAGCGGTACTCCTGTACTAACCCTTGAACGCCTGCAACCTCCAGCGGATACGTCTTCTGTGCCTCATAAGCCGTGGACACAAATGAATCGCTCAGCCATTTTTGCAGCTGCTGGCCCCAGTTCTCCAATTTTCCATCTGCTGGAGCTGAGGTTACTTTCACACGGAAGCTCGATCCATCATTACTTTCATATTGCATCCGTTGATCGTCCATTTTCCAGCCTGCGGGTATGCTGAGTGACACACCGTAGTCTGGATTCCCGGCCTCGCGTGTGCCTCCTACGACAGTAGACAAGTCTTTAATACTTTTATCCTGCGCATTAAAGGAGGTCTTGAAGGAATTTAAAAGTCCCGCATACTGGGCCAGATCTTTATAATTCGTTGCTTTAGCATCGGAAAAATAAACTACATACAATCGTCCGTTGTCATAGTACTGACGATTTTCCCACAGCACGCCGTCCCCATCCTTCGTAATGACACGAGCATAAGGTACCTTCGCTTTCGGGAAGGATTTTCGATCGATCACAGTTTCTCCCGTTTCCTTGGCTGCCTGCACCAATTGTTGCAGCAGATCGTCCGCATTCAGCGGAACCGGCTGTGACGCTGTGTGCACTTCCATATAATACGCACTGTTCTCGTCCATAAATGTGGAAATACTCTCATCTCCACCTCCCTGACCAATGACGAGCCCTGTTGGATAGTTCATAGACCAGTCATAGTAACTGTTCCCGATCTGTGTCTTACCCTCATCATTATCAATGTTCGGTGTCTCTTCAGCTACCGTGCCTGCCTCTTCTTGTGCTTCCATCCGAATAATGATTCCGGCACCATTCTTCTCCAACTTACCGCCAAGCCCTTCTGCTACTTGACGCAGAGGCACCATGAGAATACCTGATGACATTTCCGGTGGAGCTGGAAGTGTCACCTTGTGACCTCTCACCCACGCTGTACGGCTACCAATGGTTAGCGATACAACATGAGTTCCGCTAGTGATTTTAACCACATTATCTTCAGCTAATCGAATTTTGCTGTTAAATGCCTTTTTAAACACACCAGCCGGAACCATCAGTGCACCACTTTTGGAATACGGCTTCGTAATATTGGCATTATGACCGTTCACGATGGCTGTATTGCTGCCGCTTTGCAACCGTAATTCCAGCATGGTTTTATCATGATCTGCTGCAACTGCTGGCAAAGCGGAAAGCAGAAGGGACAATGCGACAGCGCCGACCCCCAGCTTACGCATCATTTTTCTTTGAATATGCTTCACAGTAAATCTCCCTTTAGCTTTATTTTATAGATTCAAGAGGCATTATTGTTCACTTTCCAGTAGTTGCTCCTTGAGCTGGCTCCGATGCTTCCTTAGAAGGCGCTACACCACCATCTTCAGCGGCTTCCGAACCGTTCGAATCTTCACTATCTTCTCCAGACTGAATGGACTCATAGATTTCACCATTATCCTGTGTCAGTACCAGCTTGCGCTTCACAATATCACCGTCAGACTGCATAAGTACACTCACCGTTTGACCTGGTTGATAGTTTTTAAGCAGTTCATTGACATCAATAGCGGAAGCTACACGCTTACCGTTAATACTATACAGCTCATCGCCTTCCTTGATTTTGGCCTGAACGGCATTGGCTGAAGTAATTTTCGTAACTTTCAAAGGATCCTCGGTAGGTAATCCGACGATAGCTGACCAGCTTTCTTCCAGCCCTAGACCAAGACTAGCGCGCCGAACCTCTCCGTATTTGAAAAATTGGCCGATGACATATTTCACCGTATCCGCCGGAATCGAAAAGCCCATATTTTCAATGCCGACCGCCGAGAATTTCATCGTATTGATCCCAATGACCTCACCCTTGAGATTGACCAGCGGACCGCCGCTGTTACCAGGATTGATCGCGGTATCACTTTGGATCAAACGATAAGCAGCGTTGACACCACGGTTCAGCCCGCTAACCACACCTGAGGTTGCCGAATTGCGAAGTGAAAAGGATATAGGCGTACCAATAGCCACTACCTGCTCCCCTACCTGTAGACTGTTCGTTGAAGCTGCCAAGGTAGCGGGTTTGAGGCCGCTTGCCTTGATTTTAACTAATGCCAAATCACTGATCGGATCGCTATAGCTGTCGGTGATTCCGTAAGATTTTCCGTCCGAGGTTACGACCACGGCATCACCTAATCCTTCGATAACATGCGCATTCGTCACAATCCATCCATCTGTACGAATGATGACACCCGTGCCGTGAGCCAGGTTGTATCGATCTCCTCCTGCTACGGTCTCTCCCGTGGCTGAACGGCCAATAATACCGACCACAGAAGGAGATACATTTTTAACCACCTGCGGCACACGACCGGCCGATAACGTATATGTACCATTTGCGCTGTTATATGCGCCGCTGGTTCCTAATGCCTTATTCATATCGCTTACGTTAACATAGACCCCACCATTAATGACTTTGGCCTTTAACGCAGTCCCACTGCTGGCTGCACCTGCCGTACCAGAAACACATAGAGCGCTGCCCAAAGCCAGAACAACTGCCCTTTTCCCCATCTTACGCATATACTCACCATTCCCTCTCTTACATGACCCTGTTCTATCAGTTAGTCCAAATCTACCATAGAGGGGACACGTATACAATCGCTTTAAGCCCTATCTTTTTCTAAAAGGCGCCGTTTGCTGCATCCCTGTCCTCTCATGCTATTTATATTATAAATTTTCCAAATCCTTATATCAAAAAAATAAGCAAAAACGATAAATAATCGTTATACCGTTTAGGTCATTCCTTCATTTACGGGCATAACCAACTATGATACCATCACATTATATCTTAGTTTTATTGTCGGAAATAAAGAATAAAATCATGAGTCCTCTATCCAAAACACTAAAGTATAAATAAGCACCTACAGGAGGTTAAAAGAATGGCCTACGAACCAATCTGGAACGCTCATCCCGATAAGCTTAACAAATTCGAGTTAGTCAAGCTGGAAAAGGACGGTCTCGACGTTATCCGTACCATTATTGAAAACTATGCCAACGAAGGCTATGACTCGATCTCTGCGGACGATATGGATCGTTTCAAATGGGCTGGGGTATATCAGCAAAAGCCCAAGGATGGTCATTTCATGATGCGAGTCCGCATCAACACAGGGATCATGACTTCAGCACAAGCACATGCACTGGCAGACATATCCGCGCTATACGGACGCGGTCTTGTGGACGTCACCACTCGCCAGGCGATTCAATTCCACTGGCTGACAGTCGAAAGCTTGCCCGATATTTTTGAAAGACTGGAAAAAGTCAACTTGTATTCCTTCGAAGCCTGTGGAGACTGCCCGCGTACCATTGTCGGTAATCCGCTGGCTGGTATTGATCCCAATGAATTGGTGGATACCCAAGAGATTGTAGATGAAGTAAACCGTTTTTTCTTATTAAATCGAGACTTCTCCAATCTGCCGCGTAAGTACAAAATGTCTATCTCCGGTAATACGTACAACAATGCACAGGCTGAAATTAACGACCTGTCCTTCACTCCGGCCACCAAGATCCTCGACGGAAAAGAAGTGATCGGCTTCCATGTGATGGTTGGTGGAGGTTTGTCCGCCAAGCCGCATATGGCACAGTCTCTGGATTTGTTTGTTCGTCCAGAGGAAGTGCTGAAGGTTGCTATTGCTGTCACCACCATTTTCCGTGATTACGGCTATCGGGAAAAGCGGCACCATGCTCGCTTGAAATTCCTCGTTGTCGATTGGGGCCCAGACAAATTTCTGGCTAAGCTCACCGAGTATATCGGTGAAATGCCCGGAAGAGGCGAGGACAAAACGATTGGCTGGCAAGCCGCCTATTTTGACGGTGTGCACCCTCAAGCCCAGAAAGGCCTGAACTATGTCGGTCTGAACGTGCCTGTCGGTCGCCTTAGCGCTGACGAGTTGCATGAACTGGCCGAACTGGCTGACCGCTATGGCGATGGTCAGATTCGTACCACGATGTCGCAAAATATTTTGCTGAGCGGCGTGCCGGATGAGCAAGTGGATGAACTACTGGAAGCTCCCGTGCTGCAACGCCTGACACCACGACCCAAGCATTTTATGAGTCGTACGGTATCGTGCACAGGAAATGAGTTTTGCAATCTGGCGATTGTGGAAACCAAAAAACGGGCGGTTGACGTTGCCGAGTATTTGGATCAGCACGTACAATTGGATGAAAAGGTGCGCATTCATTTTATCGGTTGCCCAAATTCCTGCGGTCAAAAGCATATTGCGGACATCGGTCTGCAAGGCTCGCTCATAAAGACACCGGAAGGCTTGGTCGACGCGTTCGACATCGCTGTCGGCGGAGCGCTTGGGGCAGGCGCCCAGTTTAACAAGGCGCTCAAAGGTCGCGTACGTGGGGATCAGGTTGGACCTGTGCTGGCGGAGCTCATTCTGTTCTACAAAGAAAACAGGAGCGCTGGCGAAAGCTTTTACGCATATGTACAGCGTGTAGGTATTCCGACTTTCCAGGAAAAGCTGTCTGCCATTTTACAGTCCAGCCACGTTGCATCCTAAATATAGAGCCTATTAACAGCCTGCTTGTATCCCATATACAAGCAGGCTGTTTCTTATCGCCATACAGCCCCGCAATATCGTCTCCCTCACTTTCACAAAAAAAAAGACACCGGATTACTCCGGTATCAATATTTTCGCAAAATCAAGCACTGTCGGTTTATGAGCGCCTGTTGTAGATGTCACCACCGCGTAGCCTGAAGGTATCTTATATATCAATCCCGTATCATACCGGATGCCGAAGGAATTGTCCTCCTTATAATGAGTCCTCGTTTCCCACACCTTCGTACCGTTTTCTTTCAAGCCTGTAATGGTGATGCCATGCATCTTCGTCGTTTTCCCCAGTGGATCATATTGATCACTGAACTGGACATACAGCTGCTCCTCAGGCAGATACACCTGGTCAGCCCCGTAGTCCGCTGTATTGCTAAATAATTGCAGACTATTACTTAGCACCTGTGTACGCTTGCTGTTTCCTTTAAGCCCTGTTACAGCAATATGACCGCTCGGCAACTCACGTACTGCGGCAATTTCTTTACCTGATCCCAAGTCCAGATGGATGTCACGGATATCGCGACCATATACATCTGCTTGTACCCCCACGGGACCATCTGAGCTGTTCAAAAGCGCATAATATCCATTGTGACTGCCGACCAGCCAACCCGAGGTCACTCCGGCCGTCGTTCGATTCCATTGTATATCGCCAGTTTCAGTGTATTTGAGTACAGTGAAGGACTGTTCCGCAAGGTTCAGATAGGAGACCAGGAAACCGCCATCCTCCAGTGGCTCCAAGCCAACCTGAGAATCCTCCCCATGAGATATCAAGCCATCTGTGGGTAATGTTTTGGACCACAAGGTGTTTCCATCCTCGTCCAATCGTGAAGCCTGCAACTCTCGTATTCCGTTCGGTTTTGTATATTCAATCAGAAACAGCAAGCCACCATCCGACGTCTCCCGCTGGACTCCCCTGCTGCTTGTTCCAGGCTGTACGTTCAGATCCTGCTGATGTTTCCATACAGCCTCCACAGAACTGTCCAGCTTGCCATATGTGACGTGTACTACACTTGCTTCTGTATCGTCCTCGACGTTCAGCGTTAAAAACCCACCATTTGCTGTGGGTTGAATGTAATTGTGAGCGTTTCCTAAATCCTTAATACTGCCAATGGCCGCACTTGTTTCGATTTCGGCTTGTTTGGGCACAAACGCCTCGGACACCTCGGAGGCATAGGACGGTGCAGCACTATATCCCATCAAGCATGCCGCCAAAGCAGCTCCTGCTGCCCATGTATACACACGTGTACGTAAAACTCTACTTTGCTTAACCTTCAAGCGTTCCAGCTCCCTTCATGACTTCCTCAGAGATGTTGTATGAACCTTAGATGTGATAAAACTAGAGACGGTTTCGCTTCAACTTGTAATGGTGTCACGTGGGCACGGAACTTTGTATGATGCTATGACGATTTATATATTTACCTCTTCAAGTCCGAACCTAAACATCCAAAACTCCAAAATTTAGAGACTACTCAGAGACTTTCTGTCGATGAATATACGTATAGATTTATTATCCCAGCGCTTGGTAAACTACGTGTCACATGCTTTAACGCAGGAATTTGATAAAAGTTTTCTTTTTTTACAAAAAAAATAAAGCCCTGCCAAGGCGAAGGCATAAATACAGTAGTTCGTATTCTGCCTTCCTGCCTGTGCAGGGCTTTTAAAGCGTACGTTAAACGATATCTATAGATCGACTGTCTGAAGCGCTTGGCTACGCTCTGTATCCCGTTCAAGGATCGGCTTTAAGTATCGACCTGTATAGGATTCTTCGACTTTCACGAGTTGCTCCGGTGTCCCGGTAGCCAAGATCGTTCCACCGCCACTTCCGCCTTCCGGTCCCAAATCAATCAGATAATCGGCTGTTTTAATCACATCCAGATTATGCTCAATGACCAGCACCGTCTCTCCTGAATCAACCAAACGATGCAGCACCGTCAATAATCGATCAATATCGTGAACATGCAGACCAGTTGTCGGCTCATCCAAAATATAAATGGTTTTGCCTGTGCTGCGACGATACAATTCGGAGGCCAGCTTCACACGCTGTGCTTCACCGCCTGACAAGGTAGTCGCTGGTTGACCCAGCTTGATATACCCCAAACCTACATCCATCAGCGTCTGGATCTTGCGATGAATCTTCGGAATATTTTCAAAAAACTCCGTCGCATCCTCTACCGTCATCTCCAGCACATCGGCAATACTTTTTCCTTTGTATTTAACCTCCAGGGTCTCCCGGTTATAACGCCTACCTTTGCACACTTCGCATGGAACATACACATCCGGCAGAAAATGCATCTCAATCTTGATGATGCCGTCGCCTCTACAAGCTTCACAACGACCTCCCTTAACGTTAAAGCTAAAGCGGCCTTTCTTGTAGCCTCGTACTTTGGCCTCGTTCGTCTGCGAGAATAAGTCACGGATATCATCAAATACACCAGTATACGTTGCAGGATTGGAACGCGGTGTACGGCCAATTGGCGATTGATCGATCTCAACAACCTTTTCGATATGCTCTAGCCCGCGAATTTCTTTGTGCTGCCCTGGACGCACTCTCGCCCGGTTCAGATCACGCGCCAACGTTTTGTACAAAATTTCGTTGACCAGCGTCGACTTTCCAGAGCCGGATACACCAGTAACAGCCGAGAAAACACCCAACGGAATTTTGACATTCACATTTTTGAGATTGTTCTCCTTGGCTCCGCGAATCTCCAGCCACTTATCAGCAGGCTTGCGCCGCTCGGTATTGACCGGAATGAACTTGCGTCCGCTCAAATACTGCCCGGTTAAGGAATTCGGGTCTTCCATAACTTCCTGCGGGGTCCCCTGCGACATAATCATCCCACCGTGGATTCCAGCTCCCGGCCCGATATCAATGATATAGTCCGCCGCCATCATCGTATCTTCATCATGCTCCACCACGATCAAGGTATTGCCAAGATTCCGCATATGCTCCAAAGCACTAATCAGACGATCATTATCTCGCTGATGCAGCCCGATACTAGGCTCGTCCAAAATATAAAGCACACCCATCAGACTGGACCCGATCTGTGTCGCCAATCGGATACGCTGTGCCTCACCGCCTGACAACGTGCCTGCCGCACGGCTTAAAGTCAGGTATTCCAGACCCACGTTAACGAGGAATCCCAGTCGGCTGTTAATTTCTTTTAAAATGAGATTGGCAATCGACTTCTCCTTCTCACTCAGCTCCAGTGTATGGAAAAAGTTTGAGGCTTCACCGATAGACAGGGCTGTTACATAAGCAATATTGCGCTCTTGAATGGTTACCGACAGGCTTTCTTTTTTCAGTCGATGTCCCTTACAGGTGTTACATGGCTTTGCACTCATAAAGCCTTCAATAAATTCACGTATGCCCTCAGAAGCCGTATCACGATACCGACGCTCCAAGTTGGGGATAATCCCCTCAAAGGTCACATAGGCTTCCTTACGTTGACCAAAATCATTTTCATAGCGGAAACGGATCTTCTGCTCACCCGTTCCATGTAAAATGAGGTTCATTTGTTCTGTCGTCAATTGACTAACAGGAATGTCCTGTGGAATACCGTAGTGCTCGCATACTGACTGTAAAAATTGAGGATAATAAGTGGAAGTTCCCCCACTCCAAGCCTGAAACGCCCCATCTTCCACACTTTTTTCAGGATCGGGAATGAGCAAATCAGGGTCAACCACCATTTTAACTCCTAACCCATCGCAATCCGGGCAAGCGCCGAACGGACTATTAAAGGAAAACATCCGCGGAGACAGTTCATCTATGCTGAATCCACAAATAGGACATGCAAAGTTGGAGCTGAACCGCAACTCCTCTTGCCCCATAATGTCTACAAGCAACTGCCCGCCTGAAAGATTCAATGCCGTCTCAATAGAGTCAGACAGACGCGCACGCACATCTTCCTTGACAACGATGCGGTCTACGACCACTTCAATCGAGTGCTTCTTATTCTTTTCCAACTCAATCTTCTCAGACAATTCACGCAGTTCGCCATTCACACGTACCCGCACAAAGCCCTGCTTGGCTATATCCGTAAACAGTGTTTTATGCTCACCTTTGCGACCCGATACCAATGGAGCTAGGATTTGCAGTCGTGTCTTCTCAGGATACTGCAAAATGCGGTCTACCATCTGTTCGACGGTCTGTGACGTGATTTCAATGCCATGTTCAGGACAATGAGGATGACCCACCCGGGCAAACAACAACCGCAGGTAGTCATAGATTTCGGTAACTGTTCCGACAGTAGAACGCGGATTCCGACTTGTTGTTTTTTGGTCAATGGAAATGGCAGGAGACAGACCGTCAATCGAATCAACGTCCGGCTTCTCCATTTGCCCGAGAAATTGACGGGCATACGCAGATAAAGATTCCACATACCTCCGCTGCCCTTCCGCATAGATCGTATCGAAAGCCAGCGACGATTTACCTGAGCCGCTAAGCCCTGTCAGGACGACGAACTTGTCCCGTGGAATCGTCACGTCAATATTTTTGAGATTATGCGCGCGTGCGCCTTTGATGATGATGCTTTCATTCGCCAAATGTTTCATCTCCTTAGCCGTAGTTCACGTCATGCTATATCGCATTGGATTATCCCATGGAAGTGATATATCGCAAAGAGAACGACCACATAGGCCGCCCTCACTATTTTTAAAAGCAAAGCAATCAAACATTTTATTTTCATATGTTTTGCTTCTAGCTTATTCTCAATGTTTAATCAGCTCGCAACTCCAGCAAAGCATCACGCAGCTCGGCTGCCCGCTCGAACTGTAGGTTCTTGGCGGCGTCTTTCATCTCTGCTTCCAGACGCTGAATGAGTGATTGGCGCTCCTTCTTGGAAAGTTTACCCGTCTCATTAGGAAGGTAATCATTCTTCGATTCTGCCACCTTAGTTGCTTCAATAACATCACGAATCTTTTTACGTATGGTTTGCGGGGTAATCCCATGTTCTTCATTATACTGAATTTGAATCGCACGCCGACGTTCCGTTTCCTTTATCGCTTTATCCATAGAATCGGTAATCTTATCGCCGTACATAATAACACGACCGTCACTGTTCCGTGCTGCCCGTCCGATTGTCTGTATCAGAGAGCGCTCAGAACGCAGGAAGCCTTCTTTGTCTGCATCCAAAATCGTGACCAGAGATACTTCCGGCAAATCAAGACCCTCCCGCAAAAGATTGATCCCGATTAGCACGTCGAAGGTCCCTAGACGAAGATCCCGCAAAATAGCCATCCGCTCCAACGTCTTAATCTCGGAGTGCATATACCGGACCTTGATGCCTACTTCTTTTAAATAGTCAGTCAAATCTTCGGACATCTTCTTCGTAAGTGTGGTCACCAGCACCCGTTCTTCACGTTCTATGCGAAGCCGTATTTCATTAATAAGATCGTCAATCTGCCCCTTGCTCGGACGCACCTCAATAATCGGATCAAGAAGCCCGGTAGGACGAATAATCTGCTGCACCATCGTTTCGCACTTCTCCATCTCATAGGGTCCTGGAGTAGCTGATACATAGATAATCTGACTTACCTTGTCCTCAAACTCTTCAAACTTCAACGGGCGATTATCCAATGCAGACGGCAAACGAAAACCATGATCCACCAGTACATTCTTACGTGCTTGGTCACCGTTATACATGGCACGAATCTGCGGCAATGTAACATGGGACTCGTCAATGACGATCAGCATATCATCCGGGAAATAATCCATTAGCGTATATGGTGTTGCTCCTCGCTCACGGAATGTCAGTGGACCTGAATAATTCTCGACACCGGAACAAAAACCAACCTCTTTCATCATCTCGATATCATAGCGGGTACGTTGCTCCAAACGTTGCGCTTCTAACAGCTTCCCTTGCTCCTTCAACTCTGCTAACCGCTCTTCAAGCTCACGTTCAATGTTGACCAATGCTACCTTCATCGTATCCTCATGAGTAACGAAGTGAGATGCCGGGAAAATAGCAATATGATCACGTTCACCGATCAATTCACCTGTAAGCACATTAATCTCGGTAATTCGTTCAATTTCATCCCCGAATAGTTCTACACGTATAGCATGTTCCCCATGGGAAGCCGGGAATATTTCAACAACATCCCCCCGTACACGGAAAGTACCCCGCACGAAGTTGATATCGTTCCGCTGATATTGAATATCGACCAAGCGGGACAAAATCTGATTGCGGGGTTTCTCCATGCCAACTCTAAGCGAAAGCAGCAGACTTGAATATTCTTTCGGCGAACCCAAACCATAAATGCAGGAGACACTCGCTACAATAATAACGTCACGACGCTCAAACAGAGAGCTTGTCGCTGAGTGGCGAAGTTTATCAATCTCCTCATTGATGCTGGAATCCTTCTCAATATACGTATCGGAAGACGGGATGTATGCTTCCGGTTGATAGTAATCATAGTAGCTGACAAAATAATCGACGGAGTTATTCGGAAAGAATTCTTTAAACTCACTCGCCAGTTGAGCAGCCAAAGTCTTATTATGTGCAATAACCAGCGTAGGCCGATTTAACTTGGCAATGGTTTGTGCGATGGTAAACGTCTTACCTGTTCCCGTAGCACCCAATAGCGTTTGATGCTTCTTTCCTTCTGCAATTCCCTCTACCAATTCAAAAATGGCCTGGGGCTGATCGCCTTGAGGTTGGAATTCCGACTGAATTTCAAAAGTCTTATCGCTAACAACGATATCACTCATTGCCCTGCATCACCCTTATCGTCTAAAATGGAAACATCATGATTTTACACCAGTCGAGCTTTAACGTCTTTACCTGTAACTCTATGTCGATATTTCCCGAGCAATGATACTTGGGAAATATGGTTGGATAAGAATGTTTGTTCCCGTATTATACCTCTTTCTTACTGCGGATGCAAACGATAAGTCTTGAATAGGAGTGAATTAAATTTTGGATATCACCATCGTATTGGGCATCATCGCAGGAATCATAGCATTAATCGGTGGCTTCTTATGGGAAGGCGGCGAATTTACCGGGCTGCTTCAAGGTACATCGGCTCTCATTGTATTTGGGGGAACTTTCGCCGCAGTTGTGATCAGCTACCCCGCTTCCAAGCTGAAGACGATCCCCACCGCTCTACGGATGGCATTTAGCCGTGAGGACAATCCTACGGAGCAATATATAGAAGATTTGGTTTCCATGGCTGCCACCTCACGCCGATCCGGTGTGCTTGCGCTAGAGCGTATTTCATCAGAGCATCCGAATGCATTTTTGCGCGAAGGTCTTCAGTTGGTCATCGACGGCACCGAGCAGGAACAGATCAAACAGATTTTAGAGCTTGAGTTAGATGCCATTGAACACAAACATGAGGGGTACGCCAAAATATTTGAATCCGCAGGCGGTTATGCCCCTACGATGGGGATTATCGGTACGGTTATGGGCCTAATCCATGTACTGGGCAGCCTGACCGAGCCTACTGCGCTTGGTCCGTCCATTGCTGTTGCCTTTATCGCAACCCTATACGGCGTTGCTAGCGCCAATCTGATCTTTCTGCCCATCGCATCCAAAATAAGAGCAGCCAGTGAGAGTGAAATTATCACGATGGATTTACTGCTGCAAGGTATTCTGGCTATCCAAAACGGAGAGAATCCAAAGCTTGTACGCAAAAAGTTGGAGTTCTTTATCCGCTCAGAGCAAAATATAGATCGCAAACCGCCTCGTCGCTCACGCACTGAGGACGCATCTCCAAAGGAGGACTTCCATGAGAACGCGCGGTAAGCGCCGTGGGGGTCAAGGAGGCGGCGGAGACCATCGTGACCGCTGGATGATTACCTATGCCGATCTAATCACCCTGCTGCTCATATTTTTCGTTGTGATGTATGCCATGAGTAGTTTGGATGCTAAAAAATACGATGTCGTTGTTCAATCCCTTCAGGATACGTTCCACAAGGGAGATTCTATTTTGGAGCAAGGCTCGGGCATTACAGGTACTGCCGATCGTTATACCAGCAAGAATCCACCCACGACCAAGCAACCAGCAGCCGATAAAAAGGAAACTGGATCGACAAAGCTTACCGAACGTGAACAAGCATTCCGCACGCAGGAAAAAGAGCTGCAAAATTTAATGGGTGTCATTCAAGAATATATTACGGACAACAAACTGGAAAATCAGATTTTTGTGTCAGACCAGCCGCGTGGTATTGTCATTACGCTGAATGACCGCTTTTTATTCGATCAAGGTAGAGCTGCACTCAAGCAAGGCTCTGCCAACACACTATCCAAGTTGGCCAGTCTATTTCGAGATTTGAAAACACCGATTAGCATTGAGGGCCATACGGACAACATTCCGTTCACGCGCTCATCGAACTCATCGATGTATAAGGATAACTGGGAGCTTTCCGGCGCACGGGCACTGTCTGTACTCCGATTCTTTCTCGACCGAGAGCAACTTTCACCCTCAGGATTTCAGTATGCAGGTTATGCAGATACCCGACCGGTTGGTGACAATAGCACCGAAGCTGGACGACAAAAAAACCGCCGTGTCGAAATCACCGTACTACGCCAACTTCAACAGTAAAACCCAAAAACCTCCTGAGTCACGTAATAACGTGAATCGGGAGGTTTTTTTGATACATATTCATCATTAATACATGGCTTCCGCCTGATGTAGACGCAGAACAATAAACCGTACGAACAACGTGGATAAGAGCAGCGTACGAGATGCAATAGAGATTATCTTGTTTATTCTATATCCCACTATGTATTAGAAGCCCTGGTGAAGTTAGATTCTATCTTGTCATGATACTTGAAGATTAATAAGATAGGACAAGCTCGTGTTGCTTCTCTTGTATTTGTGAACTTTGGGGGATGCTCTGTTGTCTACGATAGCTATATTTCCAGTCGCTGTATTTATTAAGAAGTCGATCTAACTCCATGGACTTGATTAACACCCGCCGATCCTTCAATCCCACCTCATTCGCCAAATCATTTAATTCCTTCCGCTTTTCTTCGATGCATTCCTCCAATTGTTTCCATTTCACATCAATAAACCTCCTGTTCGGTGTGGTATTTACATTAGTTTACAAGCTGATACCTTCCCTACAGGTTAAAAATATAATAAAACCCAATTCATCCCTTTAACGGGGAGAATCAAAAAAGCCAATCCATAAGAATTGGCTTCGAGAACATAAAATCCATCTAGAAAATACTATGCATTTTCATTTCTTTAACATTAATAAATAGCAAACCTACCCTCCTGCACCATGATTAAAAATGCTAATGCTCGTTATGTCTTTATAAACATTTTCTGAATGTCCAATATTCCATATACTAACCAAGCTCATAAGCAATATAAGCAGGGGAATTTTCTTTCGCATTCTTAAGCACCTCTTCCATAATTTTTTGATATTCCAGCAATTGAATCTCGGAAGATTTAATGCGATATTTCTCAAAAAGTGCAGTGCATTCTGCAAAACTATTTCTATTATTTATTTGAAAGTATAATTTTAAACTTTGCAAAATATAATGTAGACCCTCAGAATAAGAAGAATGTATGAATTTATAAACTGCAATTTGTTGAAAAAGATTAGCACAACTATCCAATATAAAAGTGGATTCATAATAACTTTCCCTAAGATGCACTTTTGAACTAAATGTTTTTAGCTCTTTGGCAAAAATTTCAAGAACATCATCTATACAAAAACCATGCCTATTGGCAGATTCTGTAATTGTCCATAAGCCAGGTAAAACTTCTTGAGGATTACACTTAAGAAACTCTACATACTCAGAAAGTTTCTCGACGTTCCCCATAATTAAACTTAGATTCAACAAATTAGCTTCTGCCCATACTTTGAATTTTTCTACTTCCATCTTTCCGATTTGATCGAGTCCCTCAAACCAGCTTAAGTCTCTATAGCCACAGATATACTCTAATTCTTGGTCATAAAACCCTTGTTTTTCTAATGCAAGTCCCTTTAATAAGTACCCTTGTCCATAATAAACAACAAGAGGTCTTTCAGTTACTAAGCTTCTATTCTTATATTTACTTTTTCGTTTCTGAACTTCATTGTTATATATAACCGTTGCAAGATTTCGCAATTCATCTGCATATTTCTCTACCTCTTTCCACTTATGCAGATTGAAGTATATATTAGCGAGCTTTAGCAAAGCGTCCAAGTGGTAATTCTCTGGCAAGCGACTACGATAAGGAACAAATTTCAATACCGATTCCAAATTTTTTTCAAAATCTTGACTTATCGAAGCTACAAATAATTTATAGTGACTAATTGCCAACCTCTCTGAATGTTGATACTTCTCATTCTCAATGACACATTCATAGAAAGGAATTGCCTCTTGTAACTTCCCTTCTTCATAAAGCTCCTCTGCCAAAGTAAAGATTGTCGGAATGTGGTTAAGATCTTCCATTAAGCGTGAGAGCACTTTCTCAACACAGCGCAGGTTTCCCACTTCAACACAACGAATCAGGAACGGCTTGACCCTTTTCCAATGTGGTCTTCCATCATAAAAACATTCATCCACATACAGGTCATACAACCAGCCCTCTGGATAATTAAATGCTTTGGTAATCAAGTCCATTTGTCTTACGGAGATAGGTTTAGGCGGATTCCCGTTAAGCATAGCACTAAATATGCCCCGGTTAAGACCCGTAGCTTGTCCAAAACTATTAAAAGTGTAGCCACCAAGTTTTAGTTCTTTCTCAATTTCCGAACGAATCGTGGTTGCATTTTCCAATAAAAGCACCCCCGGCGTATTCAGATGATTTTAAAAATCACCCTCCTCGACAATCAATTACAATATACTAGAAATTATATGAATAAATTGGATGATGGTCAACCCCTTTTCTACACTGTTTTATTATATTATGGAATTTGATGTTTATTAAATAGTTCTCACAAAAACTAAATATATAACAATTTAGGCAATACAATTACCTCCACGCCTGATCTGGCTTTGTCTACACTCATACTATAGGAGTGTGGAGGTCTATGGAAACGACGAAACTTATAGGAACGAAAATTCGCCAATTTCGAAAATTGCGTGATATTACACAAGAACAACTGGCAGAAGCATCCGATTCAACAGGCTCCTACATAGGGAAGTTGGAACGTGGTGAAGTCAATGTGCAGATCAAAACATTAGAGAAAATAGCAGAGGCGCTGAACACAAACGTATTTGCATTTTTTAACTTTAATTCATATGAAGAACTCAAAAGCCAGCCCTGGATATGGGGATGTATTCATATTCTTTCCCAGCAGAGTGAAGCAGAACAGAATAAAGCTTATCGGATCATAAAAGAACTGTTCACCTCTTCAGAGGGTGAGCTTTTAGTGAGTAAATCAGGTGATTCGGATGCTAATGATAAATTAAATTCTTAGAATTAGCGGTGCGCCATACTCTCTAAATGTAAAAAAGGCTATGTCTCTCTACCTATAGTAGAAAAGTACATAGCCTTTTTGAGTTTTAAGGCGTCATTTGCTTAATGTTATATTCGACAGCTTTAAGTACTTTTTCATATTCTGCCCGTTGTTCATGTGTCGAATGGTCTTTGTATTTCTCAAACAATAACGTGATAGACCTGATATAGAAAGCCTTATCATTCAACTGTGAGGTTGCTTTGAGACTGTTCAACATACTATCGATCGCCTCAGAATAGTTTCCCTTATTAAAATAATAGCGACTAAGCTCGAGAAAAAAGCGAGAATAGGTCACCAGGTCATAGTTCGTCATATAATAAGAAATATTTGTGCGTAAGTTCCTAGATTCATTAATATTCTCAGCAAAATTGATCAAAATATCGTCCACTGTGTAATTGTAGGTATTGGCCGACTCTATTATGGTTAGTAGTCCAAGTAATATTTCCTGAGGATTATTCCTAATTAGTTCCACATAAGCGGGTAAATTAGTCATATCTCCCATTAGAATTTCTAAATTCAAACGGTTTGCCTCTGCCCACATTTCAAATTTCTGTGCTTCTAAAACTCCCACTTCATCTAGCCCTTTAAAAGAAGTCAATTTTTCATAGTAAGGTATAAATTTCATTGCTTCTTCATACAGCCCTTGCTTTTCAAGGGCAACTCCCTGTATTAAGTAGGCTTGACCATAATAGACGATTAGATGTCTTTCTGTATTTAGAGGCTTGATTTCATGTTTTTTCTGCCTAGTTAGAATCTGCTGTTCAAAAATATTTTTGGTGATCTCCTCAAGTTCTTTAGCATATTGTATAGTTGTCTCACAATCATCAACCTGGTAGTACACATTTGCCAGCTTTAATAAAGCATCCAGTTGATGATTTTCAGGCAAGTTTCTGCGATATGGAGCAAATTTTATAGCTTGTTGACGATTATTCTCCAGATCTTTGTTTAAAGAGCAAGAAAATAGCCTATATTGGCTGACAGCCAGCCGCTCGGAATGATGATACCTTTCGTTCTCTACCACACACTCGTAAAAAGGGACAGCTTCCTTTTCCTTCCCCCCTTTATGCAGTTCTTCTGCAAACTCAAATACTGTAGACACATAGGATAAGTCCTCCGTTAGTCTCGTCAATACCTTTTGAATACACTCCTTCCTCCCCAACTCCACACAACGCAATAAAAAAGGCTTAATCCGTTTCCAGTGCCCTTTCCCCTCGTGAAAGCATTCATCTATGTATAACTCATACAACCAGCCTTCGGGATACCCTAATGCCTTAGTGATCAAGTCCATCTGCCGAACGGAGATTGGCTTGGGTGGGTTACTGTTCAGCATGGTACTGAATGTACCACGGTTAATACCAGATATTTTACTAAAGCTGCTAAATGTATATCCCCTTTGCTTGAGTTCGGTCTCTATCGTCGAGCGGATCGTAGGTGTATATCTCATGTTAACACCTCATTTCAAATAATACTGTTAGCTCAAAATCGACTTCATGTTCCTTGATCGTTGGCTTAAAACGCAAAATTAAAGTCCTTCCCAAATTTCTCTTTATGAATTGTAAATTCATTATACTGACACTTTGTAGAAAAATTTTTATACTTCTCAAACAATATAATAGATTGTGCAAATACACTTGAACTATTCACCCATGTTGCCAGTTTTATATTTCTAAGAATTGTGTTTATTCCAGCATTATAATCTTTAAAATTAAATTGATATATAGCTAGTTGCAAATTAAAATTGCAATAATCATCCATATATAATGCATCCTCATTTTCAGAGAACTTTTGAATGTAATCACTAAAACGCTTTAATATATTGTCTATATTAAAGGATTGTTTATTAGCCACCTCTAATAATGTGAGAATTCCTGGCAATATCTCTTTCTCATTCTCTTCCAGTAGTAAAATATACTCTTCTAAATTACTTTTATCCCCCATTAATAAATCCAGTACATATCCATTAGCTGTTGCATACATTTTTAATTTTTCAACTTCTCTTTGGCCAACCTCATCCAAACCTTTAAACCAACTTAAATCTGCATATCTGGAAACAATTTTTTTAGCCTCCTGATATAATTCTTGCTTCTGTAATGAATAAGCTTGCATTAATAACGCTTGCCCATAATAAACTACTAATGATCGTTCGCTAGAATACGGCTCAAAATTATCATGCTTTATATCATCTTGAGCTACCCTATATTCATATATACATTTTGTGAGTTTCAACAATTTCTGGCTATAAAAAATAGTTTGACTCCACTTGTGTAAAGAAGAATAAATATTGGCCATCTGCAACAAAGCGTCCAACTGATAAGCTTCAGGTAAACGATCTAAAAAAGGAGAAAATAAAATAGTTAACTTTAAATTTTCTTCTGCATTGGTACCTAATTGTATACGAAACAACCTGTACTGACTAATAGCCAGACGTTCCGAGTGGTAATATCTTTCGTTCTCTACCACACACTCGTAAAAAGGGGCAGACTCCTTTTCCTTGCCTCCTTTATGTAGTTCTTCTGCAAACTCAAATACCGTCAATACATAAGACAAGTCCTCTGTTAGTCTCCATAATACCTTTTGAATACAGTCTTTCTTTCCTAAATCTACACAACGCAATAAAAAAGGCTTAATCCGTTTCCAGTGCCCTTTCCCCTCGTGAAAGCATTCATCTATGTATAACTCATACAACCAGCCTTCGGGATATCCTAATGCCTTAGTAATCAGGTCCATCTGCCGAACGGAGATTGGCTTGGGCGGGTTACTGTTCAGCATGGTACTGAATGTACCACGGTTAATACCAGATATTTTACTAAAGCTGCTAAATGTATATCCCCTTTGCTTGAGTTCGGTCTCTATCGTCGAGCGGATCGTAGGTGTATGTTTCATTTCAATCCCCCTCAATATAGTTGCAGTTATATCGTAAGTCATACTTAACATGTGATTTCGACCATAAGAACTTCATTACATTACAAAATAATTAAAATAGTGAAATATATGGTCTATAAAGTCATTTTATTTTATGATGCCTTAGAAGGAAGTCTTTTTTTAATGAATCCCGTGATAATTGAAAAGTTAAATGAGGTACATCTGGAGAAGCATTAAAAGCAAACTTCAAGTTTTTTTATTTGGATGTCACAAATGCATATCTTTTTCAGTTATATAGGCAGAAGGGAGGGACGTTAATGGAAAAGCTAAATACAAATAATCAAAACGCAGATATCAATCTTGTCATAGAGCAGGTCCAAACAGGCGACAAACAAGCATACACACATATCATACGGCGTTATCAACAACAGATTTTTTTATACTGCTACTATTTACTTAAAAATCGGGAAGAAGCGGAAGATGCTGCTCAAGAAATATTCATTAGAGGGCTAGAACATATACATCATTTTGTACCTACCGTCTCTTTTTCAGCTTGGCTTTACAAAATCGCTCAAAATCATTGTACTGACCTATTAAAAAGAAACGCTAGAACATTCAAGTCCTTCATTCAGTACAAACTGAATCTAAAGCAACAGCCAATACACGAATATACAAATTTAATTCACGAGTTACTGGATCAGCTAACATTAAAAGATCGTCAAATTTTATTATTACGTTCACTTGAGGATTACAACTACGAAGAGATTGCTACAATTATGGGGCTGAAATCATCCACGATCCGAAAAAGATATGAGCGACTCCGTAAAAAGCTAATCAACTACAATGAAAAGGGAGGAAAACAAATTGAGCACTCATTTAAACCCGGAAGATAAAGAAATTGAGCACTTACAAAAGCTTATTCGGAATACTCCATTACAAGTGGATTTAATTGATAGAACCATGGAACGCTATAGTACAATGAAAACAAGACGCTATAAGCGCTCTAACTCCCGTTCGAAAAGGGTTCGCAATACCTTTCTCGGAACCTCCGCCGCACTTGTAATGGCGTTTGCACTTGTCGTTAGTACTGGATTTATTTCACCAACAATGGCTGCTTCCTTGAAACAAATTCCAGGTATAGATTCTATATTCCAGCTTGCTGGTGATCTTGGTTTACAAACAGCGGATGAAAAAGGGCTAGTATCCAAACCAAATCTTAGTGACACTCACGATGGCCTGACTCTCAGCGTACCGGAAGTTATGTTTGATGGAACACGTATATCCATTGCCTTAGAACGACAAACCACTGACAAAAGATTTTTAAACACTGAATTACCCTTATTACTTGATGATTTAATACTTTCCATTAATGGAGAAGACATACACTCTTATGCACCTGCTAACACTAGCAACTCCATTGATCCTTATACGATACCTGGGAAAAATTCTAATTCAACAATTATACAATTTTCAGATTTACGTAACCAGGGAGGGAAGCCTTTCCCAGATAAGTTTAATTTAACAGTCTCCATGCCTGTCTCCGGCATTAAGCAACCATTTAAAATAGAAATTCCTGTGGAAAAGAACACCAAGAATAACTTTGTTTTTACACCGTCTCTTAAGCGAAAGTATTCAAACATTGACTATACCCTAGAAAAAGTTGAGCTCACACCGATTACAACCAGCATCACAACTCGCATAAAGCTACCTACTAATTCGAAAATTTCGTCACTTCCTTTTTTGGAGTATGAAATTTACGATGATAAAGGAAAACAACTGAAATCTATTAGCAGCAATGGTTGGAGTGCTACGGATGGCAACGTTCTGATAACTGATTCAAGATTTGAACCTTTCACCTCTCTCCCCAAATCAATTACTATAAAGGTCGACAAGGTTATCTTAAGAAAAGATGATAAGAGCAAATTTGAATTAGACAAAGATGGAAATCCAAAAATAGAGTATTTCCCTGATCTAGAGATTACTTACCCAATCAATCCATGATAATAAATAAGTGAAGGAAGTGAAGCGTACTTCACCTCCTTCACTGCATATAAATACTATCTTTCAACCTTAAAAGTATAAACTCCAAGTTTGTCTCCATTAGATTTAAAGGCTTCAACCTGAGCTGAACCATAGCCAATCATCTTAGCTTTATTTCCATGAAGTTCGACAACATCACTTCCATACAAAATCATCCAGTTAGAACCTTCCATAGCATATGAGCTACCTATACCTAATTTAAGTGTGGTATCCTGCTTTGTAATAGGTGGCTTTTCTCCGTTAGCAGGACTAAAGGTTACGGTTACTTTTGCTGGAGCTCCAACAGATATTGTTGAACTTACTGGTGAAGCCGAAGCTACTCCCCCTAAAGATAAAGCTAACGCGGAAATTGATAGTGCTAAGATTGCTTTTTTCATTTGTCATTTCTCCTCTTTAATAGTCTTCTTTAAAAGTTCTTAAGCTACTAAACACCTTGCTTTATGTCTGTGGCTACGTTTCTGTTACATTTTCCAACCCCCTTCCTTCTAATTAATTCCATTCTAATTCTTGATATGTTACAAAAAGAATAGAAATAAACATATCATTTCATTTTTTACAAAATAATCATATAGATGGCTTCTCGTATAAAAAAATGAGCAGGTAGGATACAAATCCCCCTGCTCATTTCAGCGATAGTATTTATATCATTTTAATTAGCTGTCGGTTCGGTTCCCCAAACAAGTACCCCATTATGATACAACGTAGCTTTCGTATGATCGGCGAATGAAGTTTGCGTGCCTTTATACGAGTAATCGTCACTTTCGTTATAGTTCGACCAGTCTGTTTTATGAATACGAGTTTGAATTCCGCCCGTGCTTCCTCTAGGTGCTAACACGCCTGCATCTGAGTTGAAGCTGACTTCCAAATAATAATCAGCACCGGTTGCAGCCTTATCCATTTTAACCAGTTTACCATTCAGCTTTGAGCAGCTCAGCATTGCATAGTCGCAGTTGAATGTCTGCTCACGGTCACCGTCGATCGTGTAGTAGTAGCGAATTTTCAACTCGTTGATCGGTACGGAGGCTGTACCTTTGTTTACAATTTGGAAATGCGGGTTCAAGTGATTGTCGTTCACATTTGTATCCGCTGTGCGATACTGGAGCACCAGTCCCGTTGTCGGCTGCTGAGTATCCGCTTTCGGTGCTGCGCTAGCCGTGTTCGAAAGCGTTTGACCTGCATCGTTCTTCGCTACGACTTGGTAATAGTATATCGTGTCTGCCGTTACGGCTGTGTCGGTGTAGCTGCTTTCGTATACATCGCTCGCTACGGTGGCGAACGTACCGTTTTCAGCCGTCGAACGCTTCACTTCATAGCTTGCGGCATTCGCCGATGCTGTCCAGCTCAGCTTTACTTTCGCCGTTTCGCCCGCTGCGTTCAGCGTGAAGCTGCCCGGTACTGATGGTTGCTCGGTAATGCCATACGTTTTTAAGTTAGTCGGGAGCTTTTCAAGCGTAATGACGTTCGGATGATTATACACTTTTTTCAGATGCTCCAGACTGTTTTGTTTGCCGTCTCTCAGGAAATCCCCATACCATGTAGCGAACCAGCTCCAATGGGCTTGATACGCCTTCATCAGATCAGGGTCCGGGATAGGTCCGTTTTCGCTCATGGCAACTAACTTTTTGTCCTTGCCCAATGTAACAAGGTCTTCGTATTTTGCAATCTGCGGGCTGTAGTCGCCTGCTTGCGGATAAGAGTCAAAGCTCAAAATATCCACATACTCATCTCCCGGATACCAATCCGGAGCAACAGAATTCCATACCCAAATCAAATTGTTCAGTTTGTGCACATTCGTCAAACGGTCATGCATCAAAATATACAATTTTTTAACAGGCTCAGGGCCTTTGGCGCCCCACCAGAACCATTTGCCTTCCGCTTCGTGCAAAGGACGGAACAGCACAGGAACTTTCGCATCCTGCAACTTCTTCAATTGCCCCGCAATTACATCGATGTCGCGAATAAGCAATGTATAATCTTCGGACTCTGGATGATTCATCGCATATTCGATATCGAATGTAGTTGAATCGGCATAAAAGCCTCTCCACCATTCTTTTCCCTGCGTATCGATCAGACCTTTCGGTGCGTTCCAATGCCATGCAAAGGTAACAATGCCCCCTTGCTTATCCCATGCAATCGCCTTTTCCGTCTCTGTGGAACTAAGACCGTGTTCCGCTCTGCTTGGCGAATAGTCGATCAGGTCAAGCGCTGCAATTGCTGGTTTTTTACCTACATTGGCTTGAAGCCAATCAATTTCGTTTATCTCCTCCTGACCAGAGAGCATATTCTTCCCGTATTGATCAACCAGGTAGTTCATCAATGCTCTTGCTTCTATCGTCGCATTCGGATTAATGAGCGTTTTGGTTACCGCATGCGGTGGACGGTCAGTAGCTGGCTCCAGCTTGACATAGTCGATATCATACCAGCCCCAGCCTGTTTCAAAACCGATCGTATTGGCCCCTGCATTCAACAGAACCTTACCACCGGAAGTCTCTTTAAAATCAGCCGATTTCGAAAGTATCAGCTCGCCAGACGCTTTGCCGTTTAAAGAGAAGTTCGTGCGTTTGTCATCATGAGGAGAACGGTAGCCGATTGTAAGATTGTACAAGCCTGCCGCCTCTGCCTGAATCGTCATCGCCAGGGAATCCCCCGGATTGTGGAAATTAGTTACATAACCAGTACCTGAGAAGCCAGTCCCGCTGGATTCCACAATGGTTCCCTTCAGCGTGCCCTCTTCGGCTTCATAGCGATTCGATCCGTCTACAGGCGCTCTAGGAACCGCTTTCAAAACATTGGATTCGCTTATTCCCGCCTTTGTTTTTGCGGTTATTTTATAATAATAAGAAGTGCCGTTCGTTACGTTGGTATCTGTATAAGACGTTTCGACCAAGTTGGATGCTACAGCAGTAAAAGGACCGTTTTCATACGTAGCCCGCTGTACACTGTACCCTACAGCTCCGCTGGAAGCGTCCCAGGATAAATCGACTTTCCCATCGCCAGCCTCAGCCCTCAGCGCAAAGCTTTCAGGACCTTCCACAGGTGGCACAGACGTATCATTGCCAGCAGTCAAGACGATATGATAAGCCGTCAATGGTGGTACTGTATAGGTAAAGCGGTTGCCTGAAATTTGCGTGATTGGTGCGGATTCCTTAATTTGCGAGCTATTTTTGTCGAAGCCCCATACTTTACCGGAACCGTAAGTCGTCTCGCCGGAAAGATCAAATTGGGCGTCGAATGCGCTGTCCATGCTTTTATTCATGACAACGAGGTGCAGTTCTTTGTAGGATGCATCTGTTACAGAAGCATGCACCGAGCTATTAACAATATCCGACGTTTGCGCGTTAACGCTGATATCACCGAAAGTAGAGCTTTTTCCGTCATAATTGCGATAAAGCTTGTAAGCGGCACTAACGTAGTTGTTGGCACCCTCCTTTAACTTCCAGTAGTTTGCCATATAAACGTCGTTTTTGCCCAAGATGCCCAACACATCGGCCATAGCGATACCGCCAGAAATATCATTTTCGCCGCCATAGCTATACTCAGTCAAAGCCAGCTTGGTTCCCGGGTAATACTTATCCACCGACTGCTTTAATCGAGGCAATAAAGGCAAGAATTCACTGTTCCATTGAGCGATCCAGCTATCTTCCTTGTAGGTCGGATCCCACAAAGTACGAGGCGCCTGCATTCTGGCTTTCTTCGTTTCGTCATTGCCTACCTCATTCGTAATTCGTATGCCTCCGCCCATCGCTTCGGGATACCAGTGGACGTCGAAAACATCCAGCAATCTCTTGCCTTCAGCTTGCGAGCTAAGGCGCATTTGATCCAGGTAATAGTCCACGAACCAGCTGTAGTTGCCTTTTACAGAGTTCCAATCAGGTGCGGTTTGAAGATCTGTATAGGCGCCAAAACCGTAAAGAACGGGCCCAAAAATTTCCGCACCCGCGTCAACCGCTTTAACAGCTTTGGATAAACTTACCGACCGGTCTACCAACTCTTTGGCTCCGACCTTTTCACCATGAATGCGCGGATGCGTGTGCGACCAGAGAGCGGGTTCATTGTCGAGCGCATATCCTTTCACGCCCGTCTTTGTTGAAGCAACGCCGTACTTTTTCACTAAAAAGTTGACGAATTCATCCGCATAAACCTGATTGTCATTCAGATCAGGCTGTAGTTGGAACGGCGCATTTTTAGCGTTTACGACCTGATTCCAACGAGCAGAAGGGGCCTTTTCACTTTCCTGCACACTTCCGTTTCCATCCTTGGCCACATAACCAGCCATCGGCAGCGTGACTAAAGAATATGTGCCCTGCTTCAGCGATTGATCGTGAAACGAGGTTGCCACCGCACCTGGCTTTTCACATTCGGCTTTTGTCAATCCGGCGTTGTCGCATAAATAGCTATCGCTGGACTGCATCCAGTCACTTCCTGCATTGGACATATTGTTTTCCCAGTTATATCCGGTCATTCGATTGCCACCAAGTCGTCTGGCAGTCAGATTCTCATCGCCTGCCAATTCCTGATTCGTACCGTAAATATAAGGGCTAATCGGCTTACGATCCTTGGATGTATCGACTTTAATGGTAACGGTCTTTGCCGTTTGACCGTGAACTACAGTTGGAGTCGGTAGAGCCCCCCCTACTATAATCGTGCATGCCATGACGACCGGCAGCCATTTGGAACGTTTGGACCAAATACCACTACTATTTTTCTCCTTCATGCCGCTTTCCTCCTTTAAGTTTGAAAAGAGCGGCACCCATACGAGTGCCGCTCTACAAGGCTTTAAGGCTCCTGATTCCAAACGAGTTTATCGTTCTGGTACAGCGTCATATCCCTGCTTGAAATGTTCCAGCCGAAGACAACACCCTCTTTCTTTGAAACTGGATTTATAATATTACCTTAACACAAAGGTATATTGACATTTTTAACTATTGTTTTAATTAGCTAGTATTAATTTCTTAAATAACCATATTGCTTGAGTATCCCAATAGCTCTTGCTTATCCACACTCGTCCTTCCTACCGTACTTTATCCTTTTGAATAAGCTTATAATAGATGCGCGCAGGCTCTGATTCTCCAGTGGATAAAATGTATTCTGCCAAAGGTGCGCACAGCTTTTGGAGGTAAAAGGAGTATAGTAGCTCGGCCGTGTCAAAATGAATTTTCAACACCTGCTTCATCAAACCTTCGAATTTGGAGTAATCCAGTTCTTCCGGGGTAATATCAAACGGGTACTCAGGAAAGGTTTTTTTCTGAATTTCAACAAATTGCTCCCTAAGCTTCGGTTGATTGCCTGAACGGGCAGCCGAGAAATTCATCATAAAAAAAGATACAAAGTCCGTCTCACGATCACTTAACTTATAGTACTCACACCAACGCATGAATATCAGTGGTTTTACCATATATAAATCTCCTTTAACAAAAGTTCAGATTTATCATGAATCTTACAAAAATCTAGTGGGTTCCATCTTATGTAATATATAGGTTAAGCCCCATTTTAAAATATGATTCCTTAAATGAATTTTGCTTTTTAACATATCCCCTTCTTATATATCTATGAAAGTGGACAACAAAAAAAGACCGTTTCAGTATCTTAATGACGCTGACCAAGTCTTCTCATAATCATCCGTATAATCGCATTCGTATTTATTCTAATCTTCTACATAGCTGCAAGGTTACAGGCTGCACGTGAACACATAAGCGGGCGGGACATTGCAGTTTACCTTTTTAATCTGAATGTCAGCAAAAAAGGTGCGGAAAAAATTGTGTTTGACCTTGCTGTACTGGAACGTAATAAATTTGCCTTCCTGGCCCAAAACCTCAGCCGTTTGTCCCAAAATAAGGCTAGATAACGCGCCTGGCAGGCTGGTGAAAGGGAGCCCTGATACGACATAATCCACTTTTGGAACCTCATACTGTCGTATATACTGCGCTACATGCTCAGCCGATCCATGAATGATGTGTACCTTCTCCAAGTGTCCGTACTTGCTTTGTAGCGTTTTGTAAAACGATTCATTAGCTTCAATCACTAAAAGTAGCGTTTCTGGACGCTTGTTCAAAATCAGCTCTTGCGTAAACACACCGGTCCCTGCACCATATTCAATAATGCACGATGCTTTGTCAAAGTAAATCGGTGTGGCAATTTGTTTGGCCAACTGTCTTGAGCTGGGTATAACAGCGCCTACGCTGCGTGGATGCCTGATGTACTCTCGAATAAAGTGAATCGCGTTCATCTTTTCCTCTCCCTGCTTGACACACATGATAGACATTCGGTTCATCGACGCTTCTTATTACATATTCATTGTATACCGATCAGAATATTGATTTCAAGCAGGCTACTGTCGGCATATAAAAAGAGCGTAGCCTTATTCGACTCTAATCAAATAATGACTACCCTCTTAGTGTAACATCTATTTGTTCATGGTATCCAACTGTGTACCCTCTGCCTGCGATGCCTGTCCAGCTTTACGTCGCCGTGCGCCTATATGCATGGCAACAATCCGATAGATGGAGGCCGGCTGTAGGGATACGGCCCAGCTCGCGTCTGCATCTGGTGCAAGCACGACCCCTAGCTGGTGATGATCGCCATCGTACATGCCTCGCTGCACAAACTTGCTCTCGCCTTGCAGATTGCGTACTTCCAGCTTGCAAAAGGCAGAATTGATCCGCAAGGCCTGGTGTAACTCGGCACGGGTATTCACAATAACTCCATTCACGCGGTAAATGGCCTCGCCCGGCAGTATGCCCATGGCTGTCGCCGGACTGTCTGGCAGCACAGCGAGCACACGCATCCCTTGCTCCGGATGGACAAACATCGGGCTAAGACGACTTTCCTCCATATTACCATACCAGATCAGTGCCTCATGAGCCAGAAAAGAGAATAACGCTGCTAACAATATCAGCGGACTCCACCATGCAGCCAGCAAGCTCAGCAGAAGTAAAGCCACACTGTACAGAAGCAAGCGGTTCGAAGTGAGTACCGCCTTCTGTCGTGGTAGCTGGCCTAGCGTCACGCTGCTGAAGCCCATCAGGACTGGTAAGGCTGCCAGCATATACCCGGTTCCGGCATCGCCGCCGAATAACGGTGTCCAGGGAAGCATGAATCCTCCCTGAGTGGGTACCAGCAATAACAACGGAATGGGCCAGAGATCTTCCATCCGATAGCCGCCAACCAATCTCCCCCGTTTGCCCTCGACAAACAGTGGAGTGGCAGCTTTCCCCCCTTGCCAGCGAACCAACAGCGCCTCAGCCACATGCAGCACGGCGACCAACACCAACAGTGCTGGAATATCCAATCCGCGGATAGCCGTTACTGAAGTTCCAAGCGCTCCCACAGGTTGCCAGCCACTGGCCACATTTAGGAAAAATTGAACCACACCTAGCAGACCTACCGAATAAGCGAGACACAGGTAACGGACGCGTACCAGCATGAGCAGTAATGTTGCTACCCACAGGCACACGATGGAAGCCGGGTTCAGATGCACGCTGACGAACATTCCCAGAGCGGATAGCGCCATTCCAGCAAGCAAACCACTCCATACGACACGCCAGGTCTCTGAGGCCCAGCTATGCATTTTAGTATGAAATAGCTTGCGCTCCAGCAGCATTTGCCGACGATAACCAAGTGCGACAATGAGTATTGAGATATAATAAAACGGCTGCATAAGCAGGTATAAGCAAGCATTCAAGACGCTCCATCCCCATTGTAATGCCCATTCCAAGTCCATTCACACTCCCTTATGCCCCTGGCCCGCTGTATAGCGGATCACGTACACTTCATATCCATTTATTCTATATGAAATTGCCAACGTAGGGAAGACAAACCGACAGACTGCAAATAAATCCCAATATAAAAGGAGGCTGTTTCCAGCCCCCTTGTTGTAGCCTCACTATTATTTCGCTACGCTTGTCTTCATTTCCTTCCGAATCTCTTCAATCCCCTGCTTGAGTTGATTATCATTTTTCGGATCACGAATTTTCTCAATCAGCTTGGCTTCCATCGCTGCTGCTGTCTTCGCATCAATGATGCCACTAGCCGTCAGCTTCGCTTGTTTTTGAAAAGCAATAACAGAGCTTTCAGTTACTTTGTCAAAATAGCCATCCTCGCGACCTGGTTTGTAACCCAAACCTTGCAGAATGATTTGTGCATTTTTCACATCACTGCTATTCATATTGTATTTCAAGGACTTTTCCTTGTTCAGCGGTGCTGCTGTGAAGTATTCAGGCTGTTCCACCGCGATGTTCGGCTTAATCCCTTTTTTATGAATCCACGTTCCATTTGGCGTTAACCATTTGGCAATCGTGATTTTGAGCAGGCTACCGTCACCCATTTGCTTGTCATAGCTGGTTTGTACAGTACCTTTACCAAAGGAGTTTTCCCCGATCAACACAGCACCTGCTGATTGCTGGAGAGCACCTGCCAGAATTTCGGACGCACTTGCGCTACCTTTATTCATTAGCAAAGTCACAGGGTAATTTTTACGTGAACCTTTGGATTTCTCTTCTTCACGCTTCTGATTCTTGTCTTCCACTTGTACAATCGTTTTGCCGGAAGGTACAAATTGCTGCGCAATCTCAATGACAACGGAAAGCACGCCGCCCGGGTTATTACGCACGTCAATGACGAGCCCTTTTAGCCCTTGCTTCTCGAGCTTCGCCAACTCTTCCTTGAATCGTTCTGCTGTATTCAAGGAGAACTGGGTGATCGTGATGACGCCTACACCGTCGCTTTCCATATGAGCTGTTACAGTTTCCATATCAATATTGTCACGGGTAATCGTGTATTCGAGCGGATCAGGAGAGCCACTGCGCTGAATTTTGACTTTCGCCTGACTGCCTTTAGGTCCACGGATTTTGGAAACGGCCTTGTTCAGATCCAATCCGTCCAGTGTTTCACCATTAACAGACAAAATAATATCCTTAGAGCGTAGCCCTGCCTTTTCAGCCGGCGAGCCTTTAATTGGCGTGACTACAACTACTTTTCCGTTTTCAGCCGCTACTTCAGCTCCGATCCCGGTAAAAGAGCCTTCTATAGATTGCTCGAACTGTTGTGCAGTTTCTTTACCCATATAAGAGGAATACGGGTCGCCGAGCGACTCCATCATACCATTGATGGCGCCATCCACCAGCTTGGTACGATCCACATCCTGATAATATTGTCCCTGAATCAGGTCCATCGCCGTCTCGATTTTGCGGATATCACTTCTGGAGGTAGAACTGCTACCTGTCACACTCGCCAGCAGTCCTTCGCCCAGAGCGCTGTTCCCTACTGTAGTCGTTCCAGTATAGGCAAAAGTGAGCAGACTGCCGCCAAGCAGCCCGATCACCATCAAGAGTATCGCTGTACTTTTTTTCAACATCTAATCGTCCACCGCCTTCTCGTTATCTTGTATCCTATTGCCTTACAACGCATATCCATCCACGAAGTATACGTCTAGCTTGTACGGAATATGTTAATTGTATCCTACTCCGTGTCTCAATGCACATGTTCTTCATCGGATATTAACCATTACAGCAAAGCCCTATCTACAACCGTAATGGCTATAAATAGGGCTTACCTTATTTACTATAAATAGTTCATCGGATTTACAGGTTTGTTATTTTCGCGCACCTCAAAATGACAGTGAGGTCCCGTGGAATTGCCCGTCGAACCAACTTCTGCAATTTTTTGACCACGTTTCACAGTCTGCCCCGTATGAACCACCGTACCGCCATTGCGAATGTGTCCGTATAGGGTCCACAGTCCGTCTCCATGGTCAATTACAACTGTGTTTCCATAACCACTCCACCACTCGGCAACAATGACAACACCGTCTTCAGCTGCATGAATATCAGTTCCCTGCGGAGCCGCCATATCAATACCTGTGTGGCCTTTAAGCTTGCCAGTAATCGGATGTACCCGCATGCCAAAAGTAGATGAGAGTCTGTAATGAGATACAGGTAAAGCCAACGTACCTGATCCACCCGTATACGTACTGGCTGCCGCATGGCTGGAATTCGAGGCAGCGCCTGAGGAAGAAGATGCATATCGTTTGGCTTCAGCCGCACGTGCAGCCGCTCTGGCGCGTGCTGCTTTGGCAGCCTGCTCCGCTCTGAGCTTGTTCTTCTCCTGCACCAGACCCACACGTTTGTTCGCGAGGGCTACCAGCATGTCATTTTGCTCTTCGCTGATTTCATCTGACTCCGCAATATCATGATCATAATTGGAAATCAGTCTTTGCTTCTCTTTCTCCTTCGAATTCAGTTCTGCTTTGGCGCCCTGCTTGAGCGCATACAGCTTCTTGGCATTTTTATATTCCGTATCCAGCTGCTTCTTCTTACTTACGACCAGAGCCTTGTCCTTTTTATGCTCGTCCAACAGGATTTGATCCTGCTCCACGATCGTTTTCAGGGAATCTACCCGGCTAAGAAAGTCACTAAAACTGGACGAAGACATCAGCACGTCCATATATGAGACGGTTCCATCCGTATACATCAAACGCACACGAGTTTCCAGCATTTTTTCCCGTGACTGGATACGATCAATGGCCTCAGCTAAATCTTTTTTAGTCGCACGCAGATTATCTTCCGTTTGATCAATCTGAACCGCAACACGAGTCAGCTGATCACTGACACTGTTAATCTGAGCAAGCACAATTTTTAGGTTTTGCACGGTTTTATTTTTGTAATGTTGGGCATACTGTTTATCTTGAGCAGCCTTTTCCTGTTGTTGCTTGGCAGATTGGGCCTGCTTTTCCAATTTGTTCAGCTGCGAATTGATCTCACTCATGCTTTTGGCATATCCGTCAGAAGGCTGGATTAGCAATGCGGCTACCAAGGTAGCGGCCAACACAGATCCTGTTTTTTTCAACTTGCACTCCCCATCCTTTATCGCAAAATAACACCGGGCTTCCCCGTTCTATTAAATCGACCACGACGTCCAACCAGCGCTTCTTATACTTTTAAGAACTTGCGCATGGACAGGGTACTGCCAACAATTCCGACCAGCATCCCCAAAATAATCAGCAATGCACTCAACTGAATCCAAATGCCTTCAAGTGGCATAAGCTTCAACATATTCAGAGCTATATCGCCCTGAACGGCTGTGAGCAAACGCTGATAGCCAGTAAATAAAATACCTACGGTAATCAAGGAACCAATGAGACCGATAAGCGCTCCTTCAATAAAAAACGGCCAGCGTATAAAAAAGTTGGTCGCACCGACCAGCTTCATAATGCCAATCTCTCTTCGTCGTGCCAATATGGTCACGCGAATCGTATTCGAGATGAGGAACATGGACATGATCGCCAGTCCAGCGACGAATATAAAGCCTACATTACGAATGAGCTTCGTAATCGTAAAGAGCGTCTCTACGGTGCCTTTTCCATAACGAACCTTTAAAATCGGTTTCTCTGGATGCAACGTATTCAGCTTCTCAATCTTTTCGGCCACAAATGGAACCGTTGTTGGTTCAATAACCTCTACCACAATTTTGTCCGGCAGTGGATTGCTGTCCTTGTCAAAACCCTCCAGCAGCTCCTTGCCGCTGTCACCCAAATCTTTGCGCAGCTCTTCCAAACCCTGAGCTTTAGTCACAAAGGTCGTTTTGCTGATTTCTGGCATCGCCGCGATTTCCTTTTGCAGTGTTTCACGCATGTTTTGCTCTACATTCAGCTCCAGAAATACGTTAACCTCCACCTGACTATCTGCCTGATCAGCCAGGGAATTGACGTTGAGCACCAGCATGATAAATACGCCCAATATGAGCAGTGACACAATAATCGAGGTGACGGATGCCACGGACATCCAGCCATTGCGGAATATGTTTTTGAAACCTTCCCGCACATGACGTAAGAAGGTGTTAAAAGTCATATCCGTACTCCCCTCTTACCTGATCCCTTACGATGTTGCCATTTTCAATGGCAATCACGCGTTTACGCATAGAGTTCACGATGTCCTTATTGTGGGTCGCCATCACAATGGTCGTGCCTCGAAAATTAATTTCGTCCAGCAACTGCATGATCTCCCACGATGTTTCCGGGTCCAGATTTCCCGTAGGTTCATCGGCAATGATCACGGAAGGATTGTTTACGATGGCCCGTGCAATCGCTACACGCTGTTGCTCCCCACCGGAAAGCTGGGCAGGCTCACGATTCATTTTTGTTTTCAAGCCAACCAGTTCAAGCACTTCGGGTACCCGTTTGCGAATCAGCTTCTTGGGAGCTTCAATAACTTCCATAGCAAAAGCCACATTCTCATAAGCCGTCAAACGCGGCAAAAGCCGGAAATCCTGAAAAATGACTCCGATGTTACGACGAACGTAGGGAATTTTACGCTGCTTGAGCTTCCCGATATTAAAACCATTGACTGAAATTTGCCCCTTGGTAGGTACTTCTTCTCTATAAATAAGCTTCATAAAAGTCGATTTCCCCGCTCCAGACGGGCCGACTACGTATACAAACTCATTGCGGTCAATTCTGACCGATACTCCTTGAAGTGCGTGGGTTCCGTTAGTATAGGTCTTCCACACATCCTGCATTTCAATCACTCGATCACTTCCCGTTGCTTAATCATATTACGCATAACCTAATATCCATTCGACATATTCCATGCATTTCCTTTAAAAACTTCTCTATTTCATCATACCGTTTATCATTGTAACAAATTTGTTACCTAAATAGTACCGAAAGTTTTCTGCTTTTGGCACATATATATGAATATTATGGCACACGAGTACGCTATCAAGCTTATCAGACAGGAGACATCTGCATTATGAAAAAAATTCATTTATCTGTCATTTGGATATGGTCTGGTGTTCTGGCGCTAGCCATGTTGTGGGGAGGACTTCATCTGTACGCCGACAGACAAACACTGCCGGAGGGAGTGAGGGTCGGAGGAATTAACGTAGGAAGCATGGATCACACAGCCGCTCTTCGGCTGGTGGATAAAAAATTGGATGCATTGAAGCAACGTCCACTACTTCTGACGGACAGTGACAGCAGTGCACAGGATATAAAAATTACACTCGGGGAAGCAGGAATTCATTATAAAGCGGAGGCATTTCGGAATGCCGTGACGGCACTCAGCTCGGAGCATCTATGGACTCGTGTGCAGACACGTTTTAGCTTCGAGAAGGAATGGTCTATCACATCTTTCCGACAGGAGGAGATATTAAGGGCCCAATTCGGAGCCGATTGGGAGGAGCAACGATATGGCATGCCTATCAATGCTGTGCGACAGATTGACGGGAATGATCAGGTTCGTTATATTCCGGGGCGCTCTGCCCGACGCCTAGATTGGCCCAGATTGGACGCCGCACTAGATAAGGCGCTGCCCAAGGATTTTACCGCTTCGGAAGAGCCCGTACGAGTGGAATTACCTTTCCGTCAGCTGGAGCCGAAAATTTCAGTAGACAGTCTGCGTAACGAAGGGATTGAGCGCAAAATCGTCCAGTTCTCCACCAGTCTAGGCAGCAGCTCGGAAGGACGCGTGTACAACGTTAACTCAGCGGCAAGCACCGTTGATGGTTTAATTCTCAAGCCTGGCGACATATTCGACTACGGCCAATTGATTGCCAAGGCTGAGCGCACTCATGGCTTTCGTGAAGCTCCAGTGATCGTGAACGGTCAGTTGGAGTCCGGTATAGGCGGCGGGATTTGTCAGGTATCCAGCACGGTGTATAATGCAGCGCTGCGAGTCGGTTTGGACATTGTTGAGCGCCGCAACCATTCCTTGCCGGTCAGCTATCTGCCCAAAGGTCAGGATGCGACTTTCGCTACGGGGTCCATTAATTTCCGTTTTAAAAACAATACAGGCAAGCATTTGTTACTTCGTGCGGCTGTCCAAAACCGAACACTTACTGTTAAATTTTTTGGTACATTTCCGTCCAATATTTCGTATGAACTGGAATCCCATACGGTTCGCGTACTTCCCATACCGGAGAAAAGACTCCGTAATGACTCACTTTCCCCCGGCTTCTATCAAGTACTTCGGCAGGGCAAAGAAGGGTATGTGGTAGAAACATTTCGAGTAAAAAAGGTAGACGGAAAAGCCGTAGATCGCACCCGAATCAGCCGCGATACGTATCGAGCGCAGCAACGCATTATAGCTAGTTATGGCGGTGGCACATCGTCTGAGCCACAAACACGTGAACCCGAGAAGTCTATTGTCGAGGATGGTATAAGCGAATAAACGAAAAATCCCCCTTCCATTGTCGGCTGGACTTGTTCCAGACAGAATGAAAGGGGGATTTTAGCTATAAATTACTCGCTGCGTTTACCCAAAACAGAAATTTCTACAGGCTCACTTTCGTTACCGTCTGCATCTTTAGCTTTGATTACCAGTCTAACCGTTGCTTTTTGAGTAAGCACACTGATACTAAATGTGCCATCATCTTTGGCTACTGCACTACCGATAGGCAGTTCGTTGGAATAGGCGGTTACTGTGGAACCTGCTTTAGCTGTCCCCGTAATTGTACTTTCTCCGTCATACACATCGTTGACTTTCAGTACTCCCGTAGTTGCAACTGTGTCTGTAGTGCTATCTGTAGTCGTATCCGTAGTTGTGTCTGCATCTGTGTTGGTATCTATTGTTGTAGAGTTGTTCGTAGTCGTGCTATCTGTGCTGGTATTTGTGCTGCTATCTTCTGTTTCGCTGCCAGAAGTAGTCGACGTGTTACCATAAGTGGAATCTGTCACGTTGCTGTATGTGGAATCCGTTACCGTTCCACCAGGAGTCGTCGTCAGATTATCAACAGGGCTCAGGTTGTAGCCGGAAGCAGCGTCCAGAATAGCAATTGCCTCTGCACGAGTCAGCGACTTCAGTGGCTGAAATTTACCATCCGGATAACCGTTGATGATTTTTTGCTCCGCAGCTGCCGCTACACTTTTCTTTGCCCAAGATCCAATTTTGTCGGAGTCAATAAATTTAGTAACATCTGCTGCGTTACCCGCAGTGAGTCCAATAGCTTTGCCTACGATAGCCGCAGCCTCTTGACGTGTTACCTTACCATTTGGTTTGAGCTTGTTACCTGCATAGCCGCTTATGTAACCTGCATTCACGGCACTTGTCAGCTCGTTGTATGCCCAGTGAGAAGCTGGTACATCTGTGAACGTTCTGCCTCCATTACCGTTTACTTTTACACTGTCCGCATACGTTACGTCTGTCACAGCTGGAGTATCCTGCGTGAACGTACCCAAGCTGCGGTTCAGAAGAACAATAAATTCTGCACGTGTGATTGCCGCATCCGGTTTTACCGCGCCGTCCAATTGTCCTGTGGCTGACCAGCGTTGCACCTGATCTCCTGCCCAATGTCCATTTGTAGTTTGAGGAGCAGCTGCCGCTGCGCTGAATGCGCTAAGAATAAGACCTGTACTCAATACACCTGTAACTGTATTTCTTAACTTTTTTCCCATGCTATAAATTCCTCCTCTGATTGGATTCATCATTCTTTTTTAAACACTTTACCAGAAATCAAACCCAAATAACCCCCAAATTAAAAAAATCGTCCCATATAACCATACCCCCTCCTAATGTAGGATAAATAAGAAACGGGACTTAATACCTAGTCACTCGCTTGGATATGTATATTTAGACAGGCTAAGGTATACTGAATGAATACTCAGTCATATGCTGAACACCGCAATGAGGTCACAAACCCCTAGGAAAAGAGGTCTTCTTATGGCTCTTATTCAATGTCAATTTTATTCGGAAGTTCTTGGTCTGAGCACATCCATGAATGTTATTCTTCCTCAGGCAACCCGTTCACAAATTGGACTAGAGGGCAAGCAAGGAACCGGGCCACATCCGACGCTGTATTTGCTGCATGGCCTATCGGACGATGATTCAACCTGGTTGCGTCGAACCTCCATTGAACGCTATGTGGCCTCATTGGGCCTGGCTGTCGTTATGCCCCAAGTACATCGGAGTTTCTATACAAATATGGAGCAAGGAGCGGCTTATTGGACCTTTATCAGTGAAGAATTGCCGGCTTTGGCACGTTCATTCTTTCCTCTATCCGACAAGCGTGAGGATAATTTTGTAGCCGGACTTTCTATGGGTGGATATGGTGCTTTCAAACTGGCACTCCAGCATCCAGAGCGGTTTGCAGCCGCTGCCAGTCTTTCGGGAGTCATGGATTTACACGCATCACGCACCGATCCTATGCAAAATGCGATGAGTCCAGCGGAATGGCTTAACATTTTTGGGCCAGATGAAATACGCGGAACAGATCACGACTTGCTAGAGTTGCTAAAACGTCATGCTGCCTTGGGGACCTCACTCCCCCGACTCTACCAATGCTGCGGCACAGAGGATTTCCTCTATAAGGGAAATCAGGCTTTTCGTGAAACATGTAGTACCGTCGGAGTTCCGCTGACCTACGAAGAAGGTCCTGGAGCGCATGAATGGGGGTACTGGGACGCGAAAATTCAGGATGTTCTGGCATGGCTACCGCTCAAAGAGCACTAAACAGGTTAAAAAATCCCCGCAGCTTCCCTCATCGCACCATGGCGAAGGGATAGGCTCGGGGATTTATTATATGCACATTAGGGATTTGTCGTGGTCTCCGTTGATGGAGATTCTTTAGTTAGTGACTTAGGCAGTACTTTATACAGGCGCCACTCGCCATTAAACTCACGTTCAAGCTGAACCCATGGGGCACCATGTTCATATAAGTTCGGATATACCATATTGATCTTACTCAGTGGCATGCCTGACATGATCTTAGGTACAAGGATATAATCCACATGGTGATCCTGCGGATAACTTAATGCCTTATTGAACGAATAATCGCTGGTGATCAGGAAGCGTTTAGGATGTTGGCTGTAAACAATCATCGTGTAGGCTGAAGCCGAATCGGTCATAATGGTAGACTTCGGCAGATGCTCATCCAACCAAACGGCAATCCTACGATCTGACTCCTGTCTCACATAGTTCACATTACCTGTCCGTGTGAGAAAGCTGTTCTCATCCGGTGCAATATCCGGGCGAGTCAACGCATAGGAAAGTAATCCAGCGGTAAGCAGCAGACTGACGGATACCAGGCCAAAGGCTGCCCTCCGCCATCGTCCCTGAAGCTGGCTCAACTCATAAGGCAACCAGGCTACGGTAATTGGGAATACATACATAAAATAACGAAACCATCCATACGAGGATTGCTTCATCATAAGTAAAAACTGCAATCCCGGCACTGATAGGAACAGCAGCAAAATAATCAGTGTTCCCCATCGGAACAAGCGTCCACTCAACAGACGAATGAACAGAATAGCAAACAACGGTACCGAATACCAAAGTGTTTTGGAAGCAATAAATTTCAAGGCCACCAGCGGATTGGAGAAAATCTCTACAAACTTATCATCATTCAGCAGCTCTGCCGATTGGGCCGTGTTCGAATACTCCGAATTCAGGAAGTAAAAAGCATTCCCCATAATGAGATAGTTAAAGAAAATCCACAACAGCCCGGAAAAGACCACGGGGAGCAGAAGCAGTAACCACGTTGCCTCGACCTTGTGCAGTTTTTCTCGCAAGGCCAGCTCGCGTCTGCCCATGTTTCGATGGAGAAACAAAACCGCCAAGACCACGCCACCTGCCATTGCCACGCCCAGAGGAACCGCTTCATAACGAGTCCAGAACGCCATGGCAAGCGCTAATCCAGAAACAATCAGACTTGCCGTCATGCGATCCTTGAGCCACAATGCAAACTCAATCACCGTCATCATAATGAAATATATGTATAGCGAATCACTCAGCCCATTGGCACCAAACAGTAAAATAAACGGATTCAGTGCATACAACAAAGCCAGCAGCAAGCTCATACTAGAGCTGAGCCCTGTTCTGACACCCGCCCGATATAGCAACATAGCGGTCAAAGCAGAAAAGGTAGCACTCAAAATAACAGCAGCCAATCCATAGGTGGCTAATGCCGGAAAGATTGGATACAGCAGTAGAATCACCATTTCCAGAAGACTGGGTAGTGGATTCCAGATAAATCCGATGGCGCCCAGATGCGGGTCGCGGCTGTACAGCACGTAAAATGCGTTAGCTACGCGACTGAGCGCGTCTGTGTGCATATATCCCAGAACATAGCTGAAATAGATGCCCGCAGAAAGTTCCAATGCAAGTATAAATACAAACAGACCTATAGCCATCCATCTGCTTGCAGACCATTTGCGAAAGGACATTCCTCTCGTTCCCCCTCAAACTTCTTGCGGTGATACAGCTGTAGCCCACTCACACCCTACAGCTGTATTCTTCCCTCCGCTACGATGCACTAAAATATAATAATTATTTCGATTCTTCATGCTCTATTTTGTACAGTCGCCACTGCCCGTCAAAGTCATGTACCAACGAGGCCCACGGCGCTCCCTTTTCGAATAAATCAGGATAGCTCCGGTTTACCTGATCCAGCGGTACCCCATCCACCAAGCGCGTGACCAAGACATAATCCACCTTGGAAGCAGGCAGATCTATTAAAGATTCCCCAAAATCATAATCACTCGTAATCATAAACTTCTTCGGAATTTTGCTGCTCAAAATGATCGGATAGGCGGCATAAGAATCTGTCAAAATAAGAGATGAACCATAATACTCATCCAGCCACGGCGCTATTTTCCGCTCAATAATTTGACGTTCGTAGCTTTCATTACCACTATGCGTCAAATAGCTGTGTTCATCTGCTGCAATCGCGGGGTTCGTCAGTGCGTAGGATAACAAGCCTGCTGTTACCAACATCCCTGCCGTTACCAGTGAGATTCCGATCCCCCGCATTTTCCCCTTCAACAGACTAAGCTCATACGGCAGCCAAGCAACCGTAATCGGGAATACATACATAAAATATCGGAACCAGCCAAACGAAGAATGCTTAAACATCAGTAAAAGCTGAAGCCCGGGTACCGATAAAAAGATTGCTAATAGCGTAAGCGTGCTCCAACTCCACAGACGTTTGTCCAATAGGCGTATAAGCAAAATGGAAATTAACGGAGCCGCATACCATAAGGTTCGTTGCCCGACAAACTTTAGCATCAGCACAGGGTGAGCAAACATTTCTACAAAGCGCTGATCCTCTAACAAAGCCGCTGATTGTGTGGAATTGGAATATTGCGAGCGTAAAAAGTAAAGCGGGTCGCCCATGATAATCCAGTTAAAAAAGAGCCACAGCAAACCGGAAAAGACAAGCGGCAGCAACAATAGAAGCCATGTCGCTTCTACCTTGTACAGGCGCTCTTTTAAAGACAATTGCGTTCTAACGCTCTCTCTGTTTGTACGCCACCGATGCAGAAAAAAGATCGTCAGCAATACACCCAAAGCCATCGCAACGCCAAGCGGAACCGCTTCATAGCGCACCCAAAAAGCGAGTGCAAGTGCAAAACCGGATACGATCAAATTCGCCGCCTTGCGATCCTTCAACCACATACAAAATCGACTCACTGTCAACAGGATGAAAAAGATATATGGCGAGTCACTTAAGCCGTTGAAGCCAAACAGAAACATAAATGGATTCAGTGAAAATAATAGCGCAATCAGCAAGCTGGTTGCACCGTGAAGCCCCAACTGTTTGCCCGTCGCATACAATAATGCCGCGCTCGCCCCTGCAAACAGGCTGCTCACAATCACTGCCGCCAGCCCGTGGGAAGCGAGTACTGGAAATAAAGGATAAAACAACAGCACGATCAGTTCCATCAAACTGGGCAGCGGATTCCATACAAACCCGATAGCACCCAAGTGTGGATCACGACTGTATAGCACATAAAATGCATTAGCCACTCGACTGAGCGCATCGGTATGCATATAGCCAAGATGCCATGCAAAATACACACCCACCGCCAGTTCAAGAGCAGCAATAAAAGCAAACAATGACAGCAATTTTCCGTGTTTTCTTAAAATCATGAAACCTCTTTCTGACGCTGTTGCGGAACGGAGAAGATCCAGTAGCGGTTCCAGAAATAATTATGAACAGGCACGATGATGGTAGTTAGTACTTCACCGATCAGATACGACCAACCGATCCAGTGAATGGTCGCGTACATCAGGGCGGCATTTAAGAGTAAGCCACAGGTACAGACCAATAAATATTTAAGAAACTGGGTGCGGCTTCCCTCACCGGTAGGCTCGAACGTCCAGTTTCGGTTCAGCACATAGGAAACGAGCAGCGTAACCACGAATCCTATTGTAGTAGCCATTACTGCAGGTACCGTAAACAGCTCCACCAGCAGCACAAGTACACCAACATGGATACCTGTACCCAGCAGTCCTACAATACCGTATTTAATGATTGGATACTTTAGATATGAACGTCTGATCATGTTGATTAAACTCCCTGTCCACCCACAATCGGTCAGCATTCGCCCGTTTATCTGCTATCAGATAGCGAGGTCTAGCTTTGACTTCGTGATATATGGCGGCAATATATTCTCCTACTACTCCGATCGACAGCATGAGTACACTGCCGATAATCAAGAGCAGCAAAATGACAGTGGTAAAACCGGTCACAGCGTCACCCATTAATTTACGCATTAAGGTCTGAATCCCCAATACGACTGAAATCAGCATAAAAATGAGGCCCATTAGACTTACAACCCGCAATGGTACTGTCGAAAACGAAACGATCGCTTCTGCTGCCAGTCGAGTCAGCCCTAACGGACTCCAGCGGCTTGGACCCTCTTCGCGTGGAGCCACTCGGAAAGAAATCTGGGTTTTACGGAAACCGAGCCAGGCCGTCATTCCGCGAAAAAACGGCATCCGCTCTGGCATCGCCATCCAGGCATCCACCACTCGTCGATCCAGTAGCTTATAATCGGAGGCATCCTTGAGATTAAAGCCCGTCAAGCGGTTCAAGGTCGCGTAGAACAAAGAAGCTCCAAGCTTTTTGCCCACCGACTCTTCTCCCCGGAATTCTTTCACACATTCGACCAAATCATAACCTTCATTTTGCCATAAACGCACCATTTCTCCAATCATCTCAGGAGGGTGCTGCAAATCACCGTCCATGACAATGATTGCATCGCCAGAGGCATTTTCCAGACCTGCGCACAACGCCAGTTCCTTACCGAAGTTCCGACTCAACCGGAGCGCGAGCAAAGAGGGCATTCGATGGGATAATTCAGACAATTTAAGCCACGTATCGTCCTTGGAACCATCATCTACAATGATGAGTTCATAGCGTGAGGTGACAACAGACAGTACCCCATCAATCACCTTAAGCGAACGCTCAAGATGCGAGCTTTCATTGTACATGGGAATGACGACGGATAAAAAAGGTGTTTTTGTCTCCATTCTTGCTCCTTCTTTCTTCATATTCAGGAGGACTGTGCCGGGGTATCATCCAAGTCGTGCATATCGGTCAGACCATGTGTCGTCTTTTCCCAATAGAACGGCTTGGTAATGAGCTGCCAAGCTGCTTTCACCGCAGCTATACTCATTAGTACCCAATATAACGGCGAGAGTAGCCCATATTTGACCATCGCGTATGAAAATGTTCGTTCACCGCGCTCTTCCAGTTCCCCGATGACCCAATACATTCCGGCCACGTTACTGAATACGAACAGAAAGTTACCGATATAAAATTCCGCGCTGGCCAGGTAATACACATATCCCGGGAACAGCTTGGGAATAAAGGACAATTCCCAGCCAAACCATAAAATAAGCAAGCCCCAAAAAATCGGATTCAGCAACGGCAACATTGGAGTTGCCAAAATCATCACCTGAAAGCCGAAAAAACCTTTCCAGCCCACTTCGCGCACCAGCTTCACCGGATTGCGCATATGAACCAGCCACGTCTGCATATACCCCTTGATCCAGCGTGACCGCTGACGAATCCAGTTGCCCACGCGGCTGTTAGCTTCCTCCCATGTACGGGAATCGACAATAGCAGTTTTGTAGCCGCCTTTATACAGACGTATGCCCAGATCGGCATCCTCGGTTACATTATAGGGGTCCCACGCATTAATATCTTTCAATACAGATACCCGAAAATGATTGGATGTGCCACCTAAAGGAATTGGGGTATCTAACTGCATAATACCCGGCAGCAGTAGCTCGAACCACATACTGTATTCTTGAGTGAACCAGCGGGTCAGCAAATTTTGTGTACTATTAAAGTAGTTGAGCTTCGCCTGAATACACGCATAATGCTCAGGGAGTGAATCGAACGCTGCAATGACCTTTTTAAGCTGATCAGCGTCGGGACGATCCTCAGCATCGTAAATCACGACAAACTCGCCACGTGCCCGAATAAGTCCATAATTACATGCCTTCGGCTTGGTTTTCGGCAAACCGTCTGGAACGACCAGTGTCGTGTAATAGGCCGGCAGCTTCATTTCCCGAAGTAGCTCGATCGTCTCAATGTCATCCTCTTCAATCAGCAGCCGCACGTCCAGCTTGGACTTGGGATAATCCAGCTGCTCCAAATTTCGCAACAACATCGGAAGCACGCCCGCTTCCTTATACATAGGTACAAGAATGGTATAGATCGGCAGTTTCTTTTCATCCATGGCGTCAACCTCTTCCTTCGTAAAACGAAGCTGCGCCCCACGCCGGGAACCAAGATAAATAATGCCAAATTTAAATAGCGTCATCGCAAAATAAAACAGCTGAATCATCATATTGATGATCAACACCGTTTTCCAACTGTTCCAGAAGAGACCGAGCAGTGTAATCATACCCATGGCTGCGAACACCCAAAGTTGTCCCTTTGTAAAAGTCGTCCGCGCCGAATTGTGCGGTTCTTTTTCCAACAGCCCGGTCGTGCTCTCCTGCATCATTTCTTCACCGTAGATTTTACCCCAGAGCTGCTCCATCTCTTCCTTCGTAGCAAGCACCTGCTCTACCGGCATACCCAGAATTTCCTCCAGCTTCAAGCGTCGCTCTTCTGGCAGCGGATCGCTGACCGCCACAATATATCGGTTCATATATTGATGGATAACGACCACGCCATAAGCCATTGCCACTTGCTCGGGTAGTTTGTACGCCGCATCCAGCGCGAGTTCCTCACCAATACGCCCGATCCGGTTCTGTGTAGCAATCGCGCGGTACAAATCCGCAGGTTCCAGCATTTGCAATGACAGCAAGATGTCGCCCAGCAGCCCGCCGCTCTTCGCCTGGAACTCCAGTGCGCGTTCCAGTTGTTCCGGCAATATATAACCGGAACGAACCAGCATATCGCCTAGGCGCTCCTTGGACTCGTCGCCGCCAACCTGTTCCTGTAGCTGCTCGGCTGTAATGAAGCCCATTTCTACAAGAATATCGCCCAGCCTACCACCGTAGCGCTTCTGGTTGCGGATGGCATCTGTCAGCTGATCGCGGGTGATCATCCCGTTCTCCACCAGTTGATCCCCCAGACGGGCCTTGCCGTTTCGGCCGCTCCGCGTTCCTGTTGCTGCCTCTTCGCCTTCCGTACCAGGGATACTGGAAGCAGTGACCATAGCAGCTCCTGCTGCTGTCTGTTCCTGGCCAGATGCATATTGGACTTGAGCCTCCTGCGCCTGTCCATCCTGTATCCCTTCATCCAGCAATTGTTCCACAGCTGCTGCTGTATCATTGGCGTTCCGTATAGCCTCGATACGAAGTTCTGTATCCTGAAGTCGCCGTTCCAACTCTTCGATATGAAAATCAAGCTTGTACAGCACCGGAGCCTGCTCTGCCCGCTGAGCCTCTAGCTGTTGTTGCAGTTGTTCGATTCGCTGACGCTCTTCTTTTATTCTTCTCTTGGTTTGGCGAATTGAAACTCCTCCAACCTGCCACCTAAGCTTGTCACCCATGAATTCCCGCCCTTTCAATCCAGCGCCGCTCTTCCGCAAGCGCATCTGCAAGCAGCTGCTTTAACTCCGCATCCCGCTGCTTTTTCCGTTCCAGCGCCGCGTGAAAAAGTTCCCGCTCCTCGCGCAGTAACTCCTCCGCTTGTATCCGTTCCTCATGCAATGAAGATATCAGTTGATCGGCTTCAGAAGCGCGATAACCGATCCAAGCGCTCTTTAACTGACGCGCCGTCCTTTTAGTTCTCATAATACCTCCCTGAATCATCCCGACTCTGCCTTTTGCTACGTCACTACTTTAAAGCATATACATGCCGTTCTCCCAAAACCAGGACATACCTCTATTCTCATTCAAGCCCTTCATTTACACATTTATGAAATTCACTTGACCAAAAGAGCCCCTAGTAACTTGACATTTATTTATTGAATATAGTTCTTGTCCTATTGAATTGGTAATTCAATGAAAAACTTAGTGCTATTCTACCATAATCACCGTAGACGTAGTATACAAAAATGTAAATTCTAGAAACTTTCACACTAGTGTAGTAATAGGTATTTGGAACTATGAATTAATGCCCCAAAAAGCACAAAAGACACCGCGAACGGTGCCTTAGAATCTTTGATTGCTAATTCCTTAAAATTTGATTTTACACAGTATACGGCTACTGTGCAAGAGAATAATATCTTTCTTTACTGATTAATTTTTCGGCTTGTGCCCTTCAAACCATGTTGATGTATTCGCCAGGAGCTGTTCACTGCGCCCAATGGCTGCCTGTACCTGACCGGTAGCGGTTCCACCATATACATTCCGTGCATTCACTACCGCTTCCGGTTGAAGTACCTCATAGATACGCTCATCAAACAGATCCGAAAACTGCTGAAATTCGTCCAGTGTCAGATCAAGCAAATATTTTCCATGCTGGATGCAATACAGTACGGTTTTGCCAATGACCTCATGCGCCTGACGGAACGGAAGCCCTTTGCCGACCAAGAAGTCCGCAATATCCGTTGCATTGGAGAAGTCCTGGTTGACCGCTTGACGCATGCGATCCTTGTTCACCTTCATCGTGGCGATCATCGGTGCGAACAGTTGCAAGGCTCCTTCCAGCGTGGCAACGGTATCGAACATCCCTTCCTTGTCTTCCTGCATGTCCTTGTTGTATGCCAGCGGCAAGGATTTCAATACAGTCAACAAGCCCACGAGGTTTCCATAGACACGTCCGGTTTTACCACGTACCAACTCCGGTACGTCCGGATTTTTCTTCTGCGGCATAATGCTGCTGCCTGTACAAAAAGCATCATCCAGCTCGACAAAACCAAACTCCGTGCTGCTCCATAGCACCAATTCTTCGCTCAGACGAGACAAATGCGTCATAATCAGCGAGGCGCCAGCCAGGAACTCTACGATAAAATCCCGATCGCTGACGGCATCGAGGCTATTTTCATATACGCCATCAAATCCCAGTTGCTCGGCTACAAAATGACGGTCGATCGGAAAAGTGGTCCCGGCCAAAGCACCCGCGCCAAGCGGCAACACGTTAATCCGCTTGTAGCTGTCTTTGAGTCGGTCAATATCACGCTCCAGCATAGACACATACGCCAGCAGATGATGTGCAAATAAAATAGGCTGCGCACGCTGCAAGTGTGTGTATCCAGGTACAATCGTGTCCAGATTATCCTTTGCTTGGCCGATTAATGCAGATTGTACATCATGCAGCATACCCACCAGCGATACCACACGTCCACGCAAATACAAGTGCATATCCGTTGCTACCTGATCGTTACGGCTACGCCCAGTGTGTAGTTTACCCCCCACTGGACCAATAGCCTCGATTAGATTTTTTTCGATATTCATGTGAATATCCTCATCCGAAACGGAAAATTCAATTTCCCCACGGCGGATACGCTCCAGAACGGTGTGCAGTCCTTCCTTGATCGTGTCTGCATCCTCCTGCGGAATAATTCCACATTTTCCTAGCATGGCCACATGAGCCAAACTGCCTTGAATATCTTCTTCCGCCAACGCCTGATCAAACCCGATAGAAGCCGTATATTCCTCTACCAGCTTGTTCGTTTGCTTCGTAAACCGTCCGCCCCATAGCTTACTCATTGTATGATCCCCTCTCTGCAATACAAGCCGCCCTCGTCGTTTGGACAAGAACGGCCCGCATCCCGTACATTTTTTAGGTTACATCATTATTTATGATTTTGTGTTACACCCGCGTTAACCTTCAAACGCAGAGCATTCAAGCGGATAAAGCCTGTTGCATCGCCTTGATCGTAGGCTTGTGTCGGATCGGCTTCCATGGTCGCAATGTCCGGATTGTACAAGCTAACCGGACTTTTAACGCCTGCGCCGATAATGTTGCCTTTGTACAGCTTCACGCGCACGGTACCACTGACATTTTTCTGACTCTCATGAACCAGAGCCTGCAAAGCGACACGTTCCGGTGCGAACCAAAAACCGTTGTAAACCAAGGTAGCATAACGGGTAATCAGACTATCACGCAGATTCATAACCTCGCGATCCATCGTGATGGATTCCATTTTGCGGTGAGCTGTGAACAGGATCGTACCGCCCGGCGTCTCATAGACTCCCCGACTTTTCATACCAACAAAACGGTTTTCCACCATATCCACGCGTCCGATACCATGCTTGCCGCCGAGCTCATTCAGTTTTTCCATCACTTGCAATGGACTAAGCTGTTCTCCGTTCAAAGCGATGCAGTTACCTGCTTCAAATTCCAACTCCAAATATTCTGCTTCATCAGGAGCGTCCTCAGGCGCGTTACTGAGCAAGAACATTTCTTTATTTTCAGGAGCACTTGGATCAAACCAAGGGTCCTCCAGCACGCCGCTTTCATAGCTGATATGCAGCAGGTTACGGTCCATGGAGTATGGCTTGGCTGCAGAAGCAGTTACCGGAATGTCGTGTTTTTCCGCATAGGCAATCATTTCTGCACGGCCCGGGAACTGATTGCGGAACTCTTCCAGCCGCCAAGGTGCAATCACCTTGATATCCGGCGTCAACGCCGCCGCGTTCAGCTCGAAGCGTACCTGATCGTTACCTTTGCCTGTTGCCCCGTGAGCAATGGCTGTTGCTCCCTCGGCAATCGCAATATCGACCATCCGCTTAGCGATCAATGGACGTGCAATACTCGTTCCGAGCAAATATTGTCCTTCATATAAGGCACCCGCCTGAAACATCGGATAGATAAAATCCTTGGCGAATTCATCACGCAGATCATCAATGTACACTTTGGAAGCCCCTGTAGCGAGTGCTTTTTCCTCCAAACCGTCCAGTTCTTCTTTTTGACCAATATCTGCGGTGAAAGCGATGATTTCAGCATCATAAGTTTCTTTGAGCCATTTCAGAATAACCGACGTATCCAGACCGCCGGAATATGCGAGTACGATTTTTTCTTTTGCCATTGTTAAAGTCCTCCCCGAATGCTTCTAGCCTTTATCTTCTTTACCTATCAATACCTATCAATCTTATGCCATTAAAGCAACTAACAGCGCTTTTTGCGCATGCAGACGATTTTCTGCTTCATCAAAGATGACCGAATTCGGACCATCAATTACGCCTGCGCTCACTTCTTCCCCACGATGCGCAGGGAGACAATGCAGGAATAAATAATCCGGCTTTGCCAGCTTGACCAGCTCTTCATTCACCTGAAAGTCGGCAAAAGCAAGCTCCCGCTCCTTCTGCTCTTCCTCAAACCCCATGCTCGCCCACACATCTGTGTAGATCGCATCCGCATCTTGTACTGCTTCCTGCGGACTTTGGGTTATAACGATCTCACTACCTGTCTGTTTGGCAATTTCACGGGAAGCTGCGACCACACTCGGGTTAGGCTCGTATCCAGCTGGACTTGCAATGGAGACATGCACTCCGAGCTTCGCTCCACCAATCAAGAGAGAATGCGCCATATTGTTGCCGTCTCCGATATAAGCCAATTTGAGCCCTTTTAGCTTGCCCTTTTGCTCATACAAGGTTTGATAATCAGCTAGCACTTGGCACGGATGCGCCAAATCACTCAATCCATTGATCACAGGAACGGATGCATAACGTGCCAACTCTACCACATTATCGTGCCCAAAGGTACGAATCATAATGCCATCCAGATACCGTGACATGACTTGGGCCATGTCGCTAATCGGTTCGCCGCGTCCCAGCTGGATGTCATTTTTGCTGAGGAAAAGAGCATGCCCGCCCAATTGATACATACCGACTTCAAAAGATACCCGTGTACGTGTAGAGGATTTCTCGAAAATCAGTCCGAGCGTTTTCCCTTTTAGCGGCTGATAGGTTTCCCCGTTTTTATGCTTACGCTTAATTTCAACAGCGAGATCAATTAAATACTGGATTTCTTCTGGCGAGTAATCGTCCAGCTCCAGGAAGTCCCGTCCTTTCAAATTCATCTGCTGCAGTGCGCCGCCCTGGCTCATGCTATCGTCTCCTTTTACACTCTAGTCTGGGATGATTTGATCTTTACACTAAGCCACATGCTCCCGAATCAATTCAGCAATCCATGTTACAGCCTGATCTATTTCGTTTTTCGTTACATACAAGTTAGGCAACAGGCGAATCACATTCGGTCCTGCTGTAATGAACAGAATGCCCTTCTTCTGTCCTGCCAAAACAAGCTCCGCTACCGGCTCTGCACACTCAATGCCGACCATCAAACCTTTTCCACGGATATCCTTTACAAAAGGACTATCTCCAAGCTGCTTTTGCAGGCTATGGAAGAGGTAATCTCCCATCTCTGCTGCACGTTCTGGCAGCTTGTCATCAATAATCGTTTCAATAGTAGCTTGAACCGCCGCCATAGCAAGTGGCGTACCTCCAAAGGTAGAACCATGACTGCCCGCTGTGAACGCTTCACGCAAATATCCTTTGCCTAGCATCGCACCCACAGAGAAACCACTGCCCAGTCCTTTCGCCAATGTAAAGATATCTGGCTCTATACCATAATGCTCAAAGGAAAACAGCTTGCCCGTCCGTCCCATACCTGTTTGCACTTCGTCAATGATCAGCAGCAAACCATGCTCGCGGCATAGCTTGGTGATCACGTCTACGAAAGCAGGGTCTACCGGATACATGCCGCCTTCGGCCTGCACCATTTCCAGCATAATTGCCGCCGTATGCTCACTGATGGCTGCTTCAAGCGCCGTCTGATCATGAAGCGGAACGCTTTTGAATCCGGCGGGAAGCGGTAAAAAGCCTTCTTTCACTTTGTCCTGACCCGTAGCGGTCAAGGTTGCCAGCGTCCGTCCGTGAAAGGATTGCGTGAACGTAATGATTTCGTAGCGACCGGTCTGCTTTACCTTCTGGTGGTAACGACGCGCCAGCTTAATTGCAGCTTCGTTCGCTTCGGCCCCGCTGTTGCAGAAGAACACGGCATCTGCGCTGCTATGGGCTGTCAGCAAGGCAGCTGCCCGTTCCTGTCCCGGTATATGAAACAGATTGGATACATGCCACAATTCATCGATCTGTTTTTTCAATCGTTCAACTACTGCTTGAGGCGCATGGCCCAAATTAGTAACGGCGATGCCTGACATGAAATCCAGATAACGCTTGCCCTGATCGTCCCACAGCCAGCTTCCTTGCCCTTTCACCAGTGTAAGCGGGTATCTTGCGTAGTTTGGAAAAAGAGAGCTATTTGTCTGCGTTTTTGCCGGCTCCATTTCCGCTTGCACTCCACTTCCATCCGTACTTGGCATTTCCTCGCTCACCAGCGTATTCGGTTCCTTACTCATTATGTTCACGCTCCTTTATCGTTTGGTTATATAGGTCGAGCTATATATATTACAATTACTGCATACGCACGATGCGTGTTCCAACCGATTCTCCGCCTAGCACACGACTTAGTACCTGCGGTTCGCTACCGTTCACAATGACGACTTCCTTCACTTTGCCGTGGATACAGGCAATAGCCGCTCTCACTTTCGGGATCATACCCCCATATATTTCACCTGTGCTAATCATATCCTCAATTTCCTGTACGGTGATAGAGTCCAGCACTTTCTTTTCTCCGCCATACTTCTTCAATATGCCTGGTACATCTGTAACGACGATCATCCGACTGACCCCCAGATGAGAGGCTACCGCACCCGCCGCTGTATCCGCATTAATGTTGTAACGCTGACCAGATCGATCAATCCCGATGGGGGCAATAACAGGCATATAGTCCATATCCAGGACACCTGTAATAATCGAGGCTTGAACAGATGTTACCTCTCCGACCCAACCGACCTCAGCAGCATTCGACACAGGCTTGGCTTCGATTAAATAACCATCACTACCTGACAACCCCAACGCTCGGCCCCCATGCAGCCCTATTCTACGTACTATCTGCTTGTTAATGCTACCCGCCAGCACCATTTCCACGACATCCAGCACGGGTTCGGTCGTTTTGCGTAATCCATGAATGAACTCTGTTTCAATCCCCAGCTTCGCCAAGTTGTCGGAGATCGCAGGGCCACCGCCATGTACAATGACAGGTTGAAGACCTTCCGACTGCAAACGCGCCAAATCTTCAAAAAAGGAATCAGGTAACGCAGCCAGCGTACTTCCTCCGCATTTCATCACAAAATTACGACGTGCCACTCCCGCATGATTCGCTTGATCCGCGTGTTCCACTGCCGATTGCATATCATCTCTCCTTTTCTTCTCTGCATATCCGTGCAGTTTTCAAATGATGCTGGACTTACATCCGCTCGTTGCTTCTATCAACTACTGTCCTTATTCAATCCGTATTTTATTCGGGTATCTATGTCCGATAAGCAGCGTTAATCCGCACATAATCATAGGTTAGGTCACAGCCCCATGCTGTAGCGATTCCGTCCCCGTGATGCAAATCAACAATAATTTGCACCGTATCTCCCCGCAAATAGGCTAGCGCCTCTTCTTCGTCAAAAACGACCGGACTCGATTGGCTTAGCACAACAATATCACCCAAGCGAATATCTACCGTATCTGGATTAACCGGCTCTCCGGCACGACCTACGGCCGCAATAATCCGTCCCCAATTCGCATCTGCTCCGAAAACAGCTGACTTGACCAGACTGGACCCAACCACTGTCTTAGCTATCGCTTGAGCGGACGCATCGCTTACCGCTCCGCTTACAGACACCTCTACTAGCTTCGTAGCACCCTCTCCATCGCGAGCAATTGCCTTCGCCAGTTCTCGGCAGATATAGGTAAACGCCTCGGCAAAAGCGTCCCAATCGGGATGCCCTACGTGCAGCTCACGATTGCCTGCCAGCCCACTTGCCATAGCAATCAGCATATCGTTCGTGCTCGTATCCCCATCCACCGTAATCATATTAAAGCTGGTATCCGTTGCCTGCTTTAATAGTTGATGAAGCGCCGTCTGTCCGATTACTGCATCACAGGTCATAAAAGCGAGCATCGTTGCCATATTCGGATGTATCATGCCCGATCCCTTGGCCGCCCCGGCGATGTGCACGGTCACACCGTCCACTTCAACCGCCACACATGCTTCCTTTTTAACCAAGTCCGTTGTCAGAATGGCTTGGGTAAATTGCTCTGCTCCATCGTTTGCCCCGTTCATACGGTCAGGTAAGGATGATATACCTTCAAGCACACAATCCATTTTCAAATGCTCGCCGATCACGCCTGTCGAGGCGACGGCTACATTGCTCTCAGCAACACCCAGTTCATGAGCCGCAGCCGAACGCATAGCGTAAGCATCCTGCTCTCCTTGTTGTCCCGTGCAGGCATTGGCGTTTCCGCTGTTCACCACTACTGCCTGCAATCGACCATCTGCCAAGCTCTCGCGGGTCACCTTCAGCGGTGCAGCCTGAAACACATTGGTGGTGTACACCGCAGCAGCTGTCGCTTCTACCTCGCAACGAATCGCGCCAATATCGTTGCGGTTCGAATTTTTTAGCCCGCAGTGTAATCCGCCGGCTGTAAAACCACGCGGAGTTACGATGTTCCCCCCGTTTACTACTATAAACTCTACTTTGCCCATAATTATGTGCCCTCGTTCGCAACATATTCGATGAATGACAGCTGTTTGTATTCCAAATTCCCGCTTGCTGCCGTTATCCGTATCCATGTTGCAGTTACTTGCTACTTACGGATATACCGGTATGAAGCCTAGCCCGAGGTTCTCCTCCCATCCCATCATCAAATTTAAATTCTGAATCGCCTGCCCAGCGGCACCCTTCACAACATTATCAATGACAGAAATAATCGTAAGACGCCCGGTTCGGGCATCTGCTGCAAAACCGATGTCACAGTAATTCGAACCCATTACTTCCTTCGTTGCTGGCCATATACCTTCGCCACGTACACGGACAAAAGGATGGCCTTTATAATAATCCCGGTATAACCCGATAAGATCTTGATCTGTATGGTCACCCTTCAGCGTGACATAAATCGTACTCATAATTCCTCGGGTCATAGGAACAAGTTGTGTTGTAAACGTAATCGTAACGTCCTCGCCCACAATATCACCCAGTACCTGTTCGATCTCAGGGATGTGCTGGTGCTTATTCACCTTATAAGCCTTAAAATTCTCGTTCATTTCCGCATAGTGCGAAACGAGGCTTGTTCCCCTACCCGAGCCGGATACACCGGATTTGGCATCCACAATCAGCGACCGATGGTCGATCCAATCCGCTTTCAGCGCAGGAATAATCCCCAGTAATGTTGCAGTCGGATAACAGCCTGGATTTGAAATAAAAGAAACGCCCGCCAGCTTTTCTGCATACACCTCACTGAGTCCGTATACCGCTTGCTTGAGATATTCGGGTGAAGCTGCAGGCTTTTTATACCATGCTTCATACGTTTCCCCGCTTCGAAGCCTGAAGTCCCCGGAAAGATCAATGACCTTCAGTCCGACATCAAGAAGCTGCGGCACTAACTTGGTACTAACGCCCGATGGCGTAGCAGTGAAAACCAGATCGGCCTTAGCAGCAATTTCGTGGACTTCGACACCGTCCAAATCCTGCACCACAATGTCCGTCAGATGTGGAAATCCGTCACTGATTGGGACACCCGCGCTGGACGAAGAAATAACAGATACAATCTCTACTTGCGGATGATGAACCAAAAAACGAATCAGCTCCACCCCGCCATACCCGGTGGAACCGACAATTGCCACTTTTAACTTGCTGCTCACAGACCTTCCTCCATTCCGTTCGTATGAAATATGTATTATTATACGACTCTATTTATATAAATACAACACCTCATGTCATGTTATTCCCCCTAATTTAAAATATGCGCTCTTGTCTATTCTTTTGACGGACAAGCTGTACGAGCTATAATAAAGGGAATAAAAAATAGACAGCGAACTTTTTGAATAAAGCTTGCCATTTTGCATAAAGAATAAGGGGGATATTCCCTTTACATGATCTCACTTATTGGAGTTCATCTCGATTGGTCATTTGCTGCACTTTATGGACTTGTTGAACATGAAGGGAGTACATGTAGCACTACATACAAGAGGAAATCACATGGGCTGCATCTAGTGAATCTGCTCAGAGGAACCGCTGAAGCGGATAATTGGGGTCGAAAATAAACCTATACGTTAGGGGTGTTACACATCGAAACATATACAGCGAATATCGTTATAGATGCAAAAGCAAAGTTAGGCGAGGGTCCCAGCTGGGATCAGCGGTTTCAACGTTTATTTTGGGTCGATATTAAAGGCTTTCAATTGCATATCTACGATCCTTCTACATGCACAGATCGTACAATAAATGTTGGTGAACATATTGGTGCAGTTGTACCTTATCTCAAAAATAAAGTGATCGTAGCGCTGATTAGCGGTCTATATTGTTTAGATATTGAGACAGGGGCCAAAGTATTAATTCATGATCCTGAGGAAGGTAGACTAGGTAATCGTTTTAATGATGGAAAATGCGATCCTGCCGGACGTTTTTTAGCAGGAACCATGAGTCTAAATGGCGAACATGCGCAAGGAGCATTGTATAGTCTGAACACAAAAGGCAAGGTCTCCTTACTGGTTGGTAAAGCTTCCATATCTAATGGATTAGCCTGGAGCGCAGATCATCGTACAATGTATTACATTGATACTCCAACATTGGAGGTGGTCTCCTTCGATTACGATGTGGTGCAAGGCACTATTAGGAATAAGCAACTGGTGGCTAGATTGGATGAAAGTGAAGGGTATCCAGATGGCATGACAATCGATGCAGAGGGCATGTTGTGGGTCGCGAGATGGGGTGGTAAACGTGTCTCCCGTATCCATCCTGCTCATGGAGAAGTAATTGCTGAGGTATCACTTCCCGTCAATTGTGTGACTTCGTGCGCTTTTGGCGGTGAACAGCTGGATGAGTTATATATTACGACTGCTCAAGATGATGATAGTGCCGATCAACCCTTAGCAGGCGGCCTATTTATGGTCAAGACAGGGGTAAAAGGAACGCCTACCTCGTATTTTAATCAAGGACAAACGGCAAATTGGCTTGAACGATTGGTAAAATGAATCTAGTAAAGCATGCTGAAGAGAGAAGAGCCTACTATATTAGTGGGCTCTCCTGCATGGATTCAGTTAAGAGCATACCTCCAGAAGGCCCTCTTTGTTTCAGCTTTCCTTCTTAAACCCTTCACCCAATACCTCACGAGTATTACTTATTATCACAAAAGCTTCCGGGTCTACCAAGCGGACGAGCGTTTTAAGGCGAGTTACCTCGTTTTGTCCGACTACAACCATAAGCACAGGACGTTCTTCGTTCGTGTAACCGCCCCGTCCTGCCAGCTCTGTCAATCCTCGGTCCAAATCCTGCAAAATAGCCTGCGTGATCGTTTCTTTCTGATTGGATATGATGTAAGCCACTTTGGAGTAGCCCAATCCCATTTCCACGGCATCAATGACCTTACCCGTTACAAACAAGCCGATCAACGCGTACAACGCCCGTTCCGGCGAGAGGGCGAAACCAGCCAGTGTAATCACCGTGCCATCCATCAACATAACACAGAGAGAAAGACTAAAACCCGTATATTTTTGAATAATCTGCGCCAAAATAGCCAGTCCACCCGTCGAGCCCCTGCCCCGAAACACGGTACCCAAACCCAACCCTACTCCGATTCCACCATATAGCGAAGCCAGCAACGGATTGGTTGTCGGAACTGCCCAGTCCTTCGTAACATAAACGAATAGCGGCAGCATAATACTTCCCAGCAAAGAACGCAAACCGTATTTTTTCCCTAACAGCAGGACCCCTGCTATAAATAACGGAATATTCATTCCCCACTGCGTATAGGCTGGTTCCAGGCCAAACAGCTCCTCGCCCAAGATAGACAAGCCCGATACCCCCCCCGGATGCAATCCGGTTTGGGAGCAAGAACATGTTAAAGGTCAGCGCTGTAATGAAAGAGCCGAGTATAATCAGCAAAATATCGGTCACGTTGCGTGCGGGTCCGCTGGCGGCAATCAGAGGCTTGCGTCGTCTTCGGCGAGCAGCGGGAGGATTCAATTGAGGCATCATTCGTGTTCTCCTTTAATTAAAAAATACCGTTACACAAAAATTCCTACAGTCTGCAGGCACATGGTCTGCGGACTGTAGGAAAACGTACAGGCTATTATTCTGCGTCCAGCTTAATTTGGCTGCGCAGGTAACCATCGATGAAGGGATCGAGATCGCCATCCATGACAGCCCCTACGTTGCCAGTTTCCACGCTAGTACGGTGATCCTTAACCATGCTGTATGGATGGAACACGTAGGAGCGAATTTGGCTGCCCCATGCAATATCGGACTGTTCTCCGCGGATTTCATCCAAATGCTGACGCTGCTCTTCGATCTTACGCTCGTAGAGCTTGGAACGGAGCATCGTCATGGCACGCTCTCGGTTCTTGATCTGGGAGCGTTCATTTTGACAGGTCACGACAATACCGGAAGGTAAATGCGTAATCCGAACGGCTGAATCGGTCGTATTAATATGCTGACCGCCCGCACCACTGGCCCGGTACGTATCAATTTTAAGATCTTCCGTGCGGATCTCAACGTCCACATCATCCGCAATTTCAGGCACCACATCACAGGATACGAACGATGTATGCCGACGGCCGGAGGAATCAAATGGAGAGATACGAACAAGCCGATGCACGCCTTTCTCCGCTTTCAAATAGCCATAGGCATTATAACCTTTGATCAAAAGTGTTACACTCTTAATTCCTGCTTCATCACCCGCTAGATAATCCAGGGTCTCTACCTTAAAGCCCCGTTTTTCAGCCCAGCGAGTATACATCCGTAGCAACATTTGTCCCCAGTCTTGGGACTCCGTTCCGCCTGCTCCCGGATGCAACTCCAGGATGGCATTAAGTTTGTCATACGGCTGATTCAAAAGCAATTGCAACTCAAACTCCTGAAGCTTGCTCAGCAGAGAACTGACACTATTCTCGATTTCTCCAGCCAGTGTTTCATCGCCTTCCTCATCAGCCAGCTCAGCCATCATGCCGGCATCTTCGTATTCCTGACGAAGCTGTTCATAGCTGTCTACTGAAGACTTAACAGCGTTCATTTCTGCAATTACACCTTGGGCTTTATCATTATCATCCCAAAAGTCAGGTGCAGCCATCTTTACTTCAAAGTTTGCGATCATTTCCTGTTTGAGATCTAAGTCAAAGAGACCCCCTAAGGTTTGTTAGTTTCTTGCCTATTTCTCGCAAATCATGCTTTACACTTGGATCAATCATGCTGTCATTCTCCTTTTAATATATGGTTAGGGGAAGTAAAAGCGTTGTGAGTTACGGCTGGGTGAAGAGACGCTGCGCGAATGATTTGATCTTACGATCGCTGTTGCAGCGAGATGCCCTTGATTGGATTAACACATTCAAAGGTGGGCATCTCACTGCAAAGGCGAACGCTGACGCTTCTCCAGATTCAAATCCTTCACTTCGCTACCGACCGCCGTAAAGTCAAACGACTTATAGATAATCGGCTCAGGTATGTGAGCCGAGTCAAGAGCTGAATTAACTGACAAGCAAGCTAAGACCCGCTTGCTTGTCATAATTATAGAAATAGGGACAATCTTCTCAAGAAAAAAATATTCAAACTGATCCTCCAACAAAAACACTATAAGCTGAAAACATCAGTGCATCCCCTGTATGGCACAAAATGGCCGACGGTCAGTGGTTGAACTGCCGCCTGCCATTATATGCACTGCAGGGAATAGTGTATCTCAAGACTCTCCCTTAATTTCAATCCGTTATTTTCTACGCGGACGCGAAGGAGCGGATTTCTTTTTAGGAGCAGCTGGTTCACCACTCGTCGAGATTTTGTCTTCGTCGATGACAGCCTGACGCTCTTGATTGGATTCAATTTGTGCTTTCATGATGTATGTCGCTACTTCCTCTTGGATGCTAGCAATCATAGCATGGAACATTTCGAAGCCTTCAAATTGATACTCGCGCAGAGGATCGGTACCGCCGTAAGCACGCAAGTGAATACCTTGACGCAATTGATCCATAGCATCAATATGGTCCATCCATTTGCTATCGACCGCACGCAGTACGATAACTTTCTCGAACTCGCGTACCATATCTTCGCCAATCATTTCTTCACGGCTGTGGTATCTGTTGGTAACTTTTTCGAAGATCATATCCACGATCTCCTCTTTTTCCTTGCCCCACAGGTCGTCACGTGTAAGTGTATTTTCCTCAAGCAGGTTGTTATTCACATACTCTGCTACTTCTTCAAGTTCCCAGTTTTCAGGAATGTCATCCCCGCAATGAGCTTCCACTACACGCTCAATGACAGGCTTGATCATGTCAAACACAATTTCCTTGATGTTCTCTGATTCCAGCACCTCACGGCGTTGTTTGTAAATAATAGCACGCTGCTGGTTCATTACATCATCATACTGGAGAACGACTTTACGCTGATCAAAGTTGTTGCCTTCGACGCGTTTTTGAGCTGATTCGATAGCACGTGTAATCATACGGCTCTCGATAGGTTGGTCTTCCTCGAAGCCCAAACGCTCCATCATATTCAGTACGTTGTCCGCACCAAAACGCTTCATTAACTCATCGCCCAGCGATAAGTAAAACTGTGTGGAGCCCGGATCACCCTGACGTCCTGCACGTCCGCGAAGCTGATTATCAATACGACGGGATTCATGACGTTCTGTACCGATGATGTGCAAACCACCAAGTTCTGATACGCCTTCACCCAGTACGATGTCAGTACCACGTCCGGCCATGTTGGTAGCGATGGTAACTGCGCCTGCTTCACCTGCACGGGAAATAATCTCAGCTTCCTCAGCATGATACTTGGCGTTAAGCACTTTGTGACGAACGCCTTTGCGTTTCAGCATTTCAGAAAGAAGCTCCGAGTTTTCAATAGAAACCGTACCTACTAATATCGGCTGGTTCTTTTTGTTACGCTCCAGGATTTCATCTACCACAGCATGGAATTTGCCTTTCACGCTCTTGTACACTATGTCAGGCATATCTACACGCTGGTTAGGCTTATTCGTCGGAATTTGGAGCACTTCCAGACCATATATTTTTTTGAATTCTTCTTCTTCTGTTTTAGCTGTACCCGTCATACCCGCCAATTTGCGGTACATACGGAAATAGTTTTGGAATGTAATTGTCGCCAATGTCATGCTTTCATTTTGTACAATGATGTTTTCCTTTGCTTCAATAGCTTGGTGCAAACCATCACTGTAACGACGTCCAGCCATCAAACGACCTGTAAACTCATCGACAATTAGGACTTCACCGTCAGCCACGACATAGTCCACATCCAAACGCATAATAGCATTAGCTTTCAATGCCTGTACAATGTGGTGATTGATTGTAACACTTTCCTGATCGTACAAGTTTTCAAGACCAAAGAAATTTTCAGCTTTGGATACGCCGTTTTCGGTCAAAGCAACCGACTTCACCTTAATATCCAGCGTGTAATCTTCTTCAACATTCAGGCTCTTCACAAAACGGTCAGCCGCAAAATACAGCTCGGTCGATTTCTGAGCTTGTCCTGAAATAATCAATGGTGTACGAGCTTCATCGACGAGAATGGAATCCACTTCATCAATGATACAGAAGTACAACGGACGTTGTACCATCTGCTCTTTGTAAAGCACCATATTATCACGCAGATAATCGAATCCGAACTCGTTGTTTGTACCGTATGTGATGTCACAAGCATATGCTGCCTGCTTGGCGGCATGATCCATGTTGGCCAAATTAAGCCCTACGGACATTCCTAGGAAGTTATAAATTTGTCCCATTTCTCCGCTGTCACGTTGCGCCAAATAGTCATTGACCGTAACCACGTGCACGCCTTTGCCCAACAGAGCATTCAAATAAACCGGCAGTGTTCCTACCAGTGTTTTACCTTCACCGGTTTTCATTTCGGCAATTTTACCTTCATGCAGCGCAATACCGCCGAGCATCTGTACGTCATAATGACGTTTACCCAGCACCCGTTTGGACGCTTCGCGAACAGTAGCAAAAGCTTCTGGCAAAATTTCTTCAGCCGTAGTCCCTTGTTCGACCCGAGCTTTAAATTCCACCGTCTTCGCTTGCAACTCCTCATCCGAGAGCTTTTCGAAATCCGGCTCTATCTTATTGATCAGTTCAACCGTCTTCATTAAACGCTTGACATCACGTTCATTGGTATCTCCGAAGATTTTCTTAACAATTCCTAGCATGGTTTACCCCTTTCGCGCAAAACAATTAATAGAATCAATTTCACAATAAGAAAGGGTCCATGATGAAATTGATTCCCGATATGTTTGACAGGCCCGGCTGTACCAGCCCATCGTGCGATGTTCTTTGCATAAATTGTAACAGTTTGTAGGACATGCCGCAACACAAGCAGCCTCCAGATTTGCATCCGGTTAAAGATACCAAAACAATTGACGCACGAAATACACAACTTGATTACACTTATCCAAGTTTAAATTTCCTTACTTTCACAAAAAAACATATAAAAGAGCCTTATCCCGCCAGGTTCGCAAGGATAAGGCTCGTGTTGTTTTCATTTTCCTAATATCCATGAAGCATGCTTCAATCGAAATCGTTCTATTCATTTTAAAATGTGAAAAGTTCCTACTTCACAGGCTATTGCCGTTCGATCAGACCGTATTTACCATCATTGCGCTTGTAAACTACGTTAACTTCTTCGTTGTCAATATTGGAAAACACAAAGAAATTATGTCCAACCATGTTCATTTGAAGAATAGCTTCTTCCACATCCATAGGTTTCAATAAGAAACGCTTGGTGCGGACAACTTCCAGCTCATCCAGTTCTGCATCTTCAGCAACAGCCACGCCACCTGCCGGATCTTCCACAAAAAGGGTTTTCAAACTGCCTTCTTGACGGAATTTTCGGTTTAGCTTGGTTTTGTGCTTGCGAATTTGCCGTTCAAGCTTGTCAACCACGGCATCAATGGATGCATACATGTCATCGCTCTCGTCTTCGGCACGGAGTACAAGCCCCGGCAAAGGAATGGTTACTTCTACAGTGTGCAAATCTCTGGTTGTGCTTAACGTTACACTTCCATCAGACGTCGGGGGTGCATCGAAATACTTTTCAAGTCTGCTGAATTTCTTATCAACGTAGTCCTTCAAAGCGTCGGTAACCTCAATCTGTTGACCTCGTACTGTTAAGTTCATAGGGCACGCCTCCTTTGCCCCTTCAGTATAGCACATATGTTAACGCCAAGTAAAAAAAGAGAGCAACATTTCGAAGCTATTTTACAAAATTCCTCTTTTTTCGCTAAAACGCTTCCCATAACGTCATTCTTTGAAAACAGGTATGTTTAAAACCGACTTGCATACATATGTGAATAATGAGTGCATATACGCATATTGCTCCGCTGACGTCATGACAAACAACTATTTTGGGCTTCATACTAAGTGATTTTATCGAAAAAGGGGGTGTCCTTTTCCCGCTGGATCAGTACATGGGCTTGTGCGGTATGTAACGCCTGGTTACAATGCAGGCAATTTATACGAAAGGATTATTACACCCAGCCTAGCTGGCTCTTCCTATACGGAGATCCCAAGATAACGGGTTTGGAAGAGATGGAAAGTAGGAAGCTAATCCATGGCTTTTATTCAGCGCTACGTAACGAACCAGACGGGGGCTGTCACCTTTATAGGGAATACACTTGGGCTGGCACGCTCTAATTCGATAGGAGTGCCGGGAACAGCGACCAGCATTGGCGCGTTCATCACAACCAATACAGCCTCTCGCTTCGGCACGTATCCATTCGGCACGACTTCTACCTTTACCAGTAACTCATCGACAGCATTCCTTGTGCTCCCTGCGGGCAGTACGGTGCTGTATGCTGAGCTTATTTGGGGAGGAAGTTATGCCAACGGCAGTACCAATGTATTGTCCAGCGCCAGCAACCCGGTCACATTTCAGACACCTGCTTTATCTACTACGGTCAGCCCTGAATCTGCAACATCAGTCAACGTCACCAGTCTCAGTACCTATGTAAGAACAGCGAATGTCACAAATCTGGTCATTCAAGGCGGTGCAGGGGCATACACGGTCGGAAATGTGACGGGCACCATCACGGTTCCCGATTCCACCAACACCAACCATGCCGGCTGGACGCTGGCTGTGGTGTACAATAACCCGTCTCTGCCCTTCCGTAACCTGTCGCTGCGTGTAGGCGGTGAGGGGGTCAGCAGTGCTACTGGCTCGGTCAACGTTATAGTGAGTGGCTTTGCCACTCCTGTACAGGGAACTCTGCGTGGCAGGGCGCTGATTAGCGCGCAAGAGGGTGACGTGGACATCACTGGTGACCGTGCGTTGTTTGGACCTACCACATCCAGTTTGACTGCACTGTCCGGGCCTAATAATTTTTCGACTAATTTTTTCGCTTCCCAAATAAACGGAGACGACGGTACATTGGTCACGACCGGGACCTTCGGTACAACTAATGCCGTAAATGGAGCACCTGGCACACAGGTGACGGGCGGAAGGCAAGGTTGGGACATTACCAATGTCGATATTTCCTCCACGCTGCTCAACAGCCAAACCACAGGTGTCCTCCAGCTGACAACCAATGGCGACATTTACACTGTAAATGCCAATGCCATACAAATTGATATCAATGCTCCGCTGGTGACTCTGACCAAAACGGCCAGCTCTACAGGCTTGGTTATTGGCGATACAGTGACCTATACGGTTAACATTTCGAATACGGGACTCGTCAGTGCTTCCAACACAGTACTTACCGATACCATACCAGCCGGGGCTACCTTCGTACCCGGCAGTGTTGTTGTCGCGGGCACAGCCCAGCCAACGGCCAATCCCGCAACAGGTATCACAGTGGGCAGTGTAGCTCCTGCTTCCACGGTGACCATTACATTCCGTGCAACCGTCACTTCATTGCCAGCAAACACCCAACTGGGCAATCAGGCATCCGCATCCTTTTCCTTCCAAACTGTACCTGGAGGGCCTGTCATTTCTGGCAACGTTCCGTCCAACACTGCCAGTACACCGATCTACCAGCCCGTCATCGGGATTGTTAAAAGTGCCAATACAACGGCTGCTACAGTCGGAGATACGATTACGTACACGTTTCAGATATCCAACACGGGCAGCATTGCTGCAAATCTCAGCTTTTCGGAGAGCATTCCCGCAGGATCATCCTTCATACCGGGTAGTGTGACCATTGGCGGTTCTTCCGTGCCTGCTGCCAATCCCGCTACTAGCTTCACAGTAGGAACGATTAATACAGGTGCTACTATACCCGTGACCTTCCAGACCCTCGTCAACGCGGTTCCCGCCTCTGGTAATTTGACCGATCAGGCGGCTTACACGTATACTTTCACACCGCCTGACGGACGTGTATTGAACGGAAGCGGGACGTCCAACACGCTCACCATTCCCGTCTCCTCACCAAATGTGACCGTGACAAAGGCATCTTCTCTGGCGGCAGCCGCAGTCGGAGAGACTGTCCAATTTACCATAACCGCCACAAACAACGGAATCGCCAATGTGACCAATGTAGTCGTTACCGATCCGCTCCCAAGCGGAGTTGCCTTTGTACCTGGTAGCGTCACCGTGAACGGAACTGCTTCTGCGAGTGCTACACCTGTGAACGGTATTCCGATCGGCACTTTAGCTCCAGGCGCATCGGTTACGGTTGTATTTCGGGCAACCATTAATTCTCTGCCTTCTCCTGCACAGATTAACAATCGTGCAACTGTCAGCTTTACTTCCGGGGCCTTTACCGGATCATCTTTGTCCAATCTTGTAACCATACCTGTCGTTATTGCAGCGCCGACGATTACCAAAAGTGCAAGCTCCAACCGCGCCAGCGTTGGCGGGACGATTACTTATTCATTTCTCATCGCTAATACCGGAACAGCCGTATTAAACACGACCTTGACGGAAACCGTACCGACAGGCTCCACCTTTATTCCCGGAAGCGTCATTGTCGGCGGGTCCTCAGTGCCGGGTGCCAATCCTAATACGGGAATTTCAGTGGGCACCGTAAGCCCTGGTGCACAAATTACAGTCTCATTCCGGACGACAGTGGATTCCCTACCACCCGAGGGTGGGTTAAACGATCAGGGCCTGCTCCAATATTCATATCAGTTGCAAGACGGGAGAACCCTGTCAGGCTCGCTTCTCTCCAATATTGTTTCCGTATCGATTTCGCTTCCCAACGTAGCCGTAACCAAATCTGCGGGATTCACATCCGTTAGTGTTGGCGAAACGCTGACCTACAGCGTGAACACCGTTAATAACGGAATTGACCCCATCACAAACACCGTGATTACCGATCCACTCCCCGGCAGCGTGTCATTTGTACCCGGAAGCGTAACCGTTGGTGGTTCACCTGTGAGCACAGTCGATCCAAGAAGTGGCATTCCAGTCGGTACCATTGGCGCAGGCGCATCCGTGCAGGTGTCCTATGCCGTGCTAGTCAACGCCGTTCCGTCCGTACAGCCGCTGCAAAACACAGCCAGTGTCAGCTTCACCAGCGGTGCTTTTACCGGAACATCCCAGACGAATACCGTCTCTGTGCCGGTTTATCAGCCTCGTATCAGTGTGGTCAAATCTGCAAATACAACAGTAGCTACGATAGGCGACACAATTCTGTATACATTGTTGGTCGCGAACAACGGTAACTATAATGCTTCTGTAACGCTGACAGATGTTATTCCTGCCGGTTCCACATTTATGGAGAACAGCGTAGTAATCAATGGTGTTAGTCAGCCTGGAGCCAGTCCAGCAGCAGGCATTTTCATCGGAACCGTGTCGCCGCAAAGCCCTATCACACTGACATTTCAAACCGTAGTAGCCTCTCTTCCAACACCATCTCAACTGACAGACCAGGCCACCGCCGCCATTTCCTTTACGTTGCCTGATGGGCGGGTGCGAACAGATAGCACATCGTCCAACGTGCTATCCATTCCTGTGTCTGCGCCGAATGTGTCCATTTCGAAGACTGCAAACCGTTTCACCGCCATTCCAGGTGATTCGGTATTATACACCCTGACCGTACTTAACAACGGAATCCAGACCGTGAACAATGTGGTCGTTTCCGATCCTATCCCGGCCGGCTCTCAATTCACTGCGGGTAGCGTAACGCTGAATGGCTCCACAATAGCCAGTGGAGATCCTTCTTTAGGTATCGTAATTGGGAGCATTGCCGCTGGAGGGGGAGCTACGATCACCTTCAGGGTAACGGTATCCTCTCCATTACCAAGTCCACCGCAGCTCACCAATCAATCGCGTGTCAGCTACACGAGCGGTGCTTTTTCCGGCGTGTCAGTATCTAACCCGGTGACAGTAGCCGTCAATGCTCCAGTGCTAACTGTAAGTAAAACTGCTGACCTCCTACGGGCAACGGTTGGCGATATCGTAACGTATTCCGTGGCGGTAACCAACCATGGTAACATAGCTGCTGCTGCCACATTGACAGACAATATTCCCGCAGGCTCAGCACTAGTACCGAACAGTGTGGTCGTCAGCGGTGTTCCTATTCCTGGTACCAGTCCCGAAGCAGGTCTGTCTATTGGCTCCATTGCACCTGGAGCCGTAACTCAAACAACTTTTCAGGTGGTGATTACTTCCGTGCCTTTACCTCCCCAACTCACCGACCAGGCGAATATCAGCTTTTCCTTTCAACCGCCGGATGGCCGAATTGTTAACGGCAATGTTTCGTCCAATATTGTCACAATTCCTGTATCGTCACCCAATGTGCAGGTCAGTAAAAGCACCTCGGCAACTGATGCCGTTCCTGGTGATACGATAACCTATACTATTACAGCTACCAATAGTGGCATCGAAATCATAACAGATGTTCGTGTGACCGATACCATTCCGACAGGCTCCTCTTTTGTTCCTGGCTCCGTTATCGTAAATGGAACAACGCTGCCGTCAGCCAGCCCCTTAACGGGGATTCCAATTGGCTCCATCGCTGCTGGAGCGTCAACAACCGTTACCTTTTCCGTGTCTGTCAACAGCCTGCCTGACCCACCTCAGCTGAGTGATCAGGCTACAGTTTCTTTTACCAGTGGTACACTGAACTTCACATCACTCTCCAACACCGTTGTCGTCCCTGTTTACCAGCCTATTATCAGTCTTGTTAAAACCGCAAATACGAGTCAAGCAACGGTAGGCGACACCGTAGTCTATACACTCACTGCCCAAAATACAGGTAATCTAGCAGCAACCGCCACCTTCACCGATGCCATTCCATCTGGTTCCTCCTTTATACCGAATAGCGTCACCGTGAACGGTCTGCCTGTTGCTGGAGCCAATCCCCAATCAGGGGTAATAGTCGGAAACATTGCAGCGGGGGCTTCTGTTTCTCTTACCTTTCAAGTGGTCATTAACGCTGTCCCCACTGGCCTGGGCCTGTTAAATCAAGGTTCGGCCACATTCACTTTCCAGCCACCTGACGGTCGCACATTAAACGGAAGCGTCCAATCCAATCCGGTGTTCATTCCTGTATCCAATCCAGATGTCACCGTGACCAAAACAGTCAATCAGACTTCTGTAGCCTTTGGAGACACCATTACGTACACCATTACCGCAGCAAACGGAGGCATTGAACCTGTAACAGGGACGGTCTTTATCGACCCGATAGCTGATGGCACTACTTTTATACCTAACTCCGTACAAGTCAACGGTATCACTATACCAGGAGCCAACATTGCTACAGGTGTGTCCGTAGGCACTGTTCCAGCTGGCAGCTCAGCAACGGTTACCTTCCAGGCCACAGTAACATCCTTGCCAGCATCAGGTTTGTCAACAGATCAGGCAACGGTATCCTTTAATTCCGGGGCTTTTGTAGGTCAATCCGTCTCGAATCAAGTCAGCCTGCCTGTATTACAGCCGATCTTGAATGTGACCAATACCCTCAGTGCGGATCGTGCTACCGTAGGGAACACACTAGGTTTTTTCATCACTGTAACCAATACCGGCAACGCGCCTGCAGAAACGGTCGTGCTTGATCTGTTATCCAGCTCGCTTAGCCTGAATCAAAATAGCGTATTGGTCAACGGTGCGCCCATTCCCGGAGCAGACCCTATTACAGGCATTAATATCGGTTCAATCGCCCCAGGCGAGACGGTAACCGTCTCGTTTAGCGCCGTGGTCATATCAGTACCACCTGGCTCTATACTGACCAACCAGGCCACTGTGAACTACACGTTCCAATTGCCAGATGGACGAACGTTGACTGGAAGCGGAGCGGCCCTACCTGTATCCATTCCAATCTCGTCACCGAATGTAACAGTCACGAAGGCAGCCGAGGTGGCTGTCGCTGTCGTGGGCGATTCTGTTCCCTATGTCATAACTGCGTTCAATAACGGACTCGATCCGGTTACTAGCGTAATCGTTACGGACACCATTCCTTTCGGAACCGCCTTTGTCCCGGGCAGCGTTACAATTAATGGTACTCCTGTTGTTACAGCCAACCCACAAAATGGCATTCCTGTCGGAACGCTTGGAGCTGGTGGCGGAGCCACGATTCGCTTTTTGCTTAACGTACAATCCCTGCCGACACTGGCGTCCATCACTAATGAAGCAACCGTCAGCTTTACTTCAGGTGCATTTAATGGATTTTCGGTATCCAATCCCGTTACCATCCCTGTGTATCAACCGATCGTCACTGTAACTAAAAGCGCGGGAGCGGGAAGAGCTACAGTTGGAGATACTGTAACCTATACATTCTCCGTTACGAACTCTGGAAACATCGGTGCAGATACCGTACTTAGTGATCCCATTCCAGCAGGGGCAGCTTTTATACCTAATAGTGTAGTGATCAATGGCACCGCAGCACCTGGTTCAGATCCAAGTGTTGGGATCCCATTAGGTATCATAGGTGCAGCTACGACCGTCACTCTGACCTTTCAGACAGTCATTACCTCACTGCCCGCATCAGGTACATTGGTCAATCAGGCGACCGCAGCTTACAGCTATCAACCACCAGATGGTCGTGTCCTGACTGGAAGTGCAGTATCTCCGTCCGTGACCGTCTCGGTCTCTTCGCCAGATGTGGACGTTATCAAAACAGCCTCCGCTACAGATGCTGTAGTCGGAGATACCATTACGTATACTGTCGTCGCTACGAATAACGGAATCAGTCAAGTCGTCAATGCCGTTGTATCTGATCAGCTGCCGCCCGGCACCAGCTTTGTTTCTGGCAGTGTAACCGTGAATGGCACATCTGTACCTACTGCATCACCAAGCTCAGGTATCCCTGTTGGCACCATTGCAGTAGGTGGCTCGGCAGCCGTTACATTCCAGGTCTCCGTCGTTAGTCTGCCGCAGCCGCCGCAAATAACTAATCAAGCAACCGTCAGCTTTACTTCGGGCGCGTTGACCTCGTCTTCGCAATCCGATCCGGTGACCTTGCCTGTTTATCAGCCAATCATCGGCCTGACCAAAACCGTCAATACCGTCAATACACAGATCGGATCAACATTGGTCTATACCCTGACACTCACCAATACCGGAAATATTGCCGTTATACCTGTGCTGTCGGATAACATTCCTACTGGCTCTGAGCTACTGCCTAACAGCGTAGTCGTTAATGGCATCCTTGTACCAGGAGCTTCGCCAGTTACAGGCATAACGTTCGGATCACTGGCCCCTTCAGGCAGTATTACAGTGAGCTTCCAAACCATCGTCTCGTCTCTGCCAGTTCCGCCTATATTAACCGACCAAGGGCAAGCGAATTTTACGTACTCACCACCAGATGGTAGGGTGCTGAGTGGTTCCGTCACATCCAATACAGTCAATGTTGCTGTGTCTGCACCTAATATTCAGGTGACGAAAACATCCAGTCTGGCAGCCGCTGTAATCGGAGATACGATCAGATATACACTGAGCATCACGAATAGCGGTGTGGATTCAGTCACAGATACTGTCGTGACCGATACAATTCCTGCAGGTACCTCCTTCGTTCCGGGCAGTGTCCTCATTGACGGAGTAGCCTTCCCTAATGCCTCTCCGATTGCTGGAATTGCCATTGGAAACGTCGCACCTGGAAATACATTCGTCGTCAGTTTCCAAACGACTGTCCAGTCTTTGCCGCAACCACCCCTGCTCACAGATATTGCAGCCGTCACGTTTACTAGCGGAACGTTCACTGGCACTGCCTTTTCCGATCCACTCATCGTACCTGTGTTCCAACCGCTAATTGCAATTACTAAAGCATCCAGCACTCTTAACGCCTCCGTCGGCGATACACTGACGTACACGATTACGGCCGTAAATAGCGGCAATATTGCAGCAGCGCTTACCATCAGCGATAACATCCCGATCGGATCGACTTTCCTTGCCAACAGTGTCAGCATTGCTGGCAGTCCGCAACCTGGATTGTCCATCGAAACGGGCGTTCCCGTTGGATCCGTGTTGCCAGGCGGAACGGTATCCGTAACGTTCCAAACCGTTATCAATACTCTGCCTAATCCACAGGTACTGGTCGATCAGGCATCAGGCTCATTCACTTTCCAACCACCAGATGGCAGAACAGTATCCGGATCTGCGGTATCCAACACAGTTAGTATCTCTGTATCTTCGCCAGATGTGAGCATTGTCAAAGGAACAGCAGCTACAGACGCCATTGTCGGCGATATCATCACCTATACCTTGGCCGTTTCCAACAATGGAATCAGTACCGCCAATAATATAGTGGTTTCAGATATCATTGCAGCAGGAAGCTCCTTTGTGAATGGCAGTGTTACTGTAAATGGAACCTCCTTCCCTGATGGAAATCCTGGATTTGGTATTGCCATCGGTACGCTCGCTCCAGGAGCTGTTACTACCGTTACGTTCCAGGCTCGAGTTGATTTCTTGCCCACATCGGCACAATTAACCAATCAGGCATCCGTTAGCTTTACCAGCGGGGCATTTACTGGCAGTTCAACATCTAATGTGGTAACTATTCCAGTCTTCCAGCCGATTCTGACAGCAGTCAAAACAAGCAATACTAATAATGCCACCGTCGGAGACATCATCACTTATACGATTGTCGTATCCAACACGGGTAACATTGCAGCCTCAACTACAGTAAGCGACAATATTCCAGACGGCTCTGTATTCCTTCCCAACACCGTCTCGATTAATGGCATTGCAGCTCCCGGTGCAAGCCCGGTTTCCGGCATCCCGACTCCAGCCATACCACCAGGACAATCGGCAACTGTCACTTTCCAAGTGCTGGTATCTTCCATCCCTGCAACCGTACTGCTGGTTGATCAGGCCGAGGTAGACTATCGCTTTAATGCACCAAATGGGCGAGAGGCAGGCGGTTTCCGTTTATCCAACATTGTTGAGGTTGCCGTGTCACCGCTAGACATCACATTAAGTAAAAGCGTAAGCTCACCTTTCGCCACTACTGGCGAAACCTTAACGTATGAACTCGTGATCTTCAACGAGGATACAAATACCGTGCAAGATGCCCGTTTGCTGGATACTTTGCCAGAAGACATCGAGTTTATTACAGGTTCAGTTCAGATTAATGGATCTACGGTAACAGAAAGCGATCCCGGCACCGGTATACCTTTGCCACCGTTAGAAGCGAATTCCAAGACTGTCATATCCTTTGATGTCCGTATCACAGCGACAGAACAGCCAGGACCACGTACGAATCAGGCACGCTTGTTACTCTCAAATGGTGAAGAAGCGAGTGCCGTTTTGTCCAATGCTGTCACCATTGCCTTACTTCAGCCTGTAGTGAAACTGACGAAAATAGCCAGCACGGAGAGCGTACAGCCAGGTCAAAGCATCACCTATTCCATCATTGCAGAAAATACTGGGAATATCGGTGCATTTGGCTTGTTAACGGACTCACTGCCATCGGAGCTTTCTTTTGTTTCTGGCTCTGTTTCGGTTAATGGAATCCCTCAATATGGCGTCAGTCCAGGGCAAGGCATTGCCCTAGGCACTATCGCACCAGGAGAAAAGACGACTACCGTCTTCTCCGCGCTTGTCGTTCGTGCCTCCGAGTCTGGCACACTGGTGAATCAAGCTTCGCTGGCTTACTCCTACCAGCTGCCGGACGGACGAAGCACGAATCTGGTAACTGCTTCACCTTCTGTCTCGGTTAAAGTAGCCCCTACTGCTAAAGGAGCCTTGTCAGCCGTGCTACGCACAACAGTGTCTACTGTCGCATTAGGCGATGCTGTGCCTTATCAGTTGACTCTTGTTAATGATGGAGGCTCGGTCATTACCGATGTAGTGTTAGCCGATTACGTACCGAATGGAACCATCATAAACCCGAGTAGCTTGAGAATTAGCGGTTCTCCACCTGCTTCTAGCAAGCCGGGTGAACCATTATTTATCGGCAGCTTGCAGGCAGGACAGACAATTGATGTATCCTACAGCGTGAACGTTCAGTCTCTGCCTCTCGGAGGACGTCTAAACAATAGCGTGCGGCTTCAATATGCTGGCAGTGACGGGGCTAGCGAGGTTACCAGCAATACCGTGACTATAGCTGTTTTCGATCCACAGCTTGCCGCAAGTATCTCCACGGAAAATACGGAGGCCATCGCAGGAGAAGGTCTTACCTATACGGTACTGCTCAACAACTTCGGCAACGTAACATCCGAAGTTACACTGCAAAATTTCATTCCTGCCGGGACTCTGTTGATTCCTGACAGCATACAGTTGAACGGTCAATCACTGTCGGGAGCCGATCCAACTATCGGTGTTAGCCTAGGGTATGTGGAACCAGGTCAGTCATTGACATTGACTTATCAAGTGACCGTATCAGAGACGCATCCATCCGGCTACATCGTAAATCAAGCTGCCTTTGCCTACTCGTTTACGCTACCTGGAGGAAGAGTCGTATCAGGGACATTGACTACCAAAGCCGTTACGATCCCAATTGTATCCCCACTGCTCGAATTAGTTAAAAAGGTGAACACCACAGATGCCTCTGTAGGCGACACACTCACCTTCACCATTCAGATTACTAACAAAGGGGGGATCACTGCACAATATCCGTTGTTCACGGACCCGTTGCCGCATGGACTCATTTATGTACCCAACAGCCTAACTATCCAAGAAAAAGCACAGCCAGGTGCTAATCCCGTCGCAGGTATCACGCTCCCGGATATTGCACCAGGGGAGAAGCTCACCCTTACGCTTCAGGCGCAAATTCGTGAAGCACCTGCCGATGGAACATTCAGCAACCAGGCCATCATCGAATATACCTCACGTCGTAGTGGAGGAGAGACCATCCAGGAAACCTCCCAGACCAACACCGTTGGCGTGACCGTTATGGCAGCCATTCCTAAACTCACGCTTAGCTCCAGCGCTCTGCGTGTCGGCCAAGAAGATACCCTGTCCTTCACCGTCCATGTGGAAAACATCGGCAATACTCCACTGGAAGAGCTCTTGCTCACTGCACCATTTGCAGCCGAAGATTTCATTTTGCTGCGAACGGTCACCGTGAATTCTTTGCCGCTTCCGCATCCTAACCTGCTCCAAGGTATTCCGTTAGGTCGGCTTGACCCAGACCACAAAGCCGTCATCATCTTTTCTTTCGACATCGAATCTGCGCTCCGCGCGTATCTGATCGCCCAGGTCATCCTGCGCTATCAATTCCGCTATCCAGACGGAAGTGTAGAGAATCAATCTGCCTCCTCCAATACCATTTTTGTGGAGATGGCTGACTTTGATGGTTCTCTAGAGTAAATGTTCTGTTGCGTTGAGCTCCTTACCACCGGGTAAGGGGCTTTTTTATGTAATTAGAAAACATAAAAAAGCCCTGGAATAAATTCCAGGGCAGTGCTAGCGCGTTATCCATTGCTAACCATCTTACCAATTATGTAGGTCGGCTATGCCGGGGATGATTATAATTTGGTTACGTTAGCGGCTTGTGGTCCACGTGCGCCTTCGACAATGTCGAACTCCACGTCTTGTCCTTCTTCAAGTGTTTTGAAGCCTTCTGTTTGAATTGCGGAAAAATGTACAAATACGTCGCCGCCGTCAGATGTTTCAATGAAACCATAACCTTTTTCTGCGTTAAACCATTTTACTTTACCTTGCATGCACTAACATTCCCTTCGTCATCAAATGAAGTGAAGCTCTCGCCCACATTTCCGACTATACCATCCAAAGTTATCCATTGTCAATTGGAATTGATAATGTTTTCATTCATAGTTATTCCAATTTTACAAAGCAATCTATTTTTATAGATTGAAATGGTATATTAAGCAAAGAGTTTACTATACAAGTATAGTAAACTCTTTTTGAATGTTTGAAACCCCTAGGGAAAAAACATTGAAATTTTGGTACTTGATCCGTCACGGGAACGTCCGATCGCTTGCTTTACCCCTTTTGCGCCAGATCCTGCTGGTGAATACGCACGATTGTGGCATCAATCATCACACTTTCCTCATCCGAATCGAGTGAAACGTGTTCTAGCCCCTCATCCCAAATCCCCGCTTTTCTGCCAGCGTCGAAAGCAAGTGTAAACCGACTTACAGTTGGAAAGTGAATCCGGCAAAGCGCGCCAAGGAGCACCTCAACGAGCCCCCCATAGCATGGCATTGAACATGATTCGATTGTCCTGTCCACCCCGTGACGTCCTCCTTGTGGTTTTCGTTTAGGTGGAAACAAATCTTGAATCGTGTACTCATTCAATATATAAAAAAACCACGTATTACCAATTAAAGAGTTTGGAGACATGCCCTAAACAACAAACATTCTATTCAGAATTAGTTTTATTATATTTCGCTCGCGTCCCTCTATATTGTATGCCTTTCTATAAATTCCGAAATATCATTATTTAGCAGCAGATCCCAATTAGCTTTAATTTTATAAATAGACCAATCCCACCACGCGATTTTTACTAACTGCTCAATTTCCTCTGGTTTGAATCTATATCTAATTACTCGCGCAGGATTGCCTCCTACAATACTATATGGTGGGACATCCTTAGTAACTATACTTCCAGCACCAATAACAGCACCGACACCAATAGAAACACCGGACAGAATTATTACATTATTTCCGATCCACACATCATCTCCAATGATGACATTACCTTTAGTTGCTGGATGCCCTAGACGATACTGGGCTTCCGCAAATATCTCACTAAATGGATAAGTAGTTAACCAATCCACCCTGTGTTCTCCCCCAAGCATAATAGTAACATTATCGGCAATTGAGCAAAACTTACCTATTTTAAGACCTTCACTTATTGTATGACAGTAGATACTCGGATTTCCGTAGGTCCAATCTCCTATTTCAAAATTAGCATATATGGGGTTTTGATTTGTAAATACTATATTGCTTTTAATTTGTTCCAAATTCAATGAGCTACCTCCCCATCCTTATTCAAGTGCCCTTTAAACTTTTAGTTCGTGTAATCTAGTTAAAGATGGTTCATAGTTGTATACCACTGCTGCTTTGTAATGCTCAATAGCTCTCTGAATGTTACCTGTTGATTCATAAAGAACCCCCAGATTATGATGGGCTGCGAAGCTTCCAGTCCCTCTTACATTACCCTCTTCACCCGTATCACCTATTTCTAATGCTTTTTTATATAATTGTTCAATATTAGGTAGAACAGTTTGGTATTTTCGAGGATCGCTAATCATTAATTCCAAAAAAAATAGGGCAGAGACAAAATAGAAATCAGAAGAATGGCCCATAAATTTTTCCTCATGATTAAAGACTGCTAAACCTTCCTTAAGGTTCCCGGAAGATATAATAGAATACATATAGTTGACTATAATACTGGTCGAAATAGTCTCTTTATGATCCATTAACTTATATGCCTTCTTAAGATTATTGAATTCTTTCTCATCGTCTCCCAACCCACGATATTCTTTTGCAATTTGATAATAGTAATAAGAAATATCAGGATGCTCTTCAATTGCTTTTTGTAATAATGGAATATTTCTATCATGCTTCTGAGTTTCCATATATCCATCATGCATAATCTCTACATTTAATTTTACTCTGGGCAAATCGGACTGGATTTGTTCGTGAACATTCCCAACATACCGACAATACGATGGAAATATCCTGGAAATATAACAATGTTCATAATTTAGCCCGTCTTTAGAAGTAAACTTGCTTGTATGTTTAACCCTCCCAATTTGGGGGCCATCCGCTATAAAAGCGTTAATAATATCCTTACATTCATTGATGATGAACTCATCTGCATCCAAAACCATACACCAGTCTGTTGTAGACTGTTCCAATGCAAAATTACGAGCATCCGCAAAGTTATGATTCCATTGATAATCGAATATTTTCGCTTTATAATCAGCTGCAATTAGTTTAGTACGATCCGTAGAGCCAGTATCTACAATTACTATTTCATCAACATTTTCTACTGCGCTATCCAAACAACGTTTGAGCACTGCTTCCTCATTTTTCACAATCATAACCAAAGAGATTGTCGGTTTCATAAAATTATCCTTATGCCAGATTTAGCTTAAACTAATACTTCCATGAGTTTCTGATACCATGTAAAATCAAGATTCTTAAGCTTGAGCATGTACTCTTCAGATAATTCTTCTTCTCCTATATGATGAAGGAAATAAGCAATATTATATATAACCTCTAAATGAGTCTCATTAAGCGCCAGTGCTTCATCAAATAAAGGAAGGACTTTTGCAATTTCCCCCTGCTCAAAGTGAATGACTCCGATCGTATTCAGAACCTCTACTTTATCCTCTACACTCGATAGGAATTTAACATTTCTTAATATTTCATCATTAGTCTGGGAAGATGTTACTTCAAATATCTCCTGCTTATTAATATGACCATTCTTGATATCAGTCATAATATCTAGAAGCTGATTGTTACAAGCAGAAATAATATATTGGTAAACTTCAAATTGATTTAAGATTTCATTTGGGGCAACTTTAGATAGTCTTTCGATCCCTTTGAGTGCAGTACCATCTCTTGGCAAAGTGACTCCTAAGAAATCCAGATTAACAAACCCGCTATCGATAAACATTTCTTGTATAGATGCTAATGTAAAAAATCTCACATGTGTACGATCCAAAATCCCAGCATCAGCATACTTCCATTTCCCATCCAACAATTCATTTATAACACTATAATGCATTATATTTGGTATGCTTGCCAATATTTTTCCTCCAGGCTTCAACAATCGATGCATATTTTCAAGTGTCTTCCAAGGGTCATATAGATGTTCCAGCACATCCCCAAAAATGATGTAATCAAAACTTTTCTGTGGGTATGGCAGATCTCCGTTCTCTACATTGTATGGAATGACGTCAGCAACTAGAGAAGCTATACTAGCTGAATTTTCGTTAAGCTCTATACCATAGAGCACACTATTTTTAAATTTATTCTTGATTCCGAGCAGAGTTCCTCCACAGGCACATCCAACCTCAAGTACAGTTATTTGAGAAGACGCATCGGCATCAATAAGATTAATAAGGATATCTCGCTTATGTTGCGAATAAATAGGATCAAATCCCCATTTTTCCTCGAATTCCTTAGCGTTTTTTTCCAAAAGCTCATTAAAATAAGCTTCATTCTCTTTAAATGAAGTACTACCATAATGATGAATAAATGTATCCTTGCATAGCAATAACTTATACCCATTTTTTCGCATGCGAATGGAATAATCGTCATCTTCATAATTCCCCGGTGAGAACCTTTCATCAAGCAAACCTATTTTCTCAACGACACTTTTTTTGATAAGCATACAAAAACCAACTAATTTCAAGCGTTCTTCCCAAGATAACGGATTGGAGATATTATAATCTTTGGCAAACAAATGCATGTCATCGATATTTTCATATGAAACATCAATTTCCTGAAAATAGGAAGAATTGTTTGTGACACATCCAACTGCCCCAATCTCATCCGAGCTATATAATGCCTTTAGAAGATTGGAGAGCCAATTCTGAGTTACTATTGTATCGTTATTGAGAAGAAGGATTTCAGTACCCGTAGCGACCTCCATTCCTTGATTGCATCCTTCCGGAAACCCACGGTTTTCCTTATTTAAGATCGTTACAAGATCTGTTTGCTGTGCTAACCATTCGGCCGTATCATCCTGAGAAGCATTATCAACTACAATGATTTCATAAGCATTCTCATGGGTGTATTTCCGTATACTTTCAATACATTGTTTTGTGTACTCTAGCTTGTTATATGTTAAAATAATTATGCTGGTTTTCATAGTTTACTCCAATACTATTTTTTAGTTATTGCACATCTCCATAAGGAAGGATATATCAGAGACGTAAGGGTAGTTATCAACTAACTTATTAAAGTAAGACTTTTTTTCCTCTGGTTCTGATATACGAATAATTGGATAATACAGATGTTTTTTTTCTGGTGATAGCTTTAAACTTTCAGCAAAAAATTCCAAAGCATCTTCCCTGTAACCTTGTGCCTCATGATAAAAAGCAAGATTTTCATAACTTCTATCATCTAGTTGTTGACGTGACAATAACAAAGAATAGTAATTCATTGCGTCTTGCATTTGGTTTACGCTAAAGAAATAGTTTCCCACGTCATTAATCAGCTTGGGATGATTCGTATAATTTACTAAATTATCAAATTCCTCATAATAGCCAAGCAAGAATAAGTCTTTAGCTAATAAAAACAACTCAGTCGAATAGTTTTCAACAACATCATCACTTACTATTTCTTTTTTTTCGATGAAGTTGTACAATGCATTTAATAACTCACTAGTACTACTATCAGCAGATGATTTGAAAAACTCCAACCTGTCTTTTTGTTTAAAAATCATACAACCAATTATTAACTGACGTTGTAAAAATGAATCTTTTTTTATATCTGAAGATAAATTCTGAACAGATTCCGCCCACAATTCTTTATTCTTTTTTATCAGAGCATACCTAAGCTGATCTCGATCTGTTAGTGTTACTTCATCACTGAGTAGGTCAAAATAATAGTTCACCATTCGATTATTTCCTAAAGCAAGGTACACTTTAAAAAGAATAAGACAATGTGACATTTCCTGAGTATCATAATTCGCATCTAGAAACCTTTTTATGGAATGTTCATTGTCGTTTAAGCTTAACCATTCAAGCAAGCTAAATAACACATTCACGTTCTTCTTATCCCTAAGAAGCTTTTTTCCAAGCCAATATACAGCCTCTTCATTATGACATAACCGAAAACTTAATTTTATTAATTGATTTACTGGAACATCATACCCGTAAGCAGGGTTTACAAGCCAGGCAGTTGCCGCAAACCGAGCCTTACGATCAGCTTTTTCAATAGCCTTTTTATAACACTCAATTGCTTTTTCATATAGACCAAAGGACTCGTAATGTGCTCCTTTTATGGTATAGTACTCTGGATAAGATCTGAATTTGGATAGTTTTTCCTCCGTCAAAGACCAAGAGTTTTTTAGTTTGTCATTTTCGATGTATAGGGAGATAAGCGCCATTAAGCAATATGGGTACCAAGCACTTGTTTCGTCTGCCTCTATAAAAGACTTTTCGTAGGCCTCCATTGCGTTTACACTATCATTTGCGAACCTGTACTGGTTTCCCAGAGTAAACCAGTCATAAGCACTCATGACCTTTTGGAGTTGCATTTCCTCGAAAATTTTCATGTTTCGGGTATGTTTTTTTTTCTTTACTACAGTCTCCTCCTGATAGCCTGTATGGTATATACAAAGATCTGTCATTTGTGTGTATACTTTTGCATTTTCCTCTCCAATACACAATTGTTCATGTATCGGGCGGTAAAACCGTATCCCCATAAAGTTAGGGAACAATCGAGTTACGGGAGCAGTCGATACTTCATCCATACATTCTGACGAGCCTGAGTAATTTACTACAGTAAGGGTATACCCAACACTAGGCTTTGGAGTTTGTTGGGCTATAAAATTCAACCATTTGGGTTCATCATCAGTAGATAGATATTCATCTGCATCTAATACTAAAACCCATTTACCAGTAGCAAAACGAATGGATTCATTACGCGCGGCTGCAAAATCATCACACCATTCATAATCGAAAATGAGATCTGTATATTCTTGAGCTATCTCTTTTGTCCGATCCGACGAGCCTGTATCCACAATAATGATCTCATCAGCAATATTTCGCACACTGTCAAGACATCGAGGAAGCAAGGCTTCCTCGTCCTTTACAATCATACACACACTAAGCTGCTTCATCTTTTTACCAACCCTATTCTTTCCCCATTATTAATTCCTTCTGTCAAAAAATAAACTATCAGGGGTATATTTGGCATTGTATGCTGCCTGTTGACCTTGAATAGTCCCTTTTTTTGTAAGCCACTCACTAGCTTCCGTTTTAAAACTCTCCATCTTGGAAAGAATAACTTCGTCGAAAACACTAAGTTGCTTAATTCGTTTTTTGTCTGCTTCAGTAAGTTTTTGTTGATTAGAAATGATTTTTCGGGAAATTTTTTCTCTTTGCTCTGCATACTGGCTTAATTCTGTGTAACTAACTTGATGAATTCGCTCTATAAGCTCTTTCGTGACACTTTCTAGTTGGGTTACATATTCCTGAACAGCAATCATTCAATCGACTCTATATTATGATTTAGTGATTTTATAGCTGTATCCCAAGCACCCCTTAATTCTGTTAAATGAGAAATGACTTCTTCCGCAGGTACTACATTTTTTTTTCAAGTTTGCATTGATGAGCTGGTGAAGCATGTATTCATATACTTGATAAAGAGTGGAGGAAATCGGAAAATCATGATTTAGAGCGGCAATAAGTTCATTGATAACAGCCTGTGCTTTACACAAGTTCGTATTGGCCTTTTCATGATTTGTTTCCTCTATACCCTTAATTCCCGCCCGTATAAAACGGATCGCTCCATCATACAGCATTAGCAACAATTGTCCTGGTGAGGCTGTTTGCAATTGGGCTTGTTGATACTTTTGGTAGGGTGAATTAATCAATCTTGGATCTCTCCTCAAAAAAAGTTTGGTTTTAACTAAACATACTTGAAAGACTGGAGGATGTGCTATTGTATTTATTCATAGCCGTTTCCATAGCAGTGAATTGTTGGTAATAACGCGTTTCTATCATTGTAAGCCTATCTTGTAGAGCATCAATCCGCTTATCATAATCTGATAACTGGTCTCCTATTTGACTCTTTGGCTGGAAAGCTGCCGTAAGATCAGAACTGACTTTCGACGTTCCAGCCTTATCTGCCAGACTTTGTAGAGCTCCTTGGTTGGTCTTCTTCAGTCGGCTGAATATACCATCGGAACTTGTATAGCTCGTTGAAGAGGAATTATCCGTCTGCCCGAATAAAGCAGTTACCTTTTCAGGAGTGGTTTCCAAAGCCGCACGCAACTTCTTCTCATCTACGTAAAGTTTTCCTTTTTCACTATAGCTACCAGTTGTAATTCCGATCTGAGTCAAATTTATTTTCTCACCATTCGGTAGGACTACGTCAGTAATAATCGCTGACCTCATATCACTAAGCGTTTTATCTACGATGGAATCATTTTTGAGCATACCACTCTTAGCTTTACTTTCCCAGAGTGTAATCTCATCTTCCTTCATATCCTTTCTCTGATCACTGGTCAACGGTAAATATTTACGATAACGTTCTTCACTTGTTTTTTGGTTTAATGTCGAAAGTGTATCATTATACGCCTCAACAAATGATTTTATTGTGTTTACCAATGCATCAACGTCCTGTGAAACTTCAATTTGTGTTGACTGTCCTGTCGGAGTGGTTCCATTCAAACTGATTTCCACACCATTAACTGTAAAACGATTGGATGTCTGCTCTGTTGTCAGGCCATTAATTTCAACAATTGCATTTACCCCTTTTGCTACATTAGCTGTTTTAAGTCCGAAGCTTTGTTCAAGGAGTTCTCCACTTAATGTAATATCTTTATTCCCCGTCTCCTTGTTAGTCAACGAAATCTTACCAGAAGAGGCATCATATACAGCGGTCACCCCCGCTTTTGTACTTCCGTTTATTTTTGAAATCAGTGAGTCGATTGTATCGTCTGCAGTAAAATTTATAGTATCTGCTCCTACACTAATACTGGTTTCAGTACCTGTATAGATATCTGATAGCTTTGTTGTACCAGGAGAGGCTCCTATCGTCCCTCCAGAAGATACAACATTAGAAGCAGATGCCAAATTAGTGACTTTAATATTTAATACAGAATTCACAGATGCTCCTGTTGCTGTTGCAGTGAGCACATTAGAAGTTCCTGTAACGGTTGCTTTTTTTGAATCAATAGCGCTACTCAAACTAAAATTTGTTAATTTTTCATTAAAAGTAACTAATTTTGTACTTACTTGACGATATCCATCACGTTTCCACTCGGTCAGTTGCTTTTGCTGGTTCAGTTTGTTCAATGGAATACTTTCTGTAGTCATTAACTTTTTGACCATTGAATCAATATCCATACCTGATGCCAAACCGCTAATTCTCATAGTCATAACTAATCCTCCTGAATATTAAGCCTTCTTATCAATAATAAGCCCACTCATCTCCATAAAATTCGCCGCTACATCAAGAAGTTTTTCGCGAGGCACTTCCCGAATTAAGTCACCCGTCTGTTTATCAAAGACCTTAATCATAATTGCGTGGGTCTCCTTGTGAACGGAAATTTCAATTTTTTTTTCAGGTCCCTGTACAGCCCTAATCGCCTTTTCTAATTGCTGAAGTGCATTTTCTTCTTCACCAGACAACTTTTCGACTGATTGGTTAACATATTGCTGATTTATAGCTATAATCGATGGTTCATCTGCGACACCCTTGGGCGAGATAGATTTCGCCTGCCCTGGTATTGGGCCAAGACCAGAAATACTATTATCCACAACTTACCCCCTTATCGTGTTGAAGCATCATCAAGAACGTTTTTAGTTTTATACTCTTTATATCGGAAAATAAGAGTTGTTTATGAAGTGAATAACAAAAAAGAGACCTTGAAAATCAAGGTCTCTTCTAAGGAAAAGTATAGATTAACGAAGTACAGACAAAATACCTTGTGGAGCGGAGTTTGCTTGTGCCAGCATCGATTGGGAAGCTTGCAGCAAGATGTTGTTTTTGGACAAGGAAACCATTTCTTTTGCCATATCCGTATCACGAATACGGGATTCAGCAGCAGTCAGGTTTTCTACTGTAGTACCAATGTTGTTGGAGGTATACTCCAATCTATTTTGTACAGCACCCAGTTTAGCGCGTTCTGTCGAAACAGCTTTGATCGAATCTTCCACACTAGCGAGTACTGTTGTGGAGTTCAAACCAGAGAAAGATGTAGTTGTAATAGAAGCAATAACGATAGTACTGGAAGCTTTATCATTAACTGTAATACTTGCTCCAGCAGTAATAGTGATACCGTTGAAGGTGGTTTTAGTCATAATTTCATCAATTTGGGCACCCAGTTGATCCAACTCTTGACCAATATTATCTTTATCGTTAGTGCTGTAAGTTCCGCTCGCTTTCTGAACGTTCAGTTCTTTCATACGAGTCAGCATGGAGGATACTTCATTCATTGCTCCCTCAGCTGTTTGTACGAAGGAAATACCGTCTTGAGCATTACGTTGGGATTGTTCCAGACCACGGATTTGACCGCGCATGGATTCGGAGATGGACAAACCAGCAGCGTCATCTGCAGCACGATTGATGCGCAGACCGGAAGACAGTTTCTCCATGTTTTTGCTTGCTGCATTTGTGTTAAGACCCATGTTGCGGTGTGTATTCAATGCCGGAATATTGTGGTTGATAATCATTGTAAATTTCCTCCCTGAAATGGTTTAATTCCCACATCCTTGTGGTATGAACGTCTTCACAGGTCGGCCGCCCTGAAGAATTACCGTTCTATATTATATATCGACCTCTCCCACAAAATTGTTTATAGCATTTCAAAAATTTTCTTTAGTGAATCTCGAATATCTGCACCTATATCTTTTTTTACTCAGTATTGCTTCTCTCCTCCATTTCTAACATGGCATTCTGAAGAGCCTCAATGTCCATTACTGCTTCTTGATTGTTATCCTGGATTGCATCAAAAATCTCTTTACGATAAATATCTATATCTTTGGGTGCTGATATACCTATCTTTACATTATCTCCTTCAACGGAAAGCACGGTTATTACAATATCATTATGGATAACAACAGACTCACCTTTTTTTCGGGATAAAACAAGCATCAGGATTCACCACCCTGCTCTTTATGTCTTAACTTCTGCCACAACGCACTTCTTGTAGTATAATCGGTATTTTGTAAAACAATCTGTTTGCCAATAGACTTCTCCACATTGAAAATTAAAGGTGCTAGCAAATTGACTGTTATCTTCTCCTTATTACTATGCCAAGTCACAATACAACGAACTGCAATCTGCTCTCGATCTATTACACCGATATCTGCAAGCGCATCACTAGATAGTTCAAACTCATAATCAGGTACAAAATCAAAAGGATTGACCGTAATAAAGGTGACTGTCGCCTCTTCTACAGCGCTCAAAATACTAAATAGCTCATTATGCTCTTGTAGCCTATATTCACGTAAATGCTCAAAACCAGGTAATCCCTTAGGAAAAGCAAAAACCAATTCTTCATTAAGCCATCTTTTTTCATCTAATTTCGGGGTCATTGTTTATCCTCCTTAAAAATCAACAAAAGAGCTACGGATTTCTATCCATAGCTCTACAATACAAATGTCAAAGATTCAAAAGATTAACGCATAAAATCCATTAATGAAGGCTGCATAATCTGAGCGGATGATTTCAAGGCTGCCTCATAAATAGTTTGGGCAGAGGTTGCCTGAATCATCAAGCTGGCAATATCGGCATCTTCAGTTTTGGATTGCAAGGTCGTCAAATTCAGATTACGGTCATCAAGACGGGATTGAACCAGTTCTACACGGTTTGTGCGTGCCCCAACCTCAGACTGACTAGCCTGCATTTTTATGAAACGAGATTCAACATTTGCGGACTGAGCTGCAATAGCACTATAGCTGCCACTAGACAAGGCTGCGCTCAAGTTATCCATAATTTTAAAAACGTTATCCGTATCCGTTGACGCTCCAAAAAACTCACTTCCAGAAGTATTCACCCGAAATGTAGATTGATCTCCAATTGCATAATTCACAGCGCCTTGATCCGCATCAATTTGATCATAACTTGTCACAGTACCGGACAGCTCGTAAGGGGCCTGATCATATTTTTGACCGTTAAAGATATATTTACCACGAATTTGGCTATTTCCGATATTGGTCATTTGTTCCTTAAGCTGATCTACTTCCAACTTAATTGCATCCAATCCGGATTGGGGGACAGTTTCACTTGAAGCTTGAACCGTCAGCTCTTTTAACCGTTTCATGACATCTCCAGCCTGCTGCATCGTAGAATCTGTGAAATCTAACCAGCTTACGGCCGCATCAGCATTGCTGGAATATTGCTCATTAGAAGCCAACTCAGCTCTGTAGCGAAGAGCATAAGTCACACCCACTGGATCATCTGAGGGTTTATTGAGTTTGCGACCAGTTGTAATCTGATTTTCCATTTTACTCATATTGCTATAATTACGATTAAGGTTACTGAGCGTCTGCATACTCATCATCCCCGAGGTTACTCGAATCGCCATACACTACCTCCTACTAATCTAAATTAGAGCCCTACACGGCCTGTACTATTAATCAGCTTGTCCAGCAATTGATCGAATGTCGTCATAAAACGAGAAGCTGCGCTATAAGCATGCTGAAACTTGATCATGCTGGACATCTCTTCATCCAGGGACACCCCGCTGACAGACTGTCTACTTAAATCCACCTGTTCTGTCAAAAGTTGTGCGTTCTGTGACTGACGTTCCGCCTCCTGAGTCTGTACTCCAAGTTGTCCAACAATAGAGCTAAAATAATCATCCACCGATGTCGGAGTTGATAGAGCAGTCCCAAAATCGAATTTCACATTTTTCAAGTTAGCCATAGCCATAGCTAACGCATTATTACCGAGCACTACTTTCTCATCTGTCGTTCCTGTTCCATCTACCCGTAATGAGGTCGCAATTTTATTAGGATCACTTTGTATATCAGGATTTAATGTAATATTACCAGCTGTAATCGCGGCACCGTCTTTAGAGGTAAAAAAGGAATCACCTTTGGTAGGAGTTGCCCCACTAATTGTATAGCCCAACTGATGAAGCCCATTGATACCTTGGACAGTAACCTTCAAATCGTTTGTTAAAGTCCGGTTATTATTAGCATTAGAGTAGGTAACCGCTGTATTATTTGGTCCCGTATTCAATACCGTTCCTTCTGGAAGCACAGTTCCTTTAGGAAGGGTAACTTCAATATTTCCGTTGGCCAATGTGTTTGCCAATTGGTTTATCTGATTTTTATAATCCGTAACATATCTGTCACGTGATAATACCATTCCGTAAACTTCACCGCCAGTCAAGGTGCCACCTGTAAAAGCAGCCTGAAGACCGTCCGCAGTTACTGGAGTAAGTTCGCTACCAGTTACAACTATCTGTCCTGCTACTGTTACTTGATATCCGTTATCTAGTTGAGTAACCTGCACATTAGCCAGTTTAGACAATTTATCGATCGCATAATCTCGCTGATCTCTCAAATCATTTGGATTATCTCCCAATGATTCCAACTTGGTAATATTCCCGTTCAAATCAGCGACAGATTGTAAGAGGGAGTTCATCTCTGTTGTCTTCAAAGTAATATTATTGGTTAAATCGGAATCTAGGGCGTCAAGCTGCTTACTCGTCTGATTCAACGCATCCGTTAAAGCCAACGTAGTCTCTTTTACGATTTTACGGTTAGTTACGTCCTGAGGATCCTGACTCAAATCCGACCAAGCATTCCAGAAATTATCCATTACTTTGCGCATTCCTGTGTCAGAAGGCTCATTCATAATCGTCTCGAGCTTATTCAGAGTATCGTAGCGGATACTCCATCCACCTAAAGAGGAGTTTTCATTACGATACTGATCGTCCAGAAACGTCTGACGAACACGCTCAATAGCAGTGAATTCAACCCCTGTACCCATTTGACCTCGTACAACGGAACGGTTCAAACCATAGGCTTCCATAGATTCCGAGGCCTTCATACTAACCACTTGTCTGGAGTAACCAGCTGTGTTGGCATTCGAGATATTGTGTCCGGTTGTATTTAATGCAGCTGTTTGTGTGTTTAAGCTTCTTTTCGCTGTTTCTATACCATGAAATGTTGAGACCATGTTTTCCTCCTTCAATTAGGCGCGAGTATCAAATAGTCCCGCTCGTACTGATGATGTGCTCTTATCAGCTGGACGCTGATAAACCGCTTCAGATTCCGCATAATATGACATACTCTCAATAGAAAAATCAATATAGGAAAGCGCCTGTTGTATAAGCTGTTGATTCAACTCATTTAAATTTTTCAATTCTTCAAGCGTATCCGCTAGATTTTTTTGAATGTGAAGGAGGCGCTGCTTATCTTCTACATCAAACACAAGACGAGACAACTCCGTAATATTGAGATTCAACTTGGACTTAATACCACGTTCCTGCAAAAATTCATATGCTGCCTGCAGGCGTCGTTCATCCAGCTGTTCAATGTGTCTGGACATCTTCGATTCCTGATTCATGACTAGAATGAGCTGATCTACCTTATTTGATATCAGTGCTTCTTTTTTTTTGAGTTCCTAATGCAATCAACTGCTCGTGAGCCTCTCTAAGCTGCTCCAGCACATCAATCAATCGCTCTAAAGGCATAATCTTTCACCTAGCTTTCGGAAGACTGCTTGAAGTAAGGTAACAGCTTCTCTGCAATTTTATCGGCATCTACACGATAGGTTCCAGAAGCTACTTGTTGCTTAAGCTCCTGAATTTTCTTAACGCGATCTGCATCACTGCTGCGGTTCAGCATTTCCATCGCTTCCGGAGAAATCGAAACCTCGTCCTTGCGGCGAGACTTCTTAAGCTCCTCTTGACGCCCTGTTTCAATATTTCGTTGGTATGGATTAATAGCTCCGATGCGGTTGGTCTCGTTAATTTTCATAACTTCCACCTTCCTTAGTTATTTGATATGGTCAGAATGTATCAGACGACATAGCGTCGAACATGGTTCGTATTATGCCTCACTTCTTTATTTTGTGCATGGTTGCTAAAAATAAAAAAACCGATAAGCTCTATAAAGATTATCGGCGGTATTTGAAACTTTTTGAATAGCTGAATGCGTTTTTAATTCCCCTGTACTACTTTCCACGAAGTTTATCAATCGCGCTGTAGGTACCTGAGCCCATATTATTACTTTGATCCTGATTACTACTTTCGCGCACAGCCTGATGCAGGTCTTTAGTCAGACGTGTTCGACAAGAATCGCACATATGCCCTTCACGAATCGGTATCCCGCATACCTCGCAAGGATACGTCATATTGGGCGCATTAGCAATGGAAATACGTCCCTCGCGTATAAATGTCGTGATTTGCTTTACGGATACCTCAGTAGCCTCCGAAAGCTCATGCATATGAATGCCCTTATTCTCACGTATATGTTTGACACAGCGTTCGTATTCAATCTCAATTTCTTTAATACAGTTCTGGCAGATTCCCCTGACGTTCATAATAAACAGCTTTCCACATCGAGGACAGTTATCCAAATTCATCCTCTGTAGCGCCCCTTTCCAATTTCCGATCTTTAAAATACTTTTATCCTTACATTACCTTATAATGGAGAGCCTCGTCTAGCAAATATTTCAAAAAGGGATTTTCAGATTTTACACAATCGCACATCTTATAAGTTATCATAATAAGAGTATAAGAGAGAAAGATCCATCAGTGAAATTTTATTAACATCTATATGCATCAATATGCAATGACATAAAATAAAGAAGCTCATGGAAGCTAATGTTCAGCCTATTGCATGTGTCTATTTATCGTCAAACATTGCTCCGTACTTTAGATAGAAAATAAAATAAGCGCCATTCCAGTTGTTTTCGGGAATAGCGCTTCATTATACAATTAAAATAGCTGTATGAATATGAGTAAATGTAGAAATTAATTATCAAGATGAGGGAAAAACCGGGCGAAACAATCCTCAGAAGAATTCATGTTCACCTGTGCCCCGAATGACATCAAGAAAGTCCTGTAAATCCGGGGGAACGGCGCCCATACGAATGCTCCGCACATGGAGTGTGGGTATTCATAAATCTCATGGACCTAACATCATCTCAACTTATAACCTATCTGAAATCAAGCTAGATGCACCAGTGGAAATTTGCAACCCAAAAAAACAAGCTATTTCACAAATAATTATTCAAAAAAGCATTGTTTTAATAGTGGCCTTCCCGTATACTATAGTCAAACGCTTGGTTTAAAAAACATACTTCATTATACATTTATAATGATAATTATTTATTTGTTTTTGTTTGCGGTACTTGCAGTTCTTGGCCTGCTTTAACTAGGTTGTTAATTTTAACCAGTTCTTCAACAGTTACACCGTATTTTTCAGCAATAGAAGCCAGTGTGTCGCCCTCTTGAACATTTACTGTGATTGTATTTACAGTTGCTGGTGTTTCATTTGTAGTTGTTGCTGGTTTTGTGGTTGTTGCTTGATTGTTGTTCTCAGTAGCTGGTTGAGCTGGTGTTACAGTTGCTGCATTTTCAGTAGTTTCAGTTTTAAAAAACTTAGCTTCAAATGCTTTCTGTGCTGCTTCTTGCTGCTCTCTTATGAGTTGGTCTTCCAATTGCTGAATTTCGTCATCGGAGCTGGACTTCGCCATTACTTGACCTGTTGCAAGTGGACTCAACAAAGATACTGCACCTAAACTAACTGCCAACATGCTAGATACTGCTACTTTTTTCATTACGTTTTTCATGATTTATTCTCTCCTCTTTTTAGCTTTAAATTTTAATTAACTGCTTTACTACTGAGCGAGACACTCCCAATGTCCGCTCTTTAGTCATTAGCTAATCACTTATTACCAATCATGTTAGCTATCAACAGATAGAAATTGTACTCCTCTTTTCCAAAAAAATCAACCTCTAAATTGAAATATTCTGTTTTCATCCCTCACTTCCTTACTTTTTGTTTGTCTCTATATTTTTTATTATATACCTCTCTCTAGCTTGTTGTCAAATCCTGCTGATTGTACGGCTTAAAAGACTTTTTGCTCTATCATTTAACCCTTCTTTCAAGAGAATTATAACCTTTTTTTCATAGTTTCAAGCGAAATTTCATGGGGAATACCAGATATTTAGACTTATGATCTTGCTAAGGTCAGGCAAAAAATAGTCAAATGTATTCCTTGCTCTAATGCCTTTTCTCTCAAAACACGTGCACACGCCTGCAATGTGCTCCCCGTTGTATAAATATCATCAACAAGCAAAACGGTAACGGAAAGCTTATTTTCCGTAACACATTGAGATTTAGCTTTTAAAATAAAAGACTTCAGCAAATTTGTCATATTGGGGTGAACAGAAAACGCATTATTCATTGTGTTCATGCGTTCCTTTTTTGATTTAAAGCTTTGTTTGCCTGTATCTTGTGGACGAGCAAGTAAAGATAGGAAGGGGAGCTTATTCCGCTTAGCAATCTCTTCTGCCAAGATCCGAGCCTGATTGAAACCTCGCTCTATCAACCTCTTCTCACTTACCGGAACACAGGTCACTACATCCACACTCCACAAAGATCGCTTGAAACGAGAATGTTTAAGACCTGCAAACTCATACCTCATCGCCTGATAGGCTCGATTCATGATCTCACCCAGCAGGGAACCATACTTTTCATTCCCGCGATATTTGAACTGCCCAATCCATTCTCTCATCATTGGTGTATAGCTGGTTGCACTCCGATTGCACACATAGTAACGTACTAATCGGTCAAGCCTTACGCAATCCGGGCAAGACGTCGGACGTCCACAATAAACACAACGAATATCGTAAACCCAAGGAATTTGAAGTGAACAAGAAGTACAAATCCCGGGGAATTCGGAAAAACGCCCTGTGAGAGTGCCGCAAGCCATACATGTTTGGGACTGGCGATGGAATAACCAATTCAAAAATAGACGGGTTGTTGGAATCATCCCCATACCAGAATGCACCTTTCTTGGTAGTTTACGTACCGACATTGTTTCAGGTTTCACATTTCCAAAAAAACTTTTTTTATTTAATGCATTTAGTGCTTCGCCTCCTTCAGGTATCCTCTTTTCCGAGCCAGTTCATTCATACGTTTAATCTGTCTAATTGCTCTTTTTTGACCTCGTGTCCATTGGGGGGATGTAAAAATAACAACTCCACATGGGTCATCCTTGGACCTGCCCGCGCGACCAGCCATTTGGACAAGAGAGGCTTCATCAAAAAGACTACTGTCCGCGTCTAATACGTACACATCACTCCGTGGAACAGTTACCCCTCGCTCCAAAATAGTCGTTGTAACCAGAACACGTATTTCAGTAGCTCGAAATAAGCGTACTTTAGCGGTTCTTTCTTCATCCTGTGAGGAGGTGCCCGCAATAGGTACATAAGGCAAATGTTTAATCAGCAGCTTCACAAGTCCCTGAATATGTGAGATTCGTGTCACAAACAGGAAAACCTGTGCCCCACGTTGTATGGATACGCGTAGGCGTTGAATAAAGGATGCGGGAAGCCGACCTTTTTGCAGCCATTGTTGCACTGAAGCAGCCCCCAAACGAAATGGGACAGGTAGAGGATGACGATGAAAACGAACGGGAACCTTGGCGTGTGGCAGCAGACCTCGTGCAGCCTCTTTCTGCAAGGATTGCGGTGGTGTAGCTGACAGATAGATAAACTTCCCCTTCGGCTTACATACTGCTCGTGCAGCAAAGGCAAGCATAGGATCATTGTGATAAGGAAACGCGTCAATCTCATCAATCACAACCAAATCAAAAGCTTGATGATAACGCAATAGCTGATGTGTCGTTGCCAGTGTCAGCTGTCCCCTTTGCCAGCGTTCTGCGCTTCCCCCATAGAGCGTCACCATGCTCACATCGGGAAAAGCAATGGCCAAACGAGGGGCTAACTCCAGTACCACGTCGCGGCGTGGTGTTGCCACAAGTGCCGTTCCTCCGTGGTCTAGCACATATTGCAAGAGCGGAAACATCATTTCCGTCTTGCCTGCGCCCGTTACGGCCCAGAGCAGAAAACGTCCTACCGTGGTATCAGGCACCTGCCAATCAGCGTTATACCTCTCACCTTCGCCTGGTTTCGGCGAAGTCTGCCTGCTACGGGCAAGGTTGTTGCCCTGCGAAGCGGTAGCATCTGATGTCCGGCACGCAACCATGTCGCGTCGGAACAACGCCCGGAGTCCACGGCCTTCCGGGCGAAAATGTCCCCGCACTCCCCCGTGCGGTGTGGCTAAAAAGCGCAGCGCCGCTTCGGCGGCGGCACGCTGCGCTGAGCTTAGCCCCCAGCGGTCGAGTTCCGTCGCCGGGGCTATGCCTGCTGTGCACGGCAGCGCGGGTTTCGCTGCACCGCGCAGTAGCAGCGAGCATTCACGGCTGCGTCCAAGTGCGAGACATGTCTCGCAGTAGGCGCACGCCTTACGGCCGCACGATGCGCAGCTCGTGCGGTGCACTATCCCGCTGCCACAACGATTGCAGCGGAGTTCATGCGTACGCGCGGCAGACCAGCGCGTGCGAGGTGCTGGATCGAGGCCAGTAGCAAAGCTGAGTCGGCCTTGCAGATATGCAAGTTGTGCAGCGGATCGCCAAGTACGCTCCAAACCTGGCGCTGCCTCTGCCAGTAGCGCTTCGACTTCTGGAACGAGTAACTGGCGTCCTGACAACAAATTAGCCAGCTCATTCGCTTGTCGTGTTAAACACTCCCTCTCCAATCCATCCATTCCCGTGACGAGGTCCCTTTTTTGAATAGAACGTAAACCTCCCTTTGTTTCTCGTCTCTCATCCCCACTTTCTGTGCGAGAAGTCCAACCTTGTACATGATCCCAAATGCATATATTCTCTACTCCTCCAGATAAAATTCGTTCTCCGTCAAAAGGTTCAAGAGCCAGTTCACTTTTTAGCTGTGCGATAATATAAGCCCACCACTGCCGTTTCCCCCATCGCTCCATACCTACTAATTCCTTAAATGTTTCACACAGCTTTGTTCCCCAGGACAAGGGGAGCTCATCTCCTAATAACACCCACCTTTCGACAACATTCCCCTGCCCCTCATCTGGATTCATCCACCATGTCATATCTACTCGAATATCCACAGTTAATCGGAGATTCCAATTCCCCTTATACCTCACTGCATATACTGCAATTTTCACCTTCCCCTTCTCCTCCCATTCATGACTTTTTGGGTTCTTATCACCCCAGAGAACAGCAAAAAAGCACACTTCTGTGGCTAATAGCCTGAAGTGTGCTTCACATCAAGTAGATCTCAACGATATCCCTATTGTCTTGCCTATACAACTGTTTATAAACATTTATATCCGATTTTGACCACGATGTCCACAATCCCCTGTCGCTAAGGAACAAGCGGGGCGTCCGCCAACGACTTGACTGTTCTAAGATCAATAACAACCTGCTTTTCACCGCCTGACTTCGGTAAAACCGGGTTCCCCGGTGAAAAACGACTTGAAATGACTGAAACATCCATATGACTATAGCGCACTAGCCGTGTCAGAATCGGTAGCGTATCGTCCATAGATTCATCATCCAGTACCGTCACATGTAGCGGCCTCCGGTGCAGCCAGGCAAGTATGTTCAACGAACGCATCACCCATTCCACACGATCTCCGTCATTGGACGTAATCACAATATAGCGAATCGCGCGATGACCTGGAGATATCGCGCATGAATCTTCGCCATTGTGATAAGCCTGAACCGCCTGTCGTATATACATAAGATGCACGACAGCGGCCCCCACACCGTATATAAGCAATATCCAAACCAAGTGAGCCGTCACGAGGGTTCCACCTCCTCCTATAGCGACAATATATGCCGTATAACAGGAAGAGGTGTCACGGTTATGTACTGGGTTTCTGTATGAGCGGACATATCGCCCGGAGTGAAAGGCGGTACAGCATTCATATCTATTAGCAGCTGCATCGTCTAATGCCTGAAAAAACTACACTTTACAGCGTAACCCATCCATATTTGATTGAGTTAATAACCGCTTGTGTACGGTCATCAACCTCCATTTTTTGCAAAATACTGCTGACATGGTTTTTGACCGTTTTCTCACTAATGAATAAATATTCACCGATCATCTTGTTGCTCTTACCTTCAGCCATCAGACGCAATACTTCAGCTTCACGACGGGTCAATGGATTATTTTCACCTGCGACAAACTTCACGCCGGCTTCCTTCGTATGACCTTCAGCCATAGCCCCTGTTTCATTCAAGTAGGTCATCCGGCGGAGTTGCTGAATGAGCTTACCTGTTACCTTCGGATGGATAAACGCATAGCCTTCATGAACCGAACGAATAGCATTAATGAGGGACTCGGCCTCCATATCCTTTAACAGATAACCATTGGCTCCCTTGCGCAACGTCTCAAATACATAGCTTTCATCATCATGAATGGATAAAATGATCACTTTGACATCTGGGAACATCTCACGCAGTTTTTCGGTTGCCTCTACACCATTTTCGATTGGCATATTAATGTCCATCAGAACAATATCCGGTTTCTCTACGTTACAGAATTCCAACACTTGAATACCATCGCCACATTCTCCGATGACCTCAATGTCGTCCTCCATATTCAAAATACGTTTAAGTCCTTCACGGAACAACTGATGATCGTCCGCTAAGAGAACTTTGATGGGTGCATTGCTAATTTCCTGATTTTCCATGTTGTTACTCCTTTCCCTTTTCCACGTTGGTTGGGATATGAATCACTATCTTGGTGCCTTGATTCTCAGCTGATTCGATCTCCATTCTCCCCTCGAGCAGTTCAACCCTTTCCCGCATACCAATCAGACCAAAATGCCCATGATCTTTGCTTTTTTGCTGAAAAAGCTCTGGCTTAAAGCCCAAACCATTATCCTGCACCACGATTTTTACAAGCTGCGCCTGATAGGTAATCTCAACAAGCACATAGGTAGGATAAGCATGCTTGGCAGCATTGGTCAAAGCTTCCTGGATCAGACGGTAAATGGCTGCTTCCATCGCGGAAGAGAGACGGTGTTCCTTGCCCCTTGTTTCAAAAAGCGATCTAATCTTCGTTTTTTCTTCAAAATCCTGCACATATTTCCGGAGCGTCGGAATAAGTCCCAGGTCATCCAGGGCCATAGGACGCAAATTGAAAATGACCTTTCGCATTTCCTCAAGACTGGAGCGAACCTGTTTCTTCAAGTCTACTATTTCGTCCTGAACCATCTTAAATTCCTGCTTGGCGATCATTCTTTCTACAATTTCCGTCCTAAGCACTAGATGCGCAAGAAGCTGCGCAGGTCCATCGTGAATTTCACGAGATATGCGTTTGCGCTCCTCTTCCTGAGCCAAAATAATTTTCAGACCAATAAACTGCCGGTTTTTAGCCGATTCGATGATCCGCGTCACTTGTCCCAATTCGCCCGACAAATATTCCAGCACGACTCCCATCTGCGAACCGATGGTTTCGGCGCGCTCGACAGAAGCCTCAACACTTTTGGCCCGCTTTTGAAGATCATCTCTTCTGGCTTTGAGATACATTTCCTTCTCGCGGAAAATCATCACATCGAGTTGAAGCTGTGTTGCCTTCTCATAAGCCTGCTTGATATCCTCTTCCGAATAGCGAACGAAGTCACGGCTGACCTCAGTCAACCGAATGCGGGACCGCCGATAGTTCATTTCCAGCTGGTCCACCTTTTCGATCGTTTCTGCTGTTTCCTTCAAGACGCTCTGGAGCTCCTGATTTAACGTGACCAGCTCGGTCCGGGCCGTGTCCAATATTTCGAACATCTGATATTTGCTGTTCTCCATCACCTGGATGGCATTTTTAATGACTCGGTCTATGATATCGGCTTGAAAGTCCACAAATGTTCTACTCCAATCCTAGCATTTCAAGTATATATCATACCATATCATGATTGAAGGGTGATGGTCTTCGTTTCTTGTTCCCATTTTACAGTCATTCCTAACTGCTCAGACACGAGTCTCAATGGGACTAAAGTCCTACCCCCTAGCACAACGGGTGCAACATCAGTACTTTGACGCTTCCCGTTCAGAACAACTTCTTTTTTCCCTACGGTCAAATCCATCAGCACACCACCGCGCATAACGGTGATCCGTTGATCGCCCGCATTCCATTTGGCTTGTCCGCCAAATGCGTCCAGCACATACTTAATCGGAACATACGTTGAACCATCGCGAGTCATCGGAGCTGCATCAATTGTTGTAGGTGTTCCGTTTACTGTCATTGATTTTTGTCCGATCGTCATTTGAGCTGTTCCCTTTTTAAGTCCTTCTGTGCCGACCGTTCCCGGTGTATTAAAAGAAATATTATCAAAAGCAACATTGCCTGTTTTAGCACGCTCGTCCTGACCTTCCGCCACATTGACCACATAAAGACGTTTCAGCTTCGCTGGATACGAAATATTCAAACCGCTCATATCTGCATTAATGGTTTTCCAACCGTTCCAGTCGATCACTTTAGCGAGATCAATATATGCTGTTTTGCCTTGGGCATCCTCTAGCTCCGCACGCAGCCAGTTCAGACTCTTATCCCCTCTGACATCAATTGAGATGGAAGTAGCCGCCTGTTCAAGCGTTTTCCCGGACGTGCCGTTCAATTGGGCGTAAGCATACATTTTACCACTGCCATTTGTCATATCGTAGTTCAGTTCCAGCACTTTGGAATTGGCATGGTCACCATCTCCTTGTACAACAGCCACTGTGCCGGTAACACCTTCCACATTCGAAGTAAAATCAACCGGATACGAAACATTTTCGAAGTTCTCCCAATTGTTTGTACTTGCTCCGCCAGCAGACAAGAAGACGACAGCGCTGAAACCATCATAGCGACCGATGGCATAGCCCGTTTTCACGCCTGCATCCACCGTATTTACTGTAAGTTGATTGTCCTTAACGCTTCCCTTAAAGCCAATGAACTCCCATTTGAGCGCATCTGACGTAATGCTGACACTCTGTCCATCTTTTGTCTTTGCCGTTACCGGTACAGCGATTTTAGCTCCAGCGGTAAGCGAGCCAGTTCCACTTCCTGCGGTGAGTGATGAAATTTCATCTGCTCCAAGCACGGTGACCTTAGTTGTAGCGCTGGCTGAGCCACTGGATGCCGTTAAAGTAGCCGTTCCCGGTTGGGCCCCCTTCACAACGCCGCCGCTCACTGACACAACAGCCGGGTTGCTGGACTTCCACGTCACTTGTACTTTTGAGGTATCGAAGGGATTGTAGTAGTTGTCATAGCCTTTGAAGGAATAGCTTCCGGTCTGACCAATCAGCAGCGTTTTATTGCCCTTGATGGTGAAACCTTTGAGCGTTCCTTTAGGAGCATTGGTATATACCCCCACTCCATTTACGATACTACGTTGCTCTGTACCATATTCCGTATTGAACGTAAGTCCCGCTGTCGTATCCCCCAAATCACGAGTCACCATGGTCGTAGAACCGCCCCCATCGAGATTCATACCCTTCCAGACGCCAATATCTTTCATCAGCGTTTGCAGCTCGCTCAGGGATACACCAACGCTGTTCCCATTCTTCTCAACGGCAATGACATAAGCGTAACGCTTGTCACGGGAATATCCCAAAGCTGTACGCGCACGCGTCCCGCCTATGCTTGTTGTGCTCCGGGAAAAAGAGGTTTTCTGACCGTCATTTACTAATATGGTATGTCCACCAATCATCATCTGAAGGTTGGAAGGATCTACTTCACTCCCTGTCGATTTAACACGAAGGCGATAGCTCGTTTCTACGGTCTGTCCCACGGTCAGATGCGCTTTGGCATAATCAGCCGCTTTACCGTGAGTACGTAAAATATAGCCATCCTGCGGAACGGTCATATTCAATGTAGCATTGTCGGAGACTTGCGTAACCACACCATTTTGTACCAATACCTCGGTAGGCGTTGTCGAACTGTTTTTGGGCCGCTCAATTGCTTTCCAAGCAGATGTATAAATATACATAGCATTAGAGTGACTATAACTGCCCCCGCTCGTCTCAGGCGAATACGAAGCCTTGTTCATCCCCGCCAAAGAGAAAGACGACCCGTCTCCAGCTTTTACTGTTCCTTCAAAAGTAAACTGCTCCACCATCGGAGAACCATCTTTGGTTACAGCAAAGGCATACATGCCCGTTAAATCAGATGGAGTAGACATCAACACACCCTTGGATACTTGTCCACCGATCGGAGCTCCCTCGCTTGAGGTATTAAAATAATCCCCGTTTACACCAGCAACCGCTCCAGTCTCTTTTGCCATGCCGCCTGTGCTCTGCCGGGTCGTAAACTGTCCATTCTTCCCCGTCATGACATCCAGCTTAACGTACGGATTTTGCAAGTCTACTCGAATGATATCAGCCAGTGCTGTTCCTTTGGACCCTTTAAAACGATATTTCAATAATGTTGCACCCGAAGTAATGATCTCTTCTCCCAATTTTACAGTTGAACCAGAGGCTGCACTTGCGATTGGAGCAGACATCCAACCATTTAAGGGAATTAGAGCCCCAGTTCCAGCAACCGGACCGACCCATAATACCCCTGCCAGTGTTAACACGGCCCATCTTTTAGCGATTCCTCTGCCATTAACTTTCACTTCACTCTGTTTCTTATTACTTAAAAACATTTGGATAATAGCTCCCATCTTCAATGTATTTAAACGGTTTTGTTCCGCGCATGTACTCTATCAATAAACAAAAAAATCCTCTTATGTTAATAGACTTATTATATAGGCAAAAGTTACGAAAGTCCCGTCAACTAATTCATAAAATCTAAAACGATGAATTGACGAATGCAATATCGGCGCACTATAATACATTTGAACTTGTTAGTTCAAATAATACTGATTAGTTCACTTCTCTAATTATGACCCTATCGGAAGGATTGATAATCATGAATAAACAACGGGCCATCATCATATCTACTTTATCCCTGTGCATCGCAATGACCGGATGTTCTACAGAAAAAAAAAGATGCCGCTCTAGGTTCATCTGTACAGCCAACCGTTGTGCGGACCGCAATCGTCAAATCAACGCCACTTCATACTGCCTATAACTTGTCAGGCACTCTTCAAGCCTATGAAGAACGTACACTGGCTTTTCAGAACGGAGGTATCGTCGCTAGCGCAGAAATCACTACCGGGACGGCTGTACAGAAAGGTACAACCATTGCCCGTCTAGATGACGCTGGCTATAGACTGCAGGTTGCACAGGCGACAGCCTCTATTCAAGAGGCCTTGGCCGGTATAGATAACGCACAGGCTAATTTACAGGCTGCTACCTCCGCGATTCAATCCGCCGATGCCGGCATTACAGGAGCTCGCGCGAATGTTAACAAGGTCAATAAAGGCGCACGTGCTCAAGAGAAACAACAAGCGCAAGCTACTGTAGATAAGGCACAAAGCGCTTATAACAAGGCCAAGACGGATAGCGAGCGCACACAGAAGCTGTTTGAGGCAGGCGCTGCTACCGCATCAGATAATGAAAATGCTCACCTGAATGCTACCGCAGCCCTGAAAGACTTGGAACAAGCTAAGGAATCCCTGTCCCTTTTGCTGGAAGGGGCCACAGCCGAAGATCATCAATCCGCCCAAGCTTCCTTTCAAGATGCGCTTGCAGGTAAAAGCAAAGCCCTAGCGGCCAGTGAACAGGCTGTGGCTTCCCAAAAACAAGCCCATGCCAACTACGAAAAAGCCCTTGTTGCCAAGGGGCAGGCAGAACTTGCACTTTCACGCACACGTCTAATCTCTCCTGTGAACGGTGTAATCTTAGAAAAAATCGTGAATACAGGTGATTTGGTCGCGTCAGGGCAAGCCGTCTATCGCATAGGCACCATCGACCGCCTCAAAGTACTACTTCCTGTACCAGACAGTGAAATTAAGGATTGGAAAAAGGGTCAACAAGTAGAAGTGGCGCTCTATGAAGAGACCCGTCAAGGTACGGTGTCTAACGTCTATCCTTCAACCAGCACCGACACAGGAAGGGTTAACGTAGAGATTGTTATAAACAATCCACAGCGAGACTGGTTACCCGGTCAGGTCATTAAAGCTGCTCAACAGGTGACCGACAAGAATGGGATTCTCGTTCCTGCCGAAGCAGTCATTAACACGGGAAGCAAGCCTTTTATTTTCAAAGACATTCAAGGAAAAGCTGTTAAAACCCCTGTGGAGCTCGGTAATCAGGTTGTAGATAATCAGTTGCAAATCGTATCGGGACTTCGTGAAGGCGAACGTATTATCGTTAAAGGGGCAGAAAACCTGTTTGATGGAAATGCGATTCAGTCGGAGGAAGGCGGACGCCCATGATTGAGTACATCGTAAAAAAACGAAAAATTACATTGCTGTTTTTTGTCATGCTGATTTTGGTCGGAATCTTCGGCTTTTTCCAGTTACCACAGCAGGAAATGCCGGATGTCACCATACAAAATGCTATGGTAACAACAGTCTACCCTGGTGCTTCACCACAAAAAGTAGAAGAAACCGTAACTAAAGAGCTGGAGAAACGCATTAAGGAAGTTGAAGGTGTTAAAACGATTAGTTCGACTTCTGGTAACGGATTCTCCTCTATTTTAATCGAATCCAAAAACGGAGTTGATCCTCAAACGGTTTGGGATGATATGCGTAAAAAAGTGCAAGATGCACAAGCTGATCTTCCTCAAGGCGTTGAAGTACCTGTTGTAAATGACAAACTAACCAGCTCTTTTATCGGCTCCTATGCCCTGACGGCTGACTCTTCCACACCGCTGTATAAACTAAATGATTTAACAACGACTTGGAAAGATCAGCTCAATACCATTTCTGGCGTATCTAGCGTCAAATTCAATGGTCTCCCTGATCAAGAAGTACGTGTCCATATTGACAATCAGAAACTTCAGCAATACCAGCTTTCGTGGGGACAAGTGGCTCAAGCGATTCAGGCTCAAATTGATCGGGTCCCTACTGGTAATATTGAATACAACGGACGTACCTATCAACTTATTGTTCGCGAGACCGAAAAAGCTGATGAATTGAATCAGGTCCTTTTGACACGCACCAAAGAGGGTAATCCTGTTTATTTGAGAGATATCGGCATAACGGAGCTGGCCCATCCTAATACAGAATACTTTGCCTATGTAGAGGGTAAACCGGCCATTACGTTAAGTATTGGAGCAGAAACAGGCACAGACATCCCTTCTATGAGCGAAAAGGTCAATACCAAGCTCAAAGAACTGGAAAAAACACTCCCCGCAGGTGTTCACTTTCAAACTCTTTTTGCACAAAAGGATCAGGTAAGCCATATCTTTGACGACTTAAAGCGTGAAACGATTCTTGCGATTGTGGCCGTTATTCTCGTTTGTATGTTGGGGCTGAATTTGCTCACCTCTGCATTTGTTGCACTGGCCATTCCTATTTCGGTTTCGATTGCCATTATCTTTTTGCCTATGTTCGGCATCACTCTAAATCAGATTTCCGTTGTCGGTCTGATCATCGTACTCGGCATACTCGTGGATGATGCCGTAGTTGTAAATGATAATATTGAGCGTAGACTTACGGAATTAGGAGAATCGCCCTCAGTCGCAGCTGTAAAAGGTACCAAAGAGGTCATGCTTTCTATTTTGGTTGCAACTCTGGCTACCATCTCAGCTTTCGCGCCATTGTTGTTTCTTCCTGGAAATGTAGGTGCCTTTATTAAACCTATTCCTGCTATTGTCTCCCTGACCATGCTTGCCTCTATGATCATGTCGCTCACCATCATCCCTATTTTTCGAGAATGGTATGAGAAGCGCAGACAGGCTCGTCACCCTCAGGGTAAATCTAAACCAGCAGGCTTGCTCGGCCAGCAGATTCATTCTTTAAACAAGCTCTATTCACAAAAACTGATGCCTAAGGTCATTCAGCGTCCCTTGTTGACAGCCATGGTCGGACTCATGCTTGGAACAGCCGCCTATGGATTAGTTCCCTTTACCTCAGTTGAACTTTTTCCTGAGTCGGAAGATCCTCATGTTGCACTAAATGTAAAAATGCCTGTAGGCACTTCAATTGCGGAAACGGACCAGGTCGTTAAAGACCTTGCAGGCTGGGTGAAAAAGCAACCTGAAACTTCCAAGGTCGTCTACAGCACTGGAGGGACTGCCCCACAACTGTTTAGTGACATTAATAGTTCGGGTGGAAATATTAGTTATAACGAAACGGTGGGGCAGATTGCTGTCGTCGGCAAAGAAAACGTATTCGATCTCAATACGACAGTTGATGCTTGGGAACAACATGTTAAGAAATCCTACCCTGGAGTTACAGTTACGATGTATGTTCCTCGTCTCGGGATTCCAGTGGGTAAGCCCGTTTCTATTCGTATCTCAGGTCAGGATCTGAATGAACTGCAAACTCTTGCCCAAAAGGCAAAGGAGCAGATCGCGACAGTAGAGGGCACAACAGGCATCGTGGATGATATAGGAATTGAACGATATGCACTGGAGCTTGAGGTCAACAAACAAGCGATGGATCAATACCTGGTAAGTTACACAGATTTGACTCGCACCCTGCTTCTATTAAAAGAAGGAGCCCAAGTCAGTCAATTTGATACTGGAAACAGTCTGGTAGATATTAAAATGTATTTGAATCACAGCGACGAGGAGCCAAGTAAGCTTTTCCAACAATTAAGTGTAGTTAATACAGCTGGTAAGCAAATTCCATTAAACCAGCTTGTCCAGATTAAGCCGTCATTTGCTATTCAGCAAATCAAGCATTACAATATGGAGCGGACGATTACGGTGGAAGCCGATTTGAACGGACGAACTGCAAGCGAAGCGATGGTTGATGTTGAAAGTAAGCTGGCGCAAATGAAGTTCCCAGAAGGCTACAAATGGGAGGTTGGTGGGGAAACCTCTGACCAATCGACCATATTCAAGGACTTAGGACAGCTGGCTATCGTTGTAGTCTTGCTCATTTTACTCTTGATTACTATGCAATTTTATTCTCTCTCCATTCCTATTATTATTATGACGACCGTGTACCTGGCAGCAGCCGGCGGGATTATTGGTATTTTCTTAACCGATATGCCTATCGGTTTTATGAGCATCATGGGAATCATTGCACTCGCGGGCATTGTTGTGCGGAATGGGATTGTGTTAATTGAATTTATCGAGGATGCACGACATGAAGGAATGGAATTGAAGGAAGCCGTAATACAGGCGGCCGCCGCTCGCTTCAGACCAATTTTATTGACATCCTTGGCCGCCATTGTAGGTATGATTCCGTTGGCACTATTGGGAAGCCTGCTCTTTAAGCCACTGGCGTTTACCGTCATTTTCGGTTTGTTATTCTCGACCTTGTTAACCTTGTTTGTCGTGCCGTCCTTGTATATGATCATGGCCAAATACAAGATGCGCCGTCAACTCAAAAAACAGCAGCACACAGTTATCACACCTGATCAATCTTTATGATGTATGAAGTGAGTTCGCATGCTGTCGAGTTAGTCGGTCCCTAGGGGGAAGTATGTATGGAAAGTAAAAAAAATGATATTTTACAGGCCGCCATTCGGCTGTTCTCCAGAAAAGGCTATTATTCAACATCTGTTGAAGAAATCGCCAAAGAAAGTGGGATGGCGAAGGCATCCTTCTATAAATATTTTCAGGGAAAAGAAGAACTCCCTCTAGAAATGTGTATCATTCTGGAAAATAACATTGAACAAGACATCCGGGCTCTCTACAGTAAACCTGATCTTTCTAAGCACGATAAACTGCACGGTTTTATTGTACTTTACTTGAAAAATCTCGTTGAAAACAAAGTGTATCTCATGATGGATCTTCCTGAGCCTTCCATGCTTATTTTCCAGAATGAACAACTTAATTACGCATTCGAGAATCATGAATACAAATTGTACAGATGGGTTCGCGACTGCCTGATTGATATTTTTGGACCGAGCATTGAAGATCATGCATGGGACGTGACCTTTGTACTTAAAAGCATTGTGTTTGAATATATTCGCTTCTTTGCCGATCGCATGAATGATGAAACGATTGAACATCTAACACAGTTTATTATCTTCTTATCCAGTTCCTTGGCAACCAGCCTGAACAATGCTGATTCAGCTCCACATTTGTTCTGGAGCAAGCAAGGCTGGTTACCCGAAAGTGCTCTAAGTAATCCTTTTGATCAAGGCCGTCAAATTAACAGCCTTCTCCACTCTTTGGAAGACAGTATACTGCTGTCTTCTTGGAGTTCAGAGGAGAAACAGGAGTGTCAGCAAATCTACGCTCATTTAAAGGAAGAGACTCTGAAATCGAACCCTCAGAAAGGCCTCCTGAAAGCCCTTTTTGCGTATTTGGAGCAGTACAAGGAACTGCAAAAGGTTTGTCGTTTACTTAAAAATTTATTGGACCATGCTCCGATATCCGAGTAGTCACTCAGCATTCGGTACATCAGAACAAATTCGTACTTAACAGCGAAACACATCAAAAAAAAGACTGTTCATGCAAAGCATGAAACAGTCTTTTTGGGTTATTGCTTTTATTTTGATAACATACGAGGAATTACAGCCCCGCTTGTTCTTTTAGAATTTCAGCTTTATCTACGCTCTCCCATGGTACATCCAAATCTGTACGTCCAAAGTGACCGTAGGCAGCAGTTTGCTTATAAATTGGACGACGCAGATCCAACATGCGAATAATACCTGTTGGGCGCAGATCAAAGTTATTTCGGATCAATTCAACCAGCTTCTCATCACTCACTTTACCCGTACCGTATGTATCGACGTTAATCGAAACAGGCGTAGCTACACCGATGGCATAAGCAAGCTGAATTTCCACTTTGTCTGCCAATCCAGCTGCTACGAGGTTTTTCGCTACATAACGAGCAGCATAAGCAGCAGAACGGTCCACTTTGGTCGGATCTTTACCGGAGAATGCTCCCCCGCCGTGACGTGCATAACCACCATACGTATCCACAATAATTTTACGGCCTGTCAGACCTGCATCTCCTTGAGGACCACCGATAACAAAGCGTCCTGTCGGATTAATGTAATACTTGGTTTGCTCATCCAATAATTCGGCAGGAACAACTGGCAAAATAACCTTTTCTTTGATGTCTGCTTGAATTTGCTCCAAAGTAGTATCCTCCGCATGCTGCGTAGAAACTACAATAGCATCAATACGAACAGGTTTACCATTTTCATACTCTACCGTTACTTGGGTTTTACCGTCTGGACGAAGGTAATTCAGTGTTCCATCCTTACGCACTTCAGACAAGCGTCGTGCAATACGGTGAGACATAGCGATAGGTAAAGGCATCAACTCCGGTGTCTCGTTCGTAGCAAAACCAAACATCAATCCTTGATCTCCAGCCCCAATGTTTTCCGTTTCTTTATCTACTTCAGCAGGATCACGGCTTTCCAAGGCAGCATTAACCCCTTGAGCGATGTCCGGCGACTGTTCATTCAAAGAAGTCAATACAGCGCAAGTATTATAGTCGAAACCGTATTTCGCACGTGTATAGCCAATTTCCTTAATCGTATTACGTACAATGGATGGAATATCCACGTACTCCGATTTGGAACTGATTTCACCAATAACGAGAACGAGACCAGTAGCTACCGATACTTCACATGCTACCCGTGCATTAGGGTCATTAGCTAGAAAGGCATCCAATACAGCATCGGATATCTGATCACAGATTTTATCCGGATGGCCTTCTGTTACAGACTCGGACGTGAACAAATGACGGCCTTTTACAGACATGAATTTCAACCTCCCACAATTAAAATACATGAGGATTTAATAAAAAAATCCTGACATGGTAATGGCATTATTCAGATACCTTCAAGCCATCAAATGGCGGGAGGTATCTTGTTACACCTGATTAATAAAAAATGAACCTTCTCCGGTAGGAAAAGGTTGCGTACAAGCCTCAAATGCCATGATATCCTATTTAAAACAAGGTGTCAATTCGTATCACCCAATGACAACATTCGAAATTAGGGTAAGTCTACATGCAAACCATTTTTGATTTACATGTAAATTACCCCAGATTTTACGCTACTATATGTTCAAAAACTGTAGAAATTATTGCAACTTACAATGTACCATATTCAGATAAGCTACGTTCAGCAGATTGTATCAGTCGCTTAGTAATTTCACCACCAACCGAACCGTTCTGTCTTGAAGTTAAATCACGCCATGCTACATTCCCGCCCCCCGCAAACTCCCCCAATTCTGCAGCAAATTCACTGTCAGCCTTAGGTTGTATATGTGTATATTGGGGATTATAAACAGGTAGCCCAAACTCAGCAGCGATTTCATACTTCAAATCATCTAACCTGACACGACTTTCGGGAATTAATCGTCTTTGACCTCTTGACGCCATCTCGTATACACCCTCCACTAAATGTATTGTCTTTCATGGGGTTAGTGTGCAGCGATTAGGTTCAACTTAGCCAAGAACAATTTGCTATCCCAAACAGTATTTAAGAAAAAGAGCCGCCGAAAGCAGCTTAAATACAAAACAGTTTACTGAACAGTATAACCGCCTCGTACCATAACGACCAGACCAAACTTCTGACCTTCTTTTACTTGAATACCTCTTCCTTCTCTAGGAAACGATAATAAATGATTTTTTTCGACAGCCTGATTATGAACAATTTCCGTTCCAGAAGTAATATCAATAGCCCCACTGGCATCCATACTATACACAACAGCATAACCATTACGTAAAATAAATTCCGAGCCTGCTTTGGCAATCAGTTTTTGACCAGGCTTTACATCAACAACCTTTAAAACCTCTGTCTGCTCTGGTGTGGAAGTTTTTCCTGCACTAGAAGTTCCTGACGCCGTTGTGTTAGAGGTAGCGTTTGTCGCTGGAGTAGTCGAACTAGTGGTTTTACTACTCGTGTTACTTGCGGGCACTCCACCTTTGATTGCCTGGGCAATTTTTTGGTCAACATAGCTTTTGGTTACGACTGGATCATCAGCTGTACCAGGTTGTCCAGAACTGGAGGCTCCATTAACTGAATTGTTCATTAAGGAGCCTGCTACAATTCCTCCCCCAAGTAAAGCTGCAGCCAACGATACTTTATAGCGTGATTTCATGAAGTCCTCCTACAGCAGGTTATAGCAAGTATAGTTAAGTTTTAATTATTGCGCGCTTGCTCCAGCGGAACCTTGCATAGCCCAAGGCTTATTGAAAGCCAGCTTCAAAGTATCAATACTTGAAACTATATCTTCCGCCTGTTGCTCAGCAGTAGTCACTTTCAAATTAGCATCATAAACCTGAAGCTCTGTAGCCAACCCAACATCAAATTGCTTTTTAGCCATATCGGCCGCACTTCTTGCACTCACCAAACCAGCTTGGATCTGTGAGTATTGGCTTTCCAATGCTTTGATGTTGTTATAGATTGTTCTTACTGCTTCTTCGAGTTGTCTCTTTGTGCCTTCTGTAGCATACTGAGCTTTTTCAACATTAAGTTGTTCAGCTTCGTAAGGCGTATTTCCTGGAGTATTGAAGTTGTAAAGCTTTAAGCTCAATTCAGCTAAATCCACTTTTTGCTCACTCAACCAAATGGCAGTGCTGCTAGTAAGTACTTGGCTTACTTTAGTTTCCACATTATCTTTAAACTCAGAATAGACAGGTTTATCCTTCAATTCATAACGTTGCTCAGGTTTGTAACCAATCACTTGGTTCAAAGATACATAAGCACTATCTAGATCTTTTTTTGCTTTTTCTAAAGCAGCTTGATTTTGAGTCACCTGATTGGTTGCTTGTGTAACCTCATAATCACTCGACATTTGATTATCTCTTTTAATTTGTGAAACTTTCAGCTTGCGCTCAGCATCTTCAATATTTAAAGCAGCAAGTTTAACGGCATTTTGCTTTTGAAGGAGTTTGTTATAGAGATCCTTCACATTATATTCAATACCTTCTTTGGTCATATCCAAGTTTTTCTTAGCAGCCTCATAATTTAGATTCGTTTGAGCATAACCTTTGAAAGCTTTGTCTTGTGCTTCATCACCTGCTTCTGCTGGAACAAAGTTAATATCCTTGCCAGCTTCTTTCATGATTTTCCCAGCTTGATCGATATTCGTTGCTGCTGTTTTAACTGTAGTACTATCAGCTATAGCCAGTTTAACTGCATCATTATAGGTCAAAGAATCATTATAGTAGGTATCATAAGTAACTTGGGTCACAGGAGTTGCGAGAGGCTTACTGGACAAACTATTGGTTTGATCGCCAGTAGTGCTGCCGTTAGCTTGATTAGAAATGGTCACTGTTCGGGTAGCCTGATCCCAATTTACTTTGGCGCCTAATGATTGGCTCACAAAACGTAAAGGAACGAGTACTTGACCCTTTTGAATTTGAGTTGCTGCATCCAGCTGTACAGGATTACTATTTTTATAAGCAAGTTTAGAACCAACATTTAAAGTTAACGTATCATCATTTTTAGATGCTGTCACTTTTTTAGCTTTGCTGTCCCAATCGACCTTCGCACCCAAGCTTTCAAAAACACCACGGAGAGGCACCAAGGTTGTATTTTGACTAACAACCGGGGACTGGGTATATTGCTGAGTTACACCGTTAATAATAACCTTTATATCACCTGGTTGAGCTCCTGCAAGATTGGCGAACGCAGAAGAAAGAACTAATGTGGACAGTACTGCCACTCCAAAACGTTTCATAATTTCTCTCCTTTGTCAATAAGACTAATAAAAGAAAAGGGCTCCAAAAGGAACCCTCTTCTCATCTAATTCAGTTAACTCAAAAGAGTTGCTCTTAAATTAGTTTTTGTTTTCAACAGTAACTGTTTTTGCAGTTGCATCATAAGTGATGGATGCATCCAGCGCTCTGCTCACCCAAGCGATTGGCAGTACAGTACGGTTTTTGTTAGTTACAGCTTTAACGTCCATACGAATCACAGAACCGTTAACAGTCAACAGGTTTGTGTTCAGTTTGATTTGAGCAACAGTGCTACCTTTGATCAGGGTAACTGTGGAAGTTGCTTTGTCAAACAGGATGTTTTGTGGGGATACACCCAGAGCTTCAGCTGCATAACGTACTGGCAAGTAAGTGCGTCCGTTTTCAGCATAAGCAGCTACTTCTGCTGTTTTAGTTTCGCCGTTCACAGTGTAGGAAGTACTTCCCAATGTGAAGACAGCTTTAGTTTTAGTAGCACCTGGAGCTGGAGTTCCAACAGTTGCGATTGCTACTTCAGCAGCTGCAGTGTTGTTATCTTTCCAGTTTTGAGTGTTGTCAGTTGCGCCTTTGTATGCAGTGTAAGATACTGCGCTACCTTTCAGCTTAGCAACGATGTCGCCTTGAGCTACAGTACGGTCAACAGTCAGCTTAGGAGCCGAGATTGTGATTGTACTTGGAGTAGCACTTTCGCTATCGATGTAGAAGCTCAGACGGCCTTTGTTGCTTTCGCCGTAAGTATCAGTAGATACACTCTTCACTTTAACGTCACCAGCTGTAACTTTTACATCTGGAGTAGAAGCAAAACGTACGCCTGTTGGCAATTCCAAGATTACTTCACGGCTACCGTCTTTCTTAACGAAAGCTTCTTTAGCAGCTTCAGTGATTGTGATATCGCCAACTTGTTGATCGCCCAGACCGATTGTCAGGGTTGGTTTGGAAGCAGCAGCCAGAGTAACTGCTTGTTTCACAGTTGCAACCTTAACAGTACCGCTCAGACCTTGGCTACCAGCAACATCAACGTTCAGATCGCCGGAGAAACCTGGTTGCGTTGCAACTTCAACGTTTTTCAGTTTCAAAGTACCAGCGTCAGTTGTGCTGTTAGCACTGTTGAAAGTCAATTTCAAAGTACGTTTGTCAGAGTCAGTGTAGGAAACTTCTGCTCCACCCAAACCGTTAGTGTTCTCCATAGAACCGGAGAAGTTGCTTCCAGGGTTATTGCTTTCAAAAGTCGACTGCCAACGAGCACCTTCAGGCAGACGCAAAGTTACAGTACGTCCTTTTACGAAAGAACCAGCAACAGTTTCTTTAATTGTAACATCACCAATTTTTTGCTCGTCATGACCAGCAAGGATTGTTGATGGAGTAGCAACAGAAACGCCACCACCGATTTGACCGTAGCTACCTACTACGAGGGAGCTAACATCAGTTGTTGCATTACCAGAGATACTAACTGTTACGTCGCCTTCTTTAGCACTGTTTTCATCATCAACATAGAATCCTACAGGCAATTGGAAAGATGTTTGCTGACCACTTACTTTATCCAAGGACAAAGTCAAAGTATCGCCGTCAGTAGAATATTTTACGTTTTCAGGTTTGATATCAGTACCAAACAGAATAGTAGCTGCGGATTTAGGAGCAGAATCCCATTTGAAACCGCTAGGCAATTTCAACTTAATGTTGTTGTTACCCAATGAACCAGCTGTTTCTTCTTTAACTTTCAAAGTTGCAGTAAAGTTTTCTTCACTGGAAACAGTATCAGCTGCACTCAAAGAAATTTGACCGGAAGAAACCACGTTACCAATCACTACTTCGCCACTAGTCAAACCGCTTGCGGAAGCAGCATCAATAGCAACTTTGATAGGTCCATTGCTAGGTCCAGTAACATTGATTTTACCAAAGTTCAGATAAAGATCAGCAGCATCAGCAGAGTTACTGAAATTCAATTCAACTTTTGCAGACTTGTTAGTCAGCTTAGTAACTACAACTGCATCTGCATCTTTATAACCAGTAGACTCAAGGTTTTCAGCGTCGTCGTTATCTTTCGCATCAAGATATACACCCAAACCATAAGTAGCGTCAGTAGCAGTTTTTACGCGACTAACACCGTTTCCAGGGCCAGAAAATTCAAAACCTTTTGGCAATGTTACTGTAAACGATGCACCAGGTCTGATGGAAGCTTGGCTAATACTAACTTTCGCTCTACCCAATTCAACATTGGATTGTGCACTAGAGCCAATACTAGGATTATTCAGGTTCGATAAGCTAGAAGCTGCATGGATTGCAGTTGGTGCAGTCAATGCTGCGATTGGAGCTGCTACACCAGCAACCAATGTTGCTGTTGCCAGCACGTTAATCATTTTTTTGTTAAACTTTGTCATAACCTTTTTTTCTCCTCCTTGAATATAACCAGAAATATTATTTTTGTCTTTTTGTCGGATCTTGTCACTCATCAGTCGTTACACCTCCTTTCCGAGCTTTATGAGAACCCTTATAAAATGATATCTGTGACAATATCACAGAAGCTTGGAATCTAGTTGAAAGAAAGCGTCCATTTATGACGTACTCCAGTATTATACAATGTGATAACAATGCAGTAAAGATTTTTTTTTAGCGAATTTTGTCTTTACGCTTTTGTACCCCTTTGTTTCATACTCACCCAATTAGACGTAGCATGGGTTCAAAAAGTTGCGTCTGTTTCAAAAAAAAATTATTTTTTTTGAATTATGTATTCCGCTTTCCACAGTCATAATTATACTATTGAACCTGTTCCTCCGTCATCCTACAACTTTTACCTTATCAGCCTTAAATGTACAAGGGTTATTTTCGTACATGAAATCGGCCTTTAATGGAGTATATTCGTTAAGAATTATCCATAGAATATATAAAGTACATAAAGTCTATAGATTCCCTTGAAATCTAATACTCTAATACACTTTAAGTAGTAGAAATAACGGAGTAACAGTGATTTACCGTAAATATAGCCGCGACAAATTACTTCACTACATTAATCTTCGCGCCATCCGTAAGCAGACTAACGCCCTTAACGACAACATTTTGTCCTTCAGCAAGCCCCTTGGTTACCTCAACCTGTTTGGCACTTTCCTGGCCTGTCTGCACCTCTACCCGCTTAGCCACTGTTCCTTCCACTACATAAGCATACTTTTTCCCTGCCTGCTCCGTAATGGCATCCTGCGATACCAAAATGTTTTTAGAAGCTTCTGATTTCATGTATACAGTTACAACCATCCCTGATTTTAATTCGCCAGAACCATTAGGAACTGATACCTCAACAGGGTATGCCTTCAGATCATTATCCATTACCGGATTGACAGCCGATACTTTGGCCTCAATTCGCTTATTTAACGAGTCCACGCCTACAGTCACAGATGAACCCACCTGCATCTTGAGAAGCTCAGATTCAGAAACGTTAACTTTAGCAATAATAGGATTGGTATTTGCTATTGTAGCAACCGCGGATTGTGCACTAACCATTTGCCCCTGGGTTCCTGTTACTACCGATATCGTACCGGAAATCGGAGCTTTGACCACAGTATCCACCAGTTGGCTACGCGCTGTGTCTAAACTGGACTTAGCTTGATTGACAGAAGCACGAGCTACGTCAATGCCTGTTTTCTGTTGGGCAAGTCGTAATGATTTTTGAGCATTGCTATATGTTGTTTGCGCACTTTGCTTGGACGTTTGTGCATTGTGAAGTGTGATCTGCGCATTCTCCACTGCAGTTAAAGCCCTTCTATGCGCTATTTGAGACTGCTCTAACTCAGATTGTGATAGAGCGCCCGCACTAAACAACTGTTGGTTGCGGTTGAGCGTATTTTGAGCATCACGCACGGAACTCTGAGCATCGACCAGACTGGTCTGAGCTTGGGTGATGGTGTTGTCTTGCTGGACAAGCGCACTTTTGGCTTGATCCACGCTGGATTCTGCCTGCTGTACCGATTGCGCTGCACCTGACTCTGCTTGTTTTAAATTGGCCAGGGCAACCTGGTAAGACTCCTGGGATTGCTTAATCGAGTCCTGCAAGTCCTTTTGGTCTATAGTAAACAATGTGTCGCCTTTATTTACTTTTTGGCCCACTGTAAGGTTAATACTTTGAATTTTACCACTAATTTTCGGAGACACCTGAGCTGTCTCTTTGGGAGCAAAGCTTCCAATAATACCTGTTGAATCGTTAATACTACCTTTAGCCACTTTTGCTACTTGAACTGGAATGGCTTGCTGCGCCGTAGTCGTTGCGGCAGGGGCCTCTCCCCCACCGCAACCCGCTAATGCAACTGATAAAAGCAAAGTTGTAGCAATCAGAGCACTTTTTTTATTCATTATGTTTCTCCACCTCACCTTATATATGAACACTTTTTTGTAGTTTCGCTTCTTTTTTCAATTCTCTCTTCGCTTGTCTTTTTAATTTCCGATTCTTACGTTTTTGTATCATATTATCCATGATGACGTAGACTACCGGAATAAGAATCAATGTAATAACAGCTGCGAAGGATAACCCGAATACAACAACAACTGCCATCGGTGCTTGTGTTTCGTTACCCTCTCCTGTAGCGAATGCCATTGGGAGCAAAGCTAGTACAGTAGCCAGCGTGGTCATCAAAATCGGACGCAACCGCTCAGACGCTCCATGAATAATAGCTTCATCCCGATCTTGGCCGTCTTTTCGGAGCTGAATTATAAAGTCAATCATAACTATGGCATTGTTGACGACCAAACCAACGAGCATGATGTAACCCGTCAAAGCTGAAACGCTGAGGCTCGCCCCGGTTACAGCTAAACCGATAAGCACACCAATTACCGTAGGTGGAACGGAAAACATAATAACAAACGGTGTGAGCAACGATTCGAACTGTCCTGCCATAACCATATAAATGAGCACGACAGATAGCAGAATAGCTATCCCTAAGTTTATAAAAGACTCCATCATTTGTTCAGTTTGCCCGCCACCCGTATCTGCACTGTAGCCTTCTGGGAAGTGAGTACTCTTCAAAAGAGCATCTATTTTCTGTTTGACGGTTAGAATGTCCCCTGATCCATCAATATCAGCAGAAATCTGTACTTGACGTGTCTGGTCTTCACGAGTAACAGTATCGGGTACAGTCCGTTTATCAATACTTACTACGGAAGACAAAGGTACATCAATACCTTGTGGAGTGGTAATCCGCAAGGCTTGTAGATTTGACAAATCGTGGCGATTTTGCTCTGGCAATGATATCTTCACATCAATCTGATCTTCACCTGTACGATAGCTTGTGGCGACTGATCCATTAAAAGAAGTATTCACTGCAGATAAGATTTGAGTTGCTGATAAGCCATATCGACTCGCAAGCTCCCGATTAACGGTAATCTCATATTCTTCGCGAACGGCACTCAAGCTACTTTTCACATTGACCGTACCCGGTATTTTTTTCACGTCCGCAACGAGATTGTCCGAGAGTTCTCTCAGGACGTCAATATCGTCGCCTTTTAGATTAATGTTAACAGCCGCACCGCTTGAAAGGCCTGTTGTGGACGTCAGTGTAATCTCTGCATCCGGAATACTATCAAATTTCTTACGAAGGCCCTCAACTACAACATCTGTTGGCTGATGCCCATCCTTGAGCGTAACACTTAAATCTGCCGAGTTGGTTGGAGTTGCACCTGAAAAGGCCGAATTGCCACCAGACCCAACTGTCACTGTCATTTTATCCAAATCAGGAACTTTCAATATTTCTTTTTCTATATCTTGAACAACCTTTTCCGTTTCTTCCAAGACCGTTCCATTAGGAAGTTTCACATTAACTGTGAATTCCCCAGTATCGGATGCTGGGATAAATTCAGCCTTAACGAAAGGAACTAGAGCCCCAGCTGCCACAAACATTAATAAAGTAATGATTAACACAGATTTTCTATGGTTGATTCCCCACTTCAGTATACGGCGATACCCACCCTTAAATTTCTCGAAGCCAATATTAAACCACACAATAGGGTTAACACCCTTATAAGTACCTGAAGAGTATATGGATTCATCTGGTATGGTAGGTAGCCAACGTGAACCGAGCATCGGCACAATCAGAAGGGATACGACCAAGGCTGCAATGTGAGAGAAAATAACTGTTAACGCCAACGGTTTAAATAGAACTCCCGCTATTCCATCAACAAAAACAACTGGTAAAAATACTACGATCTGCGCAAGTGCAGATGCCATAACGGCATTACCCACCTGCTTGGAGCCATCAATAGCCCCTTGTAGCATGCTTTTCCCTTCATGTCGTTGTCTAAAAATATTCTCAATAATAACAACAGCAAAGTCGACAAACGATCCTAACCCCAGAAGCAAACCGCTCAATGAAATAACATTAATGGTTTGTCCGGTGAAATACATCATCATAAACGTAGCTACGAAGGAAATTGGAATAACGATAGCAGCAATAATGGTAGAACGTATACTGTTCAAAAATAAAAGTAATACAATGGCTGCGATAATAAGCCCCAATATAGCATGCTCTACTAGTGAGTGTACGGAGTCGCTAATCGGTTTCGAAGCATCTGTTACCATCTCTAATTGAGTTCCCTGAGGCAATTCCTTCCGTATCGAATCTAAACTATCCTTTACAGAATTGGCGATTGAGAGGGTATTCCCCCCTGTGGCTTTAGTAACAGAAATATTGACACTTGGCTTTCCATTAAAAGTAGAAATGGTTGTAACATCATCCAAGGAATCTTCAACTGTCGCAATGTCCTTTAGCTTAACGCTCCCCTTCCCTACTGGAATTGGCGTTTCACCCATTTCTGAAACAGCTTTATATTCACCCTGAACCCGAAGTTGGATTTCTGTATTGCCTCGGTATACTGAACCAGCAGAACCAGCTACGTTATTAGACGATAGCGCTTGGCTGATTTGATCCAGCGTAATACCATAGCTTTGAAGCTTGGCTTGATCTACAGTAATCTTCACAAGCCGTTCTTGCCCGCCTGACATGCTGACTGAAGCTACTCCCGCAATTCTTTCAAGTCGCGGCTGAATAATATCCTTAGCAATAGGCTTCAGCTTGTTAACATCCTGGTCCCCTGTAAAGGAGAGTGTAATAACCGGCGTTGCATTAAGATCCAATTTAAGTACGCGCGGCGAATTTGCCGCCTTTGGAAGAGATCCTCGAACTCCATCAATTTTATCTCGCATGTCGAGGGTTGCTTGATTTATATCTACTCCCCAATTAAATTGAATGATGACCATAGATGATCCTTCTGAAGATTCGGACTGGATCGTATCTACATTCTCAATAGAAGCCAGACTCTTTTCAATAGGTTTGGTCACCAATTCCTCAACTTCCGTTGGTGTCGAGTTCGGAATACTGGTCGCTACCACAGCGATAGGCAACTTCATATCCGGCATCTGCTCGACAGGAAGCCTTAACGAAAAAATACCGCCCCCGATTAGCAAAGCAATAATTAACATAAATACTGTTACAGGACGGCGTATTGAAAACTGAGACATCTCATCACTCCCCACTCACTTCTCTATGTAATATTTAAGCACACACATCCACTACTACGATGAAATAAGCGTAAAGTTTCAGATAAATGCGCAAAAAAAACATATAAAAAAATAATAAACACATTTTGAGATAAAAGCTTAAAAAAAAGAAATTAATTACAGACGTTTAAGCTAAATCCAAAATAAAAAACGTTGTAAGGCTAATCCAAAGTTCTTACCTCATTGATATTATGGCATAGGCCCTTAATTCCAGTCAAATAGCTGATTTATAAAAAACATCCCTCTCATGTATATGAAAGGGAATTTCCATTTCGCATGGAGGGATGTTTAATAATTTCAGGTGTTTTGTTAATTAGATTTTAGGAAGCAGCTTTTTATCAGCCATAACTTTAGCTACAATAATGGCTGCATCTCCACGCAAGGTCAGAGAAGTAGGATTAAACATATATCCTTTTTTCAGATCGCTTGCATCAACAGGTGAACCCGTAATAAAGCCTTTCTTGGCAATAGCCAACACAGATGCCTGTGCATAGTAATCAATTTTGTCCGCATCTTTAAAGGTCTTAGACAGATTCTTCATGATCTTGTCATGATCTGTTTCAAGCTTCAAATTCAATGCCTTAGCGATAATGACTGCTGCATCTTGGCGTGTGATTACATCTTCCGGCATAAAGATTCTTGGTTGCGAACCTTTGACAATACCAGCGCGTGCAGCTGTTTCAATATAACGATAATCATAGAGCGCATCTGCTGATATCGTATTTGGAATAGACACGTCGTCAAAATGCTTCGCTCCGCTGAAATTAAGCGGAATTTGCAGACCTTTGACGATCATAGACGTAAATTCGCCTCTTTTAATGTAGCTGTCAGGTCCAAAGCTATTAATTGGATCCATTGGGTTCATGACACCTTTAGCCAAAATGGCTTCGATGTAATCTCTGGCGTATTTGTGCTTAATGACATCACTATACGTTTCTCCAACTTTAGCAACTACATAGTAACCGAAACGATCAAACGGTACTTTAATGGTGTGTTTTTTCGGATCCACCACACCACCAATGTTCTGCCAGTCTTTAAGATCAGAATCAAAATAGAACACCGACATTTGTTTCCCTGCATCTTGAGCAATACTACTATCATACGTCAGCGTCAATGTAGCACGCTTGGAAGGTACTAACTCGTTAGATGGGTCACGCCAGTAGAAGTTTTTGATCTTGCTGCTGTCATTTTGCGACTTGTTAGCCAATTGATAAGGATCAGCACCATATGTCACTGGATCGTAAGCATCCGTTTTGATATCATCTGCGGTACCTGGGTCAATCCAGAATACTGGACTGGACTTGGTAAAACGACTTGGGAAATCCCGGTTGAAGTATCTACTTCCGTCTGCAATCAAGCTCCGCATATCGGACAATGCTTTTTCAGTTTCAAATTCATGACGGTCTACCACACCATCTTCGCTATTTGCTATCGCAAAGTACAAAGTATGCCCAGAGAAAACCTGGTTTTTGAATTGCTGTGGTTGATCGTAATCCCGGCGAATTAGACTCGTTCCCTTTGCAAAAGCAAGTGTAAGATTACCATCGAACACTTTGTGCGATGTTTTCATCGCTTCCATGTACTGCTCGCCAGGAATATTTGTAGGCACATATTTAACGGTAATGGTTTGTTTTAGTTTTTCCTTGCCTACTGTAACCACTACATCAATTTTATTATCTTTGTTAGCTTTTAGACCTGTAACGATGGCTTTGTAAGTTGATGGGTAATCAACAGTACCATCATAGTCAGAATCAAATCCTTCTTGAACCGCTTTTTCCTTACCTACCATAACACTATCTGCGTTACCTGCGTTTACAACAACTTGCACAAAGTTTTGATTCACGATCCGTTTTTCAGGAAGCGGACGCAAGATATCAAAAGATGTGGATTGACCGGATACTTGCAGTCGGAAAGTAGCAAACGGCCCGCTCTTGCCACTGTTGTACAAGGTAATGTTATAAGCTACTGGTGTTCCATCTTGCGAAATAGTTTGGTTTTTCAACACAAAGCTGAAATACTTTTTGTCCGGATGGTAGTACACAAGCAGGTCTTTTAAATCTTTATTAGTAAATTTATCTGTAGTAGAACCGGAATTATATGTTGTCTTAGCATCTTCTGCTGAGAAAAACTCGTTACTCAACGTCCAGTTGAATTCACTGTCATCCGATCCCTTAATCTCCAAAATATATTGATCTTTATTGGCAATATCACTTAACGAACCATTTACCTGATCTGCTTTACCCAAATCGGCAATACTGAAAGTACCAAATACATTGATATTTTTCAGAGATGTATTGTAGTTAGTATCATCCACTTTGGTGAAATTAGCATCTTTTGATTTCGGAGCAATTTCGCTATACTTCGGTGTATTGCTCAAGCCGCTAACTGGTGTAAAAGGGATGATTCCTTGTGTATTTGGAACAGGAATTACTGGAATATTCGTCTGTGTAAAGTTTACTTTTACCGTATTGCTGTACTCAATACCTGGCTTGTACACAAACTTGATTTCATTATTCCCGTTCGCCAAGGCATTGGCTGCGGCTGTCTCTGAGGAAGCAGCAAGCTTGAAGTCCGCTCCTGAACCATCCAGATCAACCAATACATTATTAACATACAGGAATACATTTCGGTTACTTCCAGTGTAATGAATATCCGCTGCGTTGCTCACATCAAGCAATTTACCTTTAAAGTAGCCCAGTTGAGTCAATTTATAGGTATTCAAGTTTGAGCTGGATGTATTTAACGGAATTTGTTGCCCATCATAAATCGTATCGTATTTCATGAACGGACCCTGCAACAGATTCACCGTTGCTTTAATTAATTTGGTCGAGTCGCCATTCAGGTAAAAATTCAGTACGTTTTGTCCTTCTTTAGGCAAAGTGTCTACATAAGCAACGATTTTCTTCACTTGTGTTGACTTACCATTGATTGTCCGAATCACATCTTGAGGTGATCCTACAGTATGAACTGACACACCAGAAAGTTCACTAATTGAAGAAGGTGCACCGTTAACAACGATGAACTCCATACCAACAGGAACAGATGGAGCATCTGTAGTCTTGTTCTTCATAGAGCTTCCAGTTAATTTCAGAGCTTCATCTATAGCAGCTGCTTGATCAGACCCGCTTCCCTTAATTCTGCTCAACAATTGATTATTAAAATCAGGAAGATAGTTAATATCATCAATATACGGCTGAGTGCTGCTGCGCAATGTAAATTGGACAGCCGATGGAGCTGGAGGTGTACTGCTATCCGTATAGGTTATGCCCAGAGATGCCCTGGTCAAATGATCAATAACAGCTTCTGAAGGTACAGTCACCTGAAATGGATATACTTTATAACCATTTGATGTAACCACATTTGCAGTATCAATTGTGGCATCAACTCCAGTCGCACTACCCACAGCGCTACCATTGTTACTCACATCGGTAAAACGCGCATTGATTGTGGCAACTCCTGGATCGGTTGGACCGCCTGGCACCAAAACATTACCTTTTAAAACCACACCACTTGTAGACGATACGGTAAAGTCAGGCGAAGTGGTCAGATCGGCAGAAACATTCCCATCCTTGTTCAAGGTCAAATCAGAGAATTCCGGTTTTCCCGTATAAATCGTAATTTCACGTGTAACTGTAAGAGCCTGAGTTCCGTTATTCACTTTAATATTCACTATATTTTTACCTGGACTGAGTACAACACTACCTGTTAGTTTATAGCCAGTGTAAGAGGATACATTATACGTATTACTGCTTTTTGCAGACGTAAGCGTTACACTGTCGGCATTAGGCGCCGTACCTTGAATGACTACTTTAACATCATCCGTACCGCTATTGCGAGCGTCTGTTAACACAGCTGTCTGGTTCTCTACTAATTGTTCTGTTTCACCATTCAGCGTAGCAGACAGATCATAAACCTTGGGTCCATCCTGGTACTCTACGTAAATAGAATCCTTCATCTCAGCCGAGTTTTGGCTACTTTGGAATGTAATTCGGTTCAAACCAGGAAACAGTTTGATGTCTGTAATTTGAAGTGTAGAGCCACTGACCGTAATTCCGCCTTTTTGACTCTCATTTTTATTCACCACATTAAGGGTCGTTCCATTTTTAGAGAGCTGGAATACACTATATGATATCGTGCTTCCGTTCACTCCGTTAATCGTACCGTTAACTGTAATACGGTCGGTGTTCACCGATCTGGCCGAATCCGCATCATACTTCTCATTTGGAAAAATGAAATAAGTTCCTGTCGCAGCATGAGCCGTACCTACCAGGGCCGCCGGCACCAAGCCAATGATGAGACCAACCGTCAGCAACATGGATAGCAATCGTTTCAAATCATTGTCCTCCTTTGATTCTGTCGCACCTTGGGGTACGTAATCATTCAATACTTTTTTTATCGGTAGTAAACATACAAAAAATTAGTAAATTCTCAAAAAAGGAGGGAGTTTTTTTACAGCAAACATCAAAAAAGCCTTCAAACCCGCGGTATACCGCCAAGCTTGAAGGCTTACTTTTAAATTAAAATTATAATTTCGAACGCGTCTGGGAATCTGGCTTAGCCAACAACCGAATCAGTGTGTTAATAACTGGGCGTTTGGTTTTGCCAACAAGACCAATAACCTCTGCACCGATCTGTAGGAAGAACATCATAATACAAATCACGACAAAGGTGACCCAGTTCGCTTCATTAAGCGCAGCAGACGATTGAATCACGGCCAATACACCGAAAAATGCAGCAATACCGTAGATAATCAACACCGTCTGTCTGTGACTGAAACCTAGTTCGCGTAGGCAGTGATGCAAATGACCTTTATCCGGAGAGAAAATCGGTTTTTTCTGCAACTTGCGACGAATGATAGCAAAGAATGTATCTGACAATGGTACACCGATAATAATCAATGGCGTAATAAAAGATACGATAGCAATTTGCTTGAAACCAAGCATGGATAGCATGGCCAGACAGAAACCTAAAAATAATGACCCTGTATCACCCATAAATATTTTTGCAGGATGAAAGTTAAAAAATAGGAATCCGATAATACTGCCCAGCAGCACAAGACAAAGCATAGCTACCATGTAATTACCCATCAATATCGACATCACAAAAATAGTTCCAATCGCAATGCCTGAGACACCTGCAGCCAGTCCATCCAGACCGTCAATCAAATTGATGGCATTCGTTACACCTACGATCCAAAAAATCGTAAGTGGAATGGAAATCCAGCTTTCCAAAGATGAGTATGCATCCTGAAAAGGTACATTTACAAAATCTACACGAATATCAAAAGCAAACACGACCATACACGCAACGGCAATTTGAGCCAAAAATTTCAATTTTGCATTGAGATCGAAACGATCATCGAGAGCACCAATCAGTGTAATCAGCGTACCGCCAATCAGAAAGGCTGCGATAAAGTTAATATCCCGAGAGGACAGCATTCCGTCAGGCACAAAAGGTAACACCGCCAATAAGGACAACAGAAATGCCAAGAAAATCCCCAGTCCGCCAAGACGCGGCATAATTCGGGTATGTACTTTTCGGGCATTCGGTACATCGACGGCTCCAACCTTCACAGCGAATTTCTTGACGAGCGGTGTCAGTAACAGCGCAAGTCCCAGTGCCATGATGAACCCAATAATATAGATCAATAACATTTGATCATTCGACCCCCAATTTTAAAGCAATCCCTTTTCAGATGTAACCGCATTGAATTATACTCTGATCAAAAATAAATACCAAGCTTCATATTCTGGCAAATTAGCGGGTTTTGGAGGCAGATTCAAGCTATTTATCACACTTTTGTGACGTTTTCTTTTTCGCGCATCACTTTCGCGGCGAATTTCGGCAGCGCAAGCATTCTTTTGTAACGGCTTGGCTCTTTGAGGAGTCTATATAACCATTCAGCCCGTAGCTTTTGAAACAATTTAGGTGCGCGTTTGGTTCTGCCTGATATAACATCGAAGCTGCCGCCAACCCCCATCATCACCGGTACACCCAACTTTTCCTTATATTTACCAATCCAGGGTTCCTGTGTGTCCGCTCCACGTGCTACAAACAATAAATCAGGATTTGCTTCACGAATAGCTGCAATTACGGCTTCATCCTCTTTTGGTCCAAAAAAACCATCACGCTTGCCACAAACCGTAATTGCGGGATAAAGCTCATGTACCCGCTTTGCGGTGGCTTGAATCACCTCAGATGTTGATCCCAGTAAATAAACCTTCCAATGATAGTTTTCGCCAGCTGCAAGTAATTCATGTAACAAGTCAAAGCCCGCTACACGCTCAGGTACAGGATGTCCTACATAGTTTGCAGCCCACACTACGCCGGTCCCATCCGGGACAATCAGCTCCGCCTGTTTCATAACGTTCATGTACACTGGATCTTCCAATGCTGCCATTACCATTATCGGATTGGCAGTGATCACTTGATGGGGCCGGCGAGACTCCACTGCTTGAATTAATACATTTAATGTATCTTTCATATTAAGCCTTGATACCGGAACACCGAAAATCGGGACGGTAGGCACATTCGTAACCTTATCAACTGTCACTGTATCCATCATCCTTTGCGACACAAGTAATTAACGATATGCTGCGCCGGTAAGCGAGCCTCACTTTTTAACAAAGCAATGGCCGCTCCCTGGCTCTCGATCCATTGACTTCGCTGATCCAGCAACCGCATAGAATCATTAGCCAGTTTTTGTCCATCCAGTGCCTCTGTAGTGCCTACAGGCTGGCTACCGACACGGCTGAGGAAATGATCAATTTTAGGATCATAGGATATCCCCAACGGAGGCACCTGATGGGATGCTGCATAGATCAAGCTGTGTAATCGCATCCCGATCATCAAACTGCAACGACTCACTTCCAAAAGCATCTGTTGAGGATCGGTGACTTGATCACACATGCTTACAATGCTTCCCGTCCCCCTAATATCCCCCAACAAATCCATTACCATCCTTGAAGCCTGCTCGTCATCAGGCAGATGGAAAGGTAAAAAGCGTAAGTGTACACGGCGCTCAGCAGCTAATTTTTTTAAGCCCTCCGCGATAGCCTTCAAATCGCGGCGTTCCTTATCCCAGTAACGTACAGATACGCCAACGATCGGAGGTTGATCCTGATCAGTCTCAGTTGCTGCTTTATGCAGCTCGGAACCTCGGGGCAATGGAAGCCCCATTACCGGATCAGGAACAACTTCGACAACCGGGTTCTTTAGTTTCATAGTATCCAGTAGTGCGGCAGACTGCTCATCTCTTACAGAAACATATTCACAGCGCTGAAACACAGAACGGATCATAGGATAAAATATCTTCCGTTGTACCGGGCCAATGCCCTGAGCATATACAAACGTCGGCTTTCCAGCCCATTGGGCCAGTTTCAGAATCGCCAGATAATACGGAATACTTTTAGGGCTTGTTGCATCCTGGAGCAGACTCCCGCCGCCACTTATTAGCCCATCGCTGTTTTTAATCGCTCTACGAACTTCCCCCAAACTCATCCGCGGTACAGCTTCTACTCCGTACATTTTCTGTGTCCAAGCAGGGTCAGAAGATAGAACAACAGGCTTGACCGTGATACCCGCCTGACGGCTCTCCTCCTCTAAAGCTGTCAAAATCGACTTGAGCACCGCCTCATCCCCACTATTGTGAAAACCGTAATAACCCGAGATGATTATCGTTTGAGCTGTGGTGACCATTTCTTCCAACACCCTTCCAGCACTTGCCACACGACAATTGCGATGATTCCCAGCACCAGACCGAAGCCCAATCCTAACAGTCCGCGACTAAGCGACAGTGCCGCTGGAGAGTGAATGTGAGCAAAGGTATCCACCATAGAGGCTTGACCAATAGCAGCTATAATCAGCAAATAGATTGCTTTGCGATATTTCAAAGCCAGGAACGCTCCTGCAATAAACAGTGGGTGAGCCATCAAAAATTCCTTATTGCGTGGACGTACACCAAACGCATTTTCAAGGAAGTTCCGGAATGCCAGCTCCGTGTTCGACACTGTGCCCGCATTTCCAGTACGAGTCAAATAGTAATAACCTGCGGCTGCGATAACAGCCAGTGCGATCACCCACAATACAGTAATCGGCGTACGTAGCAGCTTGGAAATTTCCTCTCGTATAGAAACGCCACGATAAAAGAAAATATATATCGCTGCCAAGAAGATCGGCAGAATGTGAAGCAAGCTTACACCTCTGAATTGGTTCAGCACAAGGCTGTAAGCAATATTATTCAACAGAGCAATAACAAATGGTACTGCAGCCAGCGACAAAATCGCTGTCCGTACGTACAGTATAAGCGTTTGAACCAAACGCTGACCTGCAGAAAGTTCAGATCCCTGTTCACGTTTAATTCTAATCGTGTGCACAGCAATGATCATTGCAACCGTTGGTCCGCTAATCGCCGCGAGTAGGGCTAGACCTTGCTCCATCAAGCTGGAGTTCAAAACATAAAGTCCTGCTGAACCTACCAAACCGAGTGCAAATGCCAGCAAAGTCAATGCCGGGACGAAATAGGACACCATAATGGAGAAGAATGCCAGTGCACCTAGTACGACAATCATTTTCAGATAGCGCTGAATGGACGAATCGACTACTTGGAATGGTTCAGCCTGTCCGAGTTCAAACCCCTTTTTCTCCATCCGTTGTACAGCGTTACCCGGCTTATCCAAGCTGTGGATCAGGTTATCTACCGAATCCTTCACCTTGGCTTCAGCAATACTACGGCTAGGCGCGGTATTCAGATACAACATGCGAATATTACGATCCTTGGTAGCCAGAGCAAAACGATCGGCCAACGTTTCCACATCCAGCGTTGCATCTTTATCGCTCAATGAGTATAAACGCACAACGTTATAGTGGATATCGTAAGCGAGCTTATTGAAGCCTGCTTGCGGTTTTTTTAAGTTTTCGATAGCAGCTAGGCCAATATCGTATTTGTTCAGCAATTTAGCAAATGCCGCTAAGCTATGCTCTTTCTCGTTATCGGTGAAGCCTTTGACTGAATCACCTTCAAACAAAATGCGTTTTACACCATTCTGCTGAAAAGAAGCAAGCATCTCTTCTGTCAACTCCTGGTTATAAGGAAGACTGTCGCTCATCCGTGGAACAATAAAAAATCCTTTGCTCCGAAGCTGCTTCATCGCAATCGGGTCAGGCTGCATGGGCTTGAGGTACGCATCCTCTGGAGATGTTTCCACAACTAACCCTTCCTGTCCCTGATAAGTCCAAGGTTTTACATTGATGTCCAGGCTTGTAAACGTACGTAAAATTAACGGCTTTAATGCCTCCGCATTTTCTTTGTCAGCAAAAACAATATACGTAAAATTCTCATTTGCAGGTGAAAGCCGTTTTTCCATATCGGCAACGTTCTGAGTCGTATAGGTTACGACACGGCCCGCTTTACGAAAATCATCCAACGTACTTTCATACATCGCCATGCTGTTCACACCCGCCTGCTGTAAGCGGTCAAGCTGCTCATTCAGATAGTCCTGCGGATGAGCCTGATACGAGGCTGCCTCCGTCAAATCCCGATAATCGAATACAATCTCTACTTTTTTACTCGAGGATTCTGTCTTCACACGATCGGCGATGACTGGAATGGAAGCCAGCAAGCCGACAGCCACCAAAATCCATAACCATTTTCGAGAAGCCGTATTCCAATACTGCCATTTCTGATACACCAAAGAACCTCCTTAATATTCGGGATTTTGCAAAATTCAATGCTGCCCACCTTGTCGTACTCAGCCTTTTGGTAGGTCACTCATTGAATTTTGCAAAATCCTCCGCTGCCGGAATAAGCCTATTTTCCCCAAAGCCTCTTCCAGGTTATTCTGCAATACAGAAATGACCTCCACGGCGTACTGCCCTTTGCCGTGAGAGGTCACCGATTACTATATCTTATCCAATTACCTTAACCTATTCTATTATAAAGGGATTTTTCTCAAGCGTCTACGCGAGACATAACAGCATCGACCAGGTGGCTGATTCTTTGCTCCGCGTCTGATAGCGAGGAACCGCGTACCGCAAAGTATACTTTGATTTTCGGCTCTGTTCCCGAAGGGCGCAGGCAAAACCACGAACCGTCCTCCAGTAAGAATTTGAGTACATTTTCCTGTGGAAGACCGTCCAGACCTTGTGAGTAGTCCAGTACCTTATCTACCTTCACGCCTGCAATCTCTTGAGGCGCGTTGCTACGCCAATCGGTCATTTTGCCCTGAATCTGTGCCACTCCATCCTTACCCTTAAGAGTACGAGACTCCAGCTTCTCAAGGAAGTAGCCAAACTGCTCGTACAGCTCTTGTAAAACATCATAGAGCGTCTTACCTTGTGTGCTGTAATAAGCAGCAGCTTCAGCGATCAGCATAGCCGCCAAGACAGCATCCTTATCGCGAGCATAATTCCCTGCCAAATAACCATAACTCTCTTCATAGCCAAACAAGTAGGTGTACTCGCCAGTTTGATCAAACTGGTTCATTTTCTCGCCAATATACTTGAAGCCAGTTAGCGTGTTAAACACGGTTGCTCCAAAATGTTCGGCAATAACTGCACCCATTTCGCTGGTTACGATGGTTTTGATAACAGCCCCATTATTCGGAAGCTTGCCTGTTTCTTTCAGCTGATTCAACAAGTAGTAAACCATGATCGCACCAGACTGATTACCGGACAATACTACATATTCGCCATCACGGTTTTTCACAACTGCACCCATACGGTCAGCATCAGGGTCTGTTCCGATCAACAGATCTGCACCAATTTTCTCACCCAGCGCAATTGCCAGTTTAAACGCATCGCGTTCTTCTGGGTTTGGCGACTTAACAGTCGAAAATTCAGCATCTGGCAGCTCTTGCTCAGGCACAATATGCACCTGTTCAAAACCGATTTTCTCCAGTACACGACGAACCGGTACATTTCCAGTGCCATGGAGAGGCGTAAACACAACTTTGAAGTTTTTGCCTGGTCCGGCTGCAATCAGCTCACGGTTCACACTCACACTGGCTACCGTATCTACAAACGCTTCATCTTCCTCTTCTCCAAGCCAAACCAACAATCCCTGTGCCTCTGCTTCCTCACGTGTCAGACTGCGAATGTCAGCAAAAGAAGGAACCTCACGGATATAACTAATTACCTGTTCAGCCTGATCAGGAACAAGCTGACCCCCTTCATCGTTGTATACCTTGTATCCATTATACTCAGGAGGATTGTGACTGGCTGTTACAACGATCCCTCCACTGGCTCCCAAATGACGTACACTAAACGAAAGCTGTGGCGTTGGACGCAAGGAAGGGAACAATTTAGCCACGATACCATTGCCCGCCAGCACCAAAGCTGCATCCAGTGCAAATTCTGGTGAAAAATGACGCGAATCATGCGCAATGACAACCGAAGGTTTACCTTCTTTACCAGCATGCTGTTCTAAAATATAGCGAGCCAGCCCTTGAGTCGCACGTCCAATGACGTAACGGTTCATCCGGTTACTCCCTGCTCCGATCACTCCACGCAGACCGCCTGTGCCAAATTCCAGCTCTTTGTAAAAGCGATCCTCCAGTTCCTGCTCGTTGCCTTCCAATGCGCGCAACTCCTGTTTGGTTTCTTCATCAATATAAGGGTCTTGCAGCCAGCTCTCAATGCCTTCTAATGCTTTTTTACTCAACTGCGTCATACGGAATTTCCCCTCTCCATTTTTGGTTTATCAAAACAGGATTTCTATGTACACTTGCACTCGGTTCAGACCTCGTGCTTATGTCGGCAGAGCTTTATTTATTGGGGAGGGTCAGATAGAGCAAACATAATTTCGCCCTCAGCTACTACCGTATCGCCTACTTTAGCCGTAGCTTTCCCTTTGCCAAATGCGCCTTTGGAACGAGTGATTTCCACTTCAAGCGTCAACGTATCCCCAGGAACCACCTGTCCTCGGAAACGGAAACCATCCAATCCTGCCAAGAACCCGATTTTGCCACGATTGCTCTCTAGGTGCAGTAATGCCACTGCCCCAACTTGAGCCAGTGCTTCGGTAATCAACACACCAGGCATAACGGGATACCCCGGAAAATGTCCAATGAAATGAGGCTCATTCATCGTTACATTTTTAATACCTACTGCTCTTTTCCCTTCCTCCAGCTCAATAATACGATCCACCAATAAAAATGGCGCTCGATGTGGGATAATCTCCTGAATTTGATTAACATCCAATTGCAATTTGTCCATTTACCTTAATAACTCCTCCCGCTTGCAGGTCTGACTCTGTATCAATCATGAGTTACTGCAAGCATAATATTACCCCGCCTACGCTGTATAAAAACAGCTCTTGGCGGCAACAATGTTAGATATCCTTCACCTACTGCAGAAGTGGAGGTTGAGATAAGGGGCTTTTTCCGCCGGTTATGCAACCCGAGGCGCGAAGAAGCCCTTTTGCCCGTGCTTGGTTTTACCCCGCAGTGTTATAAACTTCCCCATCATTATACAGTTATCAGATGCAAAAAGAAAATTACGCGGAAGTACCATATTGGGTGCTCCTATTATGGGGTGAAGCGGAGATTCAATTGAGCAAAGGAGGAGGGGCTGCACGATTTATTTGATCTTCCGATCGCTGTTGTCCCTAAATTTTCTCATTTTATAAAACCTGCAAGGTTAAAATTTAGGGGCAAAGGCGAACGCTATCGCTTCTCCAGATTCAAATAAACCCCTCCGCCGAGTTACTTTTGGCTCAAAAGGAAAGCCTCGCTTCGATAATGCTCGCTTGCCGTGAAGGACGAAATAAAATCGAAGCCCCCTGCGATGGCTTCATTGGCTACGTTCCACACGCGCTACGCTGGAGGCCTCTCCCTTAAAAGCATAACAAAACCCTGCGCCACTGGCACAGGGTTTTGTTATGCTATACTCCCCACACAATGGCGGGGGGTTTATTTTAATAAGAGTGGCACTAATGGCGGGTAGCAGCGGAGCGGACTTTTCCCGCCACCCCACTCTTTTAAAGTAAACTTAAGGCGCAAAAATAAGATCAATGACATGCTGCCAGGTTCTCCATTCAAATACGCCTGACAACCCTTGCTTACCTACAATTACATATCCTGCAATTAAGCCGCCTAACAGCGATAACAGGAGCAGCAACGGAACTATGAAATAACGAGCAGTACGCCAGCGGGACTTCGTCTTTACAGGCACCGGACGGGAATCAGATTGTTCTTCTTTCATCACCAAATCCTTAAGCCCTCAGATTGTTGGCCATGTTCATCATCGTATCGCTAGAAGTTAATGCCCGTGCCGCCATTTGATACATCCGCTGAACTTGCATCATATCCGTCATTTCGCCCGCTAAATCCACATTAGATTCCTCGAGATAACCGGAACGCACAGATACGTCCGCTGGAACAGCACCTGCCACACCTGCAGCTCCGAATACATTTGCCTCTGTTACACCATTCAACAACACGAACAGGTTATCATCCCGCTGTTCCAGTCCTTCTGGACGCTGTACATCCATTAGCTTGATTCTCTGACCAACTGTCGGAATCCCAGTTCCATTAGCACGAATCAGCAATTCGCCATCCGAGTTAATAGCCACCTTGGAACCCGCTGGAGCAGTCACAGGAACATCATTGTTATCTAGCACGGAGTAGCCTTCAGCAGTGGTCAACATCATCGTCGCACTATCACTCGGATCAGGAATAAAATGAAAGCTACCATCACGGGTCCAAGCTTTTTGCCCATTTCCCTGAACTTCAAACATGGCATTACCCTGGATCGCCAGATCAGTAGGAAGTCCCGTCTCCTTGAGCGGACCTTGCTCCATATTTTTCATGATTGCGGCCGTTTTAACTCCGTAGCCCAAATTATAACCGAGCGGCATGGCCCGTCCATTTTGGAGATACGTTGAAGGCTGTTGTTTCACATTGGCCAATACATCTTCAAAGGAACCCTGTTTACTCTTATAACCAACTGTATTGACATTGGCAATATTATCGGCAATTAAATCCAAACGCTGCTGCACACTGGCCATAGATACCATTGCACCAATCATGGAGTTGTTCATCACTTACCCCCTGTTATACACGGCCTACTTCATTAACGGCCTTGTCCAAGCTTTTATCATAAAATTGAATTACCTTCTGATTCGCTTCGTACGCTCTTAACGCAGCCATCATATCCACCATTGACTGTGAAGCATCTACATTAGATACCTCCAGGTAACCTTGACGAACGGATACAGCATCATTAGCGGTCATCATTCTAGCTGTAGCACCATCAGTATCATTCAGGCGGAAATTCCCATTACCCTCACGAACGAGCTGATACGGACGATCAATGACACTAATACCGAGCGTCGTCCCCAACGTCTGGTTGGACTGGCTATCTACCAATTCGCCCCGCTCATTTACTTTAAGCGCTGAGACAGCCCCGGTCAATTGAATTGGTTTTCCATTCGTATCCAGCACCGCTGAGCCAGTCGATGAAAGCAATGCTCCCGCTCCATTTACTTGAAAATGCCCGTCACGTGTATAACGAACATTACCATTACTGTCCCGCACCGAAAAAAACGCTTCTGGACGGTAGGTGACTTCACCGTTAGCATTGATGAATTTTCCCGCCTGATCAAAAGCCATAGGTTGACCAGTAGCTGGGTCGTTCACATTAATATTGGACTGTATCGCAAAATCCGTCGCTTGTCCACTGTCCTTTAATGCTCCCTGAATGTAAGGGGAGAGGCTTTCCTCAGCAAAAACGCCAGTATTGAGCTTGCCGACCGTACGGTCCGGGTTATCAGGGTTACCACCCGTCATGGAAATAAGCATTTCGGGGAAAGAACGCTGAACACTGTTCTCCTGTTTGTATCCCGTCGTATTCATATTAGCAATATTTTGCGTCACGGTGTCATGGCGTCGTTGTTGTGTCATCAATCCGGCGGCCGCAGTATATAAACCTCTCAACATGTAACGTGCACCCCAATCCTATACTCTGCTAAAATCATATGCTCGCGCGGAGGCACGAAGGCCAAAATGCTAGGCAACCTGCCTGACCGCACACGAGTCTCTTATAGTCACTATCGGCAGATTAGAACTTTTTCTTAACTACATGATCCAAATTATCTAGCATAATTCCTGTACCTTTAACAACACAATGCATCGGATCTTCGGCAACCAGTACGGGAACGCGCAGTTCTTCAGCAAGTAGCTCGTCCAATCCGCTAAGCAAGGCACCGCCACCAGTCAAAATAACACCACGGTCAATAATATCAGCTGACAGTTCCGGTGGGGTCTGCTCCAATACAAACTTGGCCGCAGCAACAATCGCTGACACAGGATCTCTAAGTGCATCCTGCACTTCATCTGCAGATATACTTAACGTTTTGGGCAATCCGGATACCATATCCCGTCCACGGATGTCCATCTCTGCACGACGTCCACTCGGATGCACAGTTCCGATAGCAATCTTGATATCTTCAGCCGTACGTTCTCCGATCAGAAGCTTGTACTTCGTTTTTACATATTTCATGATGGCTGTATCAAATTTGTCCCCTGCCATTTTAATGGAAGAAGCTGTTACGACATCCCCCATAGAGAGGACTGCAACGTCAGTCGTTCCGCCACCAATATCCACTACCATGTTGCCGCTAGGCTCAAAAATATCCATTCCTGCTCCAATGGCAGCCGCTTTTGGCTCTTCCTCCAAAAATACTTCCTTGGCCCCGCTACGTTCCGCCGCTTCACGAATCGCTTTTTGCTCCACTGAGGTAATGTTCGTTGGCGCACAAATTAGAATACGAGGGTGGCTGTACCAGCTTTTCCCCCCCACCCGATTGATAAAATATTTTAACATCGCTTCTGTTACTTCAAAATCGGCGATGACACCATCACGTAATGGACGGATGGCTATGATATTACCAGGAGTACGTCCCACCATACGGCGCGCTTCCTCTCCGACAGCCAGGACTCTTTTTGTATCGCTTTCTATCGCGACAACGGAAGGTTCATCAAGAACAACCCCCTTCCCTTTGACGTGGATAAGCACGTTGGCCGTACCGAGGTCGATACCGATATCATTACTGAACATATTAAAAAGGCCCCCAAAGTGATATTTTAAAAAGCTAAGATTCGACAAGAAGCGGCAAATATATGTATAAACCTACGGTTACATGTCATTTTTCGTCTTGTACCATCTTTTAACATATCATACTTCAGGGGGTTGATTCAATGGCTTTGCCAGCCAATTCACTATATATTTTTAGGACTTGCCGGAAACGAGAATCTCCCTTCGTTTGCCACTCGTTTTTTTGTACTTAATTTTCGTGGCTTCTCCCCCCCGCAGATGGCGGATGGATTTATGGTATTCAAGAATGTGCTTCACCTGATCGGCAAGATCCGGGTTGATTTCAGGCAGCCGTTCGGTCAGATCTTTATGCACCGTGCTCTTGGAGACACCAAATTCCTTGGCAATCGTACGGACCGTATTCCTTGTTTCCACGATACAGCGACCGATTTTGATGGTCCGTTCCTTGATGTAATCGTGCACGCTCCCGCCTCCCTACTGTGGATAGTTTGGTACATTATATGAGGAGCGTGCCTATATATTCGCGGTTTGGCGGGAAGACATGCTTCGGAAGGCCTATTTATTTGGCAAAAGCAGCTTATGTTTACCTTATGCACAAAAACTACACAAGAAAAAAGCAGGGAATATGGATTCCCCGCTTTGCATGCAAAGCCATGACCAGATTTATTTTTTAGGAAGCAGACCTGCTGGATTCACAGGCTTGTCATCCTGATACACTTCAAAATGCAAATGTGTTTTCAAATCCTTTTCAAGCTCGTTACGACCCGCTGAAGCAATCACATCGTTTTGTTTCACTTGATCGCCTTCTTTTACTTTCAGATCACTCAAGCTTTGGTACACCGTTTTGAGATTATTATCATGCGTAATTTCTACGACATTACCTACCAGCGGATGTTGTTCCACACGAGATACTTTGCCACTCAGGGCGGCTCTTACTTCAAACGCCTGATCGTCAGTCCGGGAAAGATCAATCCCAGTGTTAGCGGTAAATGTTTTATCGTACTCTACCATAGCTGCCGCCTGCTCATCAGCGGTCGCGTTCTCATCAAAGAACGGCTTTACGACCTGTACTGCGCCAGCATCTGCCACTGGCCATGCGATATTTTCCGACTGGGCAACGACTTCCACGCTTTCTGGCTGTTGTCCGTTAACATCGGTATTCACTGCACTTGTGCTTTGTACCGATGGACTAGCTGGGTCAGGTTTGAAAGACTTCTGGCTGGCATCCTGATAGACCCACACTAAAGTTAGTATAATGGCTGCTGCGGCAATGTAGGCTGCCGGGTATGCCCACCTTTTGGACAACAGCTTTTTCCACGAAGACGGCCGTGAAGCTCTTCCACCCTGAAAGGTTTTGGGTGTTTCTTCATGGTTTTGGTTCTGGTTTTTATTTTGTTCATTCATTTGCTCATCACCTCAGTAACCAGTGTTACCGGGTGCAACTCTTTTATACTTCAAAGTTTCGAAATATTTACTAACTTAGAATACGAGAGGCTTGCGCAAAAGAAATGCCAGTATAATAGTGAAGGAGTATTTGAGTGGCAGTATGACCTTCTTTGGCCATTCCATTGGCTCCCCACTGACTCATACCAACACCATGACCATAACCATAGGTTGTTATAGCAATCCGGTCCCCTTCAGCCTTCCACGTAAACTCAGCCGAACGCAACCCCAGTTTGTTACGGATCTCCGGTCCTGTAAAGATTGAGCCACCAACTTCAATCTTCTTGATGCGATGTCCTTCTGTCTTGGAGAGTATACGAATTTCTGGCATACTTCCTCCTCCAGTAGAGGCGGCAATTGCAGTACGACTTAACCCCAATCTATCGAACACGCTTTGACGACTCAGTGTGACGGTTTCTGTATAACGCGGGGCCAACTGCTTGTCCCATGGACTTGATACGCTTCGTAAATAGGGCACTGCCTTCGCCCACACATCCTCTGAATTTTCGGTGTAGCCATTGCTAGTAGAAAAAAAAAGATGCCGTAATGGGCTTGCCTTCATATACCATGATCGTATCCTTGGTGTCTCGTACGGCCTGCTGAATTTTAGCCAGCTCTGCGGATTTACCAGAATGCCCCCATTCTCTAGTAAGTTTAGCTTTGGAGATATAAGCCTGATGTTTAACAGTATCCGTCACATCTGCTCCCGCAGGGGCACCGCTAGTGTCATCAGCCAGCAAGCGCCGGGCAATGAAGGTACGCGCGGCAATGGCCTGCGCTTTCAGTGCCTCCCCCTCGAAGCTGGGCGGCATTTCGGCGGCTACTACGCCGACAATGTATTGCTCCAGCGGTAACGTCTCCGTGCGACCGGTGGACGTGACATACACACGCACGTCCGGCTCTGCCGCCGGTACGCTGCGCGTTGGAGCAGCGGGCACCGCTGGCATCGGCGGGACGCCCGGTAAGCGCGTGACGGGCGCCTCACCCTTTGCCGTCACGCTAGGCGCAGCCGGTGCTGCCGTGCGGCTGCTTGGCGGCACCGGCTGCGCCGTCTGGCGAGGCCACGCCATTAGCGCGGGCACAGCCATGGCAAGCACCAGCACCCCTGCCATGGCGGCGAATGGCAGCCATGGGCGGCGGCTGCCCCAGCGTGGGGCACGCCCGGCGGAAGGACGCAGGTGCGGCAGCGGGCTTGCAACGCGTGTGTCATGGGCCGCTACACCAGCGATAGGCAGAGCCGTATCAACGGAGTTCGCAGCGGAAGACACGGCTGTTGTACGCCGATTGGGCTTGACGCCAGTCGGCAATGTACCTCTTGCGTCCGGCTGCTGTTGCATAAGCTTATTTTTCTGTAACAAGGTAGCTATAGAGCCAGTGTCTTCCTCCGCAAGTGAAGCCTGGCGATGTTCCTTAGGATGATGAATGGGTATACGGATGCGAACCTGCGAATCTTTCATAGGCTGAACCTCCATCAAAGGGCTAAGTGTCCGGCTGGAAGTATAGATATACTCCAGCAGATATTTTCAATCATATGAAGTCGTCCACTTTGATAGAACCATTTTAAGAGAACTGAAAGAATGAAAAAGACTGGCTATAAACAATAAAAAGAACCAAGTCCTCTCGGACTTGGTTCTTCGTTGTTTAAGAATATACGTATGCAACATGAAGCTACATGCGTTAAAGCTTAGGCGAGGGAAGGCTGAATCTTCTTAAACAGATTCCCAGACGCCTCTTCCGGCATTACGCGCTCTGTACTGGGTGAATGATCCAGTTTGGACTCTTCCACGGTCACTCTGTAAATGTCCGCTCCCAATCCGGTCAGCTTCTCAGCCAAATGAACGTAACCACGATCGATGTGATGTACACCAGATACTTCCGTTGTACCTTCTGCAATGAGTCCGGTCAGAATTAACGCAGCACCTGCACGCAAATCTGTAGAGGTTACTTTCGCACCTGTCAGCTTAGCATTACCCGTTACAATGGCAGAACGGCCTTCGACCTTAATCTCCGCATTCATGAGATGAAATTCATCCACATGCATGAAACGATTTTCAAACACGGTTTCCGTAATAATGCTCGTTCCTTCAGCGGCAAGCTGAAGTGCCATCATCTGTGACTGCATATCGGTGGGAAAACCTGGATAAGGCAACGTTTTAACATCAACGGCTTTTAACGGCTTATCTGCAATGACACGAATTCCGTTCTCATCAGGTTGAATGGTTACACCCATTTCTTCCATCTTGGAAATAACCGGACCCAAATGATCGGATATTGCGCCTTCTACATATACGTTCCCGCCTGTGATCGCAGCAGCAACCATATAAGTACCTGCTTCTACCCGGTCGGGAATGACGGTATGTTTTACACCATGCAGCTTCTCAACGCCTTCAATACGAATAACGCCCGTGCCCGCACCACGTACTTTGGCACCCATTCCATTCAGGAAATTTGCGAGATCAACAATCTCGGGTTCCTTAGCGGCATTCTCGATGGTAGTTACGCCCTCAGCAAGAGTAGCGGCCATCATAATATTCTCGGTTGCCCCTACGCTGGCTACATCCAAATAAACTTTAGCTCCACGCAGACGCCCGTTACTTTTAGCTTCAATAAAACCTTGGCCCAGGCTAATTTCCGCGCCCAATGCCTCAAAACCCTTCAAATGCTGATCAATGGGTCGCGTTCCGATTGCGCATCCGCCTGGAAGCGAGATTCTTGTGCGTCCCAAACGTGTAAGCAGCGGTCCCATAACCAAGAATGAAGCGCGCATTTTCCTAACCCACTCGTAAGGGGCTTCACAGGAAATTATCTTCCGCGCGTCAACACGAATGACCTCATCTTGGTATGTAACGCCTGCTCCTAAGGACTCCAGCACTTTGTTAATGGTCATCACATCGTCTAGAGGAGGTGCATCAATAATAACACTTTCTCCTTCTTCTCCTAGCAGAGAAGCGGCGATGATCGGCAGAACTGAGTTTTTGGCTCCGCTGACTTTGACACTCCCGGTCAATCTGTTGCCACCGCGGACGATAAATTTGCTCATCTATGGTTCCCTCCGCGCGTCATTTCTCTTTTCCATTCTGGAAAAAAAGAACATATTCCGCTATTTTCATGCCTTGCTTTTTCATTACATAAAAAAACAAGATTTTACTAATACCCTAACTGCCATCATACCACTGATTAAAACAAGTATACAAGCGTTTTTTTGTACTTGACGACCATTGTACTCTAACTGATTCAGCCAGCTATACATGCATGGTTCTTTTGTTTACCATTGTTAACAATATGACGCGATGTTATTCGACAATTCCCGCAGAGACACAGTCATAAGGTCATATAACCCGCCTACTTCATGTTAAAACAAATTCTAGAGCATCTGGCTCCAAGAGATGTAGCTCAACAGGAACCCCGAAACCAACTGTCCCAAAATAATAGCAAGAAACAAGTGCAGCAATCTGCCCTGCGGTCCTTTCGGTTGTCGGATTAACAAATCCAGCTTTAAGCTCTGTAAAGCCCACCAAGCTAATGCTATACAAATGAGCGATACGATCATAGAGATCAGCGCGGTCATACTCGCCGATTGACTTAGCTGTTCTGCCAATTGCTGTTTCCCGTTCAACCTTAATTCCCCCCATCTGCGTCACAGACTTCTTTATAATACTCGGCGAACGCCTAATATGCCAGTGCTATTTCTGTTTTTAGGACATTTATTTCGACAAAATGTGATTAATCACTTCTGTTTCGTGAATTTAAAAGGTACTAAATACCTAGCAGCCAGGCAAGAAATAGGACTGTACATTTGGTAATAACAGCTAAAAAAGAGTCCGATCACAGTGATCGAAGGAAGCAAGGTTCCTCCTCACCCTCTACCGGACATTTTCTGGCAGAAGTTATGAATTGGTCTCCTTGTCGTTCCATCCGTATACTATGCCGAACCCTTTTAAAATTCCACTTAAACTCCAATATTAATTCTTATTGGTTCTGATGCTTGTAGCATTTAGACGGTTAAGCGCCCGTTGCAGAGCTACTTCCGCCCGATGATGATCTATCTGTTCCTGCTTGCTCTGGAGCCGCAGTTCTGCCCGCTCCCTTGCCGCACGGGCACGCTCCACATCAATTTCTTCGGAACGTTCCGCACTCTCAGCCAAAATGACCACTTTATCCTTGCGGACTTCAAGAAAGCCCCCATTGACCGCGATCACTTCAGTTTGACCACCGATTTTAATGCGTATCGGTGCAATCTTCAAGGGAGTGACCAAGGGAAGGTGTCCGGGCAAAATCCCAAGATCGCCTTCCGAGCCGCGAACACTGATGCTGTTTACCTGTTCTGTATAGACCAGGCGCTCCGGCGTCACAATCTCTAGTAAATACGTGCTCACTTGAATCCCTCCTGGAAGCTGTCCGCAGACAGCTCACTTCGTAAGGCTCGGCTAATCTTTGCCTGTATGTTTACAGCGTTTTAGCTTTTTCAACTGCTTCTTCGATGGCTCCTACAAAAAGGAAGGCCGCTTCTGGAAGGTGGTCATACTTGCCTTCCAAAATTTCTTTGAAGCTTCGTACAGTTTCTTTAACCGGCACATATTTACCCGGGAAGCCGTTAAATGTTTCGGCAACGTGGAAAGGTTGAGAAAGGAAACGCTGGATTTTACGTGCACGTGCTACCAACATTTTATCTTCTTCACTCAGCTCATCCATACCCAGGATGGCAATGATATCCTGAAGCTCATTGTAGCGGGCCAAAATTTGTTTTACCCCTTGCGCTACATTGTAATGCTCTTCACCCACAACGTCTGGAGCCAAAATCCGGGAGCTTGATGCAAGTGGATCAACCGCCGGGTAAATACCCATTTCGGAAATTTTACGTTCCAGATTCGTTGTAGCATCCAAATGGGCAAACGTTGTAGCAGGAGCAGGGTCAGTGTAGTCATCCGCAGGCACGTAGATCGCCTGAATGGAAGTAACGGAACCTTTTTTAGTAGAAGTAATCCGTTCTTGCAATTGACCCATCTCAGTAGCCAGCGTAGGCTGGTAACCTACTGCTGAAGGCATACGTCCCAACAGGGCAGAAACCTCAGAACCCGCTTGGGTAAAGCGGAAAATGTTATCAATAAAGAGCAACACGTCACGGCCTTCTTGGTCACGGAAGTATTCCGCCATCGTCAGACCTGTGAGAGCTACACGCAAACGTGCACCCGGAGGCTCGTTCATTTGTCCGAACACCATCGCTGTTTTGTTGATAACGCCGGAATCTCTCATTTCATGGTACAAGTCATTTCCTTCACGTGTGCGTTCACCTACACCCGCAAATACAGAAATACCACCATGCTCCTGAGCGATATTGTTAATCAATTCTTGAATGGTTACGGTTTTACCTACACCAGCACCACCAAACAATCCGACTTTACCACCTTTGGCATAAGGAGCCAGCAAGTCGATAACTTTAATACCGGTTTCGAGCATCTCTGCTTGAGTTGTCAGCTCATCGAAAGAAGGAGCTTGACGGTGAATTGGGTTTCTAGCCGTTTCACTCATATCAGCACCATTATCAATTGGCGTTCCAAGTACGTTAAATACGCGTCCAAGAGTTGCTTCGCCGACAGGTACTGAAATAGGTGCTCCCAGATCTATGGCTTCAGCTCCACGAACCAAACCATCTGTGGAAGACATGGCAATACAACGCACACGGTTGTCACCTAGATGTTTTGAAGCTTCGAGCGTCAGGTCAATTTTGACTCCGCTCTCCAGCACAGTCCCAATATGAATGGCATTCAGGATTTCCGGAAGTTGTCCACGTTCAAACTCAACGTCGACAACCGGACCCATGATGCTCACTACGCGTCCTTTGTTCATCTTTTGGTTTCCCTCCTACAAGCTTGCACAGCCGCAAATCCGAACCACTCTGATTTGTTTTGCGCCCGCAATTTATCATAATAGTGTAGACTCTGCTATAAAACAGTCGCTATAAGCCTGATTAAGACTGAGCACTTGCTCCTGCAACGATTTCCGTAATTTCCTGGGTAATAGCCGCTTGACGAGCACGGTTATAGGTCAAGGAAAGCTCACCAATTAACTTGGAAGCATTCTTCGTAGCAGATCCCATTGCCGTCATCTTCGCTCCCAGTTCACTAGCTTTACCATCCAGCAAAGCGCCGTAAATGAGCGTTTCCGCGTAACGTGGCAGCAATACTTCCAGCACTCCTTCTGGTGAAGGCTCATACTCATAGTTAATTGAGGATGAAGCTGTAGCTGAATCCGGTGTCGCCATTGGTAACAGACGGTCAACTGTTGGAATTTGAGTCAATGCGTTGACAAAGCGGTTATAGCATAGATAAAGCTCATCAAATTCTTTAAGTTCAAAGCCTTGTACAGCCTTGCTTGCAATCGTTTTGATATCTGCAAAAGCAGGTGTATCCGACAGATCTGTTACTGATTCAGCGATAGGAAATTCACGACGTCTAAAATAATCCCGTCCTTTTCGCCCAATGATGAAAATCACAAATTCATCCTGTGAACGGTGACGTTCAGAAATCGTCTGCGTAACCTGTCGTAAAATATTGGCGTTATAACCACCAGCCAGACCACGATCAGATGTAATGATGAGATAAGCAGTCTTTTTAACCGGACGCGTTTCCAGCATTGGATGCTTGATGTTATTCGCTCCAGAAGCAATGCTACTCACAACTTCCTTAAGCTTTTCCGAGTAAGGACGAGCCGACTCCGCTTTCTCCTGAGCTTTTCTCAGCTTGGATGCAGCGACCATTTCCATCGCTTTCGTGATCTGCTTCGTACTCTGCACACTTTTAATCTGACGTTTAATCTCGCGCATACCTTTTGCCATGATTTCACCACCTTCAAGCTTTGGCAAAGCCAAAGCTAACTTCGTAAGATTCAAATCCAGCCGGGCATATGTTAAAGGGCCTGTTATTGAGGGTAAAACATGCCAAGGAAGCCAAAACCCGGAGGGCACGCTTCCTTAGAACATCTTTCATCATAAACAGGCAAATTCCAATGTATTATACCGACGTGGCGAATGATTTTTTGAATTTCTCGATAGCTGCCTTCAAAGCCGTTTCGTTATCAGCCACCAAGTCTTTCGTGTCGCGGATAGATTGAAGCACGTCCTGATGGTCAGACACCATGAAAGACAGGAAGTCTTTTTCAAAACGTTTTACATCCGCTACAGGGATATCATCAAGGAAGCCTTTTACAGCAGTATACAAGCTCACTACTTGTTGCTCTACAGCAAGCGGTTGGTTAACACCCTGTTTCAGAATTTCCATCATGCGTGCGCCGCGATCCAAACGGGCTTTTGTGGATTTATCCAAGTCGGACCCGAATTGGGAGAACGCTTGAAGCTCACGATATTGAGCAAGATCCAGACGCAGGGAACCTGCTACCTTTTTCATCGCTTTAATCTGAGCTGAACCACCTACACGAGATACGGAAATACCTACGTTGATCGCCGGACGTTGTCCTGCATAGAACAAGTCAGCTTCCAGGAAGATCTGTCCATCTGTGATGGAGATAACATTGGTTGGAATATATGCAGAAACGTCGGAAGCCTGTGTCTCGATGAACGGCAATGCGGTAAGTGATCCGCCGCCCAACTCATCATTCAGCTTCGCTGCACGTTCCAGCAAGCGAGAGTGAAGATAGAAAACGTCACCCGGATATGCTTCACGGCCCGGTGGACGACGCAGCAACAGGGACAATTCCCGGTAAGCTGACGCTTGTTTAGTCAAGTCATCATAAACAACAAGGACATGCTCGCCTTTGTACATGAAATACTCACCCATAGCGCAGCCAGAGTAAGGAGCAATGTACAGCAATGGTGATGGCTCGGAAGCTGATGCCGTAACGACAATCGTATATTCCAGCGCACCGTGACGACGCAATGTTTCAACAACTTGAGCTACCGTGGATTGTTTTTGACCAATAGCGACATAAATACATTTCATGCCGTTACCTTTTTGGTTCAAAATTGCATCGATTGCGATAGATGTTTTACCTGTTTGACGGTCACCGATGATCAACTCACGTTGACCACGGCCAATTGGAACCATCGCATCAATAGCTTTAATCCCCGTCTGCATAGGCTCATGTACCGATTTACGGGCCATAACGCCTGGAGCCTGACTTTCAACCGGACGGAATTCTGTTGTAGCAATCGGTCCTTTACCGTCTACTGGTTGCCCCAATGGGTTAACTACACGTCCAATCATTGCTTCCCCTACAGGGACCTGCATGATCTGGCCTGTACGTTTTACTTGACCACCTTCACGAATGTCGGAGAATTGACCCAAAATAACAACACCGACATTGCTTTCTTCCACGTTGAGCGCCAAGCCCAATACGCCAGTGTCGAATTCAACCAATTCACCGGCCATAACTTTTTCCAGTCCGTAGACGCGGGCAATACCGTCGCCGACTTCAACAACAGTGCCGACTTCAACGACCTCGATATCATTTTTATATTGTTCAATCTGACTTTTAATCAATGAACTGATTTCCTCAGGTTTGATACTCAAGTGTGTTCACCCCTATCTTCTATACTCGTCTGTTAAAGGATTTCTCGAGACGATCCAGCTTGCCGGCCAGACTGCCGTCGTACAATGTATCGCCGATAACCACTTTTAATCCGCCCAGCAGACTCGGGTCCACTATATTTTCCACACGGATTGTTTTATGTTCACGGGCTCCGAATTCCTCGGCTACCGCTGTTTTTTCCTGATCACTTAAAGCATAAGTCGAATACACCTTTGCATGAGCAAGTCCCAGCTTGTATTCCTGAATATCGAGGTATCCGGCAAGGAGAGATTCGAACAAATCTGCTCTACTACGCTGAATCAACAGTTTGATCGTGTTAATTAGCGAGGCAGACAACTTGCCTTCAAAACTGTTAGCCAGAACTTGAAGCTTGACCGCTTCCGTAATGTTAGGAGAATTAATGAATTTACGGATTTCAGCATCCCCCGATACAGCCTCTACAAAAGCACGTAGCTCCTGCTCGGTTTCCATAATGGTCTGTTCCTGCTCTGCCACTTCAAACAAAGCTTTCGCATACCGTTTGGCTACTACCGTATCCCGGCTCATGCTTTGCCTCCTACCTCTTTAAGGTATTGGTCGACAAGCTCTCCCTGGACTTGGTCTTCCTTGATTTCCTTTTGAATCAGTTTGGAAGCAATTTGTACCGAAGCTTTACCCACTTCGCTGCGCAGTTCGGCAACCGCCTTATTACGCTCGCTTGTGATTTCACGAACAGCTTCGTCTTTCAGGCGGACAGCTTCGTCCTTGGCCTGAACAATAATTTGCTCCGCTTGTTTGTTACCTGTTTGTTTTGACTGCTCAATAATGTCGTACGCTTCCTTACGTGCCTGCTGGAGAGCCTGCTTTTGCTCCTCAACATAAGCAGCAGCCTGTTCACGCGTCTGTGCCGCTTCATTCATTTGCTGTAATACAAGCTGACGCCGCTTCTCCATAACGGAAAAGAGAGGTCCGAATGCATAACGCGTTAGTAACCAGTACAAGATCAAAAATGCAATAATTGTGAAAACGATACTTGTCCAATTTAAACTCAATTGAAGTCACTCCTTTCCGGTGAACGTCAGTCCTAGTTATCCCTTAAGCCAAGCAACAAAGAAGGCGCGGATGGCTGTGGCCTTCCCCGCCAAACCTTGCAAGTTTCAAATTATTATGCCTTAGCGTAGAAAATAAACGCCAGAACGACCCCGATAATAGGCAAGGCTTCAACCAGACCTACACCGATAAACATTACCGTTTGCAAAGTTGATTTAGCCTCAGGCTGACGAGCGATACCTTCAACTGTTTTACTTACAATCAGACCGTTACCAATACCTGCGCCGAGCGCACCCAAACCTACTGCGATAGCTGCTGCTATTAATGCCCAAGCTCCCATTTAAAAAATCCTCCTTAGAGATGTGTATTTGTGTTGTACATGTATTTGCAGTTAAGAGCGAAGCGTACTCCTGAACTTAACTAAAAACCCGAAACTAATTTTAACTAATGCTCTTCTTCATGCGTGTCAATTGCCTGCGAAATATATACGAACGTCAAAATGGTAAAGACGAACGCCTGAATACTGCCGACAAAAATACTGAATCCTTGCCAGACCACGAGTCCCAATACGGAAGCAACCATACCTCCCACACCAAGTGCTGTCATTTTCAGCAGAACACTGATCAAAACTTCGCCGGCAAAAATATTACCGAATAGACGCATACCATGTGTCAACAGTTTTGAGAACTGCTCAATCAAGTTAATTGGCAAAAAGAATGGAAATGGCTGAATGTAATGCTTGAAGTAAGCTTTGGTATTACGGAAAATCCCCAGGAAATGAACCAGGACAAAGATCATCAAAGCCAGTCCAATGGATACCCCTGCATCTGCGGTAGGTGATTTCCACCAGCTGATACCTACATGGGCAGCTTCGCCCGGGTGAGACGCCTGTGCTTGTTCTAATGCTTCTTTGACTGGAATGATTTCATGTCCAAATACTTGGGCACTTTGCGCATTATCGAACTCGGTCACAATCCCGAACGGTAAGCCCAGCATATTTCCGACGAAGATGAACATGATCAGCGTCATCCCCAAGGAGAGGAATGGCTTCCCTTTTTTCAAATCCATCGTGCTGGTAATCAGTCCTTGAACGAATTCGACGACCCATTCCATAAAATTTTGCAGCTTGCTTGGATTGTCCACAGACAAATTGCGCGTTGCAGCAAATGCCAGTCCAAATACAATCGCGCAAGTCACAACCAGCATAATAATGACGGACAAGTCAATGTTAAATCCGCCCAATTCGATAATCGGTGATTCATGCAACATGTTTTCTCACCCCTTTCTCAGTTGAGCCATCATTTTTCCTGTAGCGCGAATATGATGCCTATAATTAAAAGAAGAAATTGTCCAGTCACCAGGCTTGCCATTACAGCGATCTCATGGAAATAGGCTGGAAATTCTAGCGCCAGCACTACTGCCAAAATAGAGGTCCCTACTCGAACGCCAAAGCCAATGCCCACCTTTTTCTTCTTGCCTTCACCGGCGGCTGCATTCGCAACCTGTCGAATTTTGTAGGCCATATACAGCACATTAAGACAGCTTACTCCCGTTCCCAGAATGATTCCGTGAGCAATGTCACGATGTTGGGGCATGAAGGCGGAGACCAGGAAACACAGAGCCATAATACCAAGCGCTACGATCCATAACATTTTTTGCATACGGGTCATCTCATTCATGGTTATCCCTCAATACCTTTCCGATCACAAGGGCAATACTTAATGCGCCTACAACCAAGCCTGCGAGAACGCTTACGCCAATCCAAATTCCGGAGCCATCAAGTTTAGCATCGAGCCACTTTCCGGCATAGAAACCACCCAATGTGCATATCGCCAAATCAATGCCGATCGCGCTCACCAATCCAATTGCCTTGAAGGCATTCCCGGTGTTATTTCGGTTGTTGTTTTGCTTGGAAGGTTTGACCACTTTTCCATGTCACCCCTGCAATTCCAGTCCATTTTACTTAAATATAAGATCTTTGTCAATTGAGATATTTTAGCGCCCTAAAGTATAAAATCAAACGACAAAGCATCTTAAATTGCTGTATCCCTTGGTAACCGTACAGTTTAACTGTATGCTTGCCTTGTAAAGAATAATTATATCGGACGAACACCTTTTGTGAACATTGTGTGAAATTCTTCAGGACGTTCGGATTGAACGCCATAATGGTGCAAAATCGCATTGACAATTCTTACTGATGCTTTTCCATCGCCGTAAGGATTCGCTGCCTGACTCATAGAATCGTACAACGCGGAATCTGTCAAAAGTGCCTTGGTCCGATTGTACACGTTCTCTTCGCTCGTACCCACCAGTTCCAAGGTGCCCGCTTCAATTCCCTCCGGTCTTTCAGTCGTATCACGCAGCACCAGAACAGGTACTCCGAACGAAGGCGCTTCTTCCTGAAGCCCACCGGAATCCGTAAGGATCAGATGTGTATGTGGGTAAAAATTGTGCAGATCCACGACATCCAGCGGATCAATCAGCTTAATACGCGGATGGTTGCCTAAAATCTCAAATGCAGGTTCCTTCACAGCCGGACTCGGATGAACCGGATAAACAATAGCGATATCCTCAAACTCATCTGCAATGCGCTTAACTGCATTAAAAATCTGACGATGCGGTTCCCCTTGGGATTCCCGACGATGTGCTGTCATAAGAATCAGGCGTTTGCCCTGAGCCCACTCCAGTACAGGGTGCTCGTAATCCTGGCGAACCGTATACTGAAATACGTCAGTTACTGTATTGCCTGTAACATATATTCGCGATTCAGGCTTGTTTTCCTTCCGCAAATTTCCAGCCGATAAAGAAGTAGGCGAGAAATGCAGATCAGACAGCACGCCTGTGAGCTGACGGTTCATTTCTTCAGGATATGGAGAAAGCTTGTTCCACGTTCGCAAACCCGCTTCCACATGCCCTACTTCAATCTGCTGCATAAAGGCTGCATAGCTGGCGAGGAAAGTCGTCAGTGTATCACCGTGAACCAACACGATATCGGGCTTGGCCTCACGCAATACAGGTTCCAGACCTTGAAGTACCCGCATGGAGATTTCATTCAGTGTCTGGCGATCCTTCATTACGTCCAGATCATAATCAGGGTGAATATTGAAAACTTCCAGAACCTGATCAAGCATCTGGCGATGTTGAGCTGTAACGCATACCACGGACTCGATATGCTCCGGGTGGCGCTGAAGCTCCAAAATAAGAGGAGCCATCTTAATCGCTTCCGGACGCACACCAAAAATTGTCATCACTTTGATTTTGGACATTTTCTGTTGAACCCCTTTTCATAATAAATGTCCGCTCCACAGGTCTTTCATTATTCAGAAAAACGACCTGTCATAACGTCCATAGATTTTGCCGAACCGCCAAAGGCAGTCTACTTGGTTCCGTACAAGCGGTCTCCAGCGTCACCAAGACCTGGAATGATGTATCCATGGTCATCCAGACGCTCGTCCAGTGCAGCGACATAGATATCCACATCAGGATGCGCATCCTGCACAGCTTTGACTCCTTCAGGAGCAGCAATCAGATTCATCATTTTAATTTGAGTGCAGCCTCTCTTTTTCAACACATCAATCGCCGCAATTGCCGAGCCACCCGTTGCAAGCATCGGATCAATCACGATCAATTCGCGCTCAGTTACATCTGTAGGCAGCTTCGTATAGTATTCTACGGGTTGCAGCGTCTCAGGATCGCGGAACAGTCCTACATGGCCTACCTTTGCTGCAGGCAGCAGCTTTACTACGCCATCCAGCATACCCAAGCCTGCACGCAGAATCGGAATAAGACCCAGCATACGTCCTGAAATCACTTTACCTTCTGTCTCAGCAACCGGTGTCTGCACCGTAATGCTTTCCAGCGGGATATCCCGTGTAATTTCATAAGCCATCAATGTTGCTACTTCATCCACCAGCTCGCGGAAATCCTTGGTGTTGGTCCGCACATCGCGGATAAATGTAAGTTTGTGTTGGATCAAAGGGTGATCGCAAACCACCAGTTTCGCCATAATATATTCCCTCCGGTATTATCGTCACGTTCTTTCGCGCCAGCATATCGAACTATCCTGAGTCGAAAGGATCTATGTAACCTATTTGCACAAACCAAATAAGCACAGATGCAATGCGTGCCTGTAAATCCTGTTTATTATAACATTCCCTTGATTGATTTAACACCTGCCACCGCAACCTTTTGTCAAGGGAAAGATATGACATGTAAAATACTTAATAGGACCGCTTTACGTGTGACTTTCGTCACATAAAACCACATCAAAAAGGCCCTGACGGCACTTGACCGTCAAAGCCTGCTGACTTTAAACTTCCTGTCCATGCTATAGCCTTTGCATCCTCATGCAGAGGTATTCTTTTTATCTATACTTCAAATTGTCCCACGCTCCCTGAAATTGCTGAAGCATTTCGTCCTTCGTGATAACTCCTGCAATATAAGCTTGTATACTACTGCTTAAATCCTGATTCAGTCCCTTAGGGAAGCGTTGGAAGTTCCAGCTCCATATCTTGCCTTCCCTCACATGCCGAGATATTTCTGCACCTAGATCACCTGTCGTCTCGTCACTGGACGTGATACTTTTGAAGGCGGGAACAAACTTAAACTCCTTGGTGATATAATGCTTGCCTGTTTCTGATGTGACCAACCAATTGAGAAATTCTTTTGCCTCCTGCTTTACAGGCGAATTTTTATTGACCACCCAGTTCGATGCCACTCCCACAGCGAGTCTACCTCCTGTGGAGGGATCATTGTCTATAGGCGCAGGCAGAATACCCAAATTCAAGTTAGGATTAATTCCATCTATTTGCGGTTGCGTCCAGTTCCCCTGGTGCATCATAGCAGCCTTACCTGTCGAAAACAGCGTCACTTGTGTATTGTAATCCGTCGTGAGCGGATTGCGGTTCCCATATTTTATAGTCAGGTCAAGCAACTTCACCCACTGATCGAACACCGGGTTACCGGGGATGCGAGCCGTTCCTTTGTTTAAATCCTCAACATAACTTTCCGGGTTCGGCTGTCTGGCAAACGGAATATTGATAAAATGGTTCCCCAGAACCCACCATTCCGCATACCCGTTAGCAAAAGGTATAATCCCTGCCGCTTTCAGTCGCTTGGCTGCTTCCTCCAGTTCATCTATCGTCTGAGGTAGTTTGGTTATGCCCGCTTTTTTGAACAAATCCTTGTTATAAACAAAACCAAATCCTTCTAGGTTCATAGGCTGTCCATAAATCTTACCGTTAACCGTCATCGGCTTACGAGCGAAATCGTCCAGATCCTTCACCCATGGCTGATCCGACAAATCCTCCAAGTACTCCAACCACGTATCGCGGTCCTGGTAGCCCTCATTTGTAAAAATGTCCGGCTGATCGCCTGATGCGAATTTAGCCTTCAACGAAGCACCGTAGTCCGTACCACCACCGACAGATTGGATATCCAGCTTGATGCCAGGGTGCGTTTTTTCATATTCTGCCTTCAGCTTATTTAGTGGTTCCGAAATCTCTACTTTGAATTGATAAATGTGTATCGTTTTCGTCTCACTCTGTTGAGCCTTCGTATTTCCACAACCTGCAAGTGTACATGCGAGCAGCACCATCAAGGAGATGACAAGTAACGCTGTTTTTTTCATCGATTATCCCTCCCATCAGCCTTTGACCGCGCCGGCTGCAATGCCAGAAACGATGTATTTTTGCATCACCAGAAAAAACACAACAATTGGCGTGATTCCCAACACCAGTGCTGGCAGCGCCAAGTCCCATTGCTTGGTGTACTGACCAAACAACATATAGGTTGCAATCGGAATGGTACGCAGCTCAGGATCATTCAAAATGAGCGAAGGCAACAGATAGTCATTCCAGATCCATAAGGTATTCAAGATAAGCACGGTTACGAACATAGGCAGCAGCAGTGGACAAACGATGCGAAAGAACACCCCGTACCGGGATGAACCGTCCACCCTTGCCGCCTGCTCGATCTCAATAGGTACCGTTTTAATAAAGCCATGAAAAAGAAAAACGGATAAAGGCGCTCCAAAACCCAGATAACATAAGATCAGTCCCGGTATACTGTTGTTCAAGCTCAATACGTTGGACACTTCCATAAGCGGCAACATAATCGATTGAAAGGGAACTACCATCGCAGCCACAAGCAAACCGAACAGGAACCGGTTAAAACGAGTGTCATGCCGAACCATCTGGTAAGCGGCCATCGAGCTGATGAGCAGCAAAAGCGCATTACTGACGATCGTGACAATCAGTGAATTCCCCAGTGCTGTGGGAAAGTTTATTTTATTCCAGGCGTTAGCATAGTTTTCAAAACGGAAGGTTGTCGGCCACGAAGCGGAATGGGCCAAAATGTCACCAAAGGATTTAACGGAGTTTACGAGCAAAAAATAGAATGGAACCAGAAAAATTAACCCGATCACAATAAGCAATATTTCAGCAACCCATGTGCCCAAACGGTAGTTTGACGTTTTTTCCATTACATTTCGACCTCCTTTTTCTTCGTGAGACGCACCTGAATGCTGGTAATGATCGCAACGACCACGAAGAAAATCATAGCCTTGGCAGTTCCCAATCCAAGTCGATTATTTGTAAACGCTTCATTATATATGTCCAACGCTACAGACTCTGTCGACTTGAAAGGTCCCCCCTTTGTGAGAGCCAAATTCAATTCAAATACTTTAAAGGACCAGGATATCGCTAGGAACAAGCAGACGGTCACCGCTGGCATAATAAGTGGCACTACAATATGACGCAAAATCTGTCTTCGGCCCGCGCCGTCAATTTGAGCCGATTCAATCAGAGCAGACGGTACATTATTTAACGAAGATATGTAAATAACCATGAGATAACCTGCATATTGCCATACAAACACAATGACAGTTCCCCAAAAAGCAGTTGGCCCATCACCCAGCCACGGCAGTTTAAAAAAGGAAAGCCCTGTTGCCTCCCCTACCGCAGAAAAGCCGCGTACAAATATAAATTGCCAGATGAAGCCGAGCAGCAAGCCGCCAATCATATTGGGCATAAAAAATACAGTTCGCAGTGCATTACGGGTACGCAACGGTTTGGTAAGTGCATAGGCTAGGAAAAAGCCAATCAGGTTCGTCAGAATGACACCACATACGGTAAACCGAACCGTAAACCAGAACGCATTACGGAAATCTGGATCGTCCCTAAAAATATGAACGTAATTCCCTAGCCCGAGCCATCGGATATTTTCAGATACTCCATCCCAGTTCGTCATGGAATAATACAGCCCCAGCAGGAACGGAATGACCATAATCAAGACGAAAAACAACGCCATCGGTCCCACAAATACGAGCTGCTGCAATAATTGCGCGGATTTTCTTTGACTCAATGTAATCACTCCTTTGTCGTAGATATAAAGGAAAGCGCGCACAAACCTTTACTGTAATCGCTTATTACCCAAAAATGTAAGTTTCGAGTCGTTTGGAAGCAAAAAAAGGCTGTTCTCCTCCGGCTTACGGAAGGAAAACAGCCTATAACATAAAGATTATGAATGTCGATGAATTAGTATTGAGTTCCTGAATAAATCGGGAACTTATCTGTTAACTCGCCAACCGCTTGGCTTGCTTTGGACAATACAGTATCATCTTTCGGGTTTTTAAGGGTTTCAGCAATGATTTTACCGATTTTGACCATAGCCTCTTCATCCATCCCACGAGATGTTGCAGCAGGTGTACCAATACGAATCCCGCTTGTTACGAATGGACTGGTCGGATCAAAAGGAATCGCATTTTTATTGACCGTGATGCCCACGGAATCCAATACATGCTCCGCTTCTTTACCTGTGATATTCAAATTGCGCGTATCCAACAGCATCAGATGGTTATCCGTACCACCGGATACAATGTTAATCCCCTCAGCCAACAGTGTTTCAGCCAGCACCTGTGCGTTGCGGACTACATTTTGCGCATAGGTTTTGAACGATGGCTGGAGCGCTTCACCCAAAGCAACCGCTTTGGACGCGATCACATGCATCAGTGGCCCCCCTTGAGTACCAGGGAAAATAGCTTTATCAATCGCTTGCGCCCATGCTTTGCGAGTCAGAATCAGACCCCCACGCGGACCACGCAGCGTTTTGTGTGTCGTTGTTGTTACAAATTGGGCATGCGGAACTGGACTTGGGTGAATTCCCGCTGCCACAAGACCTGCGATATGTGCCATATCCACCATGAACAAAGCACCTACATCATTGGCAATGGAAGCAAAAGCTTCAAAATCAATAGTACGCGGATATGCACTCGCGCCAGCTACAATCAGACGAGGGCGGTGCTTGAAGGCTGCCTTGCGCACTTCATCGTAGTCGATGCGGAAGTTGTCTTCGCGCACACCATAGGCAGCAAAGTTATACAACAAGCCGGAAGCGTTAACCGGACTTCCGTGTGTTAAATGGCCACCATGCGCCAGATTCATACCCAGTACAGTATCTCCAGGTTTGAGAGCTGCCAGATACACCGCCATGTTGGCTTGTGCTCCAGAGTGAGGCTGCACGTTAGCATGCTCAGCGCCGAACAGTTCTTTTGCTCGGTCACGTGCGATGTCTTCAACGATATCTACATGCTCACAGCCACCATAGTAGCGTTTGTTTGGGTAACCTTCAGCATATTTATTCGTCAGCACGGAGCCCATGGCTTCCATTACTGCTTCACTGACAATGTTCTCGGATGCGATTAGCTCGATATTGTGGCGTTGTCGTTTCAGTTCAAGTCCCATTGCTTCCATCACTGCTGGGTCACTTTTACGCAGGTGTTCCATCATGATTGATTACTCCCTCTCCATAGTCAATTGTTGGGTATACAAGCTAACGCCTGCTCCTCTGTTGGGTACCTCATCCTCATTGCAAAAACGATTAGTACAAACATGCCGCCATGCCAAATGCTAATCGCAGTTTCCGCCGACTTCTTGCTCCAGACTGTACACCGCCCGTTGTCCGCCAATAAGTGGAGGACGGGTGAACGCCGCTGTCACACGTGCTTCGCCAATCCAGCGAAGGCTTGGGCGAAACGGAACAGCAATCGGTCGTAGATGCATGCCAATCAGCGTTTCGCCGATGTCTATCCCGGCATGAGCCTGCACGTTCGCCGCCAAACACGCGTCGCTCATAGAACGATAGGCGACGGTAGCCATAGAGCCTCCTGCTGTACGAACAGGAACAGCCGCAACCTCCATCAGTCCCAGTCGCTCCAGTACAGCCCGTTCAACGACCAACGCTCGGTTCAAATGCTCACAGCATTGAAACGCTACATCAAAGCCATACTGCCTGCGAACGGACTCTACTCCAGATAACAGTTGTTGAGCCACATCGAGCGCTCCCGCCGTGCCAATTCGACTTCCAGCCACTTCACTTGTGCTAACGCCGATAACCAACAGGCGACCAGCCCTGAGACTGGCTGCTTCTGCGATTTCCCGCACAACAGAAGTGGTCTGTGCTTCTAGCGAAATCTCATGATCCAATTGTCCCACCATTGGAACCTCCTTTGGTTGAACAGCCTCTCAGAGACTAGGCACGGTCTCATGCCCCAAGTTCAACACACTCTCTCCTGATCACAATCTCACTATATTATAGCCGATGTTTCAGATTTCGAGCAGAAAAAATGGAAGAACCTTTGAAGGAATCAACCCTCAGCTAAACATCTGGCATAACTTGTATATGAAAAAAGAGCAGTCCACACCTATGTGGAATTGCTCTTTTGCCCAGGCGACCGGCCGTATATCCGATGCTCCATCGTGGTTAATCCCACTTTTGTCGCCAGTTACATCGGATTCTCATTTTTCCACCTTATCTTAACGGATTAACCGTCGAAAATCAACAGATTCCGTACAAAATAGATGAGTAAGAGCGACTTTATTCGGAAGAGGCCTTTAGCTTGTCCAGCAGCTTATGCAGCGCCGTGCGGATTTCCGCAGCTGTGACATCGTAGTCTTCTCGTGAACCGCCAAACGGATCTGAAATATCAAAGCCCGGAATCCGTTGGTGTAATTCAATCATTCGTTCACGCTCCTGCGCCGATAGCTCTTGTCCAAGTGAAGCCATCAACTGCTGTGAAGCATATAAACCGTCCAACTCCTGTACATCATTCAACACCGCATCCCGGTTCTCCACATATTCCTTAAGCGTAAATACTTTGCCCGCCGTTTGGGGAAAGCGCTGAATTACGTGCTGTTTATGTCCTTGCGTCAAGGTTAAGATCAGATGTGCCCACCCGGCAAGCCCGTCGCTCAAAGGGGTTGAAGTGATCTGATCGGATATATCGTGATCACGTAGAACCGCCTCTGCATGTCGGGATATCGGCGTGCCTTCCATCGCTGCCACTCCCGCAGAACGCACTTCCAGTTCTAGTCCATGCTCAGCAGCCAACTTACGCAGCATCCCTTCAGCCATTGGACTACGACAGGTATTCCCAGTGCATACAAATAAGATATTCTTCAACGTTTTCACCCCCCGTATGTTAAAAAATATATAAACAGAGGATTACTATAATCCTAATCCCTTACTTTAACCCTGCACTTATTTTACACTGTCTGAGCTAAAATCAAAACATAAACATAAAGCCGAATGCCAGCAAAATGGCACCGCCCACTGCTTCCCCGTAATCTCCTAGATTGCGGCTGACCTTGCGACCCAGCAGCAGGCCCAACATCGCCATTGCTCCCCCGCAAAAACCAAATGCCAGAACAGACAGCACCAGATCACTCTGGAACATCCCCAGTGACACTCCTACAGAAAATGAATCCACGCTCACCCCAAGTGCAAACAGCAAAAGACCTAAAGGCGAACGATGATCCAATACCTGTACGCCGTCCCCTTTGAAGGAATTATACACCATATGCCCGCCTAAAAGGATGAGTAGCCCCCCTGCGAAGTAGGTCGTCACATGACCTAATAAAGAACTCATATAATGGCCCGTGAAAATTCCCAGCAATGGCATCAGAATGTGAAAAAAGCCAATAACAGTGCTGATGCGCAGCACGTCTCGCAGGCGTATCCCCTTCATGCCGATCCCTACGCCCAGCGATAACGCATCCATTCCTAGCGCTACCGCCATGATCAGAATCGTTACAACCTGCCCGGCATGGGCAGAGGCTGCCAGCATACTCCATCCCTCCATTATCCGTCTGTTCTTGTACACGTTATGCGGACAAGGGGCAAATCAGTACAAGCATGCACTGAAAGTACCCCATACCGAGAAGAGGAGGGAGGAAAATTTAATATAAGAGGTTGTTCAAAAAGTCGTCTTTCCATAACGAAGCTATTCAAGAAGCGGATTCGACGTCGAATCTTGAATTCAGCCGGGCCTTCCGTTGCTCACGTAGATCTATCTACGCTCCGCTACTCAGTCCCTAGCTTCATCCAGCCTTCTCGGTCCTGAAAAGCCGACTTTTTGAACACGCACTATAAGAGGCTCTGATTCGACAGAAGCTACAGGCGGACGATTCGGTGACCTGCCGCTTTAAGCAGGCGGTTCATAACGGCGTCGCCCAATCCTTTCGGCGGACAGGATTCCGCCAAAATGTAGGTGACGCCGTCCTCGTCGCAGCGACGCAGCACGCCGTACAGGCGTTGCGCTGCCTCATGGAGCGCGTCCAGCTTGCCCAGCGTGTAGACGCGTTCTCCGGCGTAGCCGGCGGTATGCTCGTCGAACGCGAGCACTGCCGTGCGCTCTCCGCGCGCGGAAGCCTCCGCCAGCGCAGCGCGAATCCACCCCGTCACCTCAACGGACGACGGGCCTTGTACCACGCTCAAGCGGCCTCGCGGCGCGTAGTGTGTGTACTTCATGCCCGGCGAGCGCGGCGCCGGGCTGTCGGCATCCTCCCCGGGCGTAGCGGCCAGCGCCGGGTCCAGCACGACGGCGCGAGCAACTGCAGCGAGCTGCTCAGCCGTCACGCCGCCGGGGCGCAGGATGGTGACCGTTCCGTCGTCACCCGCCTGCACCACCGTGGACTCCAGCCCCACACCTGTGGGACCTCCGTCTAAAATGCCGCCGATGCGGCCCTCCAGATCCTCCCGCACATGCTGTGCAAGGGTGGGACTGGGTCTTCCCGAACGATTGGCGCTTGGCGCAGCCAACGGACAACCCGCTTCAGCGATCAAGCGCAGCGCTATCGGATGATCTGGCATACGCACACCAACCGTGTCCAGCCCGGCCGTTACACGCGATGACAGTGCCTGCGGCACCACTGGCAATACGAGAGTCAGCGGTCCCGGCCAGAACATATTCATCAACGTCCGGGCTGTATCGTTTATTTTTGCTACCATACCCTCTAATTGATCAGCATCAGAAATATGTACTATGAGCGGGTTATCGGAGGGGCGTCCTTTGGCAGCGAATACCGCCTCCACCGCTTTTGTACTACGAGCATCGGCTCCCAGTCCGTACACGGTCTCCGTAGGAAAGGCTACCGTCTCTCCAGCTTGGAGGAGTACAGCAGCCTCGCGTATGCCTTTTTCCGCCGCGATCCGAGTCTGTTCAGCCGAAGTTTCGTCAGAAACACCCCCGTCAGTGTTGTTCACAGGAACCAAACATCTTACATCCCACCACTTCAATGCCTGCTTCAGCTCGCAATTCCCCTGTTCGTCCAGCTTTTGCTCCGATTTTTCCTTTTGCACAAAATCTCCGCGCAAGTCTTGCATTTGATTCGATTTATCACTCATATCAGATCATCCCATATCTTATTGTCGTATACAGGCCAGTGATTTCGCTTGATCCTATAAGGCTACTTTGAAAGATCAGTTTATTTGGCCCTGCCATGTGTATATCTATCGTAAGCTCCATTATAGCATATGGGGAAACTTACACTCCTCAACGTTTAGGCAAACAAGCCACTCACCCAGCTGCACAGTCCCGCAAGTGCATCCCACAGAAAAAAACGCACTTCCGGCTCCTTGTCAGTGGCATTCGTCCGACTATCTCCATGATCCGTTTTTGCTGATACCGTTTGTGCCGCTGCCTCCCCACTGCCTGCATCAATAAAGCACAGCGGAGGAAACAGCACGCACCACCAATTTTGACCTTTTCCTTGTCCCAGCGTAACCCGAAGCGCTTCATAATTCCCTGCCGGGTAGACAAGACCACCGTACATTTTCGTCGGGAAAGGTACGCTCGCCAGTTCCACTTGATGATCATAGGCAATGCCGCGACGAGCCAGTTCCGTACCTACCAAACGGTCAATTTCAGGTAAATGAGCATCAATCAATGATCTCGCTTGGTCTAAGCTTTGCGGGTTTTCCAGCTCACCCACCCAGGCATTCATCTGCTGCACAATAGCGTCCCGTATTTCGCGTTTAACCAGCTGATCCTCCGGGCGATCCGAATTGGCCAAAATACGCAGTCGAATGGAGTCGTGTGGAATCACTTCCAGCCCTGTTGTAGTCACTCCTGATGCTAAGGTTCCTCTTGTTCCAGTGGTCATAGCAGCATCCGTTTTTTGACCTTCCCAAGACATCATTAATATCGAAATACAAAATAATATCATTGCAGCTTGCTTTACCCAACTTCTCATCTTCGTCCCCCCAAACCCAAACTCTATCATGTCTATCAGTTTGTCCGGTTTGGGAGAGTCTAAACCTATAAGTCTTGTAAAATATTCATAACCACTTTACAGATTTTCTTCAATACACCCTCGAATCATGCTACACCAAGCTTCTGACCCTCGCCGAGGAATATAAAAAAGCCCAGATTTCACAATCTGGACTCTCGCGTTGCACCGTTTCAACTCACACACAAATACCAATCAGTATCTAGCCACAATCCACCTGTACTAGGCTTTTTTCGCCTTCGTCAAGTTCAATCTGGAAGGCTGTGGCAGATCATCCTCCAGCTCTTGGCCGTGCACCTTAATGCTCATAACCAAGCCGATACTAGCCATGTTAATAAGCAACGAGGTACCACCATAACTTATGAACGGGAGTGTAATCCCTGTAAGCGGCATAATGCCCAGAAACGCACCAATATTCTCAAAAATCTGATACAGCAACATGGACACAATCCCGACAATAATATACGGTCCGGCACGATCCCGGCATTCCAGCGAAATCAGGATCATTCGGTGAATCAAAATAAAATATAACAATAGTAGCACTGAAGAGCCTACAAAGCCAAATTCCTCCGCTACGACCACAAAAATAGAATCCGCATACGTATAAGGAACACGCCCGGACTGTACCGAGGTTCCTTGCAAAAAGCCCTTGCCCATCATTCCGCCAGAGGCTATTGCCAGCTTGGCATTTTTGGTATGATAAGACGCCTTCGCGGTTGCCTCTTCCGGTACCAACCAAGGGTCCAACCGTTCTACCCAGTGACTACGGCCAATCCCCTTCATAAAGGAATCAATCTCATCGTGAAACGAAATATAAGCTTTGATTCCGCCGCCAACGGCGACTGCAAATACGATGAATCCGATTAACGCATGGGATGCCTTCACATTACCAATCCATAGCATACCAATGACGATGACAATGTAACCAAGCGCATTACCCAAGTCATTTTGTGCCATAACCATGGCAAACGGGACAAAGCTCACCAGAGCCACTGGAAGAACATCCTGAATGAAATACAGCCTGCTCTTGCGCTTTTTGATCAGCATATAAGTCAGAAAAATGATAAGAACCAGCTTGAATACCTCGGCAGGCTGAAGATTCAAGCCACCAATTTTCAGAAAGCCCTGAGAGTTGTTAACCGTCCCACCAAAAAATCCGAGACCCAACAGGAATATTCCGCCTCCATATACGTACAGGGCTTTTTTAATGAATATCCGAAAATCGACCATCGCTAAACCCAAGATCGCCACAAAACCCAATATATAATACCCGATCATCTTTTGATAGTCGTTGCCGTGCTCTGCCAAGTTCGTAGGGCCCCTACCTGCGCTGTATACCGTTATGATACTAATCGCCATGAGCAAAACCAGAATAAAGATAACCGGACCGTCAATTTTTTTCAATTTCTGAAGCATGATTTCCCCCTGAGCCGTTTCTCGGTCATACTCCTCTTATTCTAAAGGAAAGACTCGCAAAAAGAAAATGCACCACTACTCCGAGACGCCTAGGACATGTCGTTCAATCCCTGCAAGGTCAGGAACGATTATAATGTTCTTCCAATGACCTGCCTGTTCCAGCAGGCCAGCCACGTCTCTGGCCTGTCCCATCCCCAGCTCAAACCCGATTAGCCGGGGCGGAGCCTGAAGGAGTCCGAGCTGCTCCAGCATTGCCCGATACGGGCCGAGCCCGTCAGGACCACCATCTAACGCCATCCGTGGCTCGTGGTCGCGGACCTCCGGCTGTAGGCCAGCGATGTCAGCAGCCGGGATGTACGGCGGGTTGGACACGAGAATGTCCACCGTCGTTCCCGCAAATGGCGCCAGCAGATCGCCCTCGCGGAATTCTACGGCTGCGCCGTTCGCAGCAGCGTTATAAGCCGCTACTTTTAACGCGGCAGCCGAAATATCCCCTGCCGCTACGCGCCAGCTCGGTCGCTCAGCCGCCAGCGTCACGGCAATCGCACCGCTGCCCGCGCCGATGTCGAGCGCCTGAGGAGCACCGCTTGGCCACAGCCGATCGCCGTGCTGGAGTATCGCCTCGACGAGCAGTTCTGTCTCGGGGCGCGGAATCAGCACCGACGGCGAAACCGCGAACGGGCGGCCATAAAATTCCTGCCGTCCGATAATATACTGCGCCGGTTCACCCGCAGCTTTGCGGGCTATGATCCGTTCCCACGCCTCCTTGGCGGTGGAAGGGAACGGATCACCCAGAGCGGCGTAAAACGCCGTACCTTCCAATCCGAGCACATGCTCCAGCAACAAACGGGCATTATGCTGGGGCTCCAGAACGCCACAGCTTCCTAAAAAAGAAGAAGCCTCAACCAAGGCTTCTCTGACACTCATGTTTCGTTCCGGTGACATCCGATACACACAATCGCGCTCGTTCCCCAAAACTTAAACCTCTTGTTCCATCAAATCAGCCTGCTCTGCAATCGTGAGCGCCGATACGATTTCTTCGATCTCCCCGTTCATCACCTGGTCCAGCTTATGCATAGTTAGTCCAATACGATGATCCGTTACACGGCTTTGCGGGAAGTTGTAGGTACGGATACGCTCACTGCGGTCCCCGGTACCTACTTTGCTCTTACGCTCGCCTGCATATTTGGCTTCCTCTTCCTGACGCAACATATCCGAAATACGGGCACGCAAAACTTGCAGCGCCTTCTCCTTATTGGAGTTCTGGGATTTTCCGTCCTGACAGGTTGCCATAATACCTGTTGGCATATGCGTTACACGCACCGCCGACTTGGTCGTATTAACGGATTGTCCGCCCGCACCGCTGGAACAGAACGTATCCACGCGAATATCCTTGTCGGAAATTTCAATATCCACTTCTTCTGCCTCAGGCATAACGGATACTGTAGATGTCGATGTATGAATACGTCCACCTGATTCCGTCGTCGGAATCCGCTGGACGCGGTGTGCGCCGCTTTCGAATTTCATTTTGCTGTATGCACCGCGGCCGTTAATCATGAAAATAACCTCTTTAAAGCCCCCGAGATCATTCATGTTCGCGTCCATCAGCTCTACACGCCAGCCTTGGGTATCGGCATAACGGGTATACATCCGGTACAAATCAGCTGCGAATAGTGCCGCTTCGTCACCACCCGCTGCCCCACGAATCTCAATAATAACGTTCTTATCATCATTCGGGTCCTTCGGCAGCAGCAAAATACGGATTTTTTCATCCAGCTCCCGCTTACGAACACTCAGTTCTTCAATCTCCATTTTGACCATTTCACGCATCTCGTCGTCCAGCTTTTCACCCTGCATGGTTTTTGCAGCTTCCAGCTCTTCAACGACATTTTTATATTCGGTATATGCTTCATAAGCAGGCTGTAAATCAGACTGTTCTTTGGAATAATCTCTAAGTTTTTTGCTATCGTTCGCTACATCCGGATCGCAGAGCAGTTCGCTCAGTTTATCGTAGCGGTCCGCCAATGATTGCAATCGGTCCAACAAGCGATTCACCTCTTCAGTTAAATTAATATGAAGCCAGCTTCAATTTCACTGGCTACAGCTCTTTATTATACCAACTAATTCATGAATTAGCTACAAGAAATACTGACTAATTTAGGATTTTGCAAAAATCCACACGACATGTAATTCAATAAAAAAAGTCGCCGCCTAATATAGGCAGCGACCGCATTATCTAGCACATTTTAGAACACACATACTTGAGACATCGTCTTTTATATATCCGAATCGAGTATTGTACTCTAGAAATTTTATATTAAACATTAAAACGGAAATGCATAACGTCTCCGTCCTGCACTACATATTCCTTACCTTCCAGACGAAGCTGACCCCGTTCCTTGGCCCCGTTCATCGAACCAGCAGCGACCAAATCGTTGTAGGATACAACCTCGGCACGAATAAATCCGCGTTCAAAATCCGTATGAATTACGCCCGCAGCACCCGGTGCCTTCGTTCCTTTGTGAATCGTCCAAGCGCGTACTTCCTGCACACCTGCTGTGAAATACGTATACAGGCCCAACAAGCGATATGCTGCTTTAATCAAACGGTTCAATCCGGATTCAGCCAATCCCAGCTCCTCGAGGAACATCGCCTTGTCTTCGCCTTCCAGCTCAGCAATTTCAGATTCTACCTTGGCGCTAATCGGCACCACTTCTGCATTTTCAGCCACGGCAAAATCGCGTACCTTTTGCACATATGGATTGCTGTCGGCTTCCGTTACGCCATCTTCGCTAACATTAGCGGCATAGAGTACAGGCTTCATCGTCAGCAAATGAAGATCGCGTACAATCAGCCGTTCTTCATCCGACAATTCTAAGCTACGCGCAGGTTTATCAGCATATAGCGTTTCTTTGATCCGCTCCAACACTTCAACTTCTTGGGTGTACTGCTTGTTGCCACCCTTCATGTTTTTGCGGGAACGTTCAATACGCTTGTCTACGCTTTCGATATCCGCCAGAATCAGTTCCAAATTAATGGTCTGAATGTCGCTGATCGGGTCAATTTTGCCGTCTACATGGGTAATGTTCTCATCTTCAAAGCAACGTACCACATGTACAATCGCATCCACTTCACGAATATGAGCCAGAAACTTGTTACCCAGACCCTCGCCCTTGCTCGCACCGCGCACAAGTCCTGCAATATCAACAAATTCAAAAGCCGTTGGCACCGTTTTGTTCGGCACAACCAGTTCGGTCAACTTATCCAACCGCTCGTCCGGTACTTCAACGACGCCTACATTGGGGTCAATCGTACAAAATGGATAGTTTGCGGATTCCGCACCCGCCTGCGTTATTGCGTTAAAAAGTGTTGATTTGCCCACGTTCGGCAAGCCCACAATCCCCGCTTTTAAAGCCATAATCAGAACAACTCCCGTTTATATAAAATATGCGTTATGCCATCCGTTAGTTTACCAACCCACATTATATATGAGAACCTATACACGCGGCAAGCATACGGTTATGGAATTCAGGATTTTACTATATCCCTATTTAGATTTCTTTGCTCATCTGGATATCTGTAATCCGATAGCCCGACTTACGATATACATGCAAAGCTCGCTCATTATGCCCAAATACATGCAACCCGATGCGGACAGCTCCCAGCCTGCGAGCCTCCTGTTCCAAAGCCTCCATCGCCATCGTACCTAGACCCCTCCCCTGGTATGAATCGTATACAAGGATATCCAGTAGAAAAGCTTCTTCTCCTTGCACGCCGTCCGTAATATTGAACCAGATGTAGCCAGCTTCCTCCTGACTCTGCCCCCCGTCATCGGAAAACATCAACATATACAGGTGAGCATGAGGTGTGTCTAGTCTCTGTGGCAGGTATTGAGCAAAACTTTCTGCCGCTCGCTCTGGTGCTTCTTCAACCGTCCATGTACCTGCTTGGATTTTCTCATCCGCATAGTCGGCAAGCGAGCGTTGTTCAAATCGATCATATTGCTCCGCATTCATCGGAACCAATGTAATAAGTCCGCTCATCCATTTACCTTCTTTCTTAGTCGAGTCGTATCTTTGAGCCCTTCTATTCCATCTACCCCAATACCAAACATGACCGTGCGGAGTTCCAGTTCGACCTGCTCCAAACGTGCCTCCAGCGCTTCACTAGAGGCAACCGCAGAACCGAGCAAAGAACGCCCGAAGCCTGCCATGTCAGCTCCCAAAGCAAGCACCTTCGCTGCATTGACACCGTCTCTCAGTCCACCGCTGCCGATCAGAGCACCATGTGGCTGAGCGGCTCTGACTTCCACGATACAATCAGCGGTCGAATTGCCCCAGTCCGCAAACGCCTCCGCCGCCGCACGACGCACAGGATCAGGGTTACGAAATTTCTCCACTTGGCTCCAGCTTGTCCCGCCTGCACCAGCGACATCAATAAAGGCTGCACCCGCATCATACAGTCTTGATGCCGTCTCGCCATCTATGCCCCAACCTACTTCCTTCACTCCTACAGGCACTGAAAGCTGACGACACAACTCCTCGATACGATTAAGCAGGCCGCTAAAATCCAAATTCCCTTCGGGTTGGAAAATCTCCTGCAATCCGTTCAAATGCAGCACCAACATATCTGCTCCAGCAATGTCTACTGCACGGCGACAATCGTCCACGCCAAATCCGTAGTTCAGCTGCACCGCACCCAGATTGGCAAGGATCGGGATACTGGGTGCCAGACGGCGGACTGCAAAGGTTGGAGCCAATTCTTCCCTTTCCACCGCAGCCCGTACCGAGCCGATGCCCAATGCCCAGCCGCGTCTCTCCGCTGTCTCTGCTAATCGCTCATTAATCGCTCCTGTCTCGGCGCTGCCGCCTGTCATGGAGCTAATAAGCAACGGTGTTCGTACAGCCTGTCCTAAAAAAGTAGTATCCAGGCGAACCTCGTCAAAATGCAACTCCGGCAGAGCGCAGTGCTTAAAGACATACCGCTCCAGCCCGCTGGTGATACCTTGTCCGGCCACATCTTCTTGCAAACAAAGGCGGACGTGCTCAATCTTCCGTTCGCCTGTCCGCGCGGCAGGCAACAAAGAGCCGGATCTGTTAAAGCCGTCAGGTGCTCCTTTTTTATTCTCTGTACTACTCATCTATGTTCCACCTCATCCAAAGTCACTCTGTTTATTGTATCAAGTTCAAGAAGCACAAATAAGACCGTTCCCGAACACGGTAACCGATCTATTTATCGTCTCTTATACAAATATCGTATGCCCTTAAAGTGGCTATTTTAAGATACTCTCATTGTATCATGGATGGGAAAATATATACACGAACGTGAACATTTTTTCTCCCCCATAGATCATGTTCAAAATACGCAATAAACCAGTTATTTCGGAAACTTTACAGAAAAGCCGCCCCTAATTGAGCTGCCGCTTTTCTGCAAAATGTCCAAATTTAAACACAAGAATACCACCGATAATGACCAATACACCGATCAGCTTGTTAATGGTAAACGGAATTTTCTCTAATCCTAGCCATCCTAATGAATCCCACAACAGGGCGGTCCCTAATTGCGCTGTCAATACAATGGAGATCGCATAGGTCGGGCCAAGTCGCTTCATTCCTTGTACCAGACAGAACACAACACCGACACCAATCATGCCACTGAACCAGTACCACGGCTGCATATGCTGTAAAGCAAATGTATTTTTCCCTTCAAAAATAAGACTCCCGAGTAAGGAAGCCAAGAACCCTGTGCCCAGCACCAATGTTGTTGTGGCCCACGATCCTGTCCGTTCATTCACCTTATTATTGAATATCGTTTGCAGACTGACCAAGGCACCTGCGATAACCGCCAATACAATTCCTAATAACATATGTTAACTCTCCCTTGATGATCCTTGATATTCTTCTGTTTTTTACTACATGCTCCTATTACAATGATTCATAAATATTATGTCCTGCCAGTTCACTCAAACCTTTTCTGTCCCGAATGACAATATAGCCTTTTGTCCGTTCAACCCATCCATCTTCAATCATTTTGCGAATAACACGGTTGAGATGTCTATAGCTGGTTCCGATCAAATTCGCCACATCTACCAGACTGGATGCCCGTAATTCCTCATGAAAAGCTGTATTCGATTCGTCAAAAGAAACCGATAGCAGGTAGCTCGCCAGTCTGACTTCCACCGGATACATGAGATTAAAACTGGAAAAGTCGGAGTCCAGGCAAAACTTTCGCGTGACAACATCCAATAGAAATTGCAGCAAAGGAGCATAGTCTTTGCCGTATTTGTTCATCCATTGGTGGTGAATACCGATCACATAGATCGGAGACACTGCCTCTACCGTGTTGATGACGTGACTATTCCGAATATATTCAACATCTCCTATGACCTCGATCGGTGTTTTGAAGCAAAGGATCAGGGTTTTCCCTTCTGTAGAACTGGTATAAATCTTGACCTTGCCCTGCACCAGTATATATAGATGCTCAATGGGATCCCCCTGTAAACAGAGCTTTTCCCCTTGCTCCAAACGATGCAACGACAAATAAGGATGTAGTGGCTCGTAGAGTATGGATTCCAACTCATGCAGCTGCAAAAAATATTTTAGCTGCTCTTGATCCTGAATTTCTCTCATTCCTAAGCTCACCTTCAATCTCTACATTCTAAGCTTTCTTTACAAGTTAAATTTCTATTTTAAAGCTTCAGAATAATTACACCCGCGATCATCATACCAATACCTATAAATTGTGGCAGCTTCATCTTTTGCTTCACTATACCGAACCATCCCTTAATATCTACCAGAAAGGTTAAACACAACTGCGCAATCAACAACGCCGAGATCGTGAACGTAACCCCAATATGTTGGATCGCCGTGACTTCACTAAATATAATAATAGCTGCAAAGGCACCGCCCCAAAGATACATTGGCTTCACCTGTTTCATTTCAGCCACATTGCCATCCCTTGTAAACATCCAGACTAATGCTGCCAAAATAAACCCTATTAGCTGAGTAACAGCAGCAGCCTGCCATGTACCAATATCCTGACTAATCCGTGTATTCGCTACACCTTGTAGCGTAATACACGCTCCTCCCAGAAAAGCAAACAAGATTCCTCTCATAAATCGTTATTCTCCCCATGTAAATGACTTTTCTATATATTAAATTATAGGGCAGACTCTCTATAAAGGACATATGTCCTCAACGAATAGTAAAACATCCTTCATTTCATTCAGTATCCGCGTCAATCCTGCACACTTGCGTTAATAACTTGACAGTATCCCATCATAAAACTGCATGTTCCGGCACGGTAAAACGGAATGCAGCATCCAATTGAGGAGTTGATCGTCATATGACTACACGTGATCCGCTGCATTCTAAGCCGGAATATCAAAGAAAATCCAGGCATAAGGGCCGTACCCTTAAAATCGCCATTCTGGTACTTATCCTTTGGCTGATTGCCGTCATGCTGTATCAGACCCATAAACCCTTGCCTCCGTTCGTCTCTTATGAGAGCCAGGAGTATTCAACCCATGAGGTAAACTTCTGGACGGATTTGACCTATCCCACCGGGGATGGTAGTACTGCACAGCATGAAGGACAAATTTTGAAGCGTATGCTCGGGATCATTGATGAAGCCGAGCAATTTATCGTCATCGATCTGTTTCTGTTCAACGACTATAAGCATAAAGGTCAGCACTTCCCCCAAGTTAGCGCACAAATGACCGATCATCTTATTGCCAAAAAGAAAGCTCATCCTGATATGCCTATCTTTTTCATTACAGATGAAGTCAATACCAACTACAATTCTGCTCCCAACCCTTTGTTGGAAAATATGAAGCGAGCAGGGATTCAGGTCGTGCAGACCGATGTAGATCCCCTGCGGGACTCTACACCCATCTATTCGGCGGTGTGGCGTACCTTCTTCCAATGGTTCGGGCAGCAAGGCACAGGCTGGATTCCCAACCTGATGGCCAGTGACGGACCGGATGTTACGGCTCGCTCCTATCTTAAGCTGTTAAACGTCAAGGCCAATCACCGAAAATTGGTTGTCAGCGAACAGACAGCGCTCATTTCTACAGGCAATGTGCACGACGCGAGCGCCTACCACTCCAATGTAGCGCTGGAGGTGAAGGGGCCCATCATCGGAGACATTTTACAAACGGAACAGGCGGTGTTGGACTTTTCGGGCGGTGGGCAGCTTCCTGCCTATACACCACAGGCCGAACCCAAAGTTCCATCGAGTAAGGACAGCTATCGAATCAAATATCTAACTGAGGGCAAGGTGTACACCTCGGTTCTGGATGGCATCGGGCAGACGAAGAAAGGTGACAGCATTCATATGGGCATGTTTTATTTGGCTGACCGCAAAGTATTGAATAGCCTACTGGATGCCTCTGCGCGCGGTGTAAACATCCAATTACTGCTGGACCCCAATGAGAACGCGTTTGGTCAGGAAAAAATCGGCATCCCCAATCGTCCGGTCGCCCAAGAGTTGTCCGATAAATCGGGCGGGAACATTCAAATTCGCTGGTATCATACCACCCATGAGCAATTCCATACCAAACTGATTTATATCGCCAAGGCGCAAGGAGAGCATATCATTTGGGGTGGCTCTACCAATCTGACGCCCCGTAATCTGGATGATTTGAATCTGGAAAATGAATTGTGGGTGGCCGCTCCGGCGGACAGCAAGCTGACCCGACAGGTTGCGGCCTATTTTGATAAGCTATGGAATAATCAGGGGGCTGAATACAGCTTGGATCTAGCAGCTTACGAGGATCATTCAACATTTTGGAAAGATATTATATACCGTCTACAGGATATTTTAGGCTTTACTACATTTTAACTACCGAATAGTGCTGTAGCGAATTCGTTTATGACCTACAACAGCGGTGAAAGCAGCCGCGCGAGCGATTCCATCAAACGTTTGAACAGACGTTTTTTCATGAATTCTTCGCGTACGATCAGACTGGCAGAATGCAAATCTCGTTCGTAGTCTGTTACCATCTGCTGCACACTGTGCGTTTGAATTAACAGAGCGTTAACTTCAAAATTCAAATGAAAGCTACGCATATCCATATTGGCTGTCCCGATGGTCGCAACTTCCCCGTCAATGATGAGGAGCTTGGAGTGGAGGAACCCTTTTTCATATTCATATACCTTGACTCCAACCTCCAGTAACGACTGGAAGTACGAATGAGACGCGAGAAAAGGTAGCCATTTATCCGGTTTTGCGGGAAACAGAATACGTACGTCCAACCCGGACAAGGCAGCCATCCGTAAGGCAGTCAGGATATCTTCATCCGGGATAAAATAAGGAGTGGCAATCCAGACTGATTTTCGGGCGGACGTGATCATGGAGAAAAACAGATTTTTAAGCACTCTCCGCTCATTATCCGGGCCGCTAGCAATAATCTGCACGCCTCCGTCTGTAATGGGTTCAATACTGGGAGACAGATATTCGCTATCGAGCACCGACTCACCCGTCATGTGAAGCCAATCCTGTAGAAATATAAGCTGCAACGTCCGCACAGCTTCGCCCTTCACAATCATATGCGTATCACGCCAAAAGCCGTAGGCTTTGTTGCGGCTGAGATACTCATCTCCCACATTTAGACCACCAATTAATCCGATATTACCGTCGATGACTACAATTTTACGGTGATTACGATAGTTTACCCGGCTGGAGAAGAACAAGATCCGAGCGCCGCCGTACGCAACAACCTCTACTCCTGCATCTCTCATTTCTTTCAAAAATGACTTTGACAACTGAATACTGCCCACCGCATCGTACATAAACCGAACCTTAACACCCGCTTTAGCCTTTTCAATCAAAATTTTCTGAATGCTGGTACCGATATCATCCGAACGGAAAATGTAATATTCCATATGGATATGATGCTGCGCCTTGCGCAGCTCTTCTAGCAAAGTGGAGAAGGTTTCATCTCCATTGTTCAGAATTTGAGTTTCGGTCGCAAAATAAATCGGGGAGCGGGCCAGTCTGCGTGCCAAACGCATCAACTGCTGCTGCTCATCTGTAAAGCAGGTCAGATCCCGTTTGACTCGCAAAGCATCCTTTTCTATGCGGTCGTAAGCCTGTTGGTCACGCAATGCCTTTTTATCATACTTGCGACGCTTGAATACATTTTGCCCAAACAGAAAATAGAGAGGAAGTCCAACGACTGGCAGCAATGCCAGCAGCAAAATCCAGGACATCGTAGTGGAGGGATTACGATTCTCCGTAAAAATAATCAGACTGATGGAGATCACTGTCAGGGTGGAAAAAATACTGATGACAGTTCCTTCATTTTTGCCGATGTAATTAAACAAGCCAAAATAATAAATAATAAACACCATAGCCGCGATCAATACGGCTAGTAAGCTTCGCCTCATAACTAACCTCACTTCCAGTGGACTGCATTCGACAAGTATTCTTCATTATATTGTACATGAGCCCCTTATTTCTTCCCACTTTTTTATTAAAATGTTGATAAAAAAATCCAAAGAAAAGCTTTATACAAAACACAATGATGCTGGGTTGACACTTACTTTTTTTCGTGCAAGAATAAACTAACGAACGTTAGGTAGGTGACAATAATGGGAATGGAAGAGATTCGAAAGGCCGCTCTTTTTCAATTTGCCACCAATGGGTATGAAGGAGCATCCTTGAGCAGTATTGCCGCTGAGGTCGGTATCCGAAAACCGTCTATATACGCGCATTTCCAAGGCAAAGAGGATCTGTTCCTACAGGTAGCGAGGTATGCTTTTCAAGAGCAGAATCTACGTATTTTCGAGTACTTTACGGAACGTAAAGATCAGCCGCTTAAGCATACCCTGCATGACTTCTTGTTTTGGATGGGACAGGAATATGAGAGCAACGACTCAGCCAAGTTTATGCTTCGCTTTTCCTTCTTTCCGCCTGTATCGTTGTATAACGAGGTGCTGGATATTGTTAATCCTTTTCTGGACAAAATGGAGCGAAAATTAACTCGTCACCTCCGTAATGCACGGGATCGGGAACCCTTTGGGCATATGGAGCCAGTGAATGTGGCTTTAGCCTTTATGACACTGGTGGACGGAGTCATGGTGGAGCTCCTGTACAGTGGAAGCGTCAACTACCACCGAAGACTGAACGCTGCATGGCCTATTTTTTGGCGTGGGATTACGTTAACCTCACCTCATGAAGCATGAAGCTGTCGAACTTATAAAATTTATTTTTGAGGAGAATATTCATCATGAATCGCAGTTGGATTTACGTTTTTGTTGGCGGCCTGATTGAGGTCGTATGGGTATCGGGTTTGAAGCATGCGGATTCTATACTCGCCTGGGCTGTAACCGTGCTGGCTGTGGTGGCCAGCTTTTATTTGATCATGAAGGCTGCGAAGCGTTTGCCTGTAGGCACGGTATATGCTGTATTTACTGGACTAGGGACAGGGGGAACGGTCGTAGGTGAAATGCTGCTATTCGGAGAACCGTTTCAATGGTCCAAAACGCTGTTAATCGCCCTTTTGCTGGCAGGTGTGGTCGGCCTGAAGTTAGTTACCGACCGTGATGTTCAGGAAGGGAGTGGCGCATAATGGCTTGGATTGCTTTGGTTATCGCGGGATGCTCGGAAGTATTAGGAGTCATTGGTATGAAGGGAGTTACGGTGGGCAAAGGCTGGAAGTCCTTAGTGCTTATGGTCTTATCCTTTGTTCTTAGCTTTTCCCTGCTCAGCTATGCCATGAAAAGTTTGCCTATGGGAACTTCCTATGCCGTATGGACAGGCATCGGAACGGTTGGCAGCACGATTACAGGCATGTTCTTGTACGGTGAGCAAAAAAGCGTACTGCGTGTTTTATTCATCGCCATGATTCTTGCCGCAGCATTGGGATTAAAGCTGATATCTTAACATAAACGAATGGCATCAAATGTTGCAAATTGCTGATCTTAAAGGAGTGATGCCTTGTGATTACCACCGTAACGCTTAACGCGGCTGTGGATAAAATCTACACGGTTGCAGGCTTCGGTTTGAATGCCGTCCACCGCATTGAAGGCGGCCTGACGGTACCGGGCGGCAAAGGCGTGAATGCCGCCCGCGTCATCCGCTCGCTAGGCGAGCCTGTACGAGCGACCGGGTTTGCTGCCGGACACACCGGACGGCTGCTCATTGACGGGTTGAGTGCAGAAGGCGTAAGCGCCGATTTCATCGAAATGGCACATGGGGAAACCCGTCTCGCCATTACCGTGCTCGACCCGTCCGCGCGCACGCAGACCGAGCTGATTGAGAGCGGACCGACCGTTGGGCCGCTTGAATTAGCCGCACTGCGGCGCAAAATCGAGACCCTTGCCGAAGATTCGGCTTGGGTCGTATTCTCCGGCAGCCTGCCACCCGGCTGCCCGCCCGATCTATACGCCGAGCTGTGCACGCTAGCGAAGGCGCGCGGCGCGCGGGTGGCGCTGGACGCGAGCGGTGAGGCGCTGCGCTTGGGGCTGCGCGGAAAACCCGACCTCGTGAAGCCTAACGAGGACGAGGCCGCCCACTTCGCGGGGATCGACGCAGCGCGTCCGGATGCCGCTGAAGCGGCGGCAGCGAAGCTGCTGGACGCCGGAGCGCAGCTGGCCGTCATCTCGCTCGGCGCGAGCGGGGCGCTGGCGGTAACGCACAATGCGCGCTACCGCGTGAGCCTGCCAGACGCGGACATTGTCAGCGCGCTCGGCAGCGGTGACGCCATGGTCGCCGGCCTGGTCACCGGCGCGGCGACGGGGCTGGATCTCCCTGCCATGCTACGGCAGGGAGCGGCCTGCGGCACAGCGGCAGCTCTGCACGCCATGGCCGGGAAGATCGAGCTCCAGGACGTGAAGCGTCTGGAGCAAGGCATTACGGTGACGCTGTTGTAATTCAGCGTCACTTTTTTATTTCATCTACACATTCGCTCATTTTCATACCACAAACACAGTTGTTCCGATTCCGAATGTTCTATATTCCAACTATGCGCTTTTCCGATTTACAATCCATCCAACCCTCGGGACGCCCGAATTGCAGGCGGTATAAATGGTGCAGGCTGTCTGGCCTTTATGCTATTTTTGATCGGTGTTCCCTTTGCTTTGAGCGGGGTGTTCGCTGTATTGAAGTATTTCCTCTAACAAGGATTGGGTCACATACTGGTAATGAAATTTATCGCCATATAAATGGCCAAGCCTAAAATAATCAGTGCCGATATTTTGTTGAGCACAGTCCCAAACTTCCCTTCTGAATCCATACGTCCCACGAGACGCCCCGCCGTTGCCAGACCGATAAACCATATCCAAGATACGGACACGGCGGCTAGACCAAAGGCCCAGCGTTCCCCGCCGTCATATTGAAGGGAGCTGGTTCCAATTACGCCAACCGTGTCCAGTATGGCATGTGGATTCAATAGCGATACCGAAGCGGCAAAAATCATCTGTTGTTTCGGCCGCATCGCCTGACTTTCTCCCGAGGAAGCTGCCTTCGATCTCCATAAAGTCCAGGCCATATACAGCAGAAACAAACAGCCCGCCGCATAGAGTACGTTCGTGAGCCATAGAAATTGCTGCAAAATAAGAGATACGCCCCCAACCGCAAGCGTAATCAGGATTGTGTCACAGACACCCGCTGTTATGACAGCAGGCAATGCATTGCGAAACCGCGACTGGCACGCCCCTTGATTAAACACAAATACATTTTGTACCCCCAAAGGCAAAATCAAACCCAGCGCCAATAAAAGGGCATGGATAATAGCTTCCAGCATAAATATATTCCCCCAAATTTAACCCATTATATTTCTCTGGTATTTTCTCTCCTAAATAGTCCCTGAACAGGAAGCTTGTACGTTCCTAATCCTCTTGCATTTCCTTTAAATTCTTCACGCTCTGCGTGGTCTGTTTTATACTATGCTTCAACTGCTCTATAGCAAGCTGGTAGTCCTGCGGATTGTTCATATTGAACACTGCCTTATGCCACATGTCTTCACTCACTCCCGGCAAATCTTCTACTGTCGCATAACGAACGTTCAGCTTGTCCAACCAATCGGTGAGACGAAGCCGTCCACTACGCAAACATTCCTCGGCAGACGGTAGCACGCTCCGATGGTATACAGCCAGCAACGGGTGTATACGTCCATTCATAGAAGGTATCACTGCTTGCAATGCTGGTTCCCTCGTTCCTTGCAACTCCGTCCACTTCTTAGTTACAGCGAGCAGATCATGTAGCACCTTTGGCTGTACAAAAGGCATATCACAAGCGACAACCATCCCCCACTCCGTAGTAGATGCAGATAATCCTGCATGGATACCACTCAAGGGCCCCATACCCCGAAAAACATCAGACACAGTTTCCATACCACTCAGGCCATATCCTTGGTTGTCACGAGTGACTACTACAACCCGCTGGGCCGCCTGCTGCAATGTAGTATACATCCGTTCAAGCATAGTGGCTCCATCAATCTCAAGCAGAGCCTTATCCTGTCCCATTCGTCTGGAACGTCCTCCTGCGACGATAATACCAGTCACTTTCACAAATATGCCCTCCTTTTTTTCTGAAAACAATTGCAAATGTGCATCATGAACTTTTTGAACAAAATTTAATTATTACATAATTGTTAATTAATTGGTTTGTTAACCCTTTCAACACATGATACATTGGAATAAAGAACCTCCCACAGATCGGCATCGATGCGCAGTTCTCTATCGGGCTAAGAAAGGAATGGCTTGTCTTGCAAAAGAGAGAAATTCAAGAGACTCCTCTATATTCCTTAAAACTGTATAATTTTTTTCTATATGGAGCTATGGTCATTTTCTCCAGCTTCTTCCCGTTGTATCTGCAAGATATCGGCATGGACAAGCTGGAGATCGGGAGTCTGATGGCCATCGGACCTTTTGTATCCGTATTCGCGAACCCTTTTTGGGGCTATACAAGCGACCGAAGCCGTAACCTCCGACGTATTCTGCTATTTATGATTATAGGTACCTTGTTATTGCTGCAAGCTTTATTTCATGTCCATACGTATATCATGATTTATGTGTCGATGATTGGTTTTTATTTTTTTCAAAGCCCTTTATTTGCCCAAAGCAATAGCCTAATTCTCAGCTATATTGAGGGCACAGACCGGAAATTCGGCTCATTCCGTATATGGGGCTCCTTCGGCTGGGCAGTGACAGCAGCAGTTGCCGGCATCGTTATTGACCAAACGGGAATATCCAGCATATCCACCATCTTTACGGTACTTCTTCTAGCTGCATTGATCTGCACCTTGTCGATTCCACCACTGAAAAGCACTGTGGAGACAGCAACCATCCATTTGCGCGGCTTTGGCAGTGTTTTAATGAACGGATACTTTATATCCTTTATTTTATTGGGGATCCTTGTATCCATCCCGAATTCGATCAACAGCGCCTTTATGTCCCTGTACATCACCGAGCTGGGTGGGTCCAAACAGATGCTTGGTTTTGCTGTTTTTATGTCATCAGTATTCGAAATTATTGTATTTTTGCTGTTTGATCGCTTCTTGAAGAAAAGAATGACCGTAATGGTCGGCTGTTTGGCACTCGTCAGTTTGCTGTTTGCCTTACGTTGGGAACTGATGGCTCTGGCTACAGACCCGATTCAGATCGTGTTCATTCAGGCACTTCATTGCGTCACCTTCGGTGGATACTTCTATGTAGGCACCCAGTTGACCGTCCTATTTACCCCTGCAGCATACCGATCATCTGGACAGGCCGTATATACCTTGACCTGGAGTGGTATATCCGGTATCGTAGCAGGTTTTGCGGGAGGTTGGCTATTCCAGAACTTTGGTGGAGAAATGATGTACCATGCAGGGGTGTTCTTCGCCCTACTTGGATCTGCGGGATTCGCTATCATGTGGTATATGCTGTACAAGAACGGTTATCAGCCAGGACTGCCAGCGGGCACAAACGAATAGAAGAAGTCCCTTAACAACACTAGAGGAATGAGATATCCCCTCTTCCCTTCTGGCTTGTTAGCAAAGCAATAGAGTATCGTCAAGTCAATGATCATGTATAAAGAGTGTGCATGCGTAAAATAAAGGAGTCTGCCGACGGCAGACTCCTTTTCAACTTGGTCGCACAAAGCTACCATCTCTCCCACACTTTCCAACAGCCTATTGCTTAGGCAATTGGAAAGAGCTTTTTAACGATACAACACGGTTAAATACAGGCTCACCCGGTTTGGAAAGCTTCGGATCGACACTGAAATAACCATGACGGAAAAATTGGAACTTGTCCTGCGATTGAGCTTCTTTCATGTTCGGCTCGACATAGCCATGAGCAATTTCCAAAGAGTTCGGATTCAATTGGTCAAGGAATGTTTTTTCTGATGCATCCTCTTCAATCTCTTCCGTGTCCTCTGCGTTAATCAAAGGCTCATACAAACGGAATTCGGCAGGAACCGCTTGAGTAGCCTCTACCCAGTGGATCGTGCCTTTCACTTTACGTCCAGTAAAGCCTGATCCGCTCTTGGTTTCTACATCATAGGTACAGTGGATTTCCGTTACATTTCCGTCTGCGTCCTTAATCACATCGTTGCATTTAATGAAGTAAGCATGCTTGAGACGTACTTCATTACCAGGGAACAAACGGAAGTATTTGCTCGGCGGATTCTCCATGAAGTCCTCACGCTCGATATAAATTTCCCGGGAAAACGGAATTTGGCGTGTACCGAGTTCCGGATTTTCCGTATTATTTTCCGCCTCCAGCATTTCAACTTGTCCTTCAGGATAGTTTGTGATAACCACCTTCAACGGATCTATGACTGCCATGGTGCGAGGTGCCTTAAGCTTCAAATCCTCACGTACAAAATGCTCCAGCACCTGCAAATCGATGACTCCGTAGGCTTTGGAAATACCTGTCTCATATACGAAGCTGCGGATGGCCTCCGGTGTATAGCCGCGACGACGTAAACCGGAAATCGTCGGCATACGCGGATCATCCCAACCATCTACGTGCTTTTCATCGACCAGAAGCTTGAGCTTACGTTTGCTGGTTACGGTTTGAGCCAGGTTCAGCCGTCCAAATTCGTATTGGTGCGGTACCTTTTCCATTTCACATTCAGCTACAACCCAATCATACAGCGGGCGCTGATCTTCGAATTCCAGCGAACAGAGTGAGTGCGTTACTCCCTCAATCGCATCTTCCAGCGGATGAGCATAGGAGTACATTGGATAGATACACCATGTGTCGCCTGTATTGTGATGTGCTGTGTGTGAAATACGGTAAATAATCGGATCACGTAAATTAATGTTTCCCGAAGCCATATCAATTTTGGCACGCAGCACCTTTTCACCATTTTGGTATTTGCCTGCACGCATCTCTTCAAATAGCTTCAGATTATCTTCCACACTGCGATCCCGATAAGGACTATTTTTCCCCGGTTCGGTCAGTGTGCCACGAGTTTCACGGATTTGGTCCGCGCTTTGATCATCCACATAAGCTTTACCCTTTTGGATCAGCAGGATGGCACGCTTGTACATTTCTTCGAAATAATTGGAGGCAAAGTGTTTTTCCTCCCATTCATAACCGAGCCACTTTACGTCCTCTTGAATGGAGTTCACGTATTCCGTGTCTTCCTTCGCCGGATTGGTGTCGTCAAAACGCAGATTGGTGCGTCCTCCGAATTCATCTCCTAACGAGAAATTGATCCAGATAGCTTTGGCATGTCCAATATGCAAATATCCGTTTGGTTCAGGCGGAAATCGTGTAACAACCTCCTTTACCTTACCCGTACGTAGATCTTCTTCAATAACATTTTTAATAAAATTGGGGGGAGTGATCGGCTTCTCCACGCTAATCAACCTTTCTTCCGTATAATCTGTGTAAAACATGTTCCCTTAAATATACCCTTTCACACCGCATAACTCAATAAAATGAAAATCCTTATGCTCTCTTCAGCAAAAAAAGTGACAAGTTATGAAAAAGAGTTAACATTTTCGGCAAATAAATTCGTTATAGTGTATATATCTTTTATTTTGCCCGGAAAAGGAGACCCACCCGTGTTTAAGCTGCTCATTGTGATCCTGCTGTCTATGCTTTTGTCCTCTTCCGTCATGACTTCCGGCCATCCTTCACCGGACCCGGTGAACGGAACTGTACAATCTCGTCCACTAGCCAGCGCTTCAGAAGACTCATCCGTCCGCTTATATGCTGTTAGTCCGTCACAGGGATTATTCCATTCAGCTGTATTGGAAATCGGCCAACAACGCCACACATTCCGATGGTCGGGCTCGGCAGATATCTCCACCGCACCACAATTATATTATAGGGATGTGAATGGGGATGGTGTGCGTGAAGCCGTCGTGGTCCTCACGCGTGCCTCGGGAACGGGTGTCGAATTGCAGGAGTTGCATATTGTTAACGCACGGACGATGGAAGAATATGCAGTCGAATCGGCAGCAGATGCTGTGTCCCAGCGCGTTCACAGCTCAGTGGAGCCACGTGACCACAACCGCCAGGTTCATATTGCTGTCACGATTGACGGTGTCACACACACGATGGACCCTAAAGCATCAGTATTTTACGATGATCCAGCCCAATTTACAAAGCATCTCGATTTTAGCTCTGTCGTAATGTATGATGCCGAACAGCTTCCTCTGCAAGCCACTGTATCTGGCAGTGTATCCCCAACCGAATTTGTAGGGGATTTGGATCTGAGATATGTATACGAGCATGAACGGTTCCGGGTGGGACCTATTGAATTTGAAGCTTCCTCTCCCTTTTGACGACTCTCGCAGAATAAGGTAGCATGGGATTAAATGCTAGACTGGCTGGTTTAGCGATTTTCCGAGTGAAAGAGGGGATCAATCATGTTTACATATGCGTTGGACGAACGCACAGTCCTTCGGCCGCTCACCAAGGAGCATGTGCAGCCTCTGTTTGAGCTGATCGAAATGTCCCGTGACCGCCTGCGTCAATGGCTTCCATGGGTAGACTCTACCACGGAAATCAGCCACACAGAGCAGTTCGTGCAGGGCGCCTTGAAACAAGCCGCAGAGAACGGTAGTCTGACCGCCGGAATTTGGATAGACAACGAGCTTGCTGGCATCATCAGCTACCATGAGATCAATTGGACTCACCGCTCCGTTAGCATCGGATACTGGCTTGGACACGGGTACGAAGGACAAGGTCTAATGACCAGCGCCTGCCGCGTATTCGTTGAATATGCTTTGATGGAGCTGGACTTGCATCGGGTCGAAATCCGCTCTGCAACGACGAACCGCCGTAGCCGCGGTATTCCGGAACGTTTGGGCTTTGTGCTCGAAGGCATTGTACGCGAAGCGGAATTGCTGCCCGACGGCTACATGAACCACGCAGTGTACGGTATGCTCCAAAATGAATGGAAGCAACTTCGGTAATATTGTATTGTACAGCAACGCCGCAGACCTGAGCAGGTCTGCGGCGTTGTTGGTTTAGGCCGGGCATACAACCGAATTGCTGTCTGTAGCCTCCCGCCTATTTTAAGAAATAGGCCATTAACACATCATCTACGAATTGGCCTGCTATGTAAAACTCCTCATGCAAACGTCCTTCAATCGCGAAACCACTTTTTTCATAAAACATAAGGGCTTCCGTGTTGCATGAGAGTACACGCAAACTCAACTTACGTATGCCCTCCGCAGCTGCAATATCCTTCATGGAGTTCATGAGTGCCGTCCCAATGCCTTTGCGATGATAAGCTGGATGTACAGCTATATTTATTTCGAGTACATGACAATTACTAGCCAACAGCGTTGGAGGACGAAATCCAATATACCCGCAGAGTACTTCCTGTTCGATGGCGACCAGTTGAGAGCCTGGAGGCGTATTACGCAGAAACTCCCCGCGCGACTTCCAGGACAGCGAGGCGGGAGCCGTGCGTTCATTCCATACCAATTCATCCAGCGCAATCAGATCAGGAGCATCCTTCATCTCCGAATGACGTATCGTCAAGAGTTGACTTGTAAACAATTCCTTTCAATCCTTCCTGTGAAGGCTTTCCTGAAGTAATAACTACAATCATCCGTCACTTATTGTACCATAATTACAGCATAATACTGCATTTTTATTAGGACTTAAGAACTGGGAACATCCGCCTTGGACGTCATAGTATTCAAAGTATCCGAATGATACCGGAAACGGTTCAACCAGCTGTGCAGGACGAAAAACAGGATCGACAACACCGCTACGCCTGATGCCAGCCAAAGTGTAGGCGGTAACCCACCACCATCATACAACTTCCCCATAATATAAGGCCCCATTACCCGTCCGGCTGCGCCAATGCCCCCCACAAGCCCAATGTAAAAGGGTGCACCCCGACCTCCATGATCAGACAGGAATGCTGGAACCGCAGGTGCAATCAGCATTTCTCCCAGGGTCGCCAGAACCATAGCGAATATCATTCCAGTATAGTTCTGTGTGCCCAGCATGACAATATAAGCCGCCAAATAAAATCCTCCGGCCCATGTCATTTGCGTTGAAGCGTGATGAGCGTACAGTCGTTTTATCCAAAAAATAATGGGTTGTGCGGCAAAAATAAGGATACCATTCAGTGTCCATAGTAACCCATACATCGTTTTAGGCAAGCCCTGCTCAATAATATGGGGAGACACTCCTGTATTCCAGATCGAATTGCCGAACCATAAAAAAAGCGAGCCTAATCCCACAAAGAGATACAGCCTGGTATCACGAAACAGCAATCGAGCTGGGATTTCCTCTCTTTTCTTCACAGACTTGCTGAGCTGAACTTCTCCCTCTTCCCGATCCACCCTACTTAGATAAGACCAGAAGAATCCGGCAAATACCGCAGAAGTCACCCCGTTCATCACAAAGCTGAGCTGATAGGAAAGGTCCGCCAGAACGCCACTCAATCCCGTACCCACTGCAACCCCAATATTGTTAGCGACATAAATAATATTAAACAGCTCTCCACGGCGGTCAGCGAAACGAAAGCCTACAAACGCCTGAATCGCTGGCACAGATACGACATTAAAAAAACCGATAAAACCCATCATGATGACAAACGCTACCCAATGACCACTGGTAAATGGAAGCGCGAGAAGTCCCAGCGCGTTCATTGCCAGTGAGCCAACAATCAATTTCTTGGCTCCAATTCGGTGATAGAGGGCGCCACCCAGCACTTGACCAAAAATTCCGCCCAGAGACTGCACTAAAATGGCAATCCCTGCATCTCCCATACTACGGTTCAGTTCGTCAAATACGTACATGCTAACCAACGGCCACATTAGGGAACTTCCAGCAGAATTAATCAGGCTGGCAACGAGAAACACTTTCACTTCTTTCGGATAAGACTCCAACCATTTCATATCTTTTGTTTCTCCTTTTGCATCTGACGCCATAAAAGGCATAATCTCATTGGCGCTTCACATTCACCACCGTTGAGAAGAAAGTAGCCCCCTGTCCCATATCCGACAGGCGATCAGAGGTTAACACATTGGCACGCTGTCTGTGTCCTTTGCCTTTCCACCATAATCCCTGGCTAATCACTGTACCGGGCAACATCAGATCGGTGACTTTGGCTTTCAGCTCATACGTCCCACGATCATTCCATACGGTAACCGGTTCCCCATCCGTGATGCCTCTTGTCTGAGCATCCTCCGGGTGAATTTGTAGTAAAGGCTCCCGCTCCAGCCGCTGATGCTTGGGTAAGTTAGCAAAAGTAGAATTCAGAAAATTATGGTTTGGCGGTGAAATAAACATTAATGGAAACCGCTCGTCCGCTTGCGGTCGATGCTCTCCATCATACCCTTCAATCAGCGGCACATAAGAAGGCATCGCAGGCAGACCTGCTTGTTTCATTTTTTCCGAATATAGCTCAATCTTGCCTGAAGGCGTGGTTAAACGATCCAAATAAGTGGCCTTTGGCGTCATATCAAGCTTTACAAAAGGTGACTTCTTTAAGGCTTCCAAGGTCACACCGTTGAGATAAGGGTTCGTTGGATTATCAAGCGCGCCTGCGATCATCTCCTCTTCACTTTCCGTAAAGGCAGCTTCGTCAAAGCCCATAGCCCGTCCAAGCAGGCTAAACAGCTCATAATTGCTTTTGCTTTCCCCGAGTGGAGCAATGACGGGTTCCTGCATCTGGACATAGTGATGCCAGTAGGATTTATATAGGTCTGTACCTTCAAAGGAAGACGCTGCAGGCAGCACAATATCAGCATAACGGGCCGTATCTGTAAGAAACAGGTCATGAACGACTGTGAACAAATCCTCTCGTTCAAATCCTTTAGTCACCCGTTCCGAATCGGGGGCTACAACTACCGGATTACTGCAATATACGAATAACGCCTTAATCGGCTGTTCCTTCTGTAGCAGCGCTTCTCCGATCCGGTTCATGTTAATCATCCGGGCATCCGGGTTCTGTCGCAGATCAGGACGCTCCAGATGGGCGCTGTTAATCTTGGCATAAGCGCCGTTGGAGCGTGACGCTCCCCCGCCGTGCTTCAGCCATTGTCCAGTGAGCGCAGGCAAGCATGTAACCGCACGTACGTTCATACCGCCATTATCATGATGCTGAAGCCCATTACCGATATTGATATACGCTGCTCTCGCAGTTCCGTACATTTCCGCCAAACGGATAATATCCGCTTCCGGCACGCCGGTAATCCGCGAAACTCGCTCTGGTGTATATGTCTTAACATGCTCGCGCAGTTCCTCATGACCTACTGTGTAGCGATGTAAAAATTCGTCGTCCGTCAGTCCTTGAGCGAACAGTACATTCATAACACCCAGCGCGAGCGCTGTATCCGTCCCCGGATATAACGGAATGAACCAATCCCCCCATTGCGCCGTCCGGTTACGATGAACGTCAATAACGACCACCTTAGCACCTTTTTTACGTGCTTTCTCAGCCAAAACGACCTGATGCATGTTGGTGCTAATGACATTACCACCCCACACAATAATGAGGTCTGCATCCTCCGTGTCCTCCGGGCTGGTGCCGCCCTTAAAACCCATAACGGACGCCCATCCTTCATTCCCAGCCACGCTGCAAATCGTCTGATCCAGTTGGCTTGAACCCAGCGCATTAAAAAATCGGCGATCCATTCCATCCACACTCAATACGCCCATATTGCCATAAAAGCTGTAGGGGAGAATAGATTCCGGTCCGTCCGTACGGATCAGCTCCTTGAACCGACCTGTAATGGTATTGACCGCCTCCTCCCAGCTAATTCGTTCAAACTTCCCTTCTCCTTTGGGGCCTATACGCTTCAACGGATAGAGCACCCGATCAGGATCATATACCCGCTCCGTCATATTGCGAACTTTGTTACAAATAGCCCCTTTGGTAATGGGATGATCTGGGTTTCCAGTCACCTTGATTATCTTTCCTTTTTCCTTGTGAAGCAGGAGCCCACACGTATCCGGGCAATCTAACGGGCATACAGCCGGAAAAATACCGTCCTGCTGCTCCGTCATCCGCTGTCCCCCTTGTAAGTCTTGTTGAAGCGTGGCCTCACGAGGCGCGCTATTGCGATGATCCATAGTGTTGATGCTCCTTTCCGTTACCGTTTCCAAAAATTACACTGATCTTATCATATCCACAGCTTTGGCCGATGGCAAGAGAAGGATTTTCCCACACAGCCGCTCTCCAAAATATTAAAAAAATCCGTCTGCTGCATAGAGCAAAACGGATTTTTTAAGAATTATAATTTTTTTCAACATCCTGTTTCATCATATCTTACTGAGGGTAAAAAAGATCAAGGCATCATGGACGAGAGCACACTCATCCTCCATGCCAAATCATGGACCACTCCCAAAAAAATCCGCCATGACAGGTTTCGTTCCCCCGGGCCTGTCATGGCGGATTTGCTTTGTTCATTGCTGTTTAAAGTACCGTGATTAGGTAGGATCAATCAACGGATTGGATGTGCAACCGAAGAAGTAGTTGGAGATTCATTCACTGGATGTGCGTTGGCTTGAGGCTTTTTCAGATAGGCCAACCAGTAGGCTCCAGCCACAAACAGGCTACCTCCTACCAAATTCCCCAGCCAGACCGGAATGAAGTTCATAACATAATCTGCCCATGAAAAGTGGCCTGCAAAAATAGCCGCCGGAATGAGAAACATATTGGCAACAACGTGCTGAAATCCAATAGCCACAAAGGCCATGGTCGGGAACCAAATCCCCATAATTTTGCCGCCAATGGAGTCTGTGCTATATGCCAACCATACAGCCAGTGCTACGAGCCAATTACATCCTATACCCGATATAAAAGACTGCAAAAAGCTTTCGTGTAGCTTATGTCCTGCCATATCCACCACTTTGTCCAGATAAGGGCCCGTTTCTGTTAAACCCAGCACATGCCCAAAGAAAAATGCAACGAATAACGCACCTGCAAAATTACTGAGCGTAATAATCGCCAAATTACGAAACATGACTCCTGTCTTAATCCGTCCTGCCCATCTCGCCAAAGGGACCGCCATCATATTGCCGGTCAGCAATTCTCCGCCTGCGATCAAAACTAATACCAGACCAATAGGGAACACCGCAGCTCCAATAAAGGTGGCAATGCTTCCCCATTCTTTAGGCGCACTTGCAATAACACGTATATCCAGCAAAAACCCGAGTGCAATAAATGCACCTGCCAAAAACCCCAGTACCACCGCCACAGTCCACGGGTTGTTCGCCTTGGCCACTCCTGTTTCCACCGTCTTTTCAGCAATTTGCCCCGGTTTATAGCTCGCCATATATCCCCGCTCCTTTAATATCTATTCACTAAAATATTCTTCTTTCATATTTTATTTAAAATCAGTGATTAAGTTTGTGAAAAAAATCACTTTCGTAACTATAAAAAAAACAGCCCCTGAAAAAAGGACTGTTTTTCTGTATTATTACATCTACTGCGCTACTACGCGCTTTACATTTAATTGTATTCTTCCTTTTCAACTGCTCTTAAGAACCAAAGAACTCCACCAAGGCCTACCATGGCCACGACTACAAGAAAAAGGATATAAAACAAACCCATAAGTTACTTCCCCCCTGATCCTTATGCTACTCTATATTGTACTATAAGGATTCATCCGTACGCCTCAGATTGTTGACAAACTTATGAACAATGTCACAGACAAATCTAATTATACAGTAACTGGGTTCCGTTCAGATATTGTAGGCAATGCTTGTAAACCTGCCGCGTTCAAGAAATTCCAAGGCTTGTTATAGTGCGGCTGGAAGAAGAAATCGACAAAGGCCAACTGGTCAATGGTCATATGGTTTTGAATGGCTACGGATAGCGTGTTAATGGATTGCGTCAAATCCACCTTCGACATAATTTGAGCACCCAGAATTCTCCGCGTCCCCTGTTCATATACCACTTTCAGTAACACTTTTTCGGAGGTTGGCATAAATTCAGGTCGGTAGCTGTCCTCAATGGTTACAGCTTCTACAGTCATGCCTTCATCTGTTGCCGCAGCTTCCGTCATGCCTGTTCCTGCGATATTGTCTTCGTAAATTTTGATACCCGAAGTTCCTTGGGTTCCCATGTAAGCAATGGTTGGTTGCACCAGATTACGTGCCACCAGCGTACCCATACGAACTGCGTTGGTTGCCAAAGGGATATAAGCCGTTTTGCCGGTCGGATTATAGCGAATTGCACAACTGTCGCCTGCTGCAAACACGTCCGGGCAACTACTTTGCATATAGTTATCCACAATGATCGCACCGTTAGGCAACATATCTACCTGACCTTTGAGCAGATCCGTTTGAGGTCGGAAACCGATGCAGAGAATAACAAGCTCTGTTTCATATTCTCCTTTAGAGGTCACGACTTTACTTACCTTACCGTTCGTACCCTCAAAACGACTCACCGTCTCGCCAAGTACCAGCTTAATGCCATGTTCCTTCAGGGAACTTTCAATCCGGTCTGTATACTCATGGTCCAAATACTTATTCAATATACGATCAGCACTGTCGATCAGCGTTACATTTTTACCATTCATTTGGAAAGCTTCTACCAATTCAACACCAATGTATCCAGCTCCCACGACTGTAATGTTCTGTACGTGCTGGGCTTTCTCAATGATATCATTGGAATGATTATAGTTTTTACAGAGCAAAATATGATCAAGTTCAATGCCTTCCAGCTTTGGAATAATGGGCCATGATCCCGTGGTCACAATTAGTTTATCAAATGTGTCTGTAAATTCCTCACCTGTTTGGAGATTACGGGCATGCAGCGACTTGCCAGCCGTATCCACACTCGTTACCTCATGAAGCATCTTGGTCACTACACCCAAGTCAGACAGTTGATCTGGAGACGAATAAAACAGGCCGTGCGGATCTTTGACGACACCACCTACGTACAGCGCAATACCACAAGATAAAAATGAAATATTATCATTACGCTCGTAAACGGTAATTTCTGCATCTGGATAACATTTAGCTGTGTTAACGATAGCTGCTGTGCCTGCGTGTGTACATCCGATAACTGCTACTTTCATGTTGAATTCCTCCTTGGTGTGTGGGCATAAACTGTATAATAATTGTGAATAGTTTCACGTAAACAGCTCGTTAGTGTTTGTGATTTATTTCACTTCATGCACTTATTATAGTGTGATATTTTTCACATTACAATAGCTTTTTGTGATATTCACAGTTTGTCCACATTTAAAAAAGAAAGGATATACGAGATCAACTGTTTGCTGAAATGTTTTTTTGCTCCATTCAGTTTCCCCTGTAGGCGGCCTGATTATGCCCATGGAATCGACTTTCACATGATGCTCCCACCTTAGACAAATGCACATGTAGAGAACAAAAAAAGGTCCGCTTCCCGGAGACATGCCGGAAATCAGACCTTTTTAAACATATATTTTGGAATGAAGGCAAAGCTACTATAGCAATTGCTCAATGGCTGCTTTCATCGCTTCTGGTGACTCCTTCGGTTCAAAACGACCCACAGGTACACCTTCACGATTCACAATGAATTTCGTGAAATTCCACTGAATTGTCCCATCTTCCTGTTCTCCAGGCTGTTGCTTTTTCAAATATTCAAACAGAGGCGCTGTATCCGGTCCATTGACGTCCACTTTGGCGAATACCGGGAAATTAACCCCGTAATTCAGTTGGCAAAATTCAGCCGCTTCCTCGCTGCTGCCCGGCTCCTGACCGCCAAATTGGTTGCAAGGAAAGCCTAATACAACTAATCCCCGATCCTTATATTCGTCATAAAGCTTTTGCAAATCCCCATATTGCGGGGTAAGTCCGCATTTACTGGCGGTATTCGCAATAACCAGCACCTTACCAGCGTAAGTATTCAGAGAAACCTCCTGATTCGCTGGTGTTACGGCATTATGTGAATAGACAGACATACAGCATCCTCCTTCGTGTCACTTGGTTTAGGTTACATAACCTATTTTAACCAAAAGGTGACGGACATGCCAACATCCACAGAGACTTTACCATGATGCCACCACTTCGAGTCTGCGTTCTTCGCGTTCGGAAGCGGACATTTTGGGGCAAGTATAACAATACCGCTGACCTCCACCTGTCTTGTAATATTGGCAACAGGACGGTTTCATGTAGGTATTTTCACCAGGGCGGTAAGGATTGTCCAATTCAACGAGACGAACCGTAAACGGATTTCTTTTACGCCCGAATATCTCTCCCTCAAGTTCACGTGTCACATACATATAATCTTGTTCAAAGCGCTCCACATCCTGAGGATCAGTCAACGATGGCTGTACTCTATCCTTAAAATACAGCAATGCCAACGGAAACTGTCCCCACATTTGGCCGATAGATGCGCTCCCCACGGTAGCAATTGCTTCCAACATGGGCCGCATCTGCAAACTGTAAAAGTCTCGTAACACTTGCTGAGCCTGTTTGGAAGAACGGTGATCCCCATTGTTCCACGTATTGTCCAGCTCTGTTAAGTCGATGACCTGAAGACTAATAGAGGGATATTGACCTTCATAACAAATATGAAATCTGAGATTAGAAACGGACAGGTCCCAACGGCGTTCACACAGTGATACCATAAAATGCTGCGCAAACACGAGGCCACGCAACTGGTTCGCAAAGTAAACGGCTGCGGTTAAATCGTCTTCAGCACGCAGAAGATCGCCATAATACTCCATCACAGAGCGGATCTTATCTGGTTCAAGCCATTCGGCCACTGGCCCGGAATATACAGCATCCTCCGGCGTGACTCTCACTATGTTTGCTAGTTGCTCAAGCTGATCGTAATCCAGTGGTTTCATGGTATGTCCCCTTTAACCTCTTGCCGCTACTTGTGCTCTAGCATCACGTCGCTCAGCAACAGAACCCACAGGTTGCTTATCTTCCACATTCATTTCTTTTATGGCTTGGCTTACCGCAGGCTGTCCAGCCAAAGCATACGGAAGACAGAGCGGTACACCTGTACGAGGATCTGTTACAATATCAGCCTCAATCCCGAACACTTCACGCAGCACATCAGGGGACATAACCTCAGTTGGAGTTCCTACAGCCTCAGCTTTCCCTTTTTTGATTGCAATCATATGCTGAGCATACCGGGCCGCATGGTTCAAATCGTGCACGACCATAACAATGGTGCGCTCCTCCGAAGTATTTAGATACTCCAGCAAATGCAGCACTTCCAGTTGATGCGCCATATCTAAAAATGTCGTCGGCTCATCCAGAAATAAAATATCCGTATCCTGCGCAAGTGCCATAGCAATCCAGGCACGCTGACGCTGACCGCCAGAAAGCTGATCAATCGGACGATCGTGGAACTCGCTCATTCCCGTTACTTGAATGGCCCACTCTACCATTTTGCGATCTTCCGCTTTCATGGAACCAAAACCTTTTTGATAAGGAAAACGTCCGTAAGATACCAGTTCCGTCACGGTTAATCCTTCCGGTGCAGTCGGATTTTGCGGCAAAATAGCCAGCTGCTTAGCTACTTCCCGGGTGGATTGCTTATGAATGGATTTACCGTCAAGCAGAACACTGCCGCCCTTAGGATTCATGATGCGAGCCATCGTCTTCAGAATGGTGGACTTGCCAGAACCATTTGCGCCCACCAAGGCTGTGATTTTCCCTTGCGGTATTTCTACGTTCAGATCTTCTACAATCAATCGATCTTCATAAGCAATATCCAGATTTGCCGTTTTCAGACGAAACATGTGGAATCATCCCTTTCCCTTATCCAATATATATAGTCACGGGCTTAACGCACGACTTTCATCAAAACTTCATTCTATCTTTATATAATAAAGATATTGATAATCATTATCAAGTGTTAACTGGTTTATTTCCTATATCATACAGTGCATATCATCCAATATTTTCTCAAAAAATTCAAAAAAAGATCACAGCTCCTCGAAGCTGTGATCTTTCAAATCCGGTGAATTGCATTATGACTGTACAGAAGACAGTCCAAATGCTTCGGCCATGAGACGTATAGATTTCATTTTGGCATCAAAGTCATGAATAATGCTCGCAACCATGATCTCCTGTGCATTATAGTCCTTACTTAATTGCTCAATCTGACGCTTCACCTGTTCGGGCGAACCGACCACCATACGTTTGCGATTCTCACGTATCCGCATCCGGTCAAACGGCGTATACGGATACGCCAGTGCCTTTTCCACGGAAGGTGTTCCAGCGGAGCGCATTCCCTGCTCTAATAGTACAAGAGATAAGTCCATGCTGGAAGCCAAGCGATTGGCCTCCTCTTCGGTATCCGCACAGATCGCAAATACGGCAACAAGCGAACGTGGTTGGTCACTATGCTGGGAAGGCTGGAAGCTTTCCTGGTATTCCTTCATAGCCCCTGTGCCGCCTTCACCATTAATGAACTGCGCAAACGCAAAGCCCACGCCACGCTCGGCTGCCAGACCTGCGCTATCACCACTGGAGCCGAGCAACCACATTTCCGGTACAGTTTCTATAAGCGGCATCGCCTGTAGCGAACCGAAACGGTGATTATTGCCTGTGCTGTCATGTAAATAAGCTAACAGGTCATCCAACTGCTCAGGGTATAGATCTACACCCCCTCGCATTTTGCCTTCTTGCAGGGCTCTGGTAGCAATGGGCATTCCTCCAGGCGCCCGTCCCAGACCTAAATCAATGCGTCCCGGATACAATCCCTCCAACACACGAAAGTTTTCCGCTACTTTATAAGCGCTGTAATGAGGCAGCATCACCCCACCCGACCCCACTCGAATGGCCCGAGTACGGGCGGCCAGATGTGAAATCAGTACCTCCGGGCTGGACCCAGCGAGATTTGCTGCAGAATGATGCTCTGATACCCAAAAGCGATGATAACCCAAGCGTTCCGCCTCTATAGCAAGCTCAGCGGTCTTTTGTAATGCCTGCGCATGCGTCATGCCTTCCGATACCGGAGATTGGTCAAGAATGCTGAGTTTTATCATAAAAGTCTGACCTTTCTATTTGGGAATAAGGATAGGCATTAATTATAGCACGCGTAGCCACAGTTACCCAAGAGGGGCCCATATCAATTTTATAGTGGAAAAGTTTATTTTTCGTAAAGACTTGCGTTCCCTTTATCCGCCTCATAGAGATGCGAACGCTTTTTAAAGAAACTATACAAATGTGTAACGATTACTTTCAAGACAGCATACCCCGGAACCGCCAGTACAATTCCCACCACACCAAACAAATTGCCTGCGGTCAGAATAACGAAGATAATCGTGATCGGATGTACCCGAAGAGATTTGCCCATAATTTGTGGAGAAATTAATTTACCCTCAATGAGCTGTACGACTGTCCACACGATAACCATCTTGAGCAGCATAATCGGTGAGGTAACCAAGGCTACAATTAACGCAGGTGTAATGGCAATGACGGGACCTAAGTAGGGGACAACGCTCGTAAAGGATGCAATGACTGCAAGCGTCAAAGAGTAGTCTAATCCAATGATTAGGTAACCAATATACAACAGCGCCCCAATACAGAAGCTGACAATAATCTGCCCACGAATATAGGAACTGACCTGATGATTCATCTCGGTCATAATGCGATCTGTTTCTTTACGAAACATAGGCGGGAGCATTTTCAGGATAAACTGTGGTAGCTTGTGTCCATCTTTTAGCAAGTAGAACAGAATAAATGGAACCGTGGCAATCGCAAGTACCGTTTCTGTAACCACGCCCAAAAAGCTGCCCACACCCGTCCATGCATTATTAATAAAGCTAGATAACTTTTCAGAAGCTTTGGAGGCCAGCTCTGATGGATTAATTTGAATCGTGTTCTGGAACTGGTTTACAAAATCGCTGCCGATCAGTTTCTCGAATTGTCGTTGTACTTGCTCGCTATAGGCAGGGAAATTTTGAATAAGCCCCTGTATTTGATCACGGATCACAGGCACCACCGATGTAACCACAATCGCAATAACCCCTATAATAAGCAAAAACAATACAACAATGGAGTATACTCGTTTCACCTTGTTACGCTCCAGTACATCAACCAACGGGTTGAACAGATAGTACAACACGCCGGATAATATAACAGGGAGAATGATCGTTTTTAACAGCACTATGACAGGTGTGAATATGTATGAAATTTTGGTAAGAACCAAGATATTCAAGCCGATCAGCAGCAGTACCAGCAGGAATAACACAAACTTGTTGTTCAGAAAAAACTTCTTGAATCGGTCTTTCCATGCCGGAGTTATTTCCACACCACATTCCCCTTCTCTTTACACAAATGAGTATACGTTCTTCATAGATACGATATATTTTTGGAACAAAATATACAAGGTTATACCCAAATAAACACAAAAGCAAACAAAGTTGTACGTCATCGTACGAACTTCGCTTGCTTTCGAGGGTTATGGAGTATCATTTATCGTGGTTGCAGCATCCACCGTCGTGGTCACAGGTTTGTTCTCCTGTTCAAAAAGATTCTGTATGAAGCGCTTGAGCTTTCTTTCGTCTACACCCAATACCTGCGCACCCTTAATGGTTTCCCCGCGCACCAATTCATTCGGCGGGATTTGCTGCTTCGCTACTGTTGTTGCATCGATATTAAAGCCCAATGAAGCCAATTGCAGCATTTCCGTAGTACTCAGATTCGTTTCAATATAAGGAGAAATGCTATTTAAAATACTCGGCAGTTTGATTAGAGATGAGGTTGACTGAATTTTACCGCCAAGCTCAGTAATGAATTTGCGTTGCCGCTCCGTACGCGTAAAATCGGAAGTCGCATCATGACGGAAGCGTACATATTGCAAGGCTGTTTTACCGTCCATGTGCTGCATTCCCTTTTTCAAATCAATATCAAACTGGTGTTTATCCGCCTTGGAGGTATAATGCATATCTTTTTCGACATCCAGGTCAATACCACCCACAGAATCAACCAGCGCAATAAAACCATTGAAATCAGTATATACATAATATTGAATTGGTATGCCCAGCAGGTCGCTCACGGTCTGTCTGGTCAAATCCGGTCCCCCGTAGGAAAAGGCAGCATTCAATCGACTTTGCCCATGACCTGGGATATTGACGTAGGTATCACGAAGAATCGACATCAGTGTAGCCTTTTTCGTAACCGGATCAATAGAAGCAACCATAACGGAGTCAGAACGCCCTGAATCCTCTCCACGGGAGTCGCCGCCTAGCAGCAGAATATTCACTCTTTCTGTCCCATCCCATTCCGGTGGGAGCGATACCTCTACAGGTTGTACATTGGTTTGAGTTTGTGCCTGCGGTTTGAATTTCGAATCCTGTCCGGAAGCAACTGAAATTTGATTCGTAAAATGATATATAGAATACGTATAATATCCGCCCACTAAAAGAACCGCCGCAGTCACAGAAATGCCTAACCATTTTAAAAATTTTCGCATATTTTCGGGTAACCTCGCTTTTATTCATCATCGTTCGGCTTTTAAAAGCATACCCTTCCTGCAAGTTATCTGTCAATTCGCGCCGTCTGTTCTAGTGGTCGTCCGCATACCATGGATTCAAATGGACAAGCACCTCATAAACCCGCGGTTCCCGCTTCATGACAGCCCCCTTAATCAGTCGAATAATATCGTGTCCCTGCTGAATCGTCAAAGAGGCATCCACTGAAGCGCGGATATCCACGATAATATAATGGCCGTGCTCACGGGCACGGATACGGTCAATACGTTGAACCTCGGCTACACTCAGTGCGGCTGCGGCGTAGCTCTCAATTTCCTCCGTTGCAATCGCCTTTTCCATAAGCACATCTATGGATTCACGGCCCATTTCCCACGCCAATTTCAGAACTAGCAATGCCACTACGAATCCCGCAATAGGGTCACCGTAAGATAAGATTGAAATGCCCCAGTGCTCCCCAATCAGCCCCAATCCGATACCCAGTACAGCAGCCCCAGAGGCGTACACATCAGCGAGATGATCTTTTGCCGTTGCAATAAGACCCTGACTATTGGCCGCTCTCCCGATACGAATCGTGTAGATATACAGCCACTGTTTCCAGAGCAAGGAAATAATGGCGGCCACCAATGCCAGTATATGCTCCTGTGGCATCGGTTCGAACAGTGCTGCAATCGAATGATAGCCGATGAATATACCCGCTCCAAACAATATGACCGCCACCACGCTTGCACCGATCACTTCTGCCTTGCCGTGACCATAAGGATGGTCCTCATCCGGCGGCTGGCTAGATATGCGCATCGCCCCCAGTGCCGTTGCAGAGGCAATCACGTCCCCAGCATTATGCACACCATCGGCTACCAGCACCTTGCTGTTGAACATAAGTCCTGTAATAATCTTAATGCCGGTTAATAGGATGTTGCTAATCAGGCTGATCCATGCTGAGACCATGGCGCGCTTGCCCATATCCTGTTCCTGCATGATGTATAACCCCTCCAAATTTATCTTTTGAATTTATCTTATGGCGCTGCTCTTTCAGCGGTATGGATGAAGATTACAATAGCCCCGGAAGATGAGCCTCCCCGGGGCTATTATGATAACCATAGTGGAGCATTCTATGAGAATACTCCTATTTTATCTATCTGGACCGTCCGCGACGGCCTCCTTGTCCTTGACCACCACGCGGGCCGCCTTTGGCTTGTCCACCGCGGCCACCTTGGCCTCCGCGCGCAGAACCACTGCTGCTGCGGTCATACCCACCGCGCTCGCTGCTTTGTCCTGCCGAGCGACCTTGGCCTCCTCGTGCGGAACCGCCGCTGCTGCGGTCATATCCACCGCGCTCGCTGCTTTGCCCTGCCGAGCGACCTTGGCCTCCACGTGCAGAACCGCCGCTACTACGGTCATACCCGCCACGCTCGCTGCTTTGTCCCGCCGAGCGACCTTGGCCTCCGCGTGCGGAACCGCTGCTGCGGTCATATCCGCTGCGCTCGTTACTGCCGCGGCTAGAGCGACGTTCGCCGCCTGCACTGTCACGACGGCCCGCCTGTTCGCGGCCGCTGCCCCGGCGTCCACCGCCGGAGTCGTTGCCACCGTAGGAACGGCGGTCGTTTCTGCCCGAACGGCGTTCTCGACCCTGCCGATCAGCCGTATCGGAAGCAGGTCTACGCTGTCCGCCGCCCTCACTGCTGGTGAATGTGACACCAGCAACTTTCTGGATGTTCCGAAGCTCTGGAATATCCCTTGGCGTAGCGAGCGTCACCGCCACGCCTTTGCCTCCGGCACGGCCGGTACGCCCGATGCGGTGGATGTAGCTTTCGGCATCCTGCGGCATGTCGTAGTTGAAGACATGCGTGACGCCTTCTACATCCAGGCCGCGTGCAGCTACATCAGTCGCTACGAGCAATTGGAGTTTCGCTTCACGAAACGCCTTCATCACTTGCTCCCGCTTGTTCTGGGACAAATCCCCGTGAAGCTCACCGCTCTGAAAGCCCATTTCTTGCAGCTCTTCGTTCAGTTTGGCAGCCCGGCGCTTCGTACGGCAGAAAATAACAGCCAAGTACGGACGATCCGTATTCAGCATATCCACCAATGCCTGTTGCTTACCACGGTCTGTTGTTTGCACAACGACCTGACGGATTTGGCTCACCGGAACGGAAGAAGCGGATTTCACTTTGACATCTACAGGTTCGTTCATATATACACGAGCCAGTTTGCGAATACCGGCTGGCATCGTAGCGGAGAACAGCATCGTCTGTCTCCGGTAAGGAACTTCCTGAAGAATCGTCTCCACATCGTTCAAAAAGCCCATGTGTAACATTTGATCGGCTTCATCCAGGACCAGCATTTTAATGCCGCCTAGATCCAGCGTGCCACGTCTCAGGTGATCCAGCAGTCGCCCAGGTGTCCCAATAATCAGTTGTGCGCCACCTTTCAGTTTACGAAGCTGACGCTCCACGTCCTGTCCTCCGTAAACAGCTAGTAGAGATAAACTCGGCTCCGCAGCAGCCAAGCATTTAGCTTCCTCTGTAATCTGGAGTGCCAATTCACGCGTAGGTGCAATCACAAGCGCCTGCGGGTGCCGCTTGTCCAAATTCAGCTTTTGTAAAATCGGCAGTAAAAACGCAAGCGTCTTCCCTGTCCCCGTATGTGCCTCGGCAATCACATCCTGACCTTCCATCAACAGTGGAATGGACTCCTGCTGTACAGGTGTTGGCGCTGAGATGCCCTGCTCTTTCAAGGCTTCTACCCAATTTTGCTCCACACCTAATGCTGTAAAATTCTTCAAGTTGTATTCACTTCCCTTATCTGTATTCAATATGTGTCACGTAAAATAGGTTCATGTGCCATATGACATCTATCGTTCCATAGTTCAGAATTCCCATTTTTGTATCGGTTCTCATTCTCCCCTTTTCAGGAAGGGAGCATATCCGTTATCGTTGAATCTGTTCATGTAACTCAACATACGGCCGCAAGGCGGCTCAGGCCGTTCCATATATGACTTTCCTAGTATACGCGAAGTTGAACTGGTTTCCAAACGATTTTAATGAACAGGACCACAGTCTATATAAAAGGTGAATTCGATCTTCATGTCATATATTATGGTATAAGAATTGGTAATTCATGAATAAAGGATGGATGCTTGTGGTTAACAACTTGCATTATAATTTTATAATGGCCGGTTCCTTGTCGGAGAAGCACACTTTGTTTGCTGAAGAGTGCTTTACTAACCTGTTCGATTGTTTTGAAACGCTCCTGAATATATCAGGAATCCGCAATACCCGTGTGTCTATCTATCAATCCAAGAAAGCCAAACACGGTAAGATCCGCTGGGACAAGCAGGAACTGCTCCGCATTGTGACCGATGATGAATTGACTCCTTTGATGCTGGTTATAGAGGCGCCTAGTATCAAATCGTCCTATAACAAAGGGACGACGCCGGAAGTGTACATTCTTTTGTCCAATGGCCCTATGGGTCAATCTCCCAACAATTGCGGGATGCTTGTTTCGATCCGTCAGGACGTTTATAAACGTATTGACCGAACAAGCGTGGAAGACGTTATGCTGCGGCTCAGCCAGTTAATAAAGGCAAACAAACTGTTACATAGCTCGCGCAACTTTTATGCTGGCAGTAAAGCACGCGCCATTATGGATATTCTTCCATTTATGCTCGAACAGGATACCCCGGATATGAAGTATGTTTTTCAATCGTGGACTCCGTTCCCTTTACCACACACTTAAACAATCCGTCATACTATTAACCCCAGGAGGCTGCAATTTATGCAAATTCAAGTTCAAAAGGTTGAAAAAAAAGAGAACGAATATCTCATTCATTATCAAGCCGGGGGAGCGTTGCCGTTCGTTCCGCATGATATTGTTCTGATCCATGGCAAACAGTATTTTATAGGCACGATTTTGAAAGTAGAGCCGGAACAGGCCCTTGTCCGTATTAATCCGGAATATGAAGACCAACTGGCAGGGTCCATCGGACTGGAGCTGGCTTTCTCTCCAACTGTTTCTATTCAAGGTGCAGACAGCATTGTCGAAAAGCTTGGCTATTTCCCTCCCTTTCATTATGACCGAATTACAGCTGCTAATATGACGAAAGACCAGATTACGCTGACGATTGAGCTATCCTACGCTAGCGTGCTTGTCCCTAAATCACCGGATCTGGAGCCTTCAACTGAGGCACCTGTAATCCCTGAAGCTCCAGCAAAAGACGTCCCACGCTATGCAGTAACTTTTACATTTCTGGAAACTAAAGAGCATGTATTAAGCCCTGTAGAAACAGAAAATATCATTTTGCAACTTGACTTCCGTTATGAAGAGGCTGATATGGTCGTTGACATCGATGCCTTGTCGGGGCTGTCAGGCAGCTTTCTGTGCAGAGGCATCCGTGCAGAGATTACGGAACTTCATGAATAAACAAGAAGCCCGTGAGCTGTTGCGCTGTCATTCTTTTATCCATGATGATCTGGAGCATCCCAAAATGCGAAGCGGATTTTTAGGGATGCTTCGCCCCTTCCAAGGCGAACTGATCGAGGACAATTTTCATGAACTCATGACTATCATTGAAGTTCTGGCAGATGAGTTGGAGAAACCATCCATAGAACGAGAGTTGATTGCCGCACTGTGGGGGATTTGCCAATATACACGGGCATGGGCGTTGCATCCTGATGGTATGCTGCAGCGAAATCATCTGCTGACCGTAGAGCAGATCAACACCCTCGACGATTGGATTGATACAATCTCCTATGCGGTTATGGTGCTGCTGGAGGGTGGCGGACCGGAAGAAGCTTTATCGAGCTACAGACATGAGAGTTGATCCGTAGTGATACATATATCTTAGTCAAGGGGGCCGCTTTTGCATTGCTTCGCGCACATAAAAGCATGCCTTTCGCACAACATGCTCTGAAACAATTAGTAGAGCATGAGGAATTCCGTGTATCTGCCAAACGGGAGCTTTCCACATAATCGACAACCAAAGGAGAATCACTCTACTTATGCGTGTAAGAATATTTATATTCATATTAATTATCGGAATTATATGTGTGCCTGCGTATTTTATTATGAGCAGCTTTGGATTATTTCAAAATGAAAAGGTGCTTGTACATTACAAGCTTGCCATTGAGGTAAAGGATAAAAAGTATGATGCCTGGCCTTTAATCAGTAGCTATGCCGCTATAGATAAAAGAGGGGACAGTCGTCAGCTCTACTACCAGGCGGAGGGCTCAGGCTTAGAGTATCTGTTTCAGCTAGCCTATGGACAATATGAACTCCGAACCTCCAAGGAAAATCCTTTCCTCGACGGGGGAATCCACTACACCATGGACCACCCTGAGTATGTGCGTGAGGAAAAGCAGTATGAGAATGCTAACGACTACACGGAATTAACCCATTTTTATAATCAGCATGAACGGATGATTTATACCTATAATCCCGAAGCCAAGCTCGATAAAACATACGTCCGTTCCATCATCACCGCTGGGATGACTCGCACAACTGGTAATTCAAGCCGTCCGGTTAAGGATGACTATATCAATATCAGTAAGCTGTTTAAGGATAAGCTGGGAGTGAATGTGAAGGTAGATGTGGATGAGAACAACAAAATCGTTACCCTATCGATGACATAATCTCACAGTGATGCACCGCTGCGTCGTCTCATTTCCAAAAAAGAGATCTATGGTTTACTAGAATCAAGGGGGCTGGTTGTTGATGTCATTCGCAATTGAATCAGGGCTTTTGCCTGCCCAGATCGCAGCATTGGAGGAACAGATACAGCGTATATTGCCCGCTGGCTATAAACGTTTTCTTTCACAATATAACGGATTTTATGTAGCCGCCCCTTTTTATTGCAATGTGCCCTTCGATCGAGTGGATAACGGAGACATTGATTTGACTTGTTTTTTCGGATATGAGGTATCCAACAAAAATCATGACCTTCTAGCGATTAATGATGAATTTCTGGATGAAATCAATCATGTCGAGAGCGCTTTGTTGATTGGTGCAGATGCGGGCGACAATTTTTACGTTCTGACATGTAAGCAATACACCCCGTATGTGTACTACTGGGACCGCACACATCTTCATGCTTATGATGACAAACTGAACTATGATATTGCAGAGCAGGACGAATGCGGACATTTGTATCTGGTGGCAACAGACTTTACAACGTTTTTTAATCAGGTAATTGAACGACTCAACGAGCAGAAAGGAAGGCCTAATGATGACAGAAATACATAATGCTAAGCAGGGACCGGCTTATTTGGAGGGTTGGGTTGTACCCGAAAACCCCGAGGCATGGGTCGAGCAGGAGTGGACAGGTACGCTTCGTTCACAGGCAGGACATACGAAATTCCACATTTTTTATTACGGAGAACTTATGGACGAGCTGATCACTGGTACTGAATTTGCACCCCAACTCATTATTGCAGAAGATGCAGTCACAGGTGAACAGATCGTGATTTTTGACGGAACCCGCCATGGTTACGATGCTCTGCTATGCGAAGTTTATACCAAGGAGCAGCAGAACAATCGCACTCCCCTGCTGCCCTATCTGGACGAAGATGGTGAAGATACTTTCGAGGTAAGCGTAACTGCCTTTTATAATGTTGATTGGGATGACGAGTTTGCAGACGATGTAGATGAGAATGGGCAGTTAGAGCTGATCAATGGCGAACGATGCGATTTTGAAGATGCGAAGCGGAACGGCTATGATGCGATCAGCATTACGATTACCAGCGCTAAAGGTCTAAAAACAGAGATCCTTCAGGAAGAGCTGGCCTGACGATGGTGTTCAAAAGAATCAAACATCAGGAAGGCGATATTTTTGTTATCCCCCTGCATGACGGCCGATTTGCGGTATGTCAGGTGATCTGCGCACTGTATGGTAGATTCAAAAAAGCGTTCTCCTTCGGGGTTCTATCCATAGGCCAGAATCAAGCGTACGAGGGAGAAACGACATATCTTCCGTTCACAAATTATCGCGGCCGATTTGAAGTTATATTCACCGCCACCCAAAATCTGACGAAAGGAGTATGGCCCATTATCGATCATCGCCCTCTTTCCGAGGAACAACAGCAGCTAAAATATTTTAATTGCGCGGGCCATCTATACTGTGGGGATGAATATATACGCAATCTGGAACTGGAAGAATATAATCAATATACGGTAATGGGCGTGGCTGGATATGAGTTGGTACAGCAATATTTAGCCCAATATGATGACCGCTAGGAAGAATAGCAGCACAAATAACCACCTTGAAGTTTGAATGCCAAGGTGGTTATTTGACCTGTTAAAAGGGTTCAAACGTATATGGGAATGATGTACGCTCTGTCCCCAATACCGACTTCACGCGCTCTTCATCCACCAACGCTTCGACGAGGCTATACAAATCCGAGGCTGCATACCGAAAATTGCCCCATGTGCGCAGATTCAAAGCATAGATTGGGAATTCCCCCCGTTCATCAGGCGATTGAATATCCCAGATCAGCAAGTCATCCTCTTCACTGGAAGCGAAAGGGACCGCATGCTCCAAAAGCTCCGGAAAACCATCTGGCTCCAGCGCCGCTTCTTGTAAAACCTCTTCTGATTCCAGCAAATCATCAAACCAAGCCCGCCAATCATGATAACGATGAAGCCATGAATCCGGGTGATCGCCAAGAGGAATATGAATGTTCCATAAGCCGCATAGTCGCCCGTAACCAAGAGTTTTGACATAATCTATATAAGAAGGCGGAAAGCCCATACCATTTTCAAAACGATGCTCTATTAGAAAAGCCTCATCATAGTAAGCCTGGAATTGCGGACGCTGTAGTCCTGTAAAAATGCTCATGCTCGCCCTCTCCTTTCGCGCATCTTTATTCACCTTTTCGCTCTTAGGCACATTGAAAAGGTCTTTTTCAAGTGTTAAAATGGGAATAAGATGTATATTCTAAAAAAGAGTGAAGATGCGTCAACATCCTCACTCTTTGGCAACAGCCGCTTTTAAGGGCGGTGGCTGCAAGTTCACGGTATTCGAAATAGACCGGTTCCTACCACGGGCGGTCTATTTCTTTTTATGGAAGGAAAGAATCAGAATCACCAACGTTGCGAATTGAATCATCAACATTAAGGTGTCTTTAACCTCCACAGGCCTCACCTCCCTCACAGGAGACTAGCCGACCGCCCATCTAAGCCATTCTGTTGTTAAGGAATATTATAACATATGAAATATAAAGAGTGCGTTTTTACGATCTTTCCGAAAAGGAGGAACGAACATGGAGCAAAAACGCTTCAAAGATGAATATGGATACAAATATGACTTTAGCGCCGTGATTAGAAGAGGAGAACAGGTAACTGTTCACTGCCCCCGTTGTCAGGGCCAAGCTTTTATTTCCATATCCAAAAAAGACTGTTATTACGTCGTTCGATGTTCTCATTGTTACTACACATATCAGCAGCCCGAATCTTATACATTCTATGCACGCGGCGTATGCAACCATTGCGAACGGTATTTTAATATCGAAATCCATGATGACCGAACGAAACTCCATAAAAATACAAATATAAACTGTCCGCACTGTGAGACACGCAATCAGGTTCCGGTGCATCGTGTGCAATCACGCGAATGGCATACGAACGTGATCCAAAACGGAAAAGACCCTATTTTCCAGCTCCAGCTGTACTTCCTAGATTACTATCGGGGGAAACCTGTCTGGGCTCTTAACCGGATACACCTGAATTACCTGCTCTCCTATATCTCTGCCGAGTTGCGAGAAAAGCCTGCATCCGGTATGATGCGTACGGCTTCCCACTCCATTCCCAGGTACATTAAGGATGCGAAGAATCGCCAGTCCATCTTAAAGATATTACAAAAGCTACAGCATAAGCCAGCGGCTAAGAGAGGAGTCTCCATACATGAGCATACAAACTTTTGACAGCCTTGAAGCACTGGTCCATGCCGTTGACCAAACAGAAATCAATGAATGGGTATTTGCCAATCTGAAACATGTTCAAAGTAATCCGCTCAATTCTACCTATTACATCATTCCCGAGGAAGAATTGTGGGAACTGGAGGATGCCGGTCTCACCGTCACCAATCATCGTGATGAAAGTATACCTGCATCTCTGCCAGACCATCAGGTGCAATCTTGGCTGGAGGTGGCGACTGTACAGGATGTCATTGAAGTGTTACGCCACAGCGGAAGCGAGCCGGATATTGAACGCATTGCGCAAGGACTGCGATATTATCATGAATATGATGCTTTTATGGAATAAGCGTTTCCAGCAGCTCTTTTACCTCAGGGACAGCCTGCTTCAGGCTGTTTTTTAGTTTCTTCGCGCCACCCCATATACGATAAACAAGCACCTCTTGTTCGTAGTTCTCCAGCTTCTTAAGCTCCTCCACCAGTACCTGTGCCTGCTCTACGGTTTCAATTCCGGATGACTTCAGTGGTTTGGCAGACTCGTTGCCTGCCAGTAGAACCCTCGTCCAAACGGGTATCGTGTCCGGTGTCAGTCCGTGTGCGTCAGCAAATACAGCGGCGTAACCGTCCTGTACGGACTGATGTTCACTGTCCACCAGCTTCATATAACGATTCACTAATGGGAAATAGTTCTTTCCTTTTAGGCCCAGTCCCATCACCGCATAGGTTCCCGGCATTGCCGACTTTTCACCGGGCTCTACATCGTTATACCACTTGAACTCTTCCATCACGACCTCAGCATATTCAGCCAGCAACGGATGCAGCGCAGGATATTCAAGTGCATTGGCGAAGAAACGATGCAACGTAGATTTAGCCAACTTGGGTACAGGCAGGTAGTTTTTCACCTTGCTTTTGAACTTCATCCGATATTCCTTGGTAAAGCCCTTTCTTAAAATATCGCATAAATATACGAGTGCTTCTCTATAGCTCTCTTCTTCCTCTGAACGAATCTGAACCTCCAGCGTTTGCAAAATATCATTGGCTTGGCAGATGACTCGCTCACTTGTATATAACGCTGGGATGCTTCCTGATCCGTTCTTAAGCCACTGGGCTGCCTGATCCGAACCCAACTGTGCAGCAATCTCCAAATACTTCTGCCGTGCATCGGCATCGGTCGAGCCCACCCGCATCGCGGTAAGCAGGAACATCTCCATGGCTGGCGCGGGAATTTCCGAAGGGAGAATATCGGGCTTCACTTTATAATCCAGTCCATAGCTTTTTTCCCGATCCGCATACTTCAGCAGAAATTCATCCTCAGCCCAATGCTTTAAGCCACTGCTGAGCTGATACCTCCATGCTTCCTCACGCTTGCGGCTGACCTTCACTTTGGCATCCATTCGATTCAGCAACTCATTCATCCGCTGGGCGTTTACAGGGTACAAATGAGGATCAAGCAAGTGTCTCACTAAGAAGAAATCGTCCTCTTCCTTCGGGATAGCTTTACTGGAGGGGTTGAGCTTCTGCTCTACAAACTGTTGGATAGTGGCTAACAGTTGCTGCCGTTTATCTTCATTTAGGAGTGAGAATGTAAAATGATTGGCCTTATTCTCCAAGACCACTTCCAGATGAAAATCCAGTCGATAACGAAAGAACATGGAGCTGAATTCTTCCGAATTAAATAGCGCCTCTATCTTTTCCTTGAACATAGGCATCCATTCGTCCTGCACCGGCTGCAATGTTACCCCATCTGTAAACCCAGAAATTTCCGCATCCGGTCTACGACGATCCCAATCAAACGGTTCGTGGGTATCCACCCACAGCCCATCCTTCTTACAAGTAACTTTTAAGTATTCATGAATCCCTTCGTGAAGGACGCTTTTGATTTGGAATTCGGCGATGCGCTTTTGCTCAGAAGCGTATGTCTGGTCAATCTCCTCAAAAATTGGACCGATGTAGGCTTGTACCCCTGATGTCATAAGATGTGTTCCTCCTTCGTCCCCTCACAAATTGTAGTTCCTACGGAATTAAGATAGACTAATCTATAACTATTTTATTTCCTGATTATAGCATATCTCTCATTTACTTTTGGACTCTACCCCTATAGATAGAGTGCCGGAAAGCAGGTGTATTCATATGTATTGGGTTTCCACACAACATACGACGGTGGCTACCGAAGAACTGACAACTTTCGAACATACCTATGGATTAACTTTACCACCTCCCTATGTAGCATTCCTCACCCGCTATGGGCCTGGTACCTTTTGCGGACTGCTGGTGATTGAACCGCCTGATGCTCAACTATTACAATCCTATGCGGATTACGAACTGTGGGCGCATGATGATAACTGTCCAATCACCGTGCAACAGCTAGGCGAGTGCGTGGTCATCGGTAGCTCCATAGATGGGGATTTCCTAGCGGTGCACCCTCAGGTCGAAGGTTTGCTGTGGCTACCGCGACATTCGGAGGTCATTACTAAGAAGCCATTAGATGTTCAGGTCCCATTTACAGATACACTGGAGCATATACTACAGGATGAATTCGGAAGAATAGAGCCATTCCCCCGTTATTTCGAACCTGTCAATCTGGATAGAGCAGCAACATTTCTACTATTTAATCCACCGGAGACGGCGCAAGCTTGCGGTTCAGCCCATCCGAACGATCAAGCCTTGCAAATAGCTCCAGCATCTATACAGGTATTGGCTCAGCGTTTTAAACAGCATTTTGACTCAAATCTATGGATTGAAAACGAGCATATCTGCATGGCTTTTCTTCAGACTCTAGGCGGATATGTGCGTTTTAACTATGCATATGGACGCGAAGTGGCGATCATTTATAAACCCACAGCGATAGCACTTCGTGATGAAATTCTAGCATTCTTGCAAAAAGAGCATTGCCAGGTTGTAGAGTAAGAGGAGGACAAATACGAATGACAGTACATTTTGAACGAACCTTAGAAAAGCTGGGACAGATCGCCGATCGTCTGAGACAAGGTGGGATGTCTGACGTGGTATACCAATGGTCGAAGGGGATTTCTACAAGTGAACTAACTGAGCTGGAGGAACGGCTGCAGATGCCTTTGCCTGCCTCCCTGTCTGAGTTGATAAAGCGGTGTGGCAGCTTACATTTGCTATGGTGCCTCCCTCAACACTGTATTGTAGCCGATGAACCGGCTTGTTCATATGAAAGCAGTAATGGCCTTGAACAAGAACCGAATATCCTCGACGATATCGCAGGAGAATTTGGCTGGAATCATGAGTATATTGGCTATTTTACATCTTATGGGGAAGATACCGACTCAGCAGCGGACGAGCAACGATATCTGATCCTTAATTATAATGGTGCGGGTGATCCGATACTGCTTGATATGGCGACATCCGCAACAGAGCCAGCGGTGTTCTGTTATGATCATGAGTTGGATCAGTTTACGCTGCTCGCAGAAAATCTACCCGCCTATATAGAAACCATGCTCACCTTGCACGGACTATGGCTGTGGGATTGGTCTAACGTGTCAGACGAGCATGGCATTCAGCTAAACAGTCCACCACTACAACTGTGGCAACGCTGGTTGGACATGTTTTGTACGATGAAGCTGGAGGATGCGCAGTCGTTGGAGACGCTGATCCATTACACCACCATGCATGGCGTAGATCATCCTGCTGTGTTGCAGGCTTTTCAAGCCTATGATCCAAAGGATATTTTTCTTGCCTGGGAGCAGCACTGGCAGAACATTCAACATAGCCAGGTTCCATTCTCTACATGGGCCGTTTGGATAGGGGAGACCGCAGGGGGTGGGGCTGCTGATTGGGTTCGCTCCTTGTGGGAACCGGAAACCGCGCAAGTATGGACATCTTTAGCTCAGAACAATCCCCTACATGCTAAGGGTACATTTGCGTCCACACGCGCCTATCTGAGCGCCCGCTGCCTACCCGAGCAGGAAGGCTTGGTATGTGTTTGCAATCACCTGCTACAGCATTCGGTTGCAGATGGCAAATTAGAAGGATACACCGCTAATGGGCAGCTACAGCATTTTCATTCACCGCAGGTCATTAACTGGATACGGGATAAGGTCAATCATCCGGTCGATGGCTGGGCAGTACTTTTCGCCTACTCTTGTCCTACAGCTGAGCAGGTGATTGAATGGCTATCCAGTAGTGAGCTTCATCAGAAGATTGCAACGGAGGGGCTAGATATTATGATTCATCGGGATCTTCTGCCCGCTCTGGAAGCAGACGCTTGGGCCAATATCTCAGATCTGCTTCTTGCTTCTTTGCAGCTCGTGATGCTCAAAAAAGATAAACGTCGTATTGAAGCCGTGCTTAAGCAGCTTTCAGATTTGGAACTTCGTTAATCTTTCGGAAGGGTCGTATGCGGATTCACATGTACAGTGATGTGAGGTAAAGAAAGTTAGCCGCTGCATCAGCGGCTTAACCCCTTGAGGAAAGTATCTATAGTAAATGAAATCAATTCATCATTTGATTGTGCCATAGGAAAATCAAAATTCAGGAGCAAAGAAGTCAAGCCGTGCAGCATACTCCATACAGAGCTGGCGAACAAGCGCTCATCTCCTTGAATGATGGAACCCTCCTCCATAACGGCTTTGAGCCCAGCTTCAAGAAGCTCAAAGCCTTTAAGGCTCCCACTGTCTATAAGACTAACCAAGCTTACAGATTCCAGGTTGCTGATAAACAGAATGTTGTAATATTCCGGGTTAGCCGTTCCAAAACGAACATACGCATCAGACACCGCCTTCAGTGTGTCCAGAGCGTTCAATCCCGCTGCCTGTGCTTCATCCGCACGTTGCTGAAGAGCCTGCAGAAACAGGGCATTTCCTTCTAGCAGGAGTTCGATTACAATGGCTTCCTTATTTTCGAAATAATGATAAATAGTTGTTGGTGAATATTCAATCTGATCCGCAATTTTGCGCATGGAGACTTCAGCATACCCTTGATTCAGAAAAAGCGATCGGGCGGCCTCAATGATTTTCCGGCGGATCTCATTGCTTTCACGTTCTCGGCGTTTGATATGTTTCATGAGTAGATGTACTTGCCCTTTCTGCCTACCCCAATTTGGCGGCGATACGATCAGCTTCCATTATACCCGATTCCATAACCCCTTGAAACCCGCCCCCAGGCTGTGTCCAGGCCCCTACCAATGATAGACGCTTTACTGCTGATTTGTGCTTGAGCCTTTTTATACCGGACTGCCGAACCGTTTGTGCGTAGCCATAAACAGCCCCGTCGGGATTAGCGGTATAACGCTGCATCGTGCGTGGTGTGCCCAATTCGGCTACCATCACTTTGCTGCTAAAACCCGGATACAGCTGTTCAAGGCATCCCAATATCTGCTGTGTCACGGCTTCTTTTTTGGCTTTGTATTCGGGACGTGCGGCAGGCCAGTTCTCCAATCTGTCCAAAAATGTAATTGCGATGACACCCTTTCCCGGTTCATTGAGCTTAGGGTCCATGGCGTTATAATTCGTGAGCATCCAGTTGCCTTTCGTGTACTGGCCGCTCATCATTACTTCATAATCTGTCTCCGAATCCGGCTCATTACGCAGGATTAAGTCTTCTTCGGTGATGCCAAGCTCATGAGGTTCACATGATAATCCCAGATATAGCTGGGTGAGAGACGTGCCAGTCTCCAAACTGCTGACAGCTTCCAGCTCACGACGGGCAGCATCATGGTTTTCCAGTAGACGGCCATAGGTATGATGGGGACTGATACCAGACACAATCCAGTTGGCTTTATATACATCCCCTTTTTTCAGACGGACACCAGCAGCTTTACCATGTTCGAGTATAATCTCAGATACCTGACTGCGCAGGTGAACTTCTCCTCCCGCTGACTTAATAGCGTCAACCAGTGCATTAGATAAAGCCTGTGCGCCTCCCTCAATGTAATACGTCCCCTCCATGTGGTAGCCGATCCAGGGAATAAAAAAATACAGGGCCGCAAGTCGCTTTGGAGGCAATCCGTAATAGGCCCACAGCGCGGTGAAAAATTCCGTGAAGCGGTCAGATAACCCGAACTGGCTTACAGATTCCCAGGTGGTCATTTGCGTCCAGCGGAGAAAGGTCCCAGCTTTGAGCAGGCCAACCGCCTTGCGCCAGGAAGTGAGAGTAGAAAAAGCAGAAAAGCCTGTTTCAAAACGGCGAATGCCCGCGAATAGACTGTCAATGGCTTTCACCTCAGTAGGAAACATGTTCTTGAGGAGCTGCACATACTCCTGAACATCGGACGGAATATCAATGTTCTGGCCTTCCCAACGAATGGAGTAAGGGTGCTTTTTGCGGAGAGGAACAATTCGCTGGTCCGCATTACAGGCCTTCAGCATCTGACCAAAGCTTCCTTCCTCGAGTCCGCCGACACCATGCAAGGAGACATCAAAAGTGTATCCCTTTCTTGTAAATTCAGTTGCGAAACCGCCAGGCAGAGTATGGCTCTCAAAAACAGCTGTTCGGTAACCGAGCGAAGAGAGTCTTGCTGCACAGGATAAGCCACCCAATCCTGCACCGATGACAATAACATCATATTGGTTCATGATTTCATCCCCCTTTTTTTAACATCGTTATATAAGTTAACAGTGTTAAGTTAAGGAGATTATATACCATAATATTACCGTTGCGAAAGTAAAACTTTTTTAATAAAACATCAAAAAAATGTAGCGCTTTCACTTGTCAGATTCCAATGAAGGTGCTATCCTTCAAGTGGGATTGTTACTGAAAAGGCAAAACCCGAGTACACTTGTGTACCCGGAGTTTGCCTTTTTTTTTAATTTGTATGGATTCCACAGCATACAGTTAACCATCCCGAACATGTAGTAAGCGCTTTAAAAAAATGACACCAAAGGAGATTAATCTCATGCAAAGAAGACGTTTTGCCCCTGTTTTATTATCTTTCGTGTTCCTGCTAACGATCTTTTTCCCATCCTCCAGCTCTGCCGCAGCAGCAACAGATGTCCCAGCGCCACAGGCTACCCTGCTTACACAGGTACAGCCTTTGGGTGAAGTCGTTTCTGCTGTTGTACTGAAATACAGCACCAATATTGACGGGGCATCTTTATCCACGTCTAGCTTTCAGGTTCAATCTGTACTCAATGATGTATATACAGATAGAACCGTGACCGGTGTATATACCAATGATACTGGAGCCATCACCAACCGCAGCACTCATGGTAAATATGTCGTGATTGAGCTGGATACACAAGATAAAAATGCAAGTACCCTTACTTACGATGCAACAAGCGCAGTTAACCGCATCAACACGTTGAATTATATTATTAGTCAAAAGAAAGATATTGCAACTTCAAAGAAAACAGTCATCCCAGCCTCTGCACAGACTGTAAAAGCAACAGATAAAATTACACCGATCGTAGACGATTTCCAAAAAAGCATCTTTGAAAATAAAGAAGGCTTCAAGCTGAACTACTTTACGTTTGAGCCTAAAGTTGAGCCCGGCAAAACCTACCCTCTGGTTGTATTCCTGCACGGAAACGGCGAACGTGGTGACGGAAACGGAGTAAATTTGCTGGCAAACGCCGGAGCTGTTACTTGGGCTTCTCCTGAGCAGCAAGCCAAACACCCATCCTTCGTAATCGCACCACAAAGCCCGATTGACTTGGAACATAAATTCATTTGGGCGGATGAACCACGCAACAGCGCTGTAGCCGATTTGGTACGTGAAACAGCGTTAAAATACCCAATCGACACCGACCGAATCTATATTGTTGGTATTTCTCAAGGAGCTATGGGTACGTGGAGACTGCTGGAAAAGAATCTTGACTTGTTCGCCGCAGGTGTACCCATTGCCGGTTTGACCAACTATGAAAAAGCCGTTAACATGTATGCACCTGTCGATCCTAAACACGTTGAAGTACTGAAAAACGTTCCGATTTGGGCCTTCCATGCTGCAGACGACACCACAGTTAGTCCTAAAAACTCGCAAGAAATGGTAGCTGCCATAAAAGCACAAAACGGTAACCTCATTCATTTTACTGAATACGAAGCAGGGATTATCAAACCTACAGGACACTTCTCCTGGGTACCGGCTCTGCAAAATCAGGATATGATTGAATGGCTGTTTGCACAAAAGAAATAAATGTACAGGCCTGTTGATTAACCACTAAATGGTAAAAGTAAAGTCGCCCACCTTTCAGTTGGTTTGTACCCTTACAAACCAACTGAAAGGTGGGCGACTCCATGAAAAAGTCTATTACGATCCCAACGATTCTTCAATCCATTCCGCTAGCCTGTGGGGTGGTTCATACGTATTCAGTCCTGCGCAAACAGCTTTATAGTCTAAGGCACTACCTCTGCTTCTTTTACTTCCTCTAGGCTATATTAACTTTACTGCTTTCATTGCCTGCATTACACACATCATTACGCTTCATTTGCTCAAGTCTTCCTTCTCGCAACAAGCAGCATAATAAATGAAATTAAGACAATGGCAATCGTCCACGCCCAGGCCATCGTCTGATTCCCTGCATCGACAGCTACATAGATCGCCGTAGGTACCGTCTGCGTCTTATTCGGAATGTTCCCGGCAATCATCAGCGTCGCTCCAAACTCGCCAAGCGACCGTGCGAAGCCCAGTATCGCGGCAGTCAGCAGTGAAGGATAGGACAGCGGCAGCGTAATGTAGCGAAACATCTGCCATTCGCCAGCCCCTGCCGATCTGGCCGAGTCCTCCAGTGAACGGTCCACCGCATCGAATGCCGTCTTCATTGTCTGATAGACGAGCGGGAATGCCACCACGATAGACGCCAGCACCGCCGCCCACCAGGAGAAGATGACTGACGCGTGGAACAGCCATTCGATCCATTGTCCTAACCAGCTTCGACGTCCCAGAATGACCAGGAGCAGGAACCCGACTACCGTCGGAGGCAGCACCAATGGAAGCATGAAAATGGTCTCCAGCACCAGCTTACCACGTATGCGGCTTCGCCTTATCCAGCGGGCCGCCAGTACTCCTAGGACCAGCACGATCACACAGGACAGAGAAGCGACCTGCAGGGATAGCTGTACCGGAGGCCAAAATTCCGCCCAATTCACAGCAGTCAACAACTATTCCGCCTTACGGAAGCCGTACTTTTCCATCACCTGGAGCGCAGACTCGGTTTGCAAATAATCGTAGAATTGACGTGCATCCTCCTCATGACTTGTGGCAGCTACCAAACCGAGCGGATAGGTAATCGGAGAATGAAGCTTGGAGTCCACTGTTAACGCAATGCTTGTATCCTTCGTGGAAAGTGCATCCGTCTTGTATACGAAGCCCGCATCCGCGTTACCTGTTGCTACGTACTGCAGCACCTGTCGCACATCCTTGGCTTGTACCAGCTTCGGCTCCAATTCACTCCACAGCTTTTGATTCGTTAACGCTTCCTGTGCATATTTCCCCGCAGGCACACTGTCAGGAATGCCAATCGCGACTGTCTTGATGTCTTGTCCCTTCAGGTCATCCAGTTTCTTGAGCGCCACTCCATCCTTAGCAGGAACGACTAATACCAGATCATTCGCGAGCAACGTGCTGCTCTTCTTGACAAGGGCTTTTCCCTCAAGCGCCTTCATGCTGGAGGTAGAGGCAGAGATAAAGACGTCTGCGGGCGCTCCTTGCTCAATCTGACGCTGAAGTGCACCGGAGGCGCCGAAGTTAAAGTTCAGCTTCACATTCGGGTGCTCCCGCTCATATCCGGTCTTAATCTCATTCAGGGCGTCCGTCAGGCTTGCCGCTGCAGAGATCGTCAACTCCACCTGTTGCTGGTCCGGTGCCTTCGTGCCTGCTGTATTCTCCGTTGTTGTTTGTGCTGCTGTTGCCGCCGGCTCTACAGGAGCTGCGGGCGCAGCACTCTGGGAACCGCAAGCAACTAACACCACTAGTGCCCATATAGCTACTAGACTTCCAATCGTAGACTTGATTCTTCTCAAATTCCATCCCCCGTTCAATCATGTTTAGTTATAATTAGATATAACTAGTATAAATTCATATCTCATTATAGCTATGAAGGTAATCCTTGTAAACCACCAAAGAGCAGTTGGCAAGTATCACTTATGCCTGTTTAGAAGCTTGATGTTCCTGACTTTTTCGCCAGCCTCTGTTATGCCAGATGATTTGGTGTACAATATATGAGACACTGTGCATGATACATCACAGAAATTGATACATTTCAATCATACTGTTATTAATGGAGGTCTACTATGAATTCTCCTGTATCCTATACGACTGAGGAAATAGCCAAGCTACTGAAGATATCCAAGCTGACCGTCTATGATCTGATCAAAAAAGGAGAGATCCCCTCGTACCGGGTAGGTAAGCAAATGCGGGTGGATGCCAGTGATCTCGAAGCTTACAAGCAGCGCTCCAAAAGCCAACTGCTGAAGCACGACCCATCACCCACACCCATATCCATGATGATCCCGCCGCATTCGCTATCCGGCGGTTCGACGCAGAACTCCAGTACAGCAGTCATTACTGGCCAGGATATCAGCCTCGACATTCTCGTCAAGCATCTTGAGAGCCAACAGACGTCCATTCGCCCGCTCCGCTCATATGGGGGTAGTCTGGACAGTCTCATCTCTATGTACCAGGGCAAAGCAGACATCGTCAGTACGCATCTGTGGGACGGCGACAGCGGTGAGTATAATTTGCCTTATATTCGCAAAATTCTGAACGGCTTCTCGTACCTCGTCATCCGTCTGTTATCCCGGCAAGCAGGGCTGTATGTCCAGACAGGGAATCCTTATGGTTTGCAGGGCTGGAAGGACTTGGCGCTTCCGGGGCTGCGTTTGGCGAATCGCGAGAAGGGCTCCGGCGCGCGCATCCTGCTCGACGAGCAGCTTCGTCTTCATCACATAGACCGCACTGCCTTGCTCGGATATGAAGACGAATCGACGCATCATATGGCTGTAGCAGGCAAGGTCGCCTCCGGCGAAGCCGATGTTGGTATCGGAATCGAGAAGGCCGCCAGTATTGTGGGGTCCGTGCAGTTTATTCCACTCATTCAGGAGCAGTACGATATCGTCATGCTGCGCACACCAGAGCGACAGGAATGGATTGATCTTATATTGCAGATTCTTCATTCGGACAGCTTCCGGCGGGAACTGGGAGCCATTCAGGGATATGACCTTTCTGAGACAGGAAAGATCTTGCTAGAGACATAGTCCTAAGTACAAAACAACGTTCAGGAACAGTCTTCCTGAGCGTTGGAGTCTATTATGGAACTAAATGTCGCTGTTAATGCTGAACGACTATAATGAAAATCAATGTAGCTTAGCAGGAGTAAGCCTCGGGAGCAGGCTTGCCAAGCGCAGGGAAAATCTCGTCCAACTGCTTCAATAGCAAATTGCACATGATATAAAAAGAATATATGAGTTTGGCTCATACAGTTCTAAAAATAAAAGCGCCAGAACGGTTCGAAATCCGCCTGGCGCTATATTTATTGCATATAATTAAATCTACTAGGATGCAAAAGCATTTGGGGAAATATGTACCTTTATTACGGCAGTGTTCATTTCACCCTTTTACGCTTCTGTGTTACATTATATAAATAAGACGAGAATAAAAATTCGAAGCTGAATTTATGTTCGCCATTTTTTCATAGTCCTTTATTCCGAACTAAATCAAAGTCTATATCTTCTCGACATGTGTTACATAACAACTCGTCTGTAAGAAAACTTAATGCATCCATGTTGCGCAACCGTTCGACTAACTCGGTAATCACATCTATGTCCTCACGTTGTACATATCTGGCAAGAGTGATGCCGCCTGTATCGCCATCAAAATATAGATGCGAATGATGTCTTTCCTTTTTTACATGTCGAAGAGTAAGCACGCTATTGTCGATCATCATGACGTAACGGTCCTTGATTAGATAGCCCTCAAAAAGCTCATACATATGTGGAAGATCACAGGGACCAAGAATGACACTTACTTTTTCAAAATTACCTTTGTTCATTTAGATTAGCTCCCTTCACATCTATTAAATCGGTCTTTACTAAAGATTATATTTGTAAATTTTATAACTTTTCAAGATTAACCTTTGCGGTTATTTTATATCCTTTAAAGATAAACTTCAATAGTTAATGCTATTTCTATTTAAATTTCTATAATGAGGTGTATGTATGGGAATTATTTTTAAACTTGAAGAATTACTTCGAGAAATCGGGATTACTAAAAACGCTCTCGCTCGTGAGGCAAAAATCAGACCTAATACCATCTATGAGATGTGTAACAATACATCCAAGCGAATCGAATTTAAAACATTTAATACCGTGATGGCAACACTGATTCGGCTCTCTGGTCGTCCATTAACCCTACATGATGTTCTCGAATATATACCTGAGGATGAATCAGAGAAACACTGATACATTCACAGAATAGTCCGCTGCATCTTATATCTCTGCCCCTGGCAGGGATATTTTTTTCCTTGTTATTTAGCATAATTGTTATCATTATTTCAGAGTACGTGTGACTAGAATCTATACTGATAAAGGAGTATTTTCCATCATGAATGTTCATGAGAGATATCATTTTAAACTTGGCGATATTTTAGAAGAACTTGATATTTCCCGAAATAAACTAGCCGTAGAAGCAAAAATACGTCCGGCTACTGTAATAGATATGGTAAATGGCAAAACCAAAAGACTTGAATTAGAAACACTTGTCCATATACTTGATGCTTTGAACAGAATTGCCCATCAACGAAGATTTTCAAGGACTATTACTCTTGCTGATATTATAGAATACATTCCTGAAGATGGAATTGAGAGACAGTGGGACTGTAACATGAGAATGAGGATTACTACTAGCCGAGTGGGCATTTCCATGACAATTTAAGAGGTTGCTAAAGCCCCTTTTTCCCCATATTAAAGAAGCGTTGGGCTTGTTGTCCCAACGCTTCTTTATGCTAAAACAACAACTTATACTATGATTAATCCACTTTTCCGCCTTCTACGACCAGTTGATCTGTAAAGCCTTCTCCATAAACGGAGGTCAGTGTGTCCTTGTAGGCTTGATGGACAAAATTTTCCTTACCCAACGTTGCCAACTCATTGTTGATCCAGTCTAACAACTCCTTATTTCCCTTTGCTACTGCGGGTGCAATCGTATCTTGACCACCAAAGGCCGGGATGGTTACGGTAAAGCCGGGGTTGGCCTTTGCCCAGGCGATCAGCTCTGTATTATCGTTGGCAATGGCAACGCCGCGTTTGTCTTTGAGGGCTGAGAAAATCTCTGTGTATTGATCGAATTTGAGCAGCTTGATGTCAGGATAATTTTTCGTAAAATAGGTTTCAGCCGTCGTTCCTTTTGCGACAATCAGCTTTTGATCCGAACCCTTCAATTGGTCAATCGTGGTGATTGGAGCACTATCAGGTGACACAATGCCAAAGGATAATTTCATATACGGATTGGCAAAATCAACTTTTTCTTTACGCTCATCGGTCACCGTAAAGTTAGCCATGATGATATCTACCTTGTTGGATTCCAAATAGGCAACCCGGCTGGCAGCATCCACCAGAACAAATTCCACCTTGGACTCGTCACCCAAGAGATCTTTGGCAAACCGCTTCGCAATATAGACGTCAAAGCCTTGATTTTTCCCTTCCGAATCCACGTAGCCAAAAGGCGGCTTATCTGCAAATACACCGATTCGAATCTTGCCATTCTTTTTAATATCCTCAATCGAAGCAAATTTAGCCGAGCCTGAACTACCGTTGGTATTACCAGCCCCTGCACATCCCACCAAACCAACAAGCAGCAAGCTCAAAGCCAGTAATAACGTCGTGAACTTCATTCCTTTTCTCATCTGTATTCCTCCCCCTGTTTGTCAGCATTTTGCATCATTCGGTTTCTTTCGCTTCTGGGTGCAATATAGAGACCAATAGAAACATGTCGATCTCTATATTGTGATTGGAAGTCGCTCATGGAATTGATGCAAAATGCTCATATCGTTTCGTACTGAAATATATCCAGAAAGTGCTGGGCACGCTCTGTTTCCGGTTGGGTAAAAAATTGCTGCGGCGTAGTCATTTCGCATATCTGTCCTTGATCCATAAAAACGATACGATCTCCTACCGACTTGGCAAATCCCATTTCATGCGTCACGATAATCATGGTCATGCCCTGTTGGGCCAGCTCTCGCATGACATCCAGCACCTCTCTGACCATTTCCGGGTCCAAGGATGCGGTGACTTCATCAAAGAGCATAATTTCCGGATTCATACACAGGGCGCGCACAATCGCAATCCGTTGCTTTTGCCCACCTGATAATTGTCTCGGATACGCATCTTTGCGATCCAGCAGACCCACTCGCTCCAATAGCTGCTCCGCTTGCTCAAGTGCCTCCTGCTTATTTCTCCGCTGAACTTTAAGCGGGCCGAGCAATATATTTTCTAAGACCGTCATATGCGGAAACAGCTCGTAGTTCTGGAACACCATTCCGATATGCTGACGCACCTCACGCCAATTCACTTTCTTGTCCGTCAGGTCTTGCCCTCTATAACGGATATCTCCGCTCTGAACTGGTTCCAGACCATTGAGACATCGGAGGAGTGTGCTTTTTCCACATCCCGAAGGACCGAGAACGACCACGACTTCCCCTTTCGTTACGTCCAGATTAATCTGTTGTAGTACTTTTCGGTCTTCGAAGCTTTTGTGCAGCCCTCGAATTTCGAGTAAAACCTCCACAGCCTCTCCCATGACACCCACCCCATCCTGCTAATTTTGCCATCTGCGTTCAAATCTTTTGGAAAGTCTGGATAACGGATAGCATACGAGAAAATATAATATGAAAATAAAGCCATACACCCAAAAGGATGCCGAGGGCGCTTTGATTACACCAAGCTCAATAATCTGCTGTCCGACCTTGACCACTTCTACTACACCGATCAGCACTACTAATGAAGTGGTTTTGATCATCCGTGTCGCCAAATTAATAGAACCGGGAAGCATTCGGCGCACCGCCTGGGGAATGAGTACATGGCGGTATAACTGCCCATATGTCAGTCCCAGTGCCTGCCCGGATTCCACCTGATGCTTGGGCAGTGATTCCAATGCACCCCGAACAAGGTCACCAATCTCGGCTGCTCCCCACAGGCTGAATACGATAATTGCTGTCAATTCTCCGCTGATATTCACATTTAACAAAGGCGTAAATCCAAAATATACAACATACAACCACACCAAAATCGGAATAATGCGGAATGTCTCCAAATATAATCTCAGCACAAACCGAATCGGTCTTGATTGTAAGGTGCGCAGCAATCCCATCAGAATGCCTAATAGAGTACCGATAATAATGGAAAGTAACGCAATCTCCAGCGTAACGAGTAATCCCCCTAATAGACGCTCGAAATTGGAACCTTCAAAGAGCACATTAATCCCCGAATTCAGCATATCGCACCTTCCTTTCCACCCAAGTCAGCAGTATCGACAAAGGTAAAAGCAGGACGAGATATGCCAATACCAGCAGAATTAGCGATTCTGTCGTTTTGTAGTACATACCGATTAGGTCTTTTGCCACATTCATCAAATCTAATAAAGCAATGGCGCCAACAATGGAGGTCTCCTTGAGTAGAAAAATCGCATTCGCTCCCAGAGACGGAACACTGATGGTAAAAGCCTGTGGCAAAATAACATATCTCGCCAGTTGTATCTTGGACAGTCCGAGACTCAGCCCGGATTCCGTTTGCGTTTTACTTACGGCTTCGATTCCACCACGGAACGCCTCAGCCATATAACCCCCGCCCAAAAAGGTCATGCCCACAATGGCACACGTCATTTCGCTCATATGCAGACCTATTTTCGTAAACCCGTAATACAGAAAATATAACTGAACAAGCAGCGGCGTATTTCGGGAAAGCTCAATATAGGCAACAATGATGCCGCTAATTCCCTTCACCTTGTAATACAGTACTATACTGCATAGCAAACCGACGACTAGTGAAAACAGAATAGCAAAAAAGGCGATCTTCAACGTCAGCCACATGGCTTCTCCATATAGCGGCAAGCTCTCTACAATAAAGTCCCAGTCTAAGTTCATATGTGCATACCTTTCAATTTTCAATTATTCCTATGTATTTGCTTTGCTTAATAACAATGATTGTATTCCTGCCCAATTATTACGTCAATACTTTGATGAAAATTTGTCATATTTATCTATGGTTTAGGAAAGAAAAGTGTTGTTTTATTTCAGAAATAAATAAAAAAGCTTGAAATGAATAAATTTCATTTCAAGCTTTGATTTATGCTATACGATTCATCACACGAGTGGCTCTGTAACTACAGGACCGCCGAGCTTCTCTACAATTAAACGGCTTTCCTCATTTAACCCTTGTAGGGTAATAGTTTTACCTGAGTTTCTGTATTTTTGAAGCACCTTGCCAATAGCAGTAACCGCCGAGTGATCCCAAACATGCGAATGGCTAAAGTCCACTACAACGCGGTCCGGGTCATCCGAAGGTTCAAAATGATCAACAAAATGAGACGTTGAGGCGAAAAACATCGGCCCCCTGACATGGTACACCTTTTCTTCATGATCCTCAGTCGTACTGATACGGATTTTAGCCATTTTCCAGCCAAAATGCAGTGCACTTAGCAGTACGCCCACGATTACGCCCTTGGACAAATCATGCGTAGCCACCACGATGATCACCGTGACCACCATAATCAACGTATCTGCTTTGGGAACCTTGGCAATGTTTCGCAGCGATTTCCAATCCACAGTTCCAATACACACCATGAACATAACTCCCACTAATGCGCCCATGGGTACTTCCTTCACAACTCCACCAAGTACGAGCAGCAGAAAGGCCAAGAATACCCCTGCCGTAAAAGTGGACAAACGCCCTCTTCCACCTGAGCTGACATTAATGACGGATTGTCCGATCATGGCACAGCCACCCATACCCCCAAAAAAGCCATTTACAAAGTTGGCAATCCCTTGCCCACGGGCTTCCCGGTTTTTATTGCTTTTCGTTTCGGTCATTTCATCCAAAATGCTGGCTGTCAGCAGCGATTCCAGCAGTCCAACCAGTGCCATCGTAAAGGAATACGGCAGCAAGATCCGCAAAGTATGCCACGACCACTCAATTTGCGGCAAGTGGAATGAAGGCAGCGAACTGGTCAGCGTCCCGATATCTCCTACCGTTTTGACATTCAATCCAAATATATACGTAATGATCGTCATGATGATGATTGCCGTCAATGGAGCGGGGATGCTTTTCACAAATCTCGGTAATATATACACAATGAGCAGCGTACCTGCTACCATCGCGTACATGATCCAATTGGCTCCATGAAAATGAGTAAGCTGAGCCATAAAGACGAGGATCGCCAACGCATTCACAAACCCGGTCATGACTGGCTGTGAAATAAAGCTTATAAAGCGACCTATTTTCAGAACACCCAGCACCACTTGAATGATTCCTGCCAAAATGGTAGCTGCAAACAGATATTCCACGCCATGATCCTTCACCAGACCAACGACCAGTACAGCTACGGCCCCGGTTGCTGCCGAGATCATCGCCGGACGTCCACCTGCAAAAGAGATGACAATGGCCATCGAGATGGAGGCGTACAGTCCGACCATGGGATTGACCCCCGCAATGATCGAGAAGGCAATCGCCTCGGGAATTAGTGCTAGCGCCACGGTCATGCCCGCAAGTATATCGGCCCGGATATTACCGAACCATTGTTGTCTAAGATTCATACTGTCTCGTTCCAGCCTCCTATATTTACAGAGAGTAGCGTGTTGACTCGCAACCCGTGTGGTTTCGGGCATCCGTCCAGCTGCCAATCGCCAAGGCTCTCCTATCATTCAGTTCGTCTCTCTCAAACGACCCGGTCCGTTACATTCAGTCCATCATTATAACGTAAGGGGTTCGCAGAGACGAATGAGTTAAAAGGCTGTTTATAGAAAGAAATCATCTATTCCCTTGGAATATCGTTCATTTACTTCATCTTATTCGTTTTCTTATATTTAAATTTTTTGCAATTCCTAAGATTCTAACCTGCTAAAGTTGATCACCTTAACTTCATACTCAGACTCCGCGAACTGTAAATCTTGATCCGCCGTAACCAGTACCAATTGGTTTATAATAGCTGTCGCAAGAATCAACGCATCTGGGGTCTTGAGCTTTCTTGCAAACTTATCTTTTTGTTCTCTTCTGATACGCCCCGCTTTAACTGCGATCTCTGAATTAACTGCAATAAATTCCCCGCCAAGAAAAGGTATCGAATCTAAGTCAGTATTAGTAGGCAACCCGGCTATAAACTCGGACTGAGTTATAACAGAAAAGAAGATATTCTCTTTATCTTTCTCAGCTTGTCGTATTACTCTATCCAAAGATGAGTCAAGTCTATGAAGGGCAATAGCTGCATTCGTATCAAATAGATACCCCATCTAATCCCAATCCTCTCTGGATTGTTTAACACTCTCTTCGATCTCAAGTAATTGCTCCTTGCTTAGACTGCCTCGAGAATTTAAAACAGCTTGCAACCCTTTTGGTAACGGGGACTCTAAATCAATAACCTCAGTTTCCCCCTGTTTATTTTCTATAGTAACTTTTGATGGTTCAAACCCAATATCACGAAGGAGACTTAGGAGACGTATTCGATGTATATCCGTTAATTTTTTTGCCACTAAAATCACTCCTTAGCAAAAGATTAGTTTCCGTTCATAGCTTGTTTAATTCGTTTTCTTATATTTAAAATTTTCGCAATTCCTGCACAAGCTCCGATAGGGCTTCAGCAATCTCAGAGTCTGCATGGTGCTGGAGTAAACTCTCAAAGTCAGGCAGTGCTTGCTTCAATAATCGATAGCTATAGTCATAATAACTCCAAAAAGCTACCGGATCATAACCACGTGCTTCTTCCTCTTCCCATTCCAGTTCATCTTCTTCTGGATCGCTGTCTGCTGACCATAGATATTTTTCGTCCAGCAGCATGGTTAGGGATTCAACAGACTTCTGTGAATCCTCTTGTGCATTTTCCATGTCCAATGCTCCAACAACCGCATGGTACAGTTCCAACTCACTCGGCGTGATATCATCCGAATTTCTCGTATGCAAATTACGCAATAAGAAGAGTAACACCCACGGCGTAACCTGCCACAGTGTGCCTTGATGCTCTATCAGATCAGCAATGGCTGCGTACTCCCCATTGGATATCAATTGTGGCAACTCCGTGCCTCTACCATAAGGAGTAGTCAGGCGGTGCCAAGGCACCTCTGCAATTTGGAGACCATCCATTAGGGCAGTGTTCATCTTATGAGTATCCATAACTCTCCTTTCTGGTCGGTATCTAAAACCTTCCCGATTTAAAAATGGAATACAGTAAAAAGGCAACCATTAAGAGAGCGACAACAAAGCCGATTTCAATAGCAGGTACATTCCACAGCATGGTCGCCTGATGATTCAGCGATGAACCGATAATCAGTCCGACCATAATAATGCTGAACGCTAACAGCACGATACTGAATGACAGGCGGTTGCTGATCTGATCCAGCCTGCGCAGAAGCATTTCCAGCTCCGGCACAGTAACCTCCAGCTTAAGCTTGCCCTTGCCGATAATCGAGGCTAAATGCCTCGCCTGTCCTGGCAGTTCCATCAGCGCTTCCACCAGCTCAGTCGCACCGCCGAGCAGCTTGCCTCGGATACGACGACCGCTGAAGCGTTCCTTCAGCAGCCTGTTACCAAAGGGCTCAGCCAAAGCGATAATACTGAGATCAGGGTCCAGATGCTCCACGACCCCCTCCAGTGTCAGCAACGCCTTGCCTAGCAACAGGACGTCCGACGGCAAACCAATCCGATGGCGCTGCGCTGCGCCAAACAGGTCGTTCAAAGCATCACCAATACTGACCTGTGAAAAAGGAACGTCTGAGTAATCTTCGCGTATCTTGTCCAGATCGGCACGTAGCGCATTCAGGTTGGTATCCGGTTCGACCAGCCCCAAACGTGCGATAGACCGAACCATGGCATCGGTATTTTTGCGCATCAGGGCAATAATGAGGGAAGCGAGATGATTCTTCATCTCTTCGCTCAGCCTTCCCGTCATGCCAAAGTCCAAATAAGCGAGACTACCATTTTTCAGAACGAGTAAATTCCCCGGATGGGGATCGGCATGAAAAAATCCCTCTATAAAAATTTGATGCAACATGCTGTTCACCAGCCGCTGCGCCAGTTCTTTCAAGTTATATCCACGGCGTAATAGCTCTTCACGACTACCCAAGTGAGTTCCGTCTAGAAACTCCATGGTCAGTATACGGGAAGAGGTATGATCCCAGTATATTTTCGGAATATAGATATGTGGGTCCTGCTCAAATTGGAGCGCAATCTTCTCTGTATTACGGGCTTCGTGGTTGTAATCCAACTCCTGAATGAGCGATCTCCCCAGCTCCTCTACCATCTGGCGAAGCTGATACCGCTCTACCCATTCCCAGCGCTTGGCTGCCATTGCGGTCAGTTCCCGCAAAATGTCCAAATCTCGCCGAATGATGCGATTAACGCCAGGACGCTGGATTTTAATGGCGACCATTTCGCCGCTGTGCAGCTTGCCCAAATGCACTTGCCCGATCGAAGCAGCGGCCAGCGGAACATCGTCAAAACGAACCAGTATGTCCTCTAATGACGTGTCCAGCTCCTGCTCCAGAATGCCACGCGCCGTTTCAGATGAAAACGGCGGTACCTGATCCTGAAGCTTAACCAGCTCACGGATAATAGGCTCCGGCAGCAGGTCAGCACGTGTGCTTGCCAACTGTCCAAGCTTGATGAATGCAGGCCCCAGATCCTCCAGCACAAGTCGAATCCGTTCACCTAACGTTTTGGACTCGGGAGTTTCTCTCGTCAGCCACTTGCGAGGCAGTGACAGTAGCTGGAACAGTCCCATTTCTTCCACCATATAGCCAAAGCCATGACGCGCCAGCGCCATGGCAATTTCCCGGTAACGACCGGCGTGCTTCATACGAACCGCCATTTTAATCCAGCCGGTTCGCTTCTTCAGCGTCGCTCGAACCCGTAAGCGCCGCCTTTTCTTTTTCCAGCTCCGCTACCTGTTTTTCCAACAATGCCACACGCTGCTCCAAACTTGTGACATCATTTTCGGTAGGTACTTCCAGCTCCTGCAAAATGCGGCTAACCTGTTCGCGGATCACTGTTTTGAATTGTCCCTGTTCCTCTACCCCTCGTTCGATCAGACGATCGACCAGTGCTTTGGATTCCGAAGGCGCAAGTTCTCCGCGGTTTACAAGATCCTCGACGGCTTTCTCCACCTTTTCTTTGCTGACAACGGTGAGGCCCCACCCCAATGAGATGGCTTTTTTGAACAAATCGCTCATAATATATCCTCCCCTACCTGTGATTACCTACTAGTATAACCTGAAAAGGGGAGCCGCATAAAGCTCGCAGCTCCCCTTCCTCAATGAATGGAATGATCTATGTTTAACCCGGAAAGCGTCCAGCCCACTTAGCAGCCTGAAGCAGCAGCTTACGGTATCCCTCGTGCTGGAAACTTGGCTGATTATGTCCAGGCATCAGGTAGACGACCCGACCCAAGCCATAGGACAGTGACCATGCAGCCGGCCACCACTGACCTTCATACTCGTATTCCATCAGTAGTGTTTTTTCAGTGAATGGATCAAAATCAAAACGATATGGCTCCTCTTGCATTTCGAACGGTTCGATTCCTTCCATAATCGGATGATCCGGCTCTGTTACCTTGAAGGAAAGCTGCTCCGCTGCCGGATGCCGCAGGAAGCGTGCTCCCATGAGCTGTGCTATTTCATAACGTCCTTGCAATGTGATTCCGTTATGCAGCACAAGCAGTCCACCTCCGCCGCTAACATAGGACAGCAGTCCTGCTGTTTGTTGAGGAGACAGAACCTCCTTACGGCTATCACAATACGAGATGCATAGATCGAATGAGGCTAGATTTTCCTTGAGCAGCATTTTACGATTTTCACTGCATTGTACCGTCATCCAATCTTGTAAAATATGGCTAATCTCTTCGTCCACCCCTTGCAGCGGGTGAAACTCCGGATACGAATAATCTCCTAACAACAATGCTTTTCTTTTTTCCATGATAAATCCTCCTTGCCTGACTTGTATATAAGGACTTTAAAGGCGGGGTCCGTGTCATTCATTCTTGTTTGTGGGGTCAAAACGCTCAGAAAATTCTGTTTGGCCCTCATTCATTTCCCATAACACCGCCATCATTGTCCGAGCTACGGCATATATAAATAATTCTACAGACGGCCTATTAAATCCTTTAGCAGAAGATTATAGCATATATGTTCGCTCGGAATAAACTTATTAAAACTTATTCAAAATTTATAAATCTGAACGATGGCGATTCGGCCTCTTTATGGTATACTCGTAAGAAAAAAAGTGCGTCCATGCTTGATTAACAATAAAGGGCCGCTTTTTGTAAGAAATTTATGCTTGCGGTTATAGAATTGATAAGAATTGCCTCAAACCTTATACATTCTATACATCTTAAAAAACCGGGGAGGTTGCATGAATGAAAAGGACTGGAATGACCCGGCCCTTGGACAGCTTGGGGCGAATTGTGCTTCCTAAAGAGTTGCGCATGACGATGGAGATTGACATCGGCGATCCATTAGAGTTTTTTATTGAAGACCAGACACTCATGCTCCGTAAGTACAAATCAACCAACTGTATATTTTGCGGTGCGGTTGATACTAACACCTATTTTAAAGATCAGTTTATCTGCGATGAATGTGCGGCCTCGATGAAAACGGAAGATTTAGTTCCGGTCACAGCGACTGAAACCCATTCACCCCCACTTAAGCAAAACATGCATATGAAAAAAATTTATCAGCGCACAGACGTTATTTTGGAGAAAATGAGAGAGCTTATGGAAGAACATCCAGCATCTTCACAAAAACAACTCGCCTCCATGCTTGGCGTGAGTCAGGGAAGGATTTCCCAGCTGAAAAAGCTCATGTAAGCGTACCACCAAAAAAGTAATGTATACGCTTCCATACCATGTAAGGTTTAAATCTATTGAAATTTAGAAAAGCCGGCCCCTTTCAGGGAATCGGCTTCTTTTTGTTTATATGAAATGGTGGACTCGTTTGCAAAACTATGGACTGTAAGCCCGGCATTGTTCCACCCAACGTGCTGCCGCTTTGGGAAGAGAAGCGAGATGAACATGCGTGTAGGCTGCCAAAAGATTCCCTTTCGCATAGCCTTCGCTCTGAAGACCACGCATCCCCTTGGTTTGATAGGCGTAGGAGTAGGGGGCGGATGATTCGTCATAGTGCATGACAGAATAATGAAATTCATGTCCCCGAATGGTCTGTCCAGCCTCCAGCAGTAAGCAATCCTGCAAAGCGGTTGCTTCACGGTATCCCAGTGCGGCCCGTTTCTCCTGCATGCGGACGTCCGACGGAATAACTCCGGCCATGTGATGGGCATTCCCCATACGATCCGTAAGTGTCCGTGCCAGTACCATATAACCGCCGCATTCGGCGAATACTGGCATATCCCGGCTCACCGCGTTGCGGATATCTTCCAAAAAACCCGTATTTGCAGCGATATCTGCGGCAAACTCTTCAGGGAAACCGCCGCCCAGGTATAGGCCGCTTGCCTGCTCAGGTACGCGTTCTCCCGCCAGCGGACTGAAATAGACAATCTCTGCTCCCGCCTGACGCAGCAAATCCATATTTTCCGGGTAGTAAAAATTGAACGCAGCATCTCTGGCGACGGCGATGACGGGACGTTCCCCGGTATCAGCTTCATGCCCTGCTGATGGAAGCCGATTCAGGGAAAATAATGGGTGCTCGGGCGGGCTGGGCGGCGGAGCCGAATCTGCCAATGCCCGCAGTGCATCCAGATCCGTACCCGCGCGGATCAGCTCTGCCGCCCGTTGGAAAAGCGGCTCCAGCTCGCCGCGTTCCACAGCGGGTACTAAACCCAGATGACGCTCGGGAATATCCAGCCCGTCATCACGCTTTAACCAGCCGAGCACAGGGATGCCGCACTCCTGCTCGATCGCCTTTTTGACGATGCCATAGTGCCCTTGGCTACCGCAGCGATTCACAATTACGCCCACAATGCGTAGCTTGGGCTCCAAGCGCTGAAAGCCGAGCACAATAGCGGCGGCGCTTCGTGCCATACTGCGCACGTCGACCACCAGCAATACAGGGCTGTCCGTCAGCATGGCGATCTCAGCGGTCGAGCCGGTATTGCTGAGCGGGTCCTTGCCGTCATACAGCCCCATGACGCCTTCAATCACGGAAATATCCGCGCCTTCGGAAGCACGGATAAAGGTTTCACGCACCGTATCCGGTGAGGTCATCCATGAATCCAGATTACGGGAAGATGTCCCTGTCGCGGCCGTATGATAGGTGGGATCGATATAATCCGGCCCGCATTTAAACCCCTGCACTCGCAGGCCGCTGTCGGCGAACGCCTTCATCAGCCCGAGGGTAACAGTCGTTTTGCCTGCGCCGCTGCCTGTTCCGGCAACAACAATACGGCTTCTGCGCGTAGCGGCAGACGGATCAGACTGTACAGCCTGCTTCATGATGTCAGTCATAGGAAACCCGCGCTACAGACAACGTCATATTGCCGCTTTTTTTCTTCTCCAGTAGCCAATGGTCTGCACCAGAAGACAACAAGGCTGATGGTTCACTGACCCCATATGCGCCAGTGTATTTAAAGACGGTTTCCGATGGATTGGGAAGCTGCACCGTATTCAGCTCTGACGGAGTATACGTCACCAGCTCCCAGCCGTATTTGGCGCAAAGGGCAAGTAAGCCCTCTTCGTCCTTTTTCAGATCAATGGTGGCAATATTCCGTACGCTTTTCACAGACAAACGCAACTCTTGCAAGGTGTCCAGCACACCCGCCTCCAGCTCCTCTAATGCAGTCCCACGGTTGCAGCCGATACCGAGCACCAAGCTTTTCGGACGGTACAGCACGCCATTAGAAAGAAGCTGCTCTTCTTCCTCCGGCTCCAATAAACGGTCACTCACGACCAACGCGGCGTTAAACGGTTCTTGTAATGCTTCTGCCGTCGAGGCATATACCTTGATATGCCCAGGTACAGGCTTGTCATAACGCCACCAGTTCCGTTCGCCTGTCTCTTGTATGAGCGCAACAGGCTCCTCGTTCACAACAGCAGCGCTCACAGGCGTGGCCTTGTCGAAGCTATCAACCACCCAGCCCAATTCCCGACCCAACATGTCCACCGGAATCGTGCCCTGCACGTCAGATGCAGTTGTGATTACCGCACGTGCGCCTAATACAGCCGCCACATGGCGGGTCAATTCATTGGCGCCACCCAAATGGCCAGACAATACGCTAATGACATGCTCGCCGCGATCATCAATGACAACCACCGCGGGGTCTACCTTTTTATCCACCAAAATCGGCGCAATCATACGAACCACTGCACCGAGGGAAATAATTAAAATGATACCGTTATATTGTTTGAATAAATCCGGCAAGATCAGCTTGACCGAACCCTCGAACAATTGAATACCACGCTCCTGCTCGTCGCCGCGCTCAAACTTGGACATATAATACACATCCGTGCCCGGAAAGTTGGCTCCCAAATTGCGGACCATTTCCACTCCATGCTTCGTGATCGCCACAGCGGCAAATGGATTACTCACCGGACTTCACTCCCTTCCGGTAGCCATGGGTGAACGACTTATCATACAGCTTGGAACGATGCGCATCCTTGTCCACCAGCTCTGGGTCGAGCGCCCAGCCCGCCAAAATCATGGCATGCATCGTTATGCCTGCTGCACGCAAATCGGCGGGTAATTGAGCAAGCGTCGTGCGCACGATCTTTTGATCCGGCCAGGTCGCGCGCTGCACAACCGCTACAGGCGTGTCCTCGCTCCAGCCTGCCGCCAGAAACTCAACGACCACCTTCTTCGCCAGTGTCGCGCTGAGGAATAAAGCCACGGTACAGTGATGAGAAGCTAGATCACGCAGCTTTTCCCGATCAGGTACAGGTGTACGGCCTTCAGCACGCGTCAGAATGACGGTCTGTGTCAGGTCAGGCACCGTTAGCTCTGCACCCAGCACGGCTGCAGAAGCAAAGACCGAGCTGACGCCCGGTACGATTTCGTAGGCTACTCCGCGCTGCTTCAGCAACACCATCTGTTCCAAAATGGCTCCATACACTGCCGGATCGCCTGTATGTACGCGAGCTACACTGCGTCCAGCCTGCACAGCCTCGCTCATAATCTCAACCTGCCGCTCCAGATCCATGCCTGAGCTTTGCAATACCTGCGCCTCTGGTTTGGCCGTGGCAATCAACTCGTCGTTCACGAGTGAATCCGTGTACAATACCACATCGGCCGTGCGTAGAATCCGGGAGCCTTTGACCGTAATCAGCTCCGGGTCTCCTGGACCTGCTCCTACGATATATACTTTGGGCTCCAACGTCATTTGCTCACCACCATTAAACTCAAATATTCAAGCTCCTGTCCGCGCAGCTCACGTGCGTTGCGCCATACCATTTCATAAGGAGAAGTGACCTTGGTAATGACCGATGCACAGTCCCCAAGATTGAGCTCATCCAGCACATCCAAAATCAAATCCAACACCTTGGCAACCTTGATAAATACAACCGTATCGTGATTCTCAATTGCCCGCTTCATCGCTTCCCGATCATCCGTAGCCGGTATAATACCGACCTGCTGATCTCCGTCTGCCAAAGGCAATTCCAGCGCTGCCGCTGCGCCCAACACAGACGAAATGCCCGGAATAGATACAATCGGCACCTCGGGATGAAGATCCTTCATCAGACGCGCCAAGTGAATAAAGGTACTGTACAGATTAGGGTCTCCCTCTGTGACAAAGGCTACATCCTTGCCTTGACTCAGTGCCTCCCAGCATGCAACCACCGTTTTGTTCCACTCACGCTCCAGTACAACCGGGTCCTTGGTCATTGGAAAAATGAGTCCCAGCATCTCCTTTTCCTCCGGGTTGACATACAACTCCACGATCTCGTGAGCATACGATTTGCCTCCCCGGCGTTTCTTCGGATAAGCCACAACTGCACATTCCTGAATCATCCGGTACGCCTTGACTGTAATCAGCTCGGGATCACCCGGCCCCACGCCTACGCCGTAAAGTGTTCCTGTTGCCGCCGTATTCATGCTGTCTCTCTCCCCCTCTTGAATAACCAGCTTACTCCCCTGCTACTTCATCAGCCACGTCCACCGACGGCTGTCCTGTAATGACATATATCGGATTGAGTCCGTCAAAACGCGTCATATTCAAAATCGGCTTGCTGCGCGCTGTTTGCAGTAACGTCACCGAGGTATCGAGTCCTGCTGTTTGCATCGCCTTCATACCGTCATGTAGCGTCTCAATCGTTGCAGCATTCACTACAATTCGTCCATCCTTACGCAGACGGGAAGCGCACAGACGAATCAGCTCGGACAATTCTCCCCCGCTCCCACCGATAAACACCGCATCCGGGTCTGGCAGCTCGTCCAATCCGGCTGGCGCTTTGGCATGAATAACCGGGAAATCGGTGCGGAATTTGATCTTGTTCGCTTCGACATTAGCCAGGTCGCCTTCGTTCTTCTCAATGGCAAATACTTGCCCATACTTGGCCAGTCGCGCACATTCTACCGCTACAGAACCAGAGCCTGCGCCGATGTCCCATACGATGCTTCGCTCGGTCAAACGCAGCTCGGACAAGCTGAATACGCGCACTTCACGCTTCGTAATCAGCCCTTTTTCCGGCTTGCGCTGGTGAAATTCCGCATCCTCGAAGCCAAATCCCCGCCGAATTGCAGGCACGTTTTCCCCCTTACGGCGGCGCAAAATAACCACATTCAATGGTTGGAACGTTCTCTGCGCCATCTCTTCCAGCGTATAATGCTGATACACCTCATCCGGTCCGCCCAAATGCTCGCCGACAAAAGCATCATATTCCGTCATGCCATAATGCAGCAGATAGGCAGCGACTGCACCGGGATGATTCCGGTCGTCCGTCAACAGCGCGACCTTGTTCTGTCCGTCAATCCGCTGCGCCAGTCCGGTCATCGGGCGACCGTGTACGCTTTCCAGCACCGCATCCTGCCAGCTTTCACCGAGACGCGCAAACGCCAGCTGAACCGAGCTAAGATGCGGCATAATATCCAGATGTTCCGCCCCCAGCTTGGCAGACAAATAACCTGCAATTCCAAAAAAAAGCGGATCGCCGGACGCAAGCACGACAATATCCTTGTCCTCACGCAACCGTCCCAATTCTTCCACCACGGCGGATAAGCCGCTCTTTAATGTTCGTTTTTCCCCTGCGGCTGCCTTGAAAAATCCTAGCTGGCGTTCTCCACCAACCAGCAGGTCCGCACGCTCAATTTGCTCCAATGTTTCCTGCGACAGACCTGCCGCTCCATTTTCACCGATACCAATGACACGGATCACTTTACTCACCGACTCTCGCCCTCCCCAGCACGTTCCCTTTCAGCGTTATCAGTACCATTTCCACAACGATTCCACCACCTGCATGCTCCAGACAATGCTGACATCCATAGGTACACAGCTTTTCAAAAAAGCTCAGCGCATTCGCTTCGGTCATCATATCCGCCACCTGCGTAGCTGTATTCGCCTCTGCCACTGCCGCTGCAAGCGACTCATCCACACCCGCTTCACGCGCGACCTCAGCCAAAAAGCCAAAATCCACCGGAGCGCTCTTGGAGTGAACCATCATGATACCTTGAGCGACCTTGGACAGCTTACCGGGCATACCGACGAGAATAATCTTTTTCATTCCCAGCCGTTTCCCATGCTTTATAGCAAAGCCAACAAAGTCCCCCATCTGAATAAAGGCCTCTTCCGTCAGCTGATCATACATTTGCATGGCGTATTTTTCACTGCTGCCGCCTGTGGTCAGGACGATTTCCTCGCAGTTCATCGCTTGCGCAACTGATATGGCCTGCACGACACTGGCTTTATAAGCAGACGTGGAAAACGGAACGACCACACCACGCGTGCCTAGTATGGAAATACCGCCAAGAATGCCAAGCCGCCCGTTCAGCGTTTTCTTGGCAATTTCTTCACCGTCCGGTACGCTGATGACGACACGGACACCTTTGGCCGATCCGTGCTCCTCAAGCACACCTGTCACAGCCTCCGTAATCATCCGGCGCGGCACCGGATTAATCGCTGCTTCTCCGACAGGCACAGGCAGACCGGGCTTCGTTACCCGCCCCACGCCGATGCCACCGTCCAGTTCAATGCCCGGCTCCTCGCGCCAGCTAACGGACGCGATAATTCTCGCCTGATGCGTGGCATCTGGGTCATCGCCACCGTCCTTGATCGTCGTGCAGGAAGCTTCGTCCGCGTCCAACACAGGCTCAATCAGCTCAAACGCATGATCGAAGCCCGCGGGCAGCGATATCACTGCTTCCTTCGGCGGAATGCCTGTGATGAGCAGTTGTACCGCTCCTTTGGCTACTGCAGCCGCACAAGCTCCTGTCGTAAAGCCTGACCGCATTGGCTTGTCCGGTGCGGGAGCTTCACCGCTTTTCATCCGTTTGGGCTTGTCGGCGGACGCCGCTTCCTTTTCCATGCCAATTCCTCCTTAACCTCTTCTGCTGATCATGTTCCAATTCATTTCATGATACAGCAAACGGACAACCGCATCTAGCGGACAGCCATTAAGGAGATCGCATTCAATGCTGCTACGACAATTGTACTGCCGCCCTTGCGTCCAATATTCGTAATGAACGGAATATCCAGCTTGCGCAGCTCGTCCTTGGATTCTGCCGCCGATACGAAGCCTACGGGCATGCCAATCACCAGTCCGGGCTTGGCCGCTCCTTCTTTCACCAGACGAATCAGCTCCAGCAACGCTGTCGGCGCATTACCAATCGCATAGATACCACCTTCGCTCGCCTGAATCGCTTTGCGCATCGAAATAATGGCGCGTGTCGTATTCAGCCTTTTCGCTTCTTCCATGACGTCAGGGTCAGATATGTACACATGCACATCCCCGCCAAATTGACGGATACGATCCTTACTCAGCCCCGCTTGAATCATCTGCACATCTGCCACTACCTGCTGGCCTGCGCGAATAGCTGCAATCCCGGCTTCAATCGCTTTTGGATGAAACACCATGCTGCGGCCCAGCTCAAAATCAGCAGATGCATGAATGACACGCTGTACAACGGGATATTGCTCTGCTGTAAAAGGATGCTCTCCCAATTCTTCTGTGATCATCTCGAAGCTTTTGCCTTCAATCTCCTGCGGCTGTACCGTTAGCGGTTTAAATTCTGTTTTGAAATCCATGGTAGACCACTCCCTTATGGAAAATTAGAAAATAGTTTAGGAAAATGACAATTCATTGCTACTAAATCATGGATACCTGTAAAAACACCTGTTTTAAGATGACTATATTTTAAATACATGCCAGAAGTCGTTCCTGATGAACTGGACTCGCAGGGGTAAGGCTCAACTCAAATTGAAGTTTTCTCTTTTGCTGTACGCAGTGCGTTGATGACTCCGTCGAAATGATCAAATACTGTGCCAAATTCCACTTCCGGCCTGGAAATCAAAAGTACGTGAATCCCCAGCTCCAATGCAGATTGAACCTTTTCATCCACTGCTCCCGTGCTTCCGCTTTCCTTGGTGACCATCACGGTCGTGCCATAGTGCTTGTACAATGCTTCGTTCATCTCGCGGGAAAAGGGTCCCTGCATGGCAATAATATTTTTTTGCTCCATGCCCAGTTCGCCGCATTTCTCCATATTGTCCAGGCGCGGCAGCATGCGTATAACCAGACGAATCTCCGGGTCGCCGAGTAAATGCTTGGTGAACGTGCCGAGCGTCTTACTGCCCGTCGTAAGCATTACAGAACCTTTGAGTTGCTTCGCTTGTAATGCGGCTTCTTCATAGGAAGACACGATGTGGAGCAACGGATGATTGTCATATACAAGTCCTGTCCGCTCATAGCGAATATAAGGAACCCCGGACTCGCGAGCGGCTGTCATCGCATTCGCATGTGCTTCTTCTGCAAAAGGATGACTGGCATCAACAACCGCCTGTATTCCAAGCTCCCGAATCATTGCAGCCATTTCATCGGCTGTCATTCGGCCTGTGCGTACGTCTAGTCCCGCTTCAGACAAGCTGGCTGCCGCGCTTTCGGTTACGACTGAGGTCAATACGTTGAAGCCATTGTCACGGATTTGCAGCGCCAATTCCCGAGCATCGCTCGTTCCGCATAGCATGAATATCATGAGCCCTTCACCTGCCCGCTTCCATTCACTACAGATGGCGTATGTGAATGCTCGTGATGGTGATTATGGTCATCATGGCTGTGAGCATGGACATGCTCATGAGTGTGATCGTGGCTGTGTGTATGGTGATCATGATGGTCGTGCTCATGTGCATGATGGTGGTGATGTTCATGTTCATGATGATGATCGTGGTCATGATCGTGGTGATGATGGTGGTGCTCCTGCGCCTCCAGACGGAACTGGCAGTTATCACAATTGGCCGTAACCTTGCCGAACAAACCTTCCTTAGCTCGCTCCAGCACCAGTTCAACCAATTGGGGATGGAAACCAAAATATCCGCCCATCTCCACTTGTAATGCAGGGTGAGCCTCGGCAAATTCCTGGGTCATTTCTCCGATGCGTTTAATCAGCACACCCGTGAACAGAAAATAGGGAAGCACGATAATCTTTTTGGCCCCCAATCGTACACAACGCTCCAATCCATCGGGAAAGGAAGGCTGCGTCACACCGATAAAGCTGCTCTCTACCCATGTATAAGAAAGCTTCTCCCACAGCATACGGGTGATTTTGAAAAAGTCACTGTTCGCATCTGGATCGCTACTTCCGCGTCCTAATACAAGTACCGCCGTTTCCTCGTCAGGTACCTCGACAGATGCCTCGACAGCGCTAATCATCCCCGCTGGAACTGCAACCGGCTGGGCCTCTTTCAAGCGGCTTAGCAGAATGCTGACGATTTTCTCGTGAACACCAATCGGACGTCCGTATACAAATTCCACCTGCGGATATTTCGCCTTTGCCCGGTCAATAGCCATCGGAATATCAATTTTGGCATGTACCGCTGCGAACAAAATAATCGGAATAAGAACGACACGCGTCGCCCCTTTCTCCACACAAGTTTGCATCCCATCAGCAATGCTGGGACGTGCCAGCTCCAAGAAACAGGTTTCCACGCACATATCCGGTACCCGATCTGCCACTGCCTGTGCAAATTCCAGCAGTTCCTGGTTCCCCTCCGGGTCCCGACTTCCATGTCCAACCAACAATATTGCATCCACTGCTGTTGTTTCCTCCTCTTGAATAGGGATAGCCTGCATGACGCCCTATTTTATATATATGCTTGTATCCCGTTCATCAGGCCTTCAGTCCATTAATCACCACAAACCGCATTCACTTCTACCGTTACTGGTGCATCTTCATGCCGGAACCCCGCAACGACACCTACACGCTTAAAAAATTTATGAAAGCGCTCATTCGGATGTCCTTTTTCCTTATATTCAGCGATGACATGCTCCACGATGTCCGTAATCTGATCACCCGGAATTCCTTCCGCTACAGGCTGAGCGGCATGAGCATTGCGGCCGAATTTTTTGCCACCGAGGAAGAGATCGTACCCACCCTTGCGATAGACGATTCCGATATCCTCTAGTACGGCTCCATAGCAGGCCATACCGCATCCGTTCAAAGCAATGCTCGTTTCCTTGGGTGCCTGTAATCCGCCAAGTACAACCTGTAAATGCTCAGCCACAGGCACCGAGTCATCCTTCTCCATATTGCAGAAGTCGCACGCCTTCACCTTAAACACATCGCCAATCGGCATGACAATGAATCGTTCATCCCGCAGCCGCCCGACCAGCTCCTCGGGGTCTGCACACGGCACGCGCAGCACGATCTGATGATCCGGCGTGTATTCCAGCTCGCCGTCATCACCCGCTACCTCGGCGAGCAGCGCCATCTGGCGAGCGGTGAACTTCTTGTTTCCCACACCCGGGGAAACACCCACCTCAAACAGCGCAGGCTTGCCAAAGCCGCCTGTCGCCATCCCGGCCGCGGCCCCTGCTCCGGCCACCGCCGACGTTCCGGCGGTGCTCTTGGCGGTAGGCGCTTGCCCGCTCCAGCGAGCGTTGGCTTCGCCAGGCAGCTTGCCGCCGACAGCGAGGCGGCTTAGCGCCTCTGCCGCCAGCGATGCCGGGGCCGTGCCGGTTTGCACAGCAGTTGTTGCCTGCACAGCAGCCATCGCTTGCGGGCGTGCCTGCGTCGCAACCGCAGCGCCGCTCGCGGAGGGTCCAGCGGGCGTAGTCGGGGCTGCTCCTGCCTGCGGTGTACCCTCTTGCGCTCCCAGCGACCACGGCTCCGCTTCCGTGCGGAGACGCTGATGCGGCTTGAGCGCCTGCTCGGTCGCATCCAACGTGTATTTGCGCTGATATCCGCGCGGAGTCACGATCAAACCGTCATACACCATCGTCGAGGAATTGCCGATGATTACAGTCGTCAGCATCCCGATGTCATGGTTCAGCATATCTTCCAGCGTCGTTACAATAACTTGCTGACGTTCACGATAAGCGCTCTTCACTAGCCCAACCGGAGTCTGCGGATCACGGTAACGCAGCAAAATGGACTGCGTCTCCACAATCTGGCGGGTACGCCGACCACTGCGCGGGTTGTATAATGCAATCACAAAATCAGCCGAAGCCGCAGCTTCTACACGCTTTACGATCGTTTCCCACGGGGTCAGATGATCACTCAGACTAATCGTGCACGCATCATGCATCACTGGCGCCCCCAACAGTGAAGCACAGGACTGTATAGCCGAGATCCCCGGTACGACTTCTACCTCAACCCCGCCCTCGCGTCGCCAGCCTTTTTGCATCAGCACTTCGTACACCAGCCCTGCCATACCATAGACTCCCGCATCTCCACTGGAAATGACAGCTACCTTCTTGCCCATCTCTGCTTGGCGAACCGCCTCCTGCGCACGGCTCACTTCCTCTGTCATCCCTGTGCGTACAATCTCCTGTCCGTTCAACAGCGGACGGATCAAATCAACGTAGGTATTGTAGCCGATAATGACCTCACTTTCGTCCAGCGCATCCAGCGCCCGTTTTGTGATATGTTCCATATCTCCTGGTCCAAATCCAATCACCAACAATTTTCCTAATGGGCTCATCGTACTCCTCCTATTCATCCTTTTCAGGGCAGCTATCCTATCTATTTCAATGATTTATGCACATCGTGTAACTTAAAAAAACCCCATCCTGCCCGGATGGGGTTTCTATGTACGTATCTCTCATCAGACGAACAAACAGCGTAAGAAGACACGATTTGTCTTCCTCCAGCCTGCCGTTGTTTTCCATCTGTCTGTTTACGCTTCAAACGCTGCTGCACGTTCATATCCACGCAAACCTCTAGCCAACATGGAAAAAGCAACGTGTGCCTGATTTCCTGATTTCGTACACCCATCCTCTCCGCGAAGGTTAACGGTGCATACAGATCAAGGTAGGTCTCCTGGCTTGGCATCAACGGATTCTTTCGTCTTCCCCGTTTTTCACGAGTGACCAATTAAAAAAATCCTCTTCCTTACAGTGGCGGGACCGCTCGGGATTTGCACCCGATTCCCTGTTACCCTTTGCTCAACCGCAAAGGCACCTTGTCTGTCCGCTATTTGATTATGGGTCTTATCATAACCTTGCCTCAATCAGTTGTGCAAGCACGAAAAAAGCTTTATTTCAAGTTCTGTGCTTTATTTTTTAACATATGTAGCAATTCGTCCGGGTCTGCGGAGATGCTCAGTAGCGCTGGATGCTCACTCCCGGTAAACCCCTCTTGCACACTATGACGCACCATTTCTACTAACGGGTCAAAATATCCATTCACATTCAGCAGCCCAATGGGCTTGCGATGAATGCCGATTTGCGCCCAGCATAGTACCTCGAACAGCTCTTCAAAGGTTCCCAAACCACCCGGAAGGGCAATAAAAGCATCGGCCATCTCGCTCATTGCCGCTTTACGCTCATGCATGCTTGCTACCTCAATAAATTCGGTAACTCCCCGATGAATGATCTCTGCATCAAATAACAGGGTGGGCATAATGCCAGTGACCTGACCGTCACCCGCCAGCATTCCATCTGCCACCTCTCCCATTAGCCCCCTGCTAGAGCCGCCATAGATCAGACGGATATGATGGCGAGCCATGGCTTCTCCCAGTTTGCCTGCTGCCTCAACATATACCGATAAATGTCCAGGTCTGGACCCGGCAAATACGCAAATAGAATTCATTAACGTCTCAGCTCCTGTCCTAAGTAGCATCGAAACTTATTCATTATATTAGATAAACATTTTCGCTATAACAAAAATCTTTGTCGATGCATGTCCAACAAAAAAAGATAAAGACCTCGTAGGCCCTTATCTTTATTTTACTCTGTATCCCGAAATATAAGTTCATTTTTTAGCATCTGCATTTATAATTTTGATCTCATTTCAATGACCATTCACGATCTTCAGACCACAGCCATGCACCGAATCGTTATGTTCAAAATATTTGCCCAGCTCCACCATCATCGCGCCCATGCGCTCTTCGGTTGGAAACACGACTCGATCAATCCCTTCTTCCACAATGGACTGTGCAGTCACCTTCCCTACGGATACAGCAATCACATCCTCACGAAAAGCTTCCAGTAAATCCTCGATTCGATTTTGCTCTCTGGCATATTGGGCCAAAAATCGAATTTGCGGACCACTCGTGAATGTAACGGCATCAACATTACGATGGATAACATCCTCCAGTAACGCCTGCAATTTTGCTTCCTCAGGTGGGATATGCTTATAAGGAAGTACCTGGCGGGTCACTGCCCCCTGCTCGTCCAGCCATTTTACCAACCGTGGGGCTGGATCGCCATGCAGTTGCAACAGCACTTCCTTCCCCTTCAGATCGTATGGGGCGAAAGCTCCTGTCAATCCGATCAAACTTCCGTCCTCGTCTCGTACTGCTGGCGTAAAGCCACGCTTTTTGAGTCCATTGACCGTCTTGTAGCCCCGCGCTGCAATGTTGGAGGATTGCAGCAACTCTATAATCTGCTCAGCCACGCCCATATCCTCTGCCATATCGAACAGGGCATCCAGCCCCATGCCTGTCGTGAAGATGTACCAGTCCGGAGGGTTCTTTACCCACGATACAACAGCGTTGCGCAGCTCGATATCATCTAGAAAAACAGTGCCCTGGGCCGGACGATGTACTGGCTCCCCTCCCATCTTCACAACTAGCAGCGCCATTTCGTCTGCTTTACGGGGACCAGCAAGAGCGACTCTCTTACCTGCCATGCGTTGTGCCATTCTGTTTCCTCCCTAGTAGAAGTCGTATTTCTTTCTACCAAGTATACAATCAGAGGGGTAAAAGACAAATAAGAATTACTTTTTCGATGAATACAGTAATCTTATAAGTGGGTGTGTCCTGTTCTATCTCCCTGCCGGCTTTCTAGCTGACTACTGCTATCCCGCTCTCCGTTAGATGCCTTATCATCTCCGCCTTTCCCTTTAGATTTGGGTCGGAGCAACATCCATAGTACCAAGGGCATAAGTACAAAAAAAATGATCATCACCGCGGTCCACTCCCGGCTGAAATCAAAAACTTGCACGATGTTGGAGAACAGCATAAACGAACAGACATAACCTAACAAACCTACGGGCCAAACCATCAGACTCCCCCAGGCATGGGAGAACATACGCTTTACCGCCAAACTGGTAACGTACAGATCAATTCCGATCTTCGTAAGAAAGGTTGGTACGGTCAGTGCTGCCACGAACAAGTCGAACCGATCCAGAAAGTCCGTTAGCTGCAATTGACGCACCAGTTCATACGATGGATAGAACAGCCGTGACAAGATAGGAACACCAATAACCAACTCCGACTGCAACACCAGCATGATCAGAAAAGCGGTTCCGAGCAAATGCCCATACCACGCACTACGTCCATTATAACTCTTTCCAGAAATCACAAAGGGAACCATCAGGATATCGGCCATATATCCCAGCATGCGCCAGCTGCCCTTGATCACTCCCTCTACTTCTGGATGTAAGTAGGGTCTCAGCATCGAAAAATCCATATTACGCCCAAAAAAAAGTGGCATGGTCAACAGCGTCAAAATCAACATCGGCAAAAAAATCTCGGCCATATTGACGATGGTGCTTATTCCGCCTTTGGCCATAAATACCAGAGTTAACAGCACAATAAGAGAAGTGACCACAATCGGAGTCAGCGGCAAAAGCACAACCTCCACTAAATCTGTGATAATTCTCAAATCCCGTGCAAAAATGATCAGGAATAAAATAAGGTAGACTGCAAGCAGCATACGTCCCAGCACAGGATGAGAGCTCACCATCGCCTGCATTAGATCCTGGTCAGGAAAACGACGCTTGAGTTTCAACATCGCCCAGATCGGCAAGCATAGCACGATAGCCGCAATTATACAGGTCCAGTAGGCATGCTGATTCGCGTGATCCGCTGCCTGCGCCGGAGCATGTATAAGGGTAATACCGACCTCCATCAATACACCCAGCAGTACGATTTGTCTGGTTGTGAACTGTTTCATACAGGTCATCCTCCTTTTATCCGCAGGCATCCAATACACGATTTACAACGTAGGGGGGAGCCACATGTCAATAAAACGGGTCAGCCATGTAGCCACATAAACGGTGCTCTTCGTTGATGTTCCGTAAATCCAGATACCAATGCTAATAACATACAATACTCGAGAGACCCAACGATTGATGGCTGGTGCATTGTTAATATTTTTACGGTCAATCAGATACATGAAGAGCATAGCCAGCACCAAAGGTAACAGAAATACTTTATTCATTCTGGATTTGCTCCTTTTTGACCCCGAATGGTTTGGTGACCGCACCAATATTCTCAATATGCACGACCGGATTTATGGTGATCTCCACCTTGGGATATAGTTGCTCCCATTGAGGTTTAATCCGTTTCCATTCATCCGGGTGACTCGTAATAATAGCCCGGCCCAAACCAAGTACGTCTGAACGATACTTTTGCTGAATCACGTGGACAGCCTCTCCCAGCTCCCTCTTGATTTCCTCGGCTGTCTGCTGCTCCAGCCACTTCAAATTTTCCTCGTTGGAAATATCGAAATTCGTCTCATTTTCCTTCACATTCCCATTGCAGTTCATATGAACGGTCATTCGAATCTCATTCCCCTGAATAAAGGGCTTGATATGGACTCTATTTTCGATGAGATGCACAGATATGTAACCTTTACCCTTGGGAGGGGGGATAAATATCTCTGTCTCCTTGGCTTGCTCCATACCCAACAGCAGAAACCGACTGAGATGGTTATCAATAATCCCTGTTAACCTGTCTTGTCGAAAGACTGCCAATCCATCGATCTGAATATTCGTCTTCTTGTCTTTAAGACTAGCGGGCCCATTCTTCACCAGAGACATTACTGGCACCACCGGGTCAATCCCTTCCAGCAGGACGGAATTCATCAGCAGTTTAACGGAACGAGGTTTTTTCATATAGGAAAAGTTAAGCTCACGCACCATTTCCGCTGGATATTGCTCAATCGGAGCATCTGCCTGAAGCACTTCCATCGCTGACCCCTTCGTGATAACAACCAGGGAAGACAGACGGTTCTGCGGAATACGTGCAATGACATCCATCATTTTGCTAATCCCTTCCCGTGCCAGCGTCTCGCCGAACAGCAGTACCCGCCGATGGGAGTAATTAAGTGTTCGCGAAACCCCGCGCTGTTCCTCGGTACTTGCTCCTCGAAAGCTTGGACCTGTTTTGGACTCCAGATAGTAGGACTTCGTACCGCTTGTACCTCCCCCTCCTCCTGTGCTGCCCGAAGATCCTAGTTGTCCAGGCAAAGCAATTTGCATCGTTACCCGGTATTGATCGCCTTCCTTGTCTAGCCCGGTACCCATCACAAAGGCCACATCGTTCACTTCACGGCGATCCCAGCATCCTCCCAAAAGAACAGAACAAAGCAGCAGACAACAGAGCACAGCCGCTTTACGTATTTTTTGTGTATTCGATTTGGGCTTCATCACCATCCCTCCTCGGTGGTAGGCGTTCCATTCATCTTTTCCTTCGCTCGTTTGTTGTTGTCTTTACCAATCCAGGAAGGACGTTTAGTCATTTTCCACCAAGGTGCACGGACGACGATATCCTTTTGATCCGTATGGTTGTACGGGCTATATCCGCTCATGTAAGGGACACCAAACGATGTTAGCTTGGTTAGATGCGTAGCAATCAGCGTTGTCGCAATAATGATCCCAAACAATCCGAATAAACCCGCCATCAGCATGATTGGAAATCGTAGCAGGCGAACTGTGATGGCAAAGTTAAAGCGTGGAATGGTAAACGAAGCAATACCTGTGAGCGACACAACAATGACTATGGGTGCCGATACAATCCCTGCCTGTACTGCGGCCTGCCCAATTACGAGCGCACCAAGAATACTAACGGCCTGACCGACCGTTTTGGGGAGACGAATCCCTGCTTCACGTAATGCCTCAAAAGAAATTTCCATCATTAACGCTTCCACCAGTGCTGGAAAAGGGATAGATTCACGAGCCGCTGCAATACTTAATATGAGTGTCGTCGGCAGCATATCATGGTGATAGGTCGTAACCGCTACATATATTGCTGGCAGAAAGAGAGCCATGATGAGAAAAAGAAAACGAATCCAGCGCACCATATTACTGATGAAAAAACGTTCGTAATAGTCCTCGCTTGCTTGCATCATCTGCCACATCGTGACCGGCCCAATCAGGGCAAAAGGCGTTCCGTCCACAAAAATGGCAAAACGTCCTTCCAGTAATTGGGCAGTGACGGTATCCGGGCGTTCAGTATATTCCATTTGCGGAAACGGAGAAAAGGGATGGTCCTCAATCAGTTCCTCAATATATCCAGTCTCCAGAACACCATCAATATTAATATCGCTGAGCCTTTTTTTTTACATCCTCCACCAGTTTGGGATCTATGATCCCTTCAATATAGGTAAGGACGACGCTCGTTTGAGTTTCTGTTCCGATGGTCATGCTGTACATCTTGAGCTTGGAGGTCTTCAACTTGAAACGCAACAGTGCCGTATTGACGCGAAGGGTCTCAGTGAAGCCCTCACGCGGCCCACGAATAACCGCTTCCGTCTGGGGTTCCTCTACGCCACGGCGGACACCACCCTTGGCGCTAAAAATATAAGCACGAGGCGTACCATCTACGAACAAGGCGGCATTGCCGTCCAGTATCGCTGCCGCTACCATCTTCCATTCGTCCATCGTTTTGGTCTGGGACATCGAGATACGAGTTTCATCCAGCGGCTCCAATTTGCCGTTCACTTCAGGGTCCTTGAGCATCATGCCCAGAATGACAGGCCGCAGGATATGATCCTGCAAATCCTCTGATTTTACCGTACCTTCAAAATAAGCCAACAACCCTTTGCGTTCAGGGGAAATCATGAGCTCTCGGTAGACGATATCAGAGCAATCCTTGAAAATGTCACGCAAAGCAATCAAATTGTCTTCCACATTGCTACGCAGCGGCTGTTCCAGCCACGAAGACTCAGGCAGTCCTTTAGGCACATTGGAATTTCGTGTCTTGCGGTCTGCGGCTGGAATCGCTCTCCGGCTCCACGGTAGCTTCGGCAACTTGGGAAAGCGCCCTTTCTTCATCGTTATTCCCCCTTTACGAATGAGCCGAACAGATAATATGACCTATAGGATGTACCAGCCTGCAAAGGATTATGTATCCAATGAACTCAACATGTTGAACGGATAACAAAAAGACCCTGCAATGATGCAGGGCCTTCGAAAAATCCATTATATATCTGAAGATTTATGATAAAGGAATGATTAATCTCCCCAATACTCCTCGGGATGGTATTCAATCTCAGAACCAGCTTTGAACGTAAGCTCATCTGTCTGCTCATGATATTCCACGCTTTCCGGAGTGACGTAATACCAATGCTTCACCACGGGTCCATCATCTACCGGCGTTACAAAACGAAATACGTTCAACTCCCCGCTATAACGCACAATCGCCTCCGCCGTCCCACGCGGCAGCCCTTGAAGCGTGAAGCGAAACACGCCGTCCACCGATTCCAAACGGCAATCGAAAACCTGCTTGCGGCTGTCAGCAAAGCTACGTCCCGTGACGGCATGCTTGATCAGCCATGTTTCCTGCTGCGCCATGTGCGCACCTCCTTTTAGGGCAAATCAATCAACATATAAAAAGCAGACTCCTCTGCTTCCAGTGCTAGCTTTGGCTCCTGCTCAATACGAGCTGAATCGCGCCCTTGCAGAATATGTTCACCGTTCACACGCAGTGAGCCTTCAATGACGAACAGGAACACGCGTCGCCCCTCGGCCTGTGTGAATTCTACTTGCTCTCCAGGCTGAAGCTTGCTTAAATAAATCGTTAAATCCTGGTTGATTGCAGCAATTTCACCCTCTGTGCCCGGTACACGTTTTCCGGCAACGACAGGCAGAAGCTGACCGTGCAGACGCTCAGGATTGAACGCTGTGGCCTCATATGACGGTTTCAGTCCTCTCGTATGCGGGCTAAACCACAATTGCAGCAGACTGACATCCTCCGTTTGTGATGCGTTGTGCTCCGTATGAATGATGCCGTGGCCCGCTGACATTCGCTGAATGCCTCCAAAACGGGTCACTGCTACATGTCCACGGTTGTCTTCATGACGCAGTTCCCCATACAGCACAATCGAAACAATCTCCATATCACTGTGCGGATGCGCCCCAAAGCCCCGTCCCGGTGTGATGACATCGTCATTACAGACACGCATAGGACCAAACGCTGTATTGTTCTCATCCTGATACTCCGCGAATGAAAAGCTGTGACTCCCCCGCAGCCAGCCCTTATCGAAGCTGAATCGGGAAGCCGCCGGATATATTGTAAACATAATAGCCCTCCTTCAGGAAGAAAAATGAGATCAAATCCCTCTCATTGTACCCGAGCCCAAGCGATAAAGCTACGCCTCTGTCTGAGTGATAATCTCATCTATAAAAGACTGCAAGGTACTGGTAACAAAGGCTTCCTTACGTCGGATAAACACCGTTGTTACTTCATTGTACGGCTCAGGCATTGCATGACCGCACACAAGGCCTTGAGACACCAGCCCGCTGATCGAAGATTCGGGAAATACGGTCATTCCAATACCAGCCGCCACACTGCCGATAATCGTCTCAAATGTCCCAAACTCCATAATCTGTTTGGGAATAATTCCTTCCATTTTGAGCCAGGTTTCCAGCCGTCCCCGGTAGCCGCAGCCTTTTTTATATAAGAGAAGCGGACGAGTCGTGAGATCCTCAACGGAAAAATCATCTCCTTGGGATACAAGGACCAGCTTTTCCTGAAATACATCAAACTGTTCAATGAGCGGATGCTTGACCGGCCCGGTCACAAAGGCTCCATCCAGCCGCATTTCTGCAACCTCCTGCACCAGAGACTCTGTAACCCCAGCCTTGAGGGACAACTCGACATCCGGGTACTTGCTATAGTAAGCATGTAAAATGGCCGGGAGGGCAATGACAGTCTCCACAATGCCAATCTCCAGTACCCCCGAAGGTGCAGAGGTATTCTGAAACGCATGTTTCATTTCCTCAAATTGCGATAAAATGCTTTTCGTATATTGCAGCAGACGCTTGCCCTCGGCATTGAGGATCATTCCCCGCTTATGTCTATTAAATAAAGGTGTTTGCAGTTCCTTTTCGAGCAGCTTGATTCTGGCCGTTACATTGGACTGGACATAACTAAGCTCGGCTGCGGCCTTGCTGACACTGCCATGCGCAGCCACCGTCTGGAAAATGTTTAAATCGTTCAGATCCACTACTGCTCCTCCTTATTGTGAAGGGTAAGGGGCCATCAAAATTGACGCGCCTTGTCACTTATTATCATTTTAAATGATCATAATGTTTATTTTCAATCATTTTACCAACAGCTTCCCATCCTTTATGATGTTGTCCATAAGATATGTCCGCTGAGACCGGCAAGGAGGAGCTTTTGCACACCATGAACAGACAAATCATGACCGGATCTTTATTATGCCTAATCGCCAGTATGTCCTGGGGGGCGATGTTTCCGGTTTCGCACATTGCATTACAACACATCAATCCACTGTACTTTTCATTTTTGCGCTATTTATCGGTTACACTCATTTTAGTCGTACTATTGTGGCTCAAAGAGGGAAGGACTGCATTTCGCTTTGAGGGCAAGGGCAAGACGTTGTTATTCTTCGGGACCATGGGATTCACCATTTATAATATGGCCGTTTTCCAGGGACAGCACGCGATGGGGGCAGCAGGCACTCTGGTTGCCTCTATAATGGAAGTGCTAATGCCGATGATTTCTATTGCGATGGTGTGGGTCATGACCCGTAAAATGCCTCCGAGATATACACTAATCAGCATGGTGATTGCGCTGGCCGGGGCTTTACTGGTGATCACGAACGGAAAATGGACCTTTTTCACACTTGCCGGACAACATTTGCTACCGCTGCTGCTTATTTTCGTAGGCGTCGTCGGATGGGTCGTATATTCCATGGGAGGCAGCCATTTTGCAGGATGGTCTACTCTTCGGTATTCAACCCTAACCTGCCTGCTCGGAACTCTCGTCTCCTTCGTAGTCGTCACATTTGCCTCTGCTTTCAACTGGATTGTGGTGCCGGACTGGCAGGCTGTGTGGTCAGTTAAATACGAAATGAGCTTTATGATCCTGCTTCCAGGGTTAGCGGCCCTGCTTAGCTGGAATGCCGGAATCCGAAAGCTATCTCCACTGAACGGAATTCTATTTATTAACTTTGTACCGATTACCACGCTGGTACTCATGTACTTCCAAGGTTATGCCATTAGCCGTTTTGAACTATATGGGACAGTGTTAGTCATTTTCGCACTGATTCTGAACAATATGTTTCAGAGAAGTTCGCTGCGTCCTTCCGACTCACGGGATGTCCGTTTCCGTCTGGACCGCCGCAAGTCCTTCCAACGTTAACTTCTAACTCTGCAAACCAAAAATTATGCTAAAAACATTAAAAAAGCGCCTGGATACAGAGTACAATCTCCTGTATCCGGGCGCTTTTTATCATTTTAGGATTTTCCTTCAACCTGAAAACGTCCAACTAGTTCGCGCAATTCCTCTGCCATTTGGCTCAGGTCCGCTGTAGATGAAGCAATTTCCTCAATAGAAGCAAGCTGTTGCTCAGCTGCTGCTGAGATCGACTCGGTGTTGCTCGCTGCCTCGTCCGAAATGTGGGCAATATCGCTCATAATATCTACGACACCTACAGTCCCTCGTGCCATTTCCTGAGTCACTCCCGTAATGTCATTGATATGCCCCATAGCTCGTTCCACGGCTTGGCTGATTTCCGCAAAGGATTGCTCAGACGTGGTTACCGAATCAATGCCTTCCGTCACCCGTGTCCGCGCTTGATGCATAGCGCCCAGAGCATGATTCATATCCACCTGCATCGCTTCAATGCGCTCCGAGATCAAAGTAGCCGACTTTGCTGATTCCTCAGCCAGCTTACGCACCTCCGTAGCGACCACGGCAAATCCCTTACCATGATCCCCAGCGCGTGCAGCCTCAATGGACGCATTCAGAGCTAACAGATTGGTCTGTTTGGCAATACCGGATATAACGCTGATAATATTCACGATTTCACCGGAACGCTCATTGAGAGAGTCCATGGCCTGTCCGAGATCGTTAACGGTCTCGTCGATGTCATGCATCTTCTGTACAGCCTGCGTAGCAGCCTTACTGCCTTCCTGAGCCGACTCGGCGTTCATCTTCACATGTTCAGATACGCCCACCATACGCTCGGATACGTTCGCTGCTTGCTGAGCAAGCTCCTCCATATTTACAGAACCGTGCTTAACGCTCTGCACCTGACGTTCGCTGCCCACAGCTACTTCCTGGATAGCAATGGTGACATGCTCAATCGCTTGGGTTGTCTGATCTGCACCCGCAGCCAGCTCCTCCGCTGAAGAACTTACCCGATCTGTCGTTTCGTGTACGCTTCGAATCATCGTACGCAAACTGTCGACCATGGTTTGGAAGTGAGAAGACAATTCGCCCACCTCATCCGTTTTTCCGGTTTCCAAATCGCCCGTCAAATCTCCTTCACTGATTCGTTCTGCTGATTTTTGCAGCTTACGAATTGGTACCAGAACAGAACGGGTGATCAGGAAAATCGCGAGTAGCGCAATCACCAATGAGCCAGCCAGCACAAAAATGGTTACATAACGCATGGCAGCCGTGGCATCGCTAATCTCGGATTGATAGAAGGTACCCGCAATTTTCCAACCAGTATCCGTATTCGTTACATAGGTCAAATATTTTTCGTGACCTTCATGCATATATTTAAAGTTCCCGCTCGGCGCAGTATACAACGTATCAAGCACTTTCTCCTGTGGAGATGAGCCCGGTTTAGCCGTAGGATGGACTACAAATTTCTTCGTATGATCCAAAATAATGATATACCCCTCCTGGCCTACTTTGATGGAGGCCAGTTTACGTACACTTTCCAGATTTAGAGAAATCCCGATAACCCCGGACTTGTCGGAAAGCGTCTGAGATACTACGACAACAGGAATACCCGATGAATTAATGATAACAGGCGTAATTGCAACCTTACCGGGCTGCTTCATCGCTTCGATGTACCATGGGCGTGTGCGAGGATCAAAAGTCCCTTCATCCTCCTTGGGCACCCCCCGAATCATCAGCCCCTCCGGTGTACCAACAAAAATATCCGTGGCATCTTCGTGCAAACCCTTGTATTGGATCAGCTTCGGCTGAATCAAAGGGCTGTTTCGACCATCTATCATCGAGCCGTCCAGACGCTCCGCTAAATAACTCGCATCTTTAATTTTACTGGCGATTGCGTATTCAATAATTGAGTTAGCTGTCGCTACCCCCTGATTCGCACTGCCGTGGAGCTGTTTTTCCATAGCATTATATGATGATTTATAGGTCGCAATGGAAATACTTAAGCTCGGAATCAGCAAAACAAGTAAAAAGCCTAAACTTAGCTTGTTCCTGAGTGTCCATATCGTTTTTCTCTTTCGCGTTGTTCCCATGTTTTTTCCCCTTTGCTCATAAAACGATATATTTGAATTACATTCCGTGTTAGTTATATCGGTTGAAAGTAGCAAATGATTTACAATGAAATTTCACAAAGGGGAAAAACAAAAACGCGCCCTATAAGACTAAGGACGCGGTTATATGAACATTTAGACCTGTACGTTAATGTTTTCAGCCTTTTTACGGCCAAATAACTGATCCACTGCCAGAAAGCGTCCACCGACAAGCGCTTGCTGAAGGCTGGTGAACAGAATCAGCAGATCAAATTCAATCGAGCCAAAAGGCTGTCCTTTTTTAGCCGTTAGCAATACACCGATCATAACGATGGTCAATGCCGCTCCAGCCAGTCGTGTTCCGATTCCCAGAACCAGTGCAATACCCCCAACCAGTTCAACCGCAGCGACCACAGGAGCCATCCAGCCAGGGAGTCCGATACTTTGGAAGAAGCCGGAGGTTCCGTCTAGTCCCTGAAACTTTTGTGCACCGTGAACGATAAAAATAACCCCTGTAAAAATCCGTACCAACAATAATCCAATATTCATAAGCGTTTGATTCATTTGCTCATCTCCTTTTAAATTGTATAAAAATTCTGCAATAAACTACACACTGTAGTGTACTACACATTGAGAATCGGTAGCGCAAAAAGCGCCACCTGTAGGAAACATCTTGCCAAACTTAGATTAGCGCCAGTGCAAACATAAGTGTCAACATCACTAGCACATAGCTGGAAAACATAATCGAACGCCAAGGCATTTGAATGACAGGTTCTTGCTGAGGGTCTAAAATACGTGAGATACGATAGTTAATGGACGTTTCTGCAAACGAGGAACAAGCGGCGGAGTTTACCAGGCGAGTATTGGCAGGCGTCATACTCAGAAGCTTGAGCAATGCGCTCCCAATCCCAACTGGTGAACCCGCTCGATGAATCGCTTCGTTATCAGCCAAAATTTCACGGGCCGTCTTATAATGATGGGTAATGTGACGTAGCACCGGCAAGTAAAACAGCTGTTTAGCACATACTTGCAGCAACCAGGTCTTCAACGGATCATAATGTTTCATATGATAGGCTTCATGGTATATGACAGCTTCTTCTTCGTGTTTGTCCAGTACAGACAATAGTGCAGAGGACAATACAATACGTGGCTTCCATAATCCCATGGTGAAGGCGGCTGGCTTGGCATAATCAATGACCCATATCCGATCGGTCCCGAGTTCACCATATCGCTCACCCAGTGCTTCGGTCAGCGGCAGGTCACGCATTCGGTGCAGTCTGCGAAAAGCTGCCCTGGTAGCCATACACTGTCTGACTGCTTCTCCTCCGGCGATAGCGAAGGTAACGAAAACCAGCCCGCTGAGCGCATCCACCATGTAGCCGATTCCGTAATGCTGTAACAAACTTCTGCAAATTTGAAACACGTTATAATTCAATTTCCAGCCGAAAACATGCTGTCCGGCGTACATACCCATCTGTATAAGGGCGAAACCCGAAATCAAGGCGCCTGCTGTAAACAGTAATTTAGAACGTGTTTTCCACATCGCTACATATCCTTTTTCCATTGTTTAATTTTTTGTTCCAGACGTTCGATCAACTTCGGATCGGCCACCTCCAGAGCATCAATCATATGATTGACAGCAAGCGGACCAAATTCGTCCACCAATTCGTGACTCAGTCCCTTGGATTGCTCATCCATGAATTCTTCCCTGCTTAAAACTGGACGATATAAAGACGTTCTCCCACGTATACTCTTACTCAGTATTCCCTTTTCCACTAAACGGTTCATCACGGTCATTACCGTATTGAAGTTAAAGTCCCGATCCCCCTCCAACGCGGTCTGCACTTCTTTGATACTCCGATCCGAAGTGGACCATAAAATATCCATAATTTTGGCTTCCAGAGGTCCGAAAAATCGGTTAAGCCCGGTTTCGCCAGCTTTAAAATTCAGTCGTTTCATAAGAAGCACCTCACACTACCGATTGTAGTGTATATCTCCTGACAAAGTCAACCGTCACACCTAATGTCAGTTTCTTCATGGAATCATATACAAACCGCCGAATGTCTCCATCCGGCGGAAATTCATCGGTATTCATAACTTTCAGTTCAATCTGCCAATCTGTATCCTACACCTCTTACGGTTGCAATATATTCAGGTTCTGCAGGCCGATCATCCAGCTTCTTGCGCAAACTTTTGACATGCACATCTACAACGTTGCTGCCGCCTACAAAATCCGTCTCCCAGATATCGTGCATCATTTGCTCGCGGGAGATCACTTTGCCTTGAGCATCAATCAGCTTCAGCAGCAAATCGTATTCTGTTTTAGTCAGATTCAATTGACTCTCTTCTTTATATACCAGCATTTTATCTCGGTCAATCCAGATGTCCTTGAACACCGTACGACGGCTGGCTTGCGCTGCCTGACGGGAAGTTGCAGGATGGCGTACAATCATCCGTTCAATGTCATGCACCATATGATTGGAAGCCAGCGGCCACACCAGCACCTCTTCTGAAGGAAGCAGCTCATGAGCATGTACAGACACCCGATCCTGAACCACGTACATAACTGGTGTGTCTTTCATGTGTTCTACCTCAAGACGATTGCGAATATCCAGTAATTCACTCTGTGGTTCGGTAGCGGTCAAATCGTAAATCAAGAGATCGCTTCCCAGATGACGCTGCACTTCAGGTTCCCAGCGATGGAAAACCATCACATCAAAACACGCATCTGACAGCGTACGCACCAACCCGTGAACTACACCCGGTACCGAACTGATCAGAATGATACGACGTGTAGTTGGACAATACAAGGGCTCATTGGAAGGAACGGTCTGCACCGTAGGTGTAGAGGGAGCAGCTAACATCGATGTCCAACTGCCCTTCACCCGTCTAGGCATGTCAGCCACTTTGAAACGATTTGTTATCTGATTCGCTTGCTTTGACATTCCTTACACACTCCTCCGAATACGACATGGGCATGGGCAATATTATACCCCGTTTCATGCGCAACCGTGTCAATCCAATCATGTGGGACTTCACTCATCACTTCATCTACTCGGCCGCATACCTGACAAATAATATGCTGATGATCGTCCATCCGCCCGTCATAGCGACTCGCAGCTTCCCCCAGCTTCAATTCACGGATTAATTCCTTATCCGTCAAATAACGCAGTGAATTATATACCGTTCCATAGGCCAGATTATATCCGCGCTCCATCAACCGATTCATAACATCGGCCGCAGTAGGATGATCGTGAGCTTCACGAACCACATCATATACCGCTTGGCGCTGCGAAGTTAAATTTAAAGTTCTCATACCGCATCTCCCTTAACCAACGCAGATTATATTAATTACAAACTTACAATCATATTAAAGATCAATTTAGAATAAGTATAAATCTTAATTTATTTCAAGTCAATGGTATCGGATAAATTGAACGGCTTTGCAACACAATGTATACAGGAGTACATGCTTAGCTTATTTATAATCGGAGGGATATTTTATGAAGATAGTGTGGATATTCACGCTCTTTATGCTGCTAATGCTCGGAACAAGTATATCGATAAAATGGCTTTCTGGTGTTCATCATCCTTGGGAGCCTATTTCATTGGCTTTTTTCACTATGCGACCATCAGAATATGTCGTCCTGGCAGGAATGCTTATAGTGTTCTTTATAAATGTGGGCAAAAAGCCAAGAGGAAACGCATTTCGCTTCCTGTTCTCACAATGGTCACGTTTCCTCAAAGTTCCTACTTCTTCCTCTGATTCTCCGCAACAGAGCCATCAGAAAGAATAAACAAGGGAAAACGCAAACAAATAATGGATGAATATAGATGAGGGACAGTCGTCCAAATTCAAAGTGGCAATCCATGTATTCCGTTCATATTCACTATCCATATTAATAATGACCACATCTCCCAGAATAAAATGGAACATCAAAATGAGCATTTGACCGGTACCGATGTATTTTTTGTCGGCAAGACGATGACTCATGAGACATTTTCCTCTCCTTTTTTATTCCGGGTCTTTCTCAGCCACGACACGATTAGCAGCAAGATAGGAAAAAACACGGCAAATATCGGAAACAGCCATTTCAGCACTAACTCGCCTGTTTGAAGGTGATCTTGATAGCTCAGTGCCATCAATACACAAGAGACTAACATGATAATCCCAAATGGCAGGATCAGTTTATGGTAAGACACTCTCAATACATCCTCTGCGGCTTTAACCGCGGCATAATAGAAGATGAAAATTTTAAAAAAATCAAAGATAATAACGCTCATAACGCCGATGACATCGACTCTGTCGATAAAATCAGATATTTCGACCTTGCTGATCATCGAGAGCAGCGGGTAAGTCGCCCGTTTGAACACATCTTCCCCCAGTGCAAGCACATTGGACAGTGTAACAATAGACAGGAGCAGCCCTCCCAGCAATATAGCAGAGACCCCTACCCCATTGGCACGATAGCCTTTTTTTAATGTGGGGAGAATCATCGCAAACGTAACCATCTCGCCGTACGGTAGCATCACGGCTTGCGAATAAACAACTTGCCATATCGGCTGCCAGCCATGCTCGGCTATGGGCAATATATTGCCGACATCTACAATGCCTGCCAACAAAATTAATATATTCGTAGCCAGGCCCAGCAGTAGCAGCAAAATTAACATGATAATGGCCGTCCGGCCTGCAACCTCGATTCCCAAATACACCACATACATGACAAGTCCAATCATTAAGGCACAAATGACTGTCAACGGCGTATGCTGAAGCGTCCGGTCGGCAATCAGGATCCCCGTGTCCCGAAGATCCCGTGCTCCGCCGTAAAGAAAAAACACGATATATAAAAAAGCAAGCGCACTCCCTGCTTTCTTGCCCAAAAGGGTTCTGCAGTACTGTGTCATTAGCAAGTCGGGAAAACGTCGGTGAAGGCTGCCATAGCATACAAAAAGCATTGCCCCCAAAACCGTGGAAATGAGGATGGCGATCCACGCATCCTTGCCCGCATTCCTTCCGGGAATAGACATCATGGATGTGCCCATCTCAAACAACACCATAAGAGAGATCATCTCTTTTGCACCTATCCGTGTCTTTTTTTTCATGGCCTTCCCTCCTTGCTCTATTTTCACTAGTCTGATTCCCCCTTGGAGTATGGGTTAGTCCGCGACTGAGTGTGTTTCAGTACAGAAGTCACTTGAATACGGACGGTGCTTTCCGCAAAATTACGGCTCCATTCGGAAGAGAGTCTTTTCCATTGTTTGGGATAGCTCCTCTCCAGCGCAAGGCCAAAGCCTATTACATCGCTACGGGTACGCTGAACCTCTCTGACTGTTGAAGTGATCACTTTTTTCGTCTCCTCTGTCCATTTCTCCTGCAGTCTTTTCATCGCCTCCGGACTTTGTAAGTTAATCGAGCACTCGGCTTCCTGTACCGCCCCGGTCTGTTTTAGGTTAATCACAAAAACAGGCTCCCCTTGCTCCATCCGTGTGTGTATCTTGGTTGAAGAGAACAAGGTTTCGATGCCAATGGTTTCCCTATCCTTACCGCAGCTCAGTGTTGTTTGGGCACCTTTCACCTTGTTGTTGATCATAGACAGTCCAATGGCCTGATCATCATCCAACCAGCGGACAAGCCGATCCTTTTTGAACACCCCCATTCCCTTAATATGAACAATAGCTTTCGGTAAAATATTGTCCACATTGTTCTTGCTTGAGGCCTGCTCTAAATTCCCATTGACCCCTATGCCCGTCAGCACAGGACCGCCACCCTTATGAGACATGCTGCGAATCACATCGTCGATAGTCACCGCGTAATCCCCGGCATACAAACGCTCCGATGTTTCCAGCTTTCCTGAAATATCATTGGCGGGAATACGACCGATTGCGGTCATGATTGCCAGTACATCCTTCCCAGTATTACCGCGTGCCACCAGCATTTTCACCGGCAGCCGGATTTCTGTAGACCTTTCCAGAGAATCCATCATATCGCCGATTCCAGCCCGTGCCAGCTTTTCACCAATAACGATCAGTTTGGTATGCGCCAAAGAAATGATCCGCGGAACCCTTTGTGAGGCTCTGCGGAGCGCTTGAAACAGATTTTTTCCCTTTTCCCGATACAAAACGACTGGAGTATCTCCTCTCGCTTTGGCTCCGGCGATTTCATCTGCTACGATCACCTGTAGGGAAACCTCATAATCCGACTCCCCAACCAAATCAATTCCTATCCCAGCTACTACTGCTCTCTGGTTTAACTCCACAGAATCCCAGCAACCGGATAACAAGGGAGCGAACAGTAGTAAAACCAAACACAGCCCCCCTATTCTCCTCTTAAAAGTTACTGCACTTTGTTCATTCCTCTTCCGCTGATACACCCTGATTGCCCCCCTCCTGCATCGGTGTGGTTTTATCAGAAGAGGAAATCCCGCTTCCATCCTTCATTCTTTTCTGGTTCTTAGATGTAATGCTTTTAGGACGCTTCCTCATCATCCAGAACGGGAGTCGCAATACGGCATCCTTTTGACTCTCCAGCACAAAAGGGCTGAAAGGCGCCATGTAGGGCACCCCGAAAGAACTCAGACTGTTCATATGAGCAATCAGCGCAATCAACCCCAATGTAATGCCGTATAGCCCCATAAACGCTGACAGTATCATGAAAATAAACCGGCACAATCTCCCGGCCACTGCCATGTTATAGGCTGGGATTGCGAAACTGGCTATTCCCGTCAGGGCTACTACAATTGTGAGCAGCGGGGTGACGACTCCGGCTTCCACGGCCGCTTGACCCAACACAAGCGCTCCTATAACGGATACCGTTTGACCACCCGCACGCGGCATTCGAATACCCGCCTCACGCAAAATCTCAAAGGTAATCTCCAAAATAAACGCCTCTAGAAATGCCGGAAAAGGAACGGATTCCCGCTGAGCCAATATGCTGATCAGTAGTGGAGTCGGTATCATTTCATAATGGTATGTTGTTAAGGCAATGTAGAGAGAAGGCCCTAGAATAAGAATAATGAAGCTGATATATCTAATGAGCCGAACAACAGTCGCCATATCGTAACGCTCTTCATAATCCGAAGAACTCTGAAAAAATTGGGCAAATACTGTAGGCATCACCAGTACAAACGGAGTCCCGTCTACGATGAGCGCCACTCGGCCCTCCATAATATTGCTGCTGATGGTGTCGGGTCTTTCCGTGTTAAAAATCGTTGGGAATGGTGTGAAATGATTTTCTTGTATCATCTCCTCAACCATGCCGGACTCAAATATAGCGTCAATATTGATGTTTTCTATCCGTTTACGAACCTCATCTACGACGCCTGGATTTGCAATGTTCTTCATGTACAGCATGGCCACATTCGTGAGAGACGTGCTTCCCACTTGGAACATCTCCAGTGTAAGATCGGAGCTTTTAATCCGTCGCCGGACCAGAGAAATATTCGTGAATAGGGATTCTACAAATCCCTCTTTCGGTCCTCTGACGACTGTCTGTGTTGTTGGCTCGCTGACTGCGCGTGTCTCTCCCCCACGCGTGCCGCACGCAATCGCTTTTTCGCAGCCTTCCAATAAGATGATCGTGTCCCCCATTAACAGTTGTTCCATCATGGAACTCCAATCATCGCAGTCCTTCACTTCTCCCAGTGCAAGCGCATGACTCTGTATTCTTACGTACAGCGCTTCTGCATTCTCCGCCTCAGCAGCCACTTCAGCAGATGGGCGGCTAAGCATGGATCTCATGATGAGTTCATTCACCGTATCCGTTTTAGCCATACTATCCAGAAACACAATAGCGGCGGGAACCTCCGCCCTCAGCCCCAATTTAAAGCGACGCATCAGAAAGTCTGGGCTATCTGACGTCAATTTCTTAATTTGCTGCAAGTTGGTTTCCAAACAAGTATCGATTTTTAGATAGCGCGGAGAATTTCCATTGTTCTTACCCGCACCCGACTTTTTATTATGTTTGCGATAGGGATAGCGAATCATGAGCAAACCTCATCTCCAGTAAGGCAGCAATAGATACCGCCCATTTTTCCTTATTCTTGTATCTTTGGAGTATGCTCAATCTATTCCCAGTTATGCACCAAATACGTGAACGAAACGTTATAAGCGTACCCGCGTAATAAATTTCAATAAATTCTTCATTTGCAAGCTTAATGTCAGTTTTTTTGATAAAATGAAGAAATATGCCTCTCGGGAGGGTTAACATCTTGTTCAGTACGTTTTTTGTAAATACCTGTATCCTTGTCACCTTTTTGTACATAACCGGCCTCATATCACAAAGATATAAAATCCGTCTGCACACCTTGAAGCGTAAGATGCATTGGATTGGAGGCGCCCTTTTTGGGTGCTACGGCATTGTCATGATGTACTATTCAATTCCAGTAGGATTTAATACGATTGCCGATCTTCGTCATCTGGCCATCGTAGCTACCGCCACTTACATCGGCGGCCCAGCAGCGCTCACGGCTACTCTGTTTATATGTATAGGTAGATTATTGCTGTTTGGTATTAACGATCAAGCCATCGTAGGCGCTATTTTTATGATACTCGTTGGCCTGGGGTGCGCTTTATTGTCACATCTGTCCTGGTCACGTTTACCCAAGCTGATGATTATGAACGTTTTTGCTTTGGGCATTATATTCTGTCCCCTTATGATTAATTTGAAAAATCTTGATGATGTTCTGCACGTGTATCCGCTCCAATTCTTCATTTCCATGGTCGGCGGATGTCTTCTGTACCTCATTGCTGAATCTATCAACACATCCAATGAGCTGTTACTTCGTCTGGAGCATACCTCCTACACAGACCATCTCACTAATTTAAGCAACAGAAGGCAGCTTGAGTTCTCATTGGAAGAGAAGCTCCCTCAAGCTCGCCAACGTCATGAGCATTTATCCGTACTGGTGTTGGATATTGATCACTTCAAGGAAGTCAACGATACCTACGGACATGCCGCAGGAGATGCAGTGCTGCGCCAGCTTGGACAGATTTTAATGGAAAAATGTCGTCCTAATGATGTAGTCACCCGCAGCGGGGGAGAAGAATTCACCGTACTCTTGCCGAATTGCGCTTTTCGGCAAGCACTTCGCATAGCTAATCAAATTCTTAGCGGAGTAAATCAGTATGAGTTTGTTTTAGCGGACGGGTTTATTCTTAAAGTCACCGTGTCCATCGGCGTGACAACCTTTCCAGGTACCGGGGAAGATATGTCCGGGGCAGCCCTATTGGAGCAGGCAGATAAAGCTCTATACGAAGCTAAAAATGCAGGACGTAACCGGGTTTGCTCATATGAAATATAATTTGAGGCATGACCATTTCATAGAAATAGCCGATACAACCCTCTTTTGAGAGTTGTTCGGCTATTATCATTTTGAATCTTCATTATGATTGCATTTCCCCACCACGAGTGATGTACGCTTGGCAAGCGAAGCCAGCGTATGGGCCCCCCATACTTCCAGCATACGTCGTTCGCTCTCGGCTAAAATTTCGGATACGGCTATCGCCAACTCCTCACAAAAAGGATTGGTTTCCGGTTCATGCATCATACCCGGGAAAATTGGATCACATATTTCAATGGCGTGGTATATATCGGCAAGTGTAATATGGTCGGCCGAACGGGTAAGCACATAGCCTCCCTCACGACCTTCGCGTGCTGCAATCAAATCTGCCTGTACAAGTCGCGTCAGCACCCTGCGCACCAAAGTGACTTCGCAGTCAATGGAACGGGCAATAGAACCGCTGGCACAGAGTTCTCCGTGCTTTTCCAAATAGACAAGCGCCTTTACCGCCACCCCAAGCCATCTGGGCGTTGCGGTGCGTAGTCTTTTTTCACTATTCAAATGAGATGACACCCCTAAGCTGTAGAAACTTCGTTGAATGCATTGTACGTGATGTCAGAAGTAAGTTCAAGCCTGAAAGCCGGAATCCTCTGTAGCATGATCGCCCAAAATAAAATGAGCTAACCGCACTTCCCCGCTCAACAACAGATATACATCACGTATGCCAGAGACTGAATGTACCGCTTCGGAGAGTGTAACCCATGCTTGCGCCCCTCCTGTATTGCCCACGTTCACACGTGCCACGGCTTCACTATCGGGTGCATCCAAACACAGCTCAATTGTGGCATCACTGCTGTTGCCCGACACGCGGCACTGAAGCTCGGTCACACTCACAGTATCCATGTCTACGCCATGAAAGGCAATCCAACCAGAACGTTGAGGTATGCGCGGACGTACACAGGCCTCCTTTTGCTCCTTGCTTTCATCTAGTACGATGTCGGAGCAATCATCGAAGTTTTCAGCGCGGATACTTCGTCCGGCTTGGCGTGGTGGAATGACTTCGCCTCGAACGTACACAGGGTGCTCCAATCGGATATCCGCTGAGGAAGCACCAGCCAGCAGTGTATATTCACCCGATTCAACGCAATAGCAATCCCGCGTAACATCCCAGATCGCCCAATCCTTCATCCGAATCGTAAAGGAAACCGTTCGCGTCTCACCTGCCTCTAAGCGAATACGTTGAAAACCGCACAATGTCTTCAATGGTCGCTTTACTCGTGAGGCACCAGGCCGTACATAGAGTTGCACAACCTCTTCACCAGCAGCTACGCCCCGATTCGTCACCTCTACCCACACCTGGAGCGTATCCATGGCATCCAGTGCAGCAATAGATGTTACGCTATCCTTCAGGGCATCTGTACGCAGGTCACTATATTCAAAAGGCGAATACGTCAATCCATGGCCAAATGGATACAAGGATACACCTTCAAAATATTGATAGGTACGACCACCGCGAATAATATCGTAATCTTTGATGTCGCCCAATTGATCCTCGCTCTGAACCCAGGTCATGTTCAAACGCCCCGCTGGCGCGTAATCTCCAAATAACACATCCGCTATTGCCGTACCATGCTCTTGTCCCGCATGAGACGTGTATACGATCGCTGGAATATGCTCCTGAACCCAAGGGATGGCAAATGGATAGCTACCCGTCAGAACCACAATCGTATTCGGATTGACGCGATACACTTCCTCGATAAGCCGTTGCTGGGAAGCTGCCAGTTCCAAACCTGGGCGATCATTCTCTTCCTTTCCATTGATGAGCGGGTGATTTCCAACAAATACAATTGCTGTATCTGCCGCTTGCGCAGCGGCTATCGCTTCCGCTAAACCATCTGACACCGTCTCTACCTGGAATGTTGTATGGCTCTGTCCTGAAACTGTCGAGGCTGTTGAGGCGTTACACTCTACAGCGTTAAGTGCGGATTTTTCAGCCTCCCCTACCTTTAATGAGCCCTCTGTTCCGGCAATGACTGGTTTTCCATTCCATGTCGTCCACAGATGCTCTCCTTGTCCAACAGGAGTCAGCCCAAAGACCTCTTTGACATACCAGCCATACGCTTCATCAGCTGTCACACGAAGCGTTATTTCATCACTCGTCACGTAAGTACCCAGATGCTCATCATGTAACGTCACACTGCCATAGCCCCAATCCGTCATGGTCAATACCGTTGGGTCTCCATCCTGGGATAGGCGCATCTCACCAGAAGAATCAACTGCGAGCTTCGATCCGTCATTCGCCGCCGTCAAGGTCACGCGATCCTTGGCATCAAGGTACACGACGCGTTCCTTCTCGTCCTCGCCTTCCAGCTTGGTACGAATCGCCTCCAGCGGTGTAACCCGGTAGGGCAGCGTACCGGAATACCAGTCGCGGTACACCTCATTGCCATGCGTACCAATGACCGCTACTTTGCCACACTGGGCAGGGTCCAATGGCAAGAGTTCATGCTCATTTTTAAGCAATACGATCTGCTCCCTCGCCGCACGCAACGACAATTCACGGGCTTGCTCTGTCACGAGAGCTTCCTCTCCGATCGAGGCATAGGGGTTGTCTGCAGCCGGATCAAATTCCCCCAACCGAAAACGGACACGGAACGTATGAAACAATGCCCGATCCAAGTCTTCTTCTTGCAGCGATCCTTGTGCCAAAGCTTCTCGAATCGCCCGCTTGGAGAGCTCCGCATCATCTGTAATGCTGTCAATTCCCGCCCGAATAGATTCGGCCACACCTGGCGTGTGGGAATCGTAATACTGATGATCGTTGACAATCCCCATGACATCACCCGCATCACTTACGACAAAGCCGTCCATCCCCCATTCGTCCCTGACAATATCGTTAACCCCATGATATAACGTAGCAGGCGTTCCATTAATTAGGTTGTAGGAAGTCATCATCGACTGGGCGCCGCCTTCCATAAAAGGCTTCTCAAAGGCTCTTAGGTAATATTCTCGCAGGTTCCGTGGGTCTATACTGGAGGAGCCGCTTCCCCGATCCACTTCATTATTGTTACCCAGAAAATGTTTTAAAGTGGCAACCGCTTTCAAATATACCGGATGATCTCCCTGTATTCCCTTGACTAACTCCTTTGACAGTTCTCCCGTCAAATATGGGTCTTCGCCGTAAGCTTCCTCATTGCGTCCCCATCTTGGGTCACGCTCCATATCCACCGTAGGTGCCCACAAGGTCAGACCGTTTAATTTGGGATCACGACGATAGTAGACACGCGCCTCATCTGCGATAACAGATCCGATTTGACGCATTAATTCCGTATCCCAAGTACATGCCAATCCTACTGGCTGAGGAAATGAAGTCGCCTCACCCAACCATGCTATCCCGTGCGCCGCTTCCGTACCGTGCTTGTAAGCTGCGACTCCCAATCGGTCAATGGCCGGCTGATATTGCAACATGGATTCGATCTTTTCCTCCAAGGTTAGTCGTGACACGAGATCCCGTACACGCTCATCCAGATGAATCTTCGGATCTTGAAATAAATATTCGATATCCGTTGTTTCATGACTCATATCCGTCATCTCCTTATTCCATTTAAGAATATAATGAAAAGGCATACATGAAAGCGTTTTATATATCATAGCTAAAAAGGAGTATCCCGGCAACAATACCGTAAACATCCTATACTGGATGAAAGAGAGTCGCAGCATAAAGACAAAAAAAGTTGCATTTTACCTTCAATATACAAAGCTAAAAATAATATTTTTTGGTATAATCAGGATATATCATTGAAGGAGGAAGCGCTGATGAAAAATACCGGAATGACAAGGCCCCTGGATCAATTGGGGCGAATTGTACTCCCTAAGGAAATGCGCACCACAATGGATATCAATATCGGTGATTCGCTTGAATTCTTCGTAGATGAAGAAGGATTTGTATTAAGAAAATACACGGGTGTCTCCTGCAAATTTTGCGGCGCGGTGGATCACTTAACTTATTTTCGGGACAGCTTTATCTGCGCTGATTGCATTCAATTATTAAAGACCGATGAAAATGTGCATGCCACAAGCAATGATGCTATCCAGGCTCAAGAACATACCCAGCCGATCCGAAACAACACAACGTGGCAGCCCAAGCATTCCAGAGTGCAGCAAGGTGAAATGGTAAAAAAGCTTCGCAAGCTAATTCAGGATCACCCGAACCTGCCACAAAAAGTGTATGCAGAAATGCTCGATATCTCCCAAGGCCGGGTGTCCCAGTTGAAAAAGCTACTCTAAACCTTCTAAATCTATATCCCAAAATCATACACAATGTACCGACGACCCTATTCATTTTTTTGTCACAACTTCGATTGCCAGGTATAGAGTAAGGCGCATATCTACGGATGTGCCCCTTACTCTATACCTGGCTTTTTCGTGTCGGCCGCTCTTGCTAATGTGACAATAGTCACATACTCCCGATGTATACGTATATACAATATATAGATCGAAACAATTGGTTATCACTAGATATCATCAATATGTTGTTTTTGTGAAAAATATATATATTTTACTATATGGAGGGTTTTACGATGAAGGTGCTGGAGGAACATCAATTATACGACATCGGCGAGCGGGTCATTGGGGCACAAGATCTGGACATGCTGCGGGAGAATGCAAATTTGAATGGAGAATCGTTCAGCGGCAAAATGAGCAAGCTTGGGTCCGAGTATGCCAAATGGTATGCGCGCCTGCGGGTACTTCCGCCTGAACTGACGAACGCGATTGATCACGGATATGTATATGTTCACGATTTGGACCAATACGCACTCGGAACTACGAATTGTATCTTTATCCCTTTTGGCCGGTTACTACAAGACGGATTCAATACAGGCAATGGCTCTGTACGCACACCGCAAACGATTATGTCCGCTATGGCACTAGTTGCCATCATATTCCAGTCTCAGCAAAATAGCCAATTCGGAGGTGTCTCCGCCAATAAAATAGATTGGGACCTTGCCCCATACGTTGCCCGGTCCTTCCGCAAGCATCTGCGCAAGGGACTTCGGCTGTTCGAGGAAGAGATAGAATCCAGTCTGACTGACGATGAACTACATATGGCCAATCCCCATTTGCAAGAAGCCTGCCCTCGTTCATACGCATTCGCTCGCGAAGAGACGGAGACGGAAACCCGACAGGCTGCTGAATCGCTCATTCATAACCTGAACACCATGAGCAGTCGCGCGGGTGGACAGATTCCATTCACTTCACTGAATTACGGAATGTGCACGTCTGCTGAGGGACGGCTTGTTACTCAATCGCTGCTGGAGGCCACGATTCGCGGCTTGGGTAGCGGGGAAACTCCTATTTTTCCACAGCATATTTTCCAATGCAAAGAGGGAATCAATCAGGCAGAAGGCGACGTCAATTATGATTTGTTCTTACGGGCGGTAGAATGCTCTAGCAGACGGATGTATCCCAATTTTGTGAATGTGGATGCCACCTTTAACCTGCCTTTTTACCGTGCTGATGACCCGGATACCATTATAGCGACAATGGGTTGCCGTACCCGCACCATTTCTGACCGTTTCGGTAGAAATCGGCAGAGTGGTAAGGGAAATCTCTCCTTCAATACCATTAATCTGGTGCGGCTTGGCATTGAGTATGGTATTTGCACAGGCAAACGCCTGACACCTGACCGTGATCGCTTTGATGCGAGACTAGAAGAAGTTATGCGCATTGCGGTGGATGGCTTAATCCATCGCTATCAAATCCAGACCAGCCAGCCGGCCAAAGCCTCGGACTTTATGATGCGCGAAGGGGTATGGGAAGGTGGAGAACAACTAGAGCCAGATGATAAGGTGGGAAGCATACTAAAACACGGTACGCTTTCGATCGGATTCATCGGACTGGCTGAGTGCATGAAGGCACTATACGGGAAACACCACGGGGAGGATGATTTCGTATACCGCGAGGCACAGCGAATCATCACTTCTATGCGCGTGTATTGCGATCGAATGAGTGAATATCACAATTTGAATATTACATTGTTCGCTACGCCTGCCGAAGGTCTGTCGGGCAAGTTCACCTTGCTGGATCAACGTGATTTCGGGATTATTCCTGAGGTAAATGATCGAGAATATTACACGAATTCTTTTCATATTCCCGTGTATTACACACTCCCGGCTGCTCGTAAAATCAGCTTGGAAGCTCCGTTCCATAACCTATGCAACGCTGGTGCGATATCATACATTGAGCTGGACGGTAATGCGCGGAATAACCCGGATGCGTTTCTTAAAATTGTTCAATACGCGCTGCATCAGAATATCGGCTACTTCTCCATCAACCATCCGGTGGATCGTTGTACGGAATGCGGTTATGAAGGGATTATCGGGACAAGCTGCCCCCAATGTGGCACAGATGAGGAGCACACACACTTTCAGCGCTTACGTCGGGTAACCGGATATCTGACAGGAGATTATACCGTTCGCTTTAATGCTGCAAAACAGGCAGAAGTTCGAGACCGGGTGAAACATAAGTGAATTTATGTGGCTACATTCCGGAATCTCTGAATGAAGGATACGGCCTGCGTACCGTCGTGTTCATTAGCGGTTGCCGTCATGCCTGTCCCGGATGCTTTAATCCAGCGTCGTGGAGCTTCCGTGCAGGTGAGCCATTCACACCCCAACGACAACAGGAAGTCATTCGTGACATCATGGATAATCCGTTGTTGGATGGACTGACTCTCTGCGGGGGAGACCCGTTTTTCTCAGCAGCAGAATGCTCGCAATTTGTGCGCGACTTCCGTGCGGCCTGTCCCGACCGAACCGTGTGGGCTTACACTGGCTTTGTCTATGAAGATCTACTCACAGATCAGGAGCGACAGGAGCTAGCGCTTTTGTGCGATGTGATTGTGGATGGTCGTTTTGTAGAACAGCAAAAGGACCTGACCCTTCCCTTCCGGGGCAGTCGCAACCAGCGTCTGGTAGATGTAAAAGCCAGCATTCAGGCAGGTTACACCGTTTCATTGACTTAAGGCGAAGGTTACTCGGCAAATGCTATATCTAATCTAGGACAAGTCTCCATCATGGATGAGGCTTGTCTTTTTTTGCATATCCCTAACAGATTCCATTGTAGTTTCTATTGCGCATCCTGCAAGTTTCACTTATGATGGTGAACAAGTATACGAGTGCATAATTATTCGTCATACCTTAACCGCATAGCTTGGAGATAGGTGTCTGTTCTATTCAGATCAGGCTTAAAAGGGAAGCCGGTGCAAATCCGGCACGGTCCCGCCACTGTAAACGGGGAACTTTCAGCTGTTCATACAACCACTGGTCCACAGACCGGGAAGGGATGCTGAGAGTCATGATCCGTAAGTCAGGAGACCTGCCTATTTTAACAACATCGCAAGTACCTACGGAAGATAGGGAGGTGTTAAGAGCAGTCGCCGTATTTTTGATTTTTTAATCACGGAGGCATTCTTTCCCCTACTTATTTTTAACTCTGGGGGGAAGAATGCCTTTTTTGGTACGTAAAAATAAAACAGCCACCCACTAGGAGGAAAAGTACATGTCCGTCATTGAATGGCCTGAATTGTCCGGCTTAATTAGCAGTAATCTGGGATATCCGCGTATCGGCGAAAACCGGGAATGGAAGAAGGCACTGGAACGCTTCTGGAACGGCAATATTAGCGAAAGCGAACTGCAAACGGAAATGAAAAGATTACGGTTGGAGCATCTGAGCAAGCAGCGTGACAAGGGGATTGATCGCATTCCTGTCGGAGACTTCTCCTATTATGATCACATGCTGGATACATCTGTGATGTTTGGCCTGATACCCGAACGGTTCAACCATCGTCCCGCAGGTCCGATTCCTCTGTCCGTGTATTTCGGGATCGCTCGTGGACAGAAGGGAGCAACCGCCAGTGAAATGACCAAATGGATGAACACCAATTATCACTACATCGTTCCTGAATTGGCAAACGCAGTCCCGGTGTTCACTGAAAATAAACCTTTACGGGCTTATCGTGAAGCAAAACAAGAGCTAGGCATTGATGGGAAACCGGTCCTCATCGGCCCCTATTCATTCGTTACCCTTTCCAAAGGCTATGATCGCAAGGAGCTTGCTTCTATTATAAGAACCTTCCTGCCTTTATACACCCGTGTCCTGTCTGAACTAGCAGCAGAAGGTGTTCAGTGGGTCCAAATCGATGAACCTGTCCTGACCACCTCATTCCCAGTAGAGGATCTGGACATTATTCAGGAAGTCTATGAAGCTTTGGCCCAAGCTGCGCCCTCTTTAAATATAATGCTGCAAACTTACTTTGGCAGCCTGGACCATTATGAGCGTCTGTCCGCACTTCCGGTACAGGGACTGGGTCTTGATTTTGTGTATGATGATGGCGAAAATCTCCAGCATATATTGCAGCATGGTTTCCCTAAAGGAAAAACGCTGGGCGCTGGGGTCATTGACGGGCGCAATATATGGCGCAGCGACCTGAACGCTGTGGCTACCCTGCTGGGTCAGTTAGCAGAACAGACCACTGCCGAGCAGCTTATCGTACAGCCATCATGCAGTCTGCTGCATGTGCCAGTCAGTCTGGAAGCAGAGCACAAGCTGGATCGAGAACTGGTGCAAGCGCTGGCCTTTGCCGATGAAAAGCTTGAGGAAATCGCCGTCCTGACGGCTGCACTTGGCAAACACGATCCATCCGCACTCACCAAGCTTGGACAAAGTGCGGATGCGGTAGCCCGTTTCAACAGCTCAGCGGCACGTGTACAGACAGCTGCCGATCTGGCTGACTTGCTGGCAAAGGAGCCTCTAACACGCAGCGTTCCTTTCGCCGAGCGTCGTGAGATTCAGCAAAATAAGCTGAAGTTGCCTCCACTGCCTACGACGACCATTGGTAGCTTCCCGCAAACCGCCGAGATCCGCAAGGCCCGCCTGCACTATCGCAAAGGACAATGGTCTGCCGAGCAATACCGGACGTTCATCCAACAGCAAATCAAGGAATGGATTGATATTCAGGAGGACATTGGCATTGACGTGCTTGTACACGGGGAATTTGAGCGGACCGATATGGTTGAATTTTTTGGCGAAAAGCTGAATGGCTTTGCTTTTACACAAAACGGATGGGTGCAGTCCTACGGCTCCCGCTGTGTCAAACCGCCGATTATATACGGAGACGTCTCCTTCGATCAGCCCATGACTGTGGAAGAAACGGCATTCGCTCAATCGTTAACTTCCAAGCCTGTTAAGGGAATGCTTACAGGCCCTGTGACCATTTTGAACTGGTCTTTTGAACGCAATGATATTCCGCGTAGCCAAGTTGCTTTACAATTGGCTCTGGCATTACGGGCAGAGGTAGAGGCACTGGAACAAGCGGGCATCGGCATGATTCAGGTCGATGAACCCGCAATTCGTGAAGGGCTTCCGCTGAAAAAAGAACAACAGCAAGCCTATCTGGATTGGGCGGTTCAAGCCTTCCTTGTGACCACGGCCACCGTTGAGCCTGCGACCCAAATCCATACGCATATGTGCTATTCTGAATTTCAGCATATGATTCAGTCCATCTCTGACATGGATGCCGACGTTATATCTATTGAAACTTCGCGAAGCCACGGAGAACTGATTGTCAGCTTTGAAGATCAGGTATACGACAAAGGCATCGGTCTGGGCGTGTACGATATCCACAGTCCGCGCATCCCCGATGTATCTGAAATGCTAAGCATGATCCAGCGTGCCCTGCGCGTACTGCCATCAGATTTGTTCTGGGTTAATCCGGATTGTGGTCTGAAAACCCGCACCAAAGAGGAATCTGTCGCCGCCTTGCGACAAATGGTACAAGCGGCTCAAGCAGCCCGGGCTGCATTGGCTGTATCCAACTAATTTTTTATCGTTTCGAATCACGCCTTCATTTTCAACATATTCTGTTCCCCTTTCCGGTCCTTTCTGCTAAAAGCCCGGGAAGGGGATTTATTCTAGGTCATATAATGTATAAGCGCCTTGAATATGCTCCATTTTCATCTGCTTCATATGTACGCCTAAGCCATGTTCTCGATCCCAGGAACAACTAAAATTCAAATACAGTTCATCCTTTGCCGATGAGTCGGAAATCAATATAGACATAAGCTGTATTCGATTCAACAATTGTTCCGGCCGCTCCACATAAGGCGCATATTCATCCGGGTCCTCTCCCCATGTACTGTAAGCATTCCGATACTTTTCCACGATGCCAGCATAATGATGGTGTATGGATTCCAACACTTGAGGATGAATAGCTGATGAATATTCCATATACTGCTCCCATGTCTTTTTTTGCAACAGTGTAGGTTCTTCTATAGTCTGTGCCTGTTCTTCGGAATCGGCTCCCACGATAAATTCGACTTCTACTTCCGAGGGCTGCCCGCAAAAATCAAGTTGCACTACACCACGCAGAACAATCTCCTCAGATACATCCCAAGACTCATCATCCTGTTCCAGTTCCATATACCAATGTTTCCAGTCCATTCTTTATCCACCTCTTCATAAAAAGTAATTTTTAACCCTGTTGAATACTTTACAATCTATCATTTTAATGAATGAAATTAAAGCGGCATCCTATCTGTGCTTCCAGCCATATTTCGATGAATTCCCAAATAAAAATACTTTTTTCTACAACATTCGCTACTCAATAAAGCCTCCAAGGAAGGAAATCTGTCCATTTTGACACAAATATTTTATTATTAAAAATTTAGTACCTTGCATTAATCAGTACATGATGTTAAATTATACCTGACTACTGTTCTATAATTAGTACCCGTGACAAATTATGCACAAACACACGTTTCTTTCCCTTATTCCGAACGACACCTATGAATTATTGATAACATCCAGGAAGGGAGCACCGCTCGTGAATGTGAACATCCAATTCAAAAAAGGGGTACTGGAACTGTGCGTTCTAGTTCTAATTGGACGCAAAGACCGTTATGGCTACGAGTTGGCGCAAGCCGTCTCCCGTCATATTGAAGTAGCCGAGGGAGCCCTATATCCACTGCTTCGCCGTCTGGTATCAGAAGGATACTGCACAACGTATTTACAGGAATCGACCGAGGGGCCTCCTCGCAAATATTATCGGCTGACCGATACTGGCAGTCATTATACAAGAATACTTACGCGGGAATGGAATGATTTTGTCCATAATGTCGCAAGCCTACTGGAGGAAGGAAATTCCGATGAATAGAAAACAGTTTCTTACAGAGGTGGAACAGCGTCTTTCTCCTCTCCCTGCAGAGGTACGCAATGAGCTGCTTAGTGATTTGAGCCAGCATTTTGACTACGGGTTGGTTAATGGCAAAAGCGAAAGTGAGATTGCCCATGAGCTGGGTAACCCAGAGGATATTGCCCGAGAAGCGTTGGATGATCCCAATGCAGCCTGGAACGCTTCTCCTCCGCTTCGCCAGGGAAGCTTCGCACGCAATCTTTTTACTTTCTTAGGGCTACTGTTTCTTAACTTGCTGATCTCCATCCCGATTATGGCTACCCTATGGGTAGTATGGGTTTCATTGACCGTGGTAGCGGTTAGCTTCATTGCAGCCCCCCTTCTCGCCGTTACTGATTATGCGCTAAACAGCACCTTTTACCCGGCCAAATTCTTTTTCTCTATCACGTTGACGGGTATAGGTCTATTGCTGCTGCCTGGTGTACGTTATCTCTTACTCCTTATGGTCAAAGGCACAGTACGATACTGGAAATGGAATCAGACTACCCTGAGGGGAGCTTACTAACAACATGAATAAAAAGTGGTTTATTGCAGCAGGTCTGTGCATTGTCATCGGTGTAGCCGGAATGGTGGCCTACGGTGCCCCATGGAGTCAACAAGTCATGAAGGAAACAACTGCGATTAACAAAAAATGGACGTTTACACGTGGTCAGCTACAGAAGCTGAAAGTGGACAGCTCTGATGATGTCTCTATTTTGTTTACTCCTGGCTCTGGCGACCAAGGTACGATACGCATTAGTGGAGAAGTTCAGACAAAGGTAGCCGACCAAATTCATAATGCCCGAATTGAGAACGGTAAGCTTACCATTCAATCGGAGCCGGCCCCTTCCTTGTCATTCTTTTCGATCACTCCTGATTTGGATCAAACGATTACCGTAGAGATGCCCTCTGGCGAAACACTAACTGACCTACAGGTAGATGCACATTCAGGGAATGTAAAACTTCAGGATGCCTCCGTGCAGAATACTTCCATCACCGCTACTTCAGGCACTGCCGAGATTACAAACCTCCAAAGTACCCACCTGATCGCAAATTTAACATCCGGCAATTTTACAGCCAGTCAGCTTGCAGCAGATATGGAGTTAAAGCTTACTTCAGGTGATGTTACCATTCGCGATTATAGCGGTAATGGCCTCATTTCCCTAACCTCAGGGGAGACAAATATTACGCAACGTGCCGTAGCCAACTTGGAAGTGAATGCTGATTCTGGTGACGTGAAGATTAAGCAAGCTCCCGATTTTAAAGGTGTTTATAATGTCCGCTCTGACTCTGGGAGTATCAATACTCCCGAATCTGTTCCCGGTAGTGTGAACGTGATTAAGGTCGAAACCACTTCAGGGGATATTTATATTTCCAAATAGAGACCTCTAAATGAATGCCTCATCAGAGGCGAAGTTTGGTTCAATGAGTTTAACCTTGTATAATGTAACCATGTGCCCAGATGCACAACCACATTATAGATTAATAAGGAGGAGACTGGATGGAACTTAAGAATAAAACAGCTATTATTACAGGAGCCAGTAAAGGAATCGGTAAAGCAATTGCCGAAACTTTAGCTAAGGAAGGCGTTAACCTGGGATTAATTTCACGCACATTGACTGACCTGCAAAAGCTGCAGGATTCACTGGGGAGTACATACGGTGTGAAAGTGGTGAGTGCTGTTGCAGATATATCGGATCGCTCACAGGCCGCTGCCGCTGTAGCCTCACTGGAACATGAGCTAGGCGCTGTCGACATTTTGATCAACAATGCAGGCATTGCTACCTTTGGCACAGTCGCGGAGATGGACCCCGAAGAGTGGGAACGTATTATTCGCGTAAACCTGATGGGAACCTATTATGTCACACATGCTGTGCTTCCAAGCATGCTGGCGCAAAAGAGCGGAAACATTATTAATATTTCCTCGACGGCAGGAGAACGGGGTTTTGCAACAGGCTCAGCATATTGCGCATCCAAATTTGCTTTGATGGGCTTCACGGAAGCACTGATGCAGGAAGTTCGCAAATCTAACATTCGCGTCACCGCGCTGACTCCAAGCACTGTCAATACAGAACTGGCGGCAAACGCAGGATTACCTATTGGTGATGAGGATCGCATGCTTCAACCGCAGGATTTGGCCGATCTGACATTAGCCACATTGAAACTGCCTCCACGAGTTCAATTAAAAGTAGCCGGTATTTGGACAACCAACCCACAGTAGTTCGACATGACATCTTAGATTCATTGGCTGTACAATGCTCCGGCAGACGTAATTGTTCGTCATGCCGGAGCTTTTTTTTTTCAGCATAGCTATACCAAAACAAACTGTAATATAAGCGCTTTGTACTTCCAGCATATATACATACAATTCCTACAACTATAAGCGCATTTCAGGAAAGGGGAAAAATGATGAAGAACACAGGAATGACACGGCCATTAGACCATTTAGGCCGCATTGTGCTGCCTAAGGAGCTGCGCAATTCTATGAATATTAATATTGGAGATGCCCTCGATTTTTTTATTACCCCAGAGGGACTGATGATTCGCAAGTATACGGGGGTTTCTTGCTATTTTTGTGGTGCCGTAGATCATTTGAGCTATTTCAGGGATCATCTGATATGTAAAAGTTGTATTGAAAATCTGAAGAGCGATAATCCTTCTAGTCATTTGAGTGAAGCACGTCCTGTCCAGCCCAAGAAAAGAAGGAGTTACAGAAATCAGAATGATCTCCTGAATAAACTAAAACAGCTCATGCAGGAGCACCCAAATGTATCTCAAAAAGAATTAGCCGAAATGCTCGAACTATCCCAGGGACGCGTGTCGCAGCTTAAAAAGCTACTCCTTTAGATCATCCGACCCAATCTCGTCTGTTTTAATCAACAAAAAAAGAGCCTGACGGCTCTCGGATCATCTTTGTTACGCAATGTCAGACTGCTCCATAATCGGGACCCGATAGGCCAGCAAGGACTCGTCTATTACGGCAGAAATAAACGTTGCATCTATTTCAGGCACCAACCCAAGCGCATAATTCCATGCGTTTTCTTCAATTTGCAGCGCAAGTCGTTGCCGGGTCCCTATCCCACTCTCTTGCTCCAACGCATCGGAGAGGTCCACTAATTCCGTATCGGCGGCGTGTCCAATCTCATGTGCAAGCACAACTGTAAAATACTCCTCAACTCGATCAATGCTGCCGAACATCTGTAAACACTGTGTTTCGATAACGTCCGTATACATGGTAATGGCGTGAGCATTCATAGCATATTTACCCCCAATCAGCCTTCCGCCAGGAAAACGTTTCTCCAGCTTGACTATCACACCTATAGCAGCCCGTTCCAAAAGCTCAGCGACAATGCGCTCTGCCTGATATCTTTCCAACTTAGCTTCGCTCCTCAAACTAGAATATATAAAGGTATATTTACTCTAAATTCATGAAATCATGGATGTGTTCATACCATACACAGTACGATATTATACCTTTTTACAAAGGAGAATACCATGTCAGAAGATTATTATGTAGGGTGGGGAACACTTGCCCTGATTAATGCCGGCTTGGCACAATCCAAAAATCGGAGCGGGCTAAATTGGTTTTTTCTCTCCCTATTAATAGGACCACTGGCTACCCTATTTATCGTTGCATGGGATAAGCTCGAGTCCTAATGCAGCAATCAGGTCATTCCCATCGTTATCCGGAATGAAAAGGACAGCCTTGGCGTTTCTGCTGAAGCACTGTATCTGATACTGTATTAGCCTGTCTCGACATATACGACTTCTCTTGAACTCCGAAATTCGGCTTCACAAGCCGATTATCGTAGAAATTATGAAAAATATGCGTTGTCGCCGGGGATAGCGGGGGAATCAGCCATGTCCAATTGCCTGTCAGTGCGCGTCCAGCCTTGGCTTCCCGTTCCTCAAACAGCTTAAATTGTGCCGCTGCGGTATGGTGGTCGACAATGCTGACTCCCGCCTTTTTGAAAGAATGCAGCACAGCAATATTCAATTCCACCAGCGCCCGATCACGCCAAAGCGTTGTTTCACTCGTCGTATCCAGCCCCATCAGCTTAGCCACCTGTGGCAACATATTATAGCGGAAGGTATCCGCAAAATTGCGGGCGCCGATTTCTGTTCCCATATACCAGCCGTTAAAGGGAGCCGCTGTATAGATAATACCGCCAATCTCCAGCGTCATGTCCGAAATCATAGGCACAGCATACCAACGTAATCCCAAGGAAGCGAAACCCGAGATTTCTGGATGCTCAATGGCCACCTCCATTATCAAATGTTCAGGAATATCATATAGCTCGGGAGGCCGTCCGCCTGCTTCCACAACCAGTGGCAATATATCAAAAGGGGTCATCGCTCCTTGCCAGCCCATGTCTTTACAAGCATTGGTAAAATCTACCGAGATCGGGTCCCCGATGACCCCTTGACCGGTTTCATATCCAGCGTAACGAATGAGTTGATGGTTCCAGATGCGGATATTCGGCTGCCCTGGCTTGGAGGCGCGGAATACAGTAAGCGTTGGCTTAATTTTACCGCCATTCGTTCCTATGCGTATATGCTCCAAGAGCTCGCGAACCACTTCCGTTGCATCTGACGCGCCCCGCGCATCCCTGACCAAAAGCTTGTCCCAAAATAAGCGACCGATGCAACGATTGCTATTGCGCCAAGCCATGAGTGCCCCGTGCTCCAGCTCTTCGTACGTATGATCATACATTCCCGTAGTCTCTATGTCGTGACGAATATTAAGAAGCCGGGCCTCCGCTTCATCGCGGCTTCGGCCCAGCTCCTCATAACATGTATATATAAACTGCTCCGCTTCATGCAAAAGCTGTTGTTTCACTTCCATAACACACACCCCATCCCGGAAGCTCTATGACTCTAGAGCCTGTGGTCTTCCACGCCTTCTCGTTATTATACTCCAGTGGCAGAGTGGAACCAACGGGATGTGTGTCTTGTTCACCTGATCTCCATATACATGGAAGTCTATACCAATGGGTTATCCCAAATACGCACTCAGCATCCAGATGTGTTTATCCATTGCTTCTCTTAAGCCGTTAAGAAGATCCTCTGTCGCTTTATCCTGTGCCGCTTCCGCTGCTTCCATCCCATTAGCCAGCTCAACGGTGATGGTTTTAAAATCAGCAACAACGGACTTCACCATATCCTCAGCTGTCTGCTCACCTGCGGACTCCTGAATAGCTGAAAGTTGCAAATGCTCCTTCAAGGTCGCAGCCGGACGGCCACCAATAGCCAACAATCGTTCAGCAATCGTATCTAGATTAGCTGTTGCTTCATTGTAAAGTTCTTCAAATTTAGCATGCAATGTGAAGAATTTAGGTCCTTTCACATACCAGTGGAAATAATGCAGTTTCGTGTACAATACAGACCAGGTAGCTACCTGACGATTCAATGCCTTGTGCAATTCTTGAATAGCCTCTTGTGTAGGTGCGTTCGTATGATTTAATGTACTCATGTTTAAAATCCCCTCTCGTTCAAATATAGTTGGTGTAAAGCTTGGATGCTCGTTAGCAGTAGTGTCTGATTTTCTTCAAAATTCCATGCGTCAATCTAATAAATCTTAATCGATTAATTTAGACTTAATCTAAATCCTGTTTTAATTATAACACTGTGATGATGTTTTTCAAGTCCTTATTCGATTTTAATCATGAAGATTACATGAACTAATTGTAAAGCAAACTCTACATGCAATCGGGTACCCAGAATCAAGACTTGTTTATCTTTTATACATAGGTTACATCAATAGGAGGATAGAAGATGTTAACTTTGTCTGCTAAAGCATCAAAAAAGAGCCGGCCCATAAGAGGGTCGGCTCTTTTATTATTCTTGCATCTCTGAAGTTTCCACGATTAAAGGTACAACCTTGCCAGCATTTACATCAATCAGGCCGTGATCGGTAATTTTCAAGGCCGGGCTGACCGGCAAAGAATGCGTGCTCAGCGACATGATTGGATTGTAATGGCGGTAGCCCAGCGACAGCAAGGCTGAACGCAGCTCCTTCACATGCGCCGCAACCATTTCCAGCGGTCCTTCTGTTAAGATCCCGCCTACGGTTAAAGGCAAATGGGACAGCACCTTGCCATTTTCAACTACGCAAAAACCACCTTGGCTGGCAAGAACCGTATTCGCGGCCAGTATCATATCTTGCTTGTTATGCCCTACGACCAGCAAGTTATGGTTATCGTGCGAATAGGTGGTTGCCACTGCCCCACGTTTAATCGTATCTCCCCCGATCAAACCGTAAGCACGGTTGCCATTCTTTCCATACCTCTCAAACGTAGCAATCAGTCCATGTTCACCATGTTCCCATACCAGTTCCCCCTGCTCTACTTGTGCAGGTGCAATCCGTTCACTTGTAAAAGTAGAGCCATCTTTGACCATCATGACACGGCATTGATGTGTGCCATCAGCTACATCCAACTTTACAGTAAAATCCTGCTCCGTGAGCGGATTGAGCTTCACACTTTGATAAAAGTGGGCGGGAAAGCGGGATTTTATTGGTGCTTGATGGTATTCCTCGAACTTATCGAATACCTTGAGTCCGTCCTTATAGACTTGCTCCACATCAAATTGACCAAGATCCGACAGCAGTACAAAGTCAGCTATTTTTCCCGGTGCAATGGTTCCGCGGTCATGCATACGCATCCGTGCAGCAGGAGTAAACGTAGCTGCATAAATGGCATCCTCAGGCTTCATGCCCATTCCGATTGCTTTACTTACAATATGGTTCAGATGCCCTCGCTCTACGAAAGAGTCTGGCATCACATCATCCGTTACAAAGCAAAAATGCTGTGCCACATCTTCCTGAATAAGATAGTCCATCACTTCAGGGGTCATGGATTTTTCCTGGATTTCAATAAACATCCCTGCAGCCATCCGCGCCTTCATACCTTCAATACTTTGATGAGTATGGTCTGAGCCTATCCCCGCATAGATCAACTGATGCAGGTCCAGATCAAGCAACTGTGGCGTATGACCTTCAATGATCAGCTCCGGGTAGTGCTCACGAACATGGCGTAAGATGCGATTCGTCTTGCTCTCCGGATCACGAATGACATCCACATAGTTCATAATTTCACCCAGGCAGATCATTTCACCGGTTTGCAGCAGCGCATCAATTTCGGGAATACCGATCTCGCCTCCTGAGGTTTCGAGCGGCGTTGCCGGGACAGAGCTTGGGATGCCGTAGAACATATCAGCCACGCAATCCTTGCTGGCTTCCATCATTTCCTGAATGCCTTCCAATCCGAAGACATTCGCCATTTCGTGCGGTTCAGGTACAATCGTCGTTACCCCATTGCGAATCAGCCCATAGGAAAAGGTTGCCGGTGTCACCATTGTGCTTTCGATATGCAAATGGATGTCGATTAGGCCGGGAATCATATATTTCCCGTGCCCTTCGACAATTTCAGCAGCCTCGAAAGACTCCAGACCACGCTGACCGATATACATAAACTTGCCATCAAGTATAGCTACATTGCCTTCTTCGAACGTCTTGTAGTAACTGTTATACACCTTAACTTGTAAAATCATTTTGTCTGCACGCATGATGTATCTCCTTCATCGAACCCGCTGATTATTGGACCAGCACCATTTTATCTGCCGGAAAATGCAGGGTAACCCGCTGACCACTCAGGTAAGGCGTATCCATTTCCTGATTAGCCGTAAAGTTGCCTTTCGCCGTTTCTACCACATACTGATAGCTACGCCCCAGGTAAGTACTTACCTTAATAATACCGGGAAGCTCATTTTCTCCTGTCTCGTTGCCTTCTGTTCGAATGACCAAATCATCCGGGCGAATAGCGCCCTGACGAGCACCCGGCTGGGCCGTACCCTGATTACGCGCTACGCCGAACGAAAGATCGCCTGTATTCAGTCGAATACGATCTCCTTCTTCAGTACGCTCATCAAAGCTTAGAAAATTATTAAACCCAATAAAACGGGCAACAAATTCGGTCGTCGGATATTTAAAAATGGTCGATGGAGCATCTAATTGTTCGATGTTCCCCTTATTCATAATCGCAACCTGGTCAGAAATCGAAAAACATTCCTCCTGATCATGCGATACGTATACAGTAGTGATGCCCAGTTCCTGTTGAATACGGCGGATTTCCACACGCATATTTACACGCAGGTTAGCATCCAAGTTACTCAGAGGTTCATCAAACAACAGCAGATCGGGTTCAATCACAAGCGCTCGCGCAATCGCAACACGTTGACGCTGTCCGCCTGACAATTCACCAGGGAAACGTTTTTCAAATCCCCTCAGGCTAACCGTATCCAGCATCGTCATAACGCGGCGCTTCACATCATCTTCCTTTACTTTGCGTAACCGCAAACCAAAGGCAACATTATCAAAAACAGACAAATGTGGGAAGAGTGCATAACTTTGAAATACAAAGCCGAAGTTCCGTTTATTCACCGGAACCCGAGTATAATCCTTATCGCCAAATAAAAATGTTCCTTGTTTAGCTTCGAGAAATCCTGCAATGAGACGAAGTGTGGTCGTTTTGCCACAACCACTCGGTCCGAGCAACGAGAGCAATTGCCCCCGTTCGAGCTGCAAATCGAAATCCTGCAAGATCAGTTGGTTGTCATAAGCGACCGATACGCGATCCAGAGTAAGCAGTGCCATAAGGTTGAAGCCTCCATTACCTTTTAGTGAAGTAAGACAATCCCATCAGTCGTTCAATCAAGAACATCAGGATACCGGTCAAAATCATCAGCATAACCGAAATCGCCGCTATCGTCGGGTCAAAATAATTTTCGACGTAAGTCAGCATTTGAATGGGCAGGGTGCTGAAGCCCGGTCCTGTCATGAAGACGGAAATGTCGACATTGTTGAATGATTCCAGAAAGGCAATCAGGATAGCCGCAATAATGCCTGAGCGGATGTTGGGCAGAACCACCTTGAAAAAGGTTTCCAGCCGTCCAGCCCCCAAACTAAGCGCTGCTTCCTCAATCGCAAAATCAAAGTTAGACAAACTGGATGCAATGACTCTAATAATGAACGGCAACATAATCACCGTATGTCCGATCAATAGTCCAGCATATACTGGTAAATGGTACACAATGATCAAATAACGCAGCAGCGTAAAACCAAGCACAATACCCGGTATGAGCAAAGGGGAGAGGAACAAAGCATTCAGCGCATCCTTCCCGCGAAACGAAAAACGACTAAGCGCATAGGCTGCAGGCATACCGATCAGTAGTGCCAAAATGTTGCCTAGCAGAGAGACCACAATGGACGTTTTGAACGTGGACATAAACAAATCCACTTCAAAAATATTTTCATACCAGCGCAGGGAAAAGCCCTGCGGAGGGAATTTTAATACCGTGCCCGGCTCGAAAGAAGTGACCGATATGATCAACAGCGGACCGAGCAGAAAGATGAAGACCAGCAGGCTAAAGAAGCCTAGTCCGTAATGTTTCTCCCGCATATCCACCTACCCCTTCGGATTGAGTTTATGGGCCGCCTTATTTAAGAGACCGACCACGATAAATGTAATAACAATCATAATTGTTGCAATAACAGAAGCTAAAAACCAGTCGTTTAGCGTCATCGCGTTCTGATACAAAAATGTAGCGATAACCCGCTGTTTTCCTCCAAGTAGTGCTGGTGTCGTATATGCAGTCAGGCTGCCCACGAAAACGAGAATGCTTCCAATGATCAGGCCCGGCACAGACAGCGGAAATACGATTTTACGAAATGCGCTGAATCTGGAGGCCCCGAGGCTCTGAGCAGCATGAACAAGATCACCGTCGATATTTTCGAGTACACCAATCAGTGAAATAATCATCAGCGGTAAAAACAAATGAACCAGACCAATAATCATCGCTGCCGGAGTATACAAAATATTCAGCGGCTCATCTACAAGTCCTAAACCGATGAGCACGTTATTTAACAGTCCCTTGCGACCCAGAATGACCATCCAGCTGAATGACCGCACCACCGGACTCGTCAACAAGGGGAAAATAGCCAGCGCTAACAAAATCCCTTTACGACGCGGGGCCTTTTGCGAAATATAATAAGCCGTCGGGAAGCCGAGTAATACGCACACGAGTGTCGTTACGACACTGACTTCCAGCGTAGTCAGCAATATTTTCAGAAAATAAGGGTCCTTGAAGAAATGGAGATAGCCTTCTAGGGTGAATGAGCTGTTCTGTACGAAGGTCGAACCGATCGTCAACACAATCGGAATGACCATGAACACCGCCAGAAAGAGCAGACCTGGCAGCAGCAGCCAATACAAGTATGTTTTCTTCATGGGTAGCTCCTTGCGGTTATCAAAATGTTATTCCTTGTTTAGCACCTGGATAAACAGCTCCAGAAAAGCTTCGCTGTCCACCTGTTCGCATACATTCATATTGTGGCTATGATTGAGGCGGTTCTGTACATCGCCCACTGTTTGTCCGTCACATATGCGACTGGAGGTTTCTACGTCGACATACAACAGCGAGGTATCGACTAACCTCGAATTCAATGCGACACCCACGGCAAGCGGGTCATGAAGCGCACAGGCTTTTACCCCGTTGCGTTCTTCATAACGCTTGGTATAAACGGCCGTGCTTTCAGCTACATAATTACGAATTGCTGGGCGGGTCAGACGAGCAATATGATCCGCAGTCAGCAGAGCCTTCCGTGTTACATCCAGTCCCACCTGTATCAACCGACCAAATCCTGCATGAAATACGATTCGTGCGGCTTCAGGGTCAGCATACATGTTGTACTCCGCTACAGGTGTAATATTGCCGCACCCGTGAATAACACCGCCCATAAAAATGACTTCATCGACGTGATCCGTCAGTTCGGGACACTTCAGCAGCGCCAATGCCAGATTAGTGAGTGGCCCGGTGCAAATGAGCGTCACTTCCCCCGGGTGAGCCATCACGGTATCAATAATGATATCCGGTGCAAAACCTTCGGACGCTGACATGGCTGGGACTACTCCACTCAGTGCGCCTCCAATACCGTCTTCTCCATGGACACGATGCTCGTGCAGGCCTTTACGTATTAAGGGAGCCTCCGCCCCCCGATAAACCGGAATATCCGGTCTATCTAAAAGGTCGAGGATTTTGCATGTGTTCAATGTTGCTTGTTTAAGTGAAACATTACCGCATACCGTAGTAATCGCTTGGATATCCAGCTGACCACTTTTGGCTGCTAGTAAAATACCCAACGCATCATCAATGCCCGTATCTACATCTAATATAACCTTTTTCATTATTGTGCAACTTCCCGGTTCCAGCGATCTGTCCATGCCTTGATATGATCGTTAACGAACTTCATATCCAGCTTGGTCAGCTTGTTCACTACCTCTGTACCGTACGTAATTCCCTCTGTATCCGCACCGGACAGTACCACCTGCGTATTCACCGGGGAATCAACCTTTGCCTTGGCGGATTTTTCTTGAACTTCCTTGCTCAGCTGCCAGTTGATAAATTCCTCAGCCAGCTCCTTCTGGTCGGAGCCTTTCACTACATTAATCGTGTTCATTACTGCGTAAGCACCTTCACTAGGAGCTACAAATTTCGCTCCTGGCACAGCCGCCTGCAAATCTTTGAAGTACATTTCCATGATCGGACCGCCGGCAATTTCCTGCTGACTAAACATGTTCACAAACTCAGATGTTTTGCTATAAAACTTAACGATATTCGGACTCAGCTCTTTCAGTTTTCCGAAGGCTTGGTCTTCATTAAACTCCTTACTACCCGCTACCTTGGAGGCTGCATCTACCATCATCGGTCCGGCAGTCGCCGTAATATTCGGCAAAGTCACGTTTCCTTTGAACTCAGTTCCCCACAGGTCAGCCCAAGAGGTCACATTCTTTTTCACCAGCTCCGGATTATAGGCAATACCGAGACGCCCGACCGTATAAGCAGGACCATACTCCTCACCCAGCGGTGCTTTGGCAATATCATAAATTTGGTTCAGGTTCGGCACCTTGCTGCGATCCAGCTTCTCAAACAATCCCTGTTGGATTCCTTGTTGAGCATAATAATCAGACAGATAAATCAGATCGACATCTGTGCTGCCTTGACTGATTTTGTTCAACCGTTCCGCATTATTTCCAATTTCGACCACGATGTCAACGTTATGTTCTTTTTCAAAAGGCTCGTACACTTCTTTGTTAAAAAAGTCCTCGGAAAAGCCCCATGTGGAAATAACTAGTTTCTTTTTCCCATCAGCTGAACCATCTTTTCCATCTGTCTGACCGCCAGTAGCATTACTGCCGCAACCTGCCAGTATCACGGATGCCAAGGTCACAGCCATAAACCCTTTAAACCATTTCTTCATATGAAACTCCCCCTATTTTTTATTATGCACACCTTATGACACAAAAAAGAAAAGTACTCTTGTAAAACAAGAATACTTTTCTTCGTAAACAAAGAATAAGTTGATCCCGCTGCGCGTTATAACAGGTTCTCCCCTCAGATAGATCCGAAGCGAAAAGCCGAATATCCAATTTTATTAGGACTCCTTCAGAATGATGTTCGTAATAGCCCACTGCGTTGCTGAATCATAATCACGCAGTAAAGCATCTATATCGAGCTCCATATCCTCAATCAGCTTCTCGCGAAGTCTCTTCTTGTACAGCATGGACATTCGGAAATCCACTTCCAGCTTCAAGCCGGGGGCTTCCACTTCCAATGCCGCCGAGCGTGGAGAACGCCGGTGCTTCGCCACAAAGGTAACAATGTTGTTCTCAACGGTGGCCCGCAGCAGCGTGGTCCCGAAGCCGAACAGTTCCTTTGAAACTTCATTGTAAATCTGGCACATCCGCTTCTTGCTTTCGTTACTGTCGAGCAGCGTCATGAACCCACCCTCATCAGCATATTACGTACAATCAATCTTTCAACACGATAGATTATACATAAATATACGATAAATAGCAAACAAAAATCCCTAATCCAATCACATATGATGCGAAAAAGCGAACAATATGTCGAACTTTGTAGCTTTTCAACATTTTTACACCTTTTTTAACTCATCCCCAAGCTTCCGAACGCTGCTATATTCGCCCACAGGGTAATTTTAAAGTAGACTCCGGTAAATCTCTGGCCAAGGGTTTTATCGTCGTCATTCCAGAGGAAATTTTTTTCCTTCTACTATATATGTAGTTTTTACTTAAATGCATTTAACCGTACCCCGCGGGAGTCCCCTAGCGATTGTACGGTTTTTTTGTTATGTAGCTGACTGGCCAGATGGGAACCCCTTCAAGAAAAAGCCGATTGAATCCACGAGGACACTACAAGAGTAGCCGGCCACAGCAGCATAAAGTTAGCAATAATATATGCCTTCTTAAAAGCATAACGATGATAAAAGTACCAACAGATCCAAGATATGAATATTCCTATCGGGTAGCTCATTATGACATAGGCAAAAATATAATTGCTGAGATAATCTCCAGCTGTTGGTGCATCGAAAGAAAATGCGACCACCATCAGCATGGCCGGATAGGCAAATAACGTTAAGCCATAAACGATATTCAATATAAGTAAAATGACAAATGCATTTTGATCTTTCATGATGTTCTCCTAACTATTGCAGTCCGTCTGTATCACCATTGTGCAGCCCGCTTGCGTCTCTCCTCACGCCGATCAGCTTCTTCCATTTTCCGAATATAACGTTTCAACTGCTCTTTATGCTCGTCCAATTCTTGTATTCGTACCGTGGTTCCTTGGAGAAACACCTCCATTTTACGTGTTAATTCAGCAGCTGATTCTCCCCGCCATTCATGCAGCCTACCATATATATTTTTCATCTGCTGCTCCTGATGCTGAAGTCTTTGCTTTAGCTGCTCGCATTGCTGAACAGCCTTACGCAGATCCCCCAGGCTCAAAGATATTCTGCTCATCTCTTTCGCCTCCCGTTGTGTTCTTCCAGCTGCTCTTTCTTATTGATCCACCATCGTAAATTCCTGGCCCTTACGATCTATATATTCTGCTATCTCTGTAATCGATTCCTGATACCAGCGATTAATCCGATCCAGTGTCGCCGTAGCACTATGCGCAAGCGGGGTCAAAGACTGACTTTCACTTGTCCCAATATGAGCCTGAAATAACTGAATGGACGCACGGGTATCACTGGAAAATCCATGCAAGCTAGAACGCATCTGATTAGCAGCATGCTTTAGCTCCTCAGGTGTTAATTGAATTGTGCCTCCATTTTTGTTGCCCACAAAATATGCCCCACCATTAGTGCGACCATCTTGTTGTCCTGCTCCCATCAAATTCACACCCAGTGCAGTAGCAGCAAACTGCCCGAAAGCACCCATTTGTGCACCGTAACGTTCAACCAGATCGCCCATGACTTGCTTGAGCTCTGCCTGCGCGGCCAGCATTTGCTCGTACGCCTGCACCCGCGGATTACCTTCTACCAGTTGTCCGTCCATGGTGTACAGTGGATTGCTGATATTGCCATTTTCATCAAACGTAAAATTTCCCATGCTATGAGTGTTCTCTCCACCTAATACAGAATTATAGAATTTGGTGAATGCATCTTGCTGTATCATAGGCAATGTAATCGGAACATAAACAATAGGAGTCCACTTGGGGCCAAGAAAAAGTCTTTCCAATTCGGTTTTTCTTTCCAAGGGAATTGAAACAGGAATAGTAAACTTGGCTACATTGGCAGTCTTATAATCACTCCCAATATGATACGTTTCCCCCACATGTTGGTTAGCCTTAGTGGCTCCCCCACCAACGCTATCTCCGGGATGGGCAAAAGCCACATTAGTCTTCTTGAATTCTCCTGCTTTTACCCTCTCTTGAAGATCTTCAGGCAATAAATGTACAATGCTCGGAGCAGCAAAACTCACAGATGATAAACCATTCTTCACTGCAACATATTCTGCTTCTGCACCGCCTAAAGAATGACCTGTCGTAGATATTTCGGCAGCGGGGTACTTCTTCTTCACTTCATCGTACAGTGTTTGAGCTTTTGTAAATTGATTATCCTGATACTGGGCCTCATACTGATGAAATGAACTTTGTACCTGTGGGGGGGAATTTTTTATCTCTTCTTGATTATTTACATAATAATCGTGAACTTGATTTAAATTTTTTGCTCGTCCACCCACGACGTCGTTGATGTCTGTTCCTATGTCCATCGCTCTACTCCATAGTGGTCTTCCTCCTGGTTCTGTACCCCTATACCCTATGATCACCTGATTGCTATTCTCATTGTGAAAAACGGTCGCATCAAATCCAGAACCGTTCGTGTCATGTAATAGTTTTTCGTCTAAATCAACAACCCTCCAACCAGGAATATCTTCATTTTTATAAGTCTTTGGATCAATATCCAATAGGTAAGCCTCATCTGCTATCTTCCAGTATGTTTTTTCACTAATATACTGCAATTATTACCCCACCTTGTCTAATCACCTAATATATTATAAAGTTAGAAAAAGTTGATACTTTCAAAAAAGGAGCATCTAAAAATTGAAAAGAAAAAAAATTTGGGTTACTGCTCTCATCTTATTCTTCATCCTAATAGGAGCTCTCTATTACATGCACTACGCATCAAATATAAAAAAAGAAGAAGCCGTTAGAACAGGTATACCTATTGGAAAAGAGTACATCAAAAAATACTATAGGGCTGATTTCATATTTAAGAGTTATGACTATGTAGGTAGCTATGTTAATAATACGGTTCATCTAATCGGCTATATAAAAGGACATGAAGATCAATCGATATCTATCGCTTACGATTTTGAAAAAAAAGAAGTGCTTAGTGTAACCGGACCGGATTGGTTCATTGACAGTCGATACCCTAAAAAGAATGTTCCACCATTTTAAATATCAAGATTTGTATGCAAAAAAAAAAAAAAAACATATGATTCATTCCAGTTCAAGAATATATTTTTCCAATCTAAGGAAGTGAAATCATTATAATACTTCCTGTTTACTTGCGGTATAGTTGAAAGTAAAAATAAGTATAAAGTCGTTGGTTACTGCATTTTGGGTCGCAGTTCATACCTAATAACGATTAGGACTTTGTAACTGTATGTTAGAAGAGATTTGCGTATATGAACACAATTTTTAAACGTTGTACCGAGCTAATCCTTTTATTAAATAAATGAGCTATCCTACTATTATTATAAAAAGCAGTAATGTTATGAGTTTATAGTCAGGAGATACTAAGGAGAAGAATTCAACTTGAAGAAGAAAAAGGATTGGGGAAGCATCTTTATAGTAGTTTCAATCCTCGTTGGAATCTTTTGTTACATGCAATATACGGAGGATGTACAAAAAGAAGAGTACGTCCAATCTGGCATACCTATTGGAAAAGAATACATTAGAAAACATTATAATGCCGAGTTTATATACAAAAATTACGACTTTATTGGCGGCTATGTTAACTCTACCGTTTATCTTCGTGGCTATATAAAAGGACATGAAGGTCAGATAATCTCACTAAATTACGACTATAAGAAAAAAAAAGTACTCTACGTAACTGGACCGGATTGGTTCATCGACAGTAGGAATCCTAATAAGATTGTTCCGCCATTCTAAAATCAAGTCTGTATTCAAATGCCCTCTAACAGATGACTTTTTCCTAAATATGAAGAAGTAATATCATTAAAATACTTCCTGTTACTGAGAGATATTTGCAACAAAAATAAGAACCACGTCATTGTTCACTGCATTCTGGTTGTAGTTCACATTAAATTATAAATAGCATGTTAGGGGAATGTTGCGTAAATGAACACAATCCTTAAATGTTGCACAGTTCTCATCATAATATTAACCATTCTGGGCGGTTGTGGTTTTTCTACCGCTCAAGAGGAAGAGGTAGTGGAGTCTGCTACTACTGTCAGTATCAAATATATTAAAACTCACTATAATACGGATTTCGTATTAAAAAATTACAATATTGAAGAAAACAGTGTCTTTGCAAGAGTACATCTTTACGGCTATATAAAAGGAAACGATACAGACTTAATTAGGATATCCTATGACTTGGACTCAAAAGAAATCGTCAATGTTACGGGACCGGATTGGTTTATTAATAGTAAGGTTATAGATAAGAATGCACCTTATTCCTAAGAAAGCTTATAGCATATTTAGCTCAATTTTAAGGAGAATACTTCAACTTGAAAAAGAAACAACTATGGCTTTTTGTCTTTATATCACTTGTCATTCTGGTAGGAGTTTTCTTTTACATGCAGTACGCATCGAATGCCAAAAAGGAGAAATCGTTCGGACAGGCATACCTATTGGAAAAGAGTACATTAAGGAATACTATAGGGCAGATTTCATATTTAAGAGTTATGACTATATAGGTAGCTATGTTAATAACACGATTTATCTAATCGGCTATATAAAAGGACATGAAGGTCACTCGATATCCATTGCTTACGATTTTGAAAAAAAAGAAGTCCTAGATGTATTAGGACCTGCTTGGTTCATCGATAGTAGGAATCCTAAAAAGAATTAGAATATTGAACCATGATTGCAGAAAAGGCCCCTTAGGGGCCTCTTCCAGTCGTCGTTAGTCATATTTAGCGCTCTTCACCTTTGGTACTATGCTGAGTTACATGAATAAAAGGATATTCGCCTTTGCTTATTTTACGTTTCCATTCTTGGACCATATCTTCCTGGGTCGGCGCTTTCTCATTGACAATTGCTCCTGTAGTTACTTTAGCCATGCTTTCCCCTTCTCTTGGTAGTTTTATTTACTGCGTCTTTATCTTTTCTCCAGTCATTTTAATGTTACCATCCATTTCTACCAGACTCGTTTTACATTTTAAACCGATAGCATCCTTCGCGGTGACCTGAATTGTGTTCCCCGCATTGAATACCAAATTTCCATCAGCCTTAACACGGATGTCCTTTTTACTCCGCAATTCGATGCCATGGTCATCCAGCAGTCGAATCACCACTTCATCGTCGTTCCCCGTGATTAAAATTTCATTTTTCTCAAATATAATGGCTTTGCGGTACTTGGTCATAAAGATTTTCGTCGATGGGTCCTTAATAAAGTCACCGCCTTTGGATCTCTTTCGGATCGAGTGGGTCACAATAGCGTCTTTTTCTTTAGAGGTCGGAAAGTAGATATCTACAAAATCAAACAGCTCCGGCATGCAGTACCATCCCGTATTCCCTTCCGATGTATAAAATGTAGCCGTTGGAAAAGCGAAGGTTTCCTTGACGTTAGGCTTGACCTTATCCATTTCATAAAAGAAAACCTTCACATGATCCTGCTCGATTCCAATGACCTTGGATTTCAATGACATGCCCCGAATGTCCTCATTTACAATCAAATCCTGTTTCATTCCATCCGCTGTAGTCAGCACATATTCATGCCACAAAGCACTATGTCGTATAAACGCAACAGACTGCAGGACGTATAAAGCTTTCCCTTTAAATTTAACCTCCGCCCCAATTTGCAGCAGGACATCTCTAGCCCCTGTCGTTTGTACTTTATAATATAGAAGGTTGTCATCCTTGCTGGCTCCTGGTTTGGTTTTTCTCGTCATGGAGTAGTTATACTGCCTGAGCTCAGGCTGATTGACGCCATCCGGCAATCCAAAATAAAACTGAGGTTTTTCACCAATCGGATCAGGTATCAGTCCCCAACCGAGCCGAGACGCTATACGTTTCAGAAACGACCAGTCTGTTTCGTCGAATTGCATCGTAAATTCCTGTAAAAGTTGATCCTTCAACCGGCTCGTACAATTGGCTTTGGGATAGGATTTGAGCACGTGTTCAAGCAATGCTTGCAGCTTCATCTTTACATTTTGAAAAGATTGTCTATGAGGTATTTCATCCATCTGGCATGTATAAGATAGAGCTTCGACAACCAAATGAGCTACATTGGATACCATCTTGATTCTGAACTGCGTGACTAGCCCTCGAAATAGCACACTCTGTTTATGATCGTCATTCATATAAGAAACAACTAACTTCGCCCCTGCTTCCATATGATCTGTATATTCTTCCATTTGAGCATCCGTTAATACACCTGTCAAAACGACCTTCACATGCTCATTCATTTTCTGTACAACTTTAACTTTTGGATTTTTAAGAGATAAAACCGTTCCATTATACTTGATGATTGGATATCCCATGTTACCGCTCCCTTTTGTCGGTTAGTTTACGTTTATCCGTTGTTTGCTTACGTATTGAATGACATCTTTAATGGTTTGATTATGTCCCTGATCGTTAAGAGCCTCATCTAATGCAGAGAGAGTGGTAAAGGTTTTATTTTTTTTCTGAAAATAAATGTCCGCTATAGGGAACTGGTCAACTCTACCAGGTCCATGAATCCCGTTGTCAACTTTGGCAATAATGATAACATCCTTCAATCCATCCTTATTCACATCCTTGAAGGCCACTGCTTCTACTCCTCCGTAACGTGCAACCCACTCACGGTTCCCGTAGAAATCGGGGAATGGATACAGCATATGTCCTTGGCCATCCAATAGGAAGAAAAAGAATTTACGAAAACCTTCCGAATACCCATATGTGGATACAAACCGCACTTTCCCAAAGCCTTCGAAAGTAGTTTGAAAAGACTGCGACTCTTCAATTTCATATTGGTCGGTATTCAACTTTTCACCGCCAACTGTGGAAATAGACTGATCCTCAACAGAACTTAGCTCACTCCATAGTTCCTCATTCTGCCTGATATTCTCTGGAATTTGTGTCAAACGAATTTCATACTCCGCATGATCCCCTACCACATGTGCCATAGGCACACTCATCCCCAATGAATCATTTGTGAAATAACTAAACGATTCCATTTCTACTTCCGCAAGCGAACCTTTGGTTACATCCGCATTTGCTAACAATTGAATCAAATCATCTTTTGTGAAATCACCAATTAACCCTTGTTGCTCCGGCTGAACAGCTGTAATCTTTCCGCTTTTTATAAGCTCAATAAAAGGTTTCTCGACTTTTATCAGATCTCTCAATCTTATTCTTGAAACCTGCTTCATATCCAGGTTCGTGGTATAAAACATATGAGTAGGATAGGCTGCGTCCTTCATATAATGAATACCCGTATATTGTACACTCAAGAATCGTTCACTTTGTCGTTTGATCTCATAATCAATTTCGACATGGACTCCGGCATTGGAATCTGCATATTTTTGTAATCCTTCTAAAGCATCAGCCTTAAGAATTTGGTTTAAAGATTTCTGCTTTGCAATATTCTTGAGTTTTGTAATTTGAGGGTATTTAATCACGATCCCATTTTTTGAATATTCCTCTTGAATGAGTTCATAGCTTTGCCGTTCACTATAAGCGTTCAAGGCGGTGCTATATTCGGAATCAATACGGACTTCTCCACTTTTGGAGAACTCAATAATAAGGTTTTGTTCAGAATCATCACTGTCTATTAAGAAACCATCGCCGTGGTCTAAAACTCCGATACTCATGCTATCATGTTGTCGATTCTCTAAAATAAACTCATCTGTATCCTCGTTCAATTCCCACGCATCCGGAAGCTTTATCTTATCTGTTACTATTTCTTTCTGTGTCCATTTTTCCCCGGAGAATTCCCACAACGCAACAAATACGGGATCTGGATGATATATTGAAACATATCCCCCTAACAACAGCTGTATTCCCTTGTCTGAATCCCGAACCACGAAGTCTGTAGTCAATTCTGGCCCGCCATCCTCAATCATCTGAGCATGTACAAGTTGCTTCGTACTCCACCACTGAATAAATGTGTATTTATCTCCGATCGTACCTGTCACCGTTTTAGGTGCTCTATAATTCATAACCCTAACGTTGAGCTGCCCGCTTTTTAACGGAAACGATTTTGTTAAGATAGTGAGATTATTATCGAACTTTTCTACTAATTCTTCATCCTTCATCTCTACACTTCCAGGCTCATTTAACAACGAATTAAGTTCCTGTGTGAACTCCTCAAGCTTGTTTTGTCTGGTATCAGAATCCTTATTTTCATCGTTGACTATATGAAGTTTTTTCACTAACGTGTCCAGCTTTTTCGAATAGGAAATCGTTTTATCTTCATTTTGGAGAGAAAGTGCATGATTTGTTTTAGTTGCAGGAGAATTTTGTTCCTTCATGCATCCATTCAGCGCTACACAGGAAATGAGTAGTAATAGGACGCAAGAAGCTCGCCCGTACTTCAAGTAATTCATGCTGGATATCACGCTTTCTACGATTTATCGTTCATCTCTATACCCATAATCTTCCATTTATCTGACTGTTTTTCTAACGTAAACGTAATTTCCTTTTTCGCTCTTTCTTCTAATGAATCATCTTTTACCAAAAATATTTTTCGGTTATCATCGCTACTAACCTCATTAATACTCAGTTCTAACACCGGGTAAGATAAATATGCTAAACCGGATAAATCGATGGCATCCTCAAAATCATACGTTTGCCTTGCTGCCGGATCGGTGAGCTGGTCCATTTCAGGAAAAGGTAAATCAAACCACTTCATAAGATAATCAACTTCCAAGTAGTTCAATATCACAGCCTTAGGATCGCTTGGATATACAAACTGTGTACTTTTATTTTTATACAAAACCTCCTTTTTTCCAGGTCCTGTTCCATCATATTTTTGATAGACCACGATGGTATGCTCCTGAGTGTCACTAAACTCGTAATAATCGACACTTTCAAATACACCATCATGGTCGGTATCTTTTAACGTTCGAATTCCTTGTCCAGTAGCATTAGGAAAATCAGAATTTATACTCTTGATATGATTATTTTTCAAGGTGTATATGGAGAATCCCTCTGAATAAGCCCCTCCGTCGCCTATAGAGTATACAACGATAAATTTTTGGTCTGTTTGATCCAGCTTCATGATTTTCACATCTGTATTTAGATGCACAACTATAACCGGGTCCTCTAGTTTTTCAATGATGTGATAACCATCATCCTCCCGGACTACAAATATGTTGTAAATCTCCTCTTTTTCTAATCCAAAAGCAAGTACATATTCCGGCTTTCCATCATGGTCTAAATCTTCTTTTAATATCTTCTGAAGCTGCTCATTTGGGGGCTGGATTTTCTTTATAAACTGATCTAATGTGTTAGAATCTATGGCGTAATTTTCATTTCGTTTATTAATCGGATTCACAATATTGCTATTCCGATCTCGTTTTTGAGCAGCAGACTCTGGTTCAGTCACAGCTTTTTTCTCTATCATTTGAGTGCTAGGTTTGATGGGTTCAACTGCTTGCTGCTTCTCATTCGTAGGTTGTTCAGAACATCCATTCAATAGCAGACTAAATAACAATATTAAAAATAGTATTTTATTTTGTTTTATAAAGTTGATTTCAAAAAACTCCCTTTTCACATTGTTCATTGAACGTTTATACGTTGTTTGCTTACGTATTGAATGACATTTTGAAGTGTTCGGTTATGTCCAGTTTGATTGATACTCTTATCCAACTCAGGCAGGGTAGTGTACGTTTTGTCCTTTTTCTGAAAGTAAATTCCCGCGACAGGTAGAGTCTCTATTCCGTGTGCATTAACTCCGGTGATATAATCAGCAATAATAACAATATCTGTACGTCCATCCTGATTCAAGTCCTTAAAACTTACTGCTTTGATCCTGTCGATCATTCTACCTTTGTTACCATAAAATTCGGGGAATTCGTACAGGATCTTGTTTTCCACATTTTTGTCACTGTTAACTTCCAAAAAAAACTTTGCTTGAATCAGATCATTCGTATCCTCATCTTTTAAAGTGGATATAAACTTTACTTCTCCCCATCCATTAAGAGTGGTGGTAAATGATTGTTCCCTTTGAATAGTATATGGTTCTAGATCAGGGTCGGGCTGAGCATCCTCTTCTACATAATCAGCACTACGTTGCTGTTCTATGGATTTCTCCATATTATATTCTATGAAGATATTATTTACTTTTTCCGTTTCAGTATCCCACTGAATCCTCAAATGTAAGCCATTCTTGGAATAAAGCAGACTCCCATTTGTTACAATACTCGGTTTGCCATAGAGCTGTAGTACTTTGCCAAGGGTATCACCGATCTTCAAGCCTCTTTTTGTATTAAACTTGGGATTCTCCAAACTCACGGCTACTAAATAGCTTTCACCATCCACCAGTTCCTCCCCTTCAAGTTCAATCTTAGATAAAACTACAAATCTTATTTCTGGCTCCTCATAGTTAGGATAGGACAGACTCCATCTTCTATATGTTCCATTCCCACTATTATATCCTCTATTGTTAGCTTCAAATCCTTCACTGTAACCCCACTTATGGATAAGTTCTTTAATATCCGTATTCTTATCAATCTTATGTGATCGATATGAGACCTCAAAGTCGTCGTCCTGAAGGGACTCCGGATCGGCAGAAGCAATATTCTGGGCTTTTTCGACTTTTTCACTTCGATAGTTCCATGTGCTCTCGTCTTTGACGCTAACTGTTTTCTCACTTTTATAATTATTGATACTTGTAGAACCGCACGCAGTTACTCCAAAAATCATTATAAGCATTATAATGCAATAACCGTAACTTGGTTTGTACACTTCTTTTCCTCATTTCGAATTGTGATTTATCTTTCACCGACGATACTCCACTCATTCGTATCATTTTTTCTGCTATCGTTACCATTTTGGGTAGGTTTAAATTTAAAATTAGGAAGCTTAATACCTTCGGATGCAGCAATTTTCTGAGTTACACTTTTATCAAGACTCAACAAATATTGTTCATAGTTAGAAGCTTCATTCCCACTAAAGGTATTGTATATTTTCCGCACACTCTCACCCCAACGGTTATCGCTAGCGTATATGCCACATTCAACTCGCTTAGATTTCATTCTAAGAATCGGCGTGAACCAATTACAGTATTGGAAAACATCTCCTTTGCCTGTAATACCACTCAATTTATTGTTTTTTACTACTGCTTGCCTAAATTCCTGACCATAATATATATATCCTAATATTTTCCCGAATATCAGGCTATTGGCTTTCATCAAATCTTTGGCATAATTAGTTTCAGCACCATGCTCACCATCAGCCGCCCTATTTGTACTACTAGTGTTAAAACTTCCAGTTCCTTCTTGAACAATAATTGCTAACAAAAAACGGGGATCAATCTGAATATCATATGTTTCTTGTATCTTCTTTGTAGCTTCCCATAAACCATGCAACTTTTCCTGATTCCATTTCATTTTGGTGAAATTTAATGAGCGTCTTTTGAATGTTTTTTCAGCTTCAGAACTACCGTTATACTGGAATTCAGCAGGTATCCATTTTCCAGCCGGAGTCTTTACGTTCGTTTTTGTAGGTTCATCTTTCGATTCGGTGGTAACGGGTACTTCTGGTGGTGCTTTAGTACTCATATCAATCAGACCTAGCTTCTCGCGTATAGCTCGTCCCGCCTTCTCGGCAGCCAGCTTTTCCCTGATATCTCCACTTGCCTCCGCAGTCATCCAACGAACGGTTTCTTTTTGCATTTGCTCTTGAGCCCACTTGGGGAATGTGGCCATTTCGCGTAATTTGCTTCGAAGTCCTTCTGCCAGTTTTTGCGCTTTACGCATACCTACCTCGTCACCATTGACTTGAGCAATATACCAATCTTCTTTGTATTTACGCATCCAGGTCTGGGCCCAGTCTGGGTAGCTTAGTTTTTGTTTTTTCTGTTCTGCTGCAAGATCAAATGCCTGTGCTTTCCTGTGTGCATTAGCAGTTGTTAAAGCTCTCAACATAGGGGTTGCACCAAACGTTGGCTCTTTCCATTTCATATGTCTTCTCCTTTGTTAGAAATGCTAGAAGAATCGTATCTCCGACATACAGGTATCGTGATATTTAGTTCCTCGCTCTACGGCCTCAATCGTTATTTTCACGAAAGAGGTATGAATGGGGTTATCAAGAAATTCGTTTCTTATAAAATCATTATCTATCACCCTGGTCTGCCCGTTTGAAAACTCCAGTTTCATTCGTTTAACTCTATTATTTGCTTGGAAGGCTTTGGATGACTTGGCTAAACCATTAAAAAGTTCAAACCCCTTCAGTTCTTGCATAGAGCCGAAATCAATTTTGATCCACTCCCCGATCCCGTCTCCTTTAACTCCTTCACACCAGGCTGTACTCGCATCTCCGTCCATGATGTTTTGGGCAGCATAGGAATTTCCTGCTTGGTCTGGAAGTGTAGAAGAGGCAATGATTTTCCGTGCCGGGATACTTTTTCGATATTTCATTAAATCCGTTGTTGTTTGTATCCATTGTGTAGGGGACACGTTATAGCCTATCCTGTGAAATAGATTGGAGTATTTTATAGGCAAACCTGTTTGGATGTTTCGTTGTTGCATTTCACCCTTCGAATTCACATAAGCAACCCTGTGGTTATCTAAAGTTAAAACAGGGTTCTCAGAGAATTCTGCCAACATCCTCTTCTTTCCGTCATCTAAATTCAACATGTACCACTTTTCGTCATCATAGGAACGGTAAACTATCTTATTATTATAAAGCCACTGATAAACCTGCATTGCCTTGGTCACTGTGATTCGTTGAACCTCTTTATTCGCCATCAGATCAAAAATATATAGAGTACCATTATCTTCAATACATAATTTTGAACTATTAGGAGAAAACACACTATATCCAATAGATTCTTCCGAACCAGTATAGTTGGAAATAGATAGTTTTTGAGTGACTCGTCCCTGAATATTGTATTGAAAAAAATCTCCATTATTGGTGTACACACATTTACTTAAATCCGGTGATATTACGACGTATTCCCTATCAGGTATATTAAATTCATACAACTTTTTAAATGTGGATAAGTCATAAATAAAAATGGCACTGTAATCTATCATATGTGTATATCTGCTCAGTGCTATAGTCTTGCCGTCACTAGAAAATCGCATTATTTCCAGCTCACTTCTAGGGAAATCCTCTTTCTCACTTGCGTACAACCGATCAATAATATCAGTTGTATCAATAAACGTATTGCCTGTAGGATCATCCATATCAACGAGATAGTCCACAGGCATGTTTTCATTTTCCGCTTCAAAGAGCAACCAATTTACAGCCCTTTTTGTTGGAGGAGGTTTCTTGGACTGAGAGACAGAAGCATAAGTTTCATTCCGCTCCTGTCCTACTTTTTGCCCCTCATTCGATTGTATACACCCGCATAGCATGGAAAAGATCATGACCAATAACGTAATTTTACTTATCCATACTGCAGTTTTTTTCCGTTTTCTACTGTTCATCACAATAACTTCAGCTCACCTATACATGTATTTGGGAAGTCCGCGCCTTTTTTCACTTCCAGGATGGTAATCTTAACGAAAGAAGTCCGTATAGGTTCATCAAATTTGAAACGTGCCCCACTGCCCTCAAACACTTCAGATTGCCCATTCGAGAAATCAAGTTTCATTTTTTTGATTTTACTTACGTCTAAATACTTATTATTAACCCACATGAAGTTATCGGTTATATCTATACCTCTCATCTCTTGAGTTGAACCCAAATCTATAGTTACCGTTTCCCCTACTCCGCCCCCCTTGGTTCCTTCACACCAAGAGGTTGAATAATTTCCATCCGTTAAATTGTCCACATTAAAAGAACGAATACCCTGATCAGGTAGCGTAGAAGAGGCAGTAATTCTTTTCACTTTAACCTTGTTGCTATACTTCATATAATTGGTTTTTGCTTCGATCCACTGTATTGGAGCCGTGCGTATTCCTTGGTTTTTAGTAAAAGAGGATATATCCTCCTTTCTTCCATCGCTCAGATGAACCAGATACATTTTTGATGCTTCGTATTCTGCGGACAGCGCCAATTTTTGATCAGGGGATAGTATAAATGGTGCCGTACTTTTAGTTATCCACCTTTTTTCTCCGCTCTCTATATCAAATGAATAGACATCTTTTGTGTAATTGTCGTCCTCTTCAGAAATTGTATAAATTAATTTATCTTCTTGATCCCATTGCAAAAGCGAAACCATAGACCCTGTAAGTAAACGTTTTACTCCACTAATACCGGACAGATTCAGCATAATGATGCCTGGTTGGTCATTTTCCTCAAAACAGAATCTAGTGCCATCTGGAGAAAATAATCCTGAACTAATGATACCTAAATCTATTTTACGTTTCCCAATGTCTATTTTTGTCGTTTTCCTCTTTACTGCATCATATAAATACACTTGCCCATTCAACTCATAAAGATATTTACTTAAATCAGGAGAGACTACAGGGTAAGACGTTGAAGGCAGTTCAAACTCGGACTCTTTTTTTCCTGAGTTCAGATCATATACCTCAAGAATGTGTTTTTCGCCCCCTTCTTCCACATCAGAGATTGTCCTTACGATCGCCATTCGACTTCCATCATTTGATACTCTACTGACAGTTACTTGGGAGCCGCGATATTTTATTCGCTCTTCTTTAGTTTGCATCGCATCTACCAAGTCATCGATTCGTATATAGGTCTTCCCTGTAGGATCATCTAAATTGGTCAAAAATTGAGTCGGATATGGGTCTTCTTCTCCATTTAAAAGCCACCGTGCTTCTTTTTCAGTAACATTTCTATTATCTTGTGTGACCCTGTGTGATGATATTTCTTGGGGGTGAGGAGACGAGAAAGCTTCCTCTCCTTTAAACCCACTACATGCCGATATAATGGCTACAAAAGTAACAATCAATATGATTTTTATAAAATTCACTTTCTTACCACTCCCTATTCCGTTCTCAATAAAGCCTACCTAGCTAAACGGGGCAGCACTATTTTCTCCTGAGAATACCTTGGAATCAAATATTATTATGATGTTTTAAGCTACTACTTATTTTCTTATTTTCTTATTTGTTAATTATTGAGCCATCATCTTGTATAATACGTCTAATTGCGATAACGTTTGAATATATAAGACCATAACCTTTTCCCCAATTTGTGTTTAATTTATCTATTGTTACATTATGAGATGGCTTGAGGTCCTTTTTCATTTCAGCAAGAGTTTGTGCATTACCATGCTCGTGAATGAACTTTCCATCTCCCACATATATTCCTACATGATCTACTTTGAATTTGGTTTTCCCCCCACTCCCCCAATCAAATAAGATTAAATCACCTAACTTCAAATTTTTATAATCCCCACTGGATCGTAAAGCTTTGTAGTCAACCTCTGTTCCCCGATGGATTTGATCGCTTGTAGTACCGCCTATACGCACATTTAATATGGTAAAGTACACCGAGGAACTAAAATCAGAACAGTCCATATAAATAGGTGGATTGTTGGGGTCCAGCTTCATCGTTGTAATTTTAGTATCCATACAGTAAGGAATCTTGCCTAAAAACTTCTTAGCGAATTCTACAATTGCTTTCCTTTTCTCATCAGCAGAACTGTTGGATGGTGTAGGCTTCGGTTCCTCCTTCGCTGGCTTTTCAGGAGTAGTCGGCGGCTTCTTGCCCGGTTCCGTTTTCGTTGTTGTCGTTGCTGGAACTGTTGGCGTTGCAGCCTTATTAACCTTAGGCCATGGAAGAATGCCATTGGCTACTTGATGCAGGTACACTGCGAGCACATCACGACCATATCCCTTATTTTCCAGGCCGTATTTTTTCGCAAAATCATGCAAAGCGGCGTTGAGCTCCTTATCCCAATCGCCTGTAGTTGGTAGCTTGTACGAGAAGCTGTCTGGATACTTCTTGGCAAGCTTGTTCAAATTATCTCTGGCAAGCAGGCTGTTCACGCCATACTTACTACGCAGGGCAGCCGCTTCCTTAGCAATAGCCCTTTGATCGGCGATGGTCAGCTTATGGGCCGCATCTGCGTATTGTCCGGACAGCTCCTCCAGCCGATTCGCATCCAGATAGGATTTGGCTGAATGACCACGAATCAGCTCGTTGATTAGCACGTTGTCACGCAGTTGGTTCGCGAGAAGATGTATCTGCTTTTGCTTGGCTTTGTCGTTGGCTCCATGCGCTTCCCACCACTGGGACGTGTATTCATGCATTTGCGCTCTGGCCCAGGCAGGCATACGATCTATTTCTGCCACCTGCTGACGCAATTGCTTGGCCTTGGCCGCTGCTTCCTTGGCCCCCTTTTTGTCCCCGGCTGCCACGGCTTTGTAGTAGTCCGTTTTAAATTGAAGCAGCAAATTCTGCACCCATTGCGGATACCCTTTTCCCTTCAATTCTTGAATCAGGGATTTATAAGCTTTCAGTTCGGCATCAGGTACCTGATTTTTCATGAACTTACTAGCCTTGATATGAAGTGCTCCATCGGTTCGGATATAGCTAGTTTTGCACGTCAGAGATATTTCGCGAGTAGCGGTCATCTGTACCTTTTTGCCATGCAGCACTAGGTCTGTATCGGCGTGAAAGGTGAGATCGTGATGGCTGTACACATGAATACCAGATGCAGGGTTTAAGCGTACCAGTATCTTGTCTTTCTGGGTGGAGAGGGCTAATTCCTTATCATCGAATCTCGCCACTTTTTGTGTTTTGGTATGAAATAGCTTTCTTGACGGTTGACTGATTTCATCTCCTTTGTAGTCTCTCTTACGCAGGGATTGAACTACACGAGCCTCCTTTTCTTTGTTAGATGGAAAATACAAATGGACATGATCCCCCAGCTCAGGCATGCAATGCCAACCGATCCCATCTCCGGTATACATAGTGGGGTAAGAAAACCAGCACCCTTCAACTTTGGACTGCATGGAATCCACGGACAGATGAAGTTTAACGGATTCGTTTTCACTATTTAAATCAATAACTTTCCCTTCAATAGAGGTACCTTTAATAAACTGATTATGTATGACCTCCCTCGGAATACCCTCTTCAGGAACGAGAACATAGTCATATGTCATAATACCTTGCTTCATCTCTGCATGAATTTGATCAATAACCCAATGCTTTCGTCGAAACACGACGACATCTCCAAGTTCAAAACGCTTCGTATCCTCCACTTCAGCATATGTATACCGGGGGCCTGACTTTGTTTTTTGGAGGGAAAAGTTAATGCTGCGCAGTTCACCTTTCACCTGTTCTTTTGAGGCACCTAACCATAGTCTCGGGAACACGGACGTAATCTCGGCAATCAGTCCAGTTTGTAGATGAGAAGCCATTCTTTTCAGAAACTCCCAGTCACTCTCCCCATACTGAATAGTAAAGCCATCTAACTTTTGATTGCTGTCCGTCAGGTCAATAAAATCCCCATGTGGATAGGCATCTATGAGTTCGCGGAATAGTTGATAATATGTCAATTTGCCGTTTTGAAACGAACGGTTTTTCCTTTGTTGATCCATCAGATATGTAAAAGAGGCAGCCTCGATGTACATGTGATATACGCCATTTTTGAATGCAATTCTAATATTGGTGACGATTCCTTTAAAGATGCTAACTGTCCCTCGGTCTTCATCCATCTCATATACCTCTAGCACATCCTCATCATGTGCTAAACCGTCATACTTCGCATGGTCCTCATCCGGTATGAGAGCAGTAATGTACACCTTGCCGTGCTCATTTATCTTCTGTGTCAATTCAAAATCAAGCAGCCTGATAATCTCATACGGTGCATTTACTTTAATATTTCCATAAGTCAGCACAGTTCCTGCCAGTCCCATCTTACTCCCCCCGGTTGCTTTTCATGTGATGCAAATCCTACAATCTGTTAACTATTCCTGCCCGTCTGTGGTGAACGAGATTTTTCCACACCACATGCATAAGTTCGTGGAGCAGCTCATCAGAGCCGGAGATTGATCTACGTATACATCCTTTTTTCCATTCAACCAAGGCATAGAAACGCTCGGTTTGCAGGACTGCGGAATGATTTTCCCGGAATTCCCTTTGTTAGCAGAAGAGACTGCAGGATTATGCATACTACGACACATTCCGAAAGAAGGGATATGCGTCTGCGGGTGAAAATCCTGAATATTCCCTTGTAGTTTGTCACCAATACTAATTCCCCTGTTAGCTGAAACACTAAATCTTCCTGTATGACTTCCATAGCTGCAATGTATCTGTGCCCCATCCACTACATAGCTCTCACTCATTCTTAGACTCTCCTTTGTATAGATGGCCCCTCTGTATCGACCTTTTGTAATTTCAAGCCTGCCAGATTGAACTTCAAAATACATTCAGCCACATCGAGGTCTACAATGATATGATGATTGGCACCCTGAACCCTGAATATTTTATGATTCTCGACTGCATATTCATCTAAAATGATTTTCTTCAGTGTACCGTCCCTATGATATTCACTGCGTGGTGATAAACACATCAGGCTAGGCGGATTTGCCAGCCAATACCTTGTTTGCTGCATTCGCTGCATATCGGCAAAAACAACTAACTTCCAGCTTAATCCGGCTTGATATATATCAAAGATTTCCTTTAGTTGTTCCGAAACGATGGGTAACGGATGCTCTATAAAATCAATATAGTCCGCATCACCTGATACATAAAATTGTAAAATAGATTCTTCATCGGCACATGATGAGCTTTCTGCCCATTCCAATAACTGCCGGCGATTCGTCCCTACTGGATACATATACTCCGTAATACGATTATCCTGTTGAATCATGTAGTACTCCATAAGCTCTTGAATACACCACCTCACTGATTCCTTTATACTCCCCTATTCTTACTTCCAAATCGTCCTCACATTTCAAGGCCTTGAATTCAGGTAAATGTACAACCTGCTGAATAGCATCTTTCGCTAATTTCAGAATATATTGATGAAATTCCCCTGCAGCCTGGAGTACAAATCGCTCCACATCAGGCTGAAAAATCTTGTTCATATAAGGTTTTCGAAGCTGATTCAATTCATCCTCCAATTCTGCTAAAAAGCTGAATGCCCAGCCTGCATCATAGATTCCATAACAAGGTTGAGGATCAAAGAACCAATTTTTATCATAGGCTTCGACGACATAGTTATAGTTGCGATCCACCAGATACGTGCGCCTCATAGAATAAGTAATGTATCCGATCCTTGTCTTGGCCACTTCTGAAGAATGGGCTTGCAGGCAGATCGATTGAAAGGATTGAATAAAAGAAGAGATGAGCTCATCTTTTCTTTGTTCATACAAAGACGCTGCCTGATGTAATTTCTGGTTCAATACATCTTCTGCATAGGTCTTAAGGAAGTGTTCTAGGGCTTCTTGTCTATTCATAATTCCACCTCTGAACCTATTATATAGAATATTTACATGATATTACTGGTTCTATCCTCCTATTTTATTACACAATTTTCATATCATGAGATTACATATGAATTTATGAAAATAGAATGAAAATAATCATATATTTTCGTGAATGTGTAATAATACAAACAAAAACCTTCCCAGAAAGGCTAGCATTAGACCTAAAAAATGAAGGTTTGCGCAAGCGAATAGGTAAATGGAAGTAGAAAGATCGGTTTATAATGAAATAATCATGTATAATTAACAATACGCTCCAAAAGCACATTCAGAGGATCGAGAATGGGATACACAAACTGCTAAAGTTTTTGGATAACCACCACTTTGCATCAGGATTGGAGATACATGACTACTTCACCTACAGGTTTTTATAATAGTATTCAAGAGGCTACCGCGCACGTCATTGATGTGTTGAGTGATATTTTACATGTAAACACCATTTTTATTACCGCTAATGATGGGATTACGAATGTAATCGTTGATTCATTTAACCGGGAAGAGATACTCGTTAAGAAAGGGGATGTGCTCCCTTTTGAGCTTAGCTATTGCAGTCTGGTGTTGGATCATCCTGCGGATCACCTCACGATTTCAGAAACGACTATTCACCCGCACACATGCGACTTAGATGTGACTAAAACTATCGGAAACCACTCATTTACAGGAATCCCTATTCGCATGAAAAATGGTCAGGCTTACGGAACCATTTGTATCTTGGACGCACCATCTGTACATTTGACAGAATCCGAACTGAAGGCCCTACAGGCTATGGCTGTATTTCTGGGTTATGTGGTGGAACTGGAGAAAGAAAAGATAGATGCTGAGATCTCTGCTCTGAGCAAGCTGGATTTGATCTCTTCCCTGAGTAATAAAATTCGGTTTTCGCTAACCGAAATATGGGGAGCCACCGACCTCATGCTGACGACAGAGTTAACAGAGGAACAACAGCAATATATGAGCATCATGGAGTCGAGCAGTCGCTCGCTTATGACGTTGTTGAGTAATATTTTGGATTACAGCAATATAGAGTCCAGGCAGATCGATGATATTGAAGATCCGTTTGATCTGAGAACGATGATGGAAAATGTATTGAGTCTGTATACAGAGGTAGCCGCACAGCGGAATCTAGAGTTGAAGCTTGACTGGAATCTCACCAGCTCGCCTATTTTTATCGGGGATGAGGCTAAAATTCGCCGTATGTTGATTAATTTGGTAGATAATGCAGTGAAGTTTACAAACACAGGAACCGTCACTTTATCTGCAAACACCCGATCTGTGACCGATGCACCTGAGGTTGAACTGGAATTAAAGGTGAAGGATACTGGAATCGGTATATCTCCGAATAAATTGAAATTGTGGCTTGAACATGACCGTGGGTACTCCCCCTCATATGGTAATCCAGGCTTGGGTTGGCAGATTACCAAACATCTATTAAAACGAATGAAGGGTAAGATGACAGGGAGGAGTGAACCTGGTAGCGGGACGGAGATAACGCTCCAATTCACCCTGAAAACATACCAGGAGTCAGCCTAAAACTGAAATTAGCTAGTGATGATATGGTATATCATGTAATAGAAGCCCGTGACGCATAACGTTCACGGGCTTTATGTTATGGGTACGTCTCACTAGGCAGTATTATCGCCCTATGCCGCACGTCTGTACATTGCCAGACTTAGTAACGTTTGGGAGCAGCCAGCTTGGCCAAATCCGCCATATACGTAAAGAAGGCTTCCGGGTCTGTATCATACACCAGATTCACAGGACGTCCATCCGCCTGTTCCACCGTTCTGCCCTGACTTGGCCCTTCTGCGATCACGCTGCAATGCACCGTCTTTTTCTTGACAATGTCCGGGCGTCCTACGGATGCAGTGGTCAGTACATCCCACAAGTAGTAGGTTGAGTTCGTTTCGCTATAGACGAGCGGCGGACATCCCGCGTAGCAGTTGCCTAGGAAATCCACGCCCTCATATCGGCGCTCGGCAGCCCAACGATTGCGTACTGCTGGAGTTAATGGTACTTTGCTTGTGCTTTCCAGCGCTACCAGATCAATCGTGATGCCGCTTTGCCACACCCGATATGCCGCTTCTGGGTCCCAGAATACATTCCACTCTGCTGTGCCGTCATGCTCCGGCTCTTCCACATTCCCTTTTTCAAAGGTGCCGCCCATCCATACCAGCTTTTCAATCTTTGCTTCAATATCCGGTGCTTCATCCAGCGCTCGCGCCAGATCGGTTAGCGGTCCAGTGAATAGCAACAGCGTCTTACCTTCAGCTCCGCGTACCTTTTCGATCAGATGCTGATGAGCTGGCAGGGATGAAAGCGGTGCTTCCATACGCCCCGATTCATTCAGTACGGGTAATGCATCCACATAGAAGGAATGTAAACGCCAAGCGGCAGGAAACGGATTTTTACCGCGTGAATTAGACTTTGCGACTTCCACAGGCCCTTTATTTTGTCCAAAACGATCAATAATTTTACGGCTGGCATCTGTCGCAGGCTCCAGGTAACCATCTGCTGGAATCACCGATACTCCGGTCAAATGAACCTGCTCCATCTGAAGCAGCATAAAAAGGGATACTAGATCATCCACTCCACCATCATGATTAAAATAAACGTTTGTCTGACTCATCTGTCTCTTCCTTCCTTTATCCCCGTAAACAGGCTTGTTCTTATCGGCAACCACCCTTCATTATGCCTGATCGCTTCACAGGAGTAAATGTGCGATAGTACGTGCATCAGGGATTTTTTGCTTGCGCCATGCTTAAGAAAGGTAGAAATGTGTGTAATAACAGGGTAGAATCATGGGTCCTAATCGGAAGCGTATGAAGGAGAGATGCATATGACAGCCCGAACAATAGAAGAGTTGGAGCAGATCCGTAGAGAGTGTAAGTCCATGGTGACAAAAAGGGCTGCGGCTTCGGGTGGAGCGGTATTAGTTCCAGTTCCAGGGGCTGACGTTCTTGCTGATGTTGGCATTTTGATGCAGCTACTTCCAGCCATTAATGGAAAATTCGGATTATCTGAGAAGCAGCTGGAAGGTCTGGACGCAGAAACCAAATCCATGGTGTATGGTTTTATCACCTCAATTGGCAGCAAGCTGATCGGGCGACTCATCACCCGTGAAGTTATCGTGCAGATTTTGCAAAAAATGGGCATTCGGATCGCTACCAAGCAGGTTAGCAAGTTTGTCCCCTTTCTGGGGCAAGGGCTAGCCGCGGCAATTGGCTTTACTGCTATGCGAACCATTGGCAATCGGCATGTCGATCAATGTTATGAAGTAGCCAAACGCTTGCTGGAACAGCGAACTGCCGCAGATATCGCGCGCAACTGGACGGTTCCACAGCAGCCTCTAGAGCCTGTGGGAATTGATCATTTGCCAAACCGGGACCCGGAAGCAGCGATTCCACTACTGCCGGCACCCCCTAAAGATTAAGTCCTTCACATTCGAGTCAGCCATCCATTTCATCCGCACGGGGTACTCCAGATCAAAACCAGCTTCGGTATCCCGTGCTTTTTAGCCTTCTACCTTGGCTCCATAGGAGCGGGCCACCGCTACTGCCTGCTCGATATCCAACTTGGCTCCGGTGATGTCCAGATCTTTAAAATTCACACCATCCATCTTCGCACCGCGCAGGTCTGTTCCTTGAAGATGGGCTTTGTGCAGTCTTACCCGGCTAAGATCCGCCTCTCGTAAATCTGCTTTTTCCAAATTGCATTCGGATAAGTCGGCTTCCTTGAATCGTATTTTTCGCAAATCTTGTTTTCTTAAATCTGCATGACGCAAATTCGTATAAGACCAATCTCCGCCCGTAATTGTAATACCATCCATATTGGCCCCCGCAAAATCTGAACCTACCAGCTTGCAGTTATCAAACCGGACTACGAACAGATTGGCGCTGGTGAACAAACAATTGGTAAAAGCCGACTCCTTGTAGTGAGATGCATTCAGAATGGCTCCGGTAAAATCACAGTCCACAAAAGTACAGCCTTCCACGAGGGACTCATTCATCTCCACACCCCGAAAGCGACATCGGGTAAACTCACAATTTTTCCACTCACCTTCTCTGGCATCCATTGATCCAAAATCACGGTCTTCATAGACCTCATCTGTATAAAAGAACATGTTCTCTCTCCTATTCCTTATTCCCTATATCAGGAATTCAGCATTTCGGCAAGGACCGCTCAAAACCGCCTTTCATTTTCCCCAGCAAACCCTTCATCATCTGATGATCCTGCGGCGTAAACTCAGACATACACGACCGGATCAACTTCGTATAATAAGGCACTATCTTACTTAATAGCTCTCGTCCTGCCTCTTTTAATCCGACAGTCACCATCCGTCCGTCACTCTCATGAGCCACACGTTCAATCATGCCATCTCGCTCTAATCCGTCGATCAGTCCCGTCATGGTCCCACGCGTGACATCCGCTTTTTCCGCTAACTCCGATGGTGTCATGCGATGCGGCGAGTGGCAATGCAACAGGCTAAGCACGATAATCCGACCCTGAGAAGCCCCCAACTTGGTCAAATCTGTATCCATTTCTCTGAAAATACCGTTAGCCAAGCGCGCAAATGTCACAAAAGTCTCTATATTATCTACTTCGGCATCCTCATGTCCAAAGCTACGCAGCACCCCGCGTATGGAGTCATTATGAAAATTAAAGTTCATAGTCTATCCATTCCTTCCTTAATCCCGCTTGTTCCGTCAGACGGTAGCTTTTCCATTCATCTGGCAGCAAAGAAGCATACGGTTCCTTGGCAAAACGATCATCTACCAGGACCAACAACCCTTCGTCGTGCTCTGTGCGGATAAGCCTGCCACCTGCCTGAAGAACCTTGTTCATCCCTGGATATACATACGCATAGTTGAAACCATTCCGTCCCTGTTCCGAAAAGTAATCCCGCAGCACATCTCGCTCTGCTCCAATTTGCGGCAAGCCAACGCCGACGACGACTACCCCATTTAAGCGATCCCCGGGTAAATCAACACCTTCAGCAAACACACCACCCAATACGGCAAAGCCAAGCAAGGTGTGCTCTTGCCCAGGCTGGAAGGCCTCTAGGAATCGATCCCGCTCTGGTTCGGTCATCCCCGGACTTTGTACCAACGTATTTGCGGACACGTCCCGAAGCATGAACTCCTCATATACCTCACGCAGGTATGGATAGGACGGGAAAAACACAAGCATATTTCCTTTCCGTTCCACAACCAATGCAGCCAGCATATCCGCAATCGCCCCTTTGGAACGCTCGCGATCCCGATAACGGATGGAGAGCGGCAGCAGACGTACATCCCATTGCTCCTGATGGAAAGGGGAAGGAACCTGTAACGTATAATCTTCCTCGTTTGCTCCGAGCATGTCCCGATAATAAGCAAGCGGTGTCAACGTCGCGGAAAAATAAATGGCTGAGCGGTAGCCCTTAATAGCTTGTCCCAGCAAGTGAGAAGGATCGAGGCAGAACAGCTTGACCCTCACTTCACTGCGCCCTGCTTCCACATAAGTAACGTACCGTTCATCATATAAAGCAGCAATCCGCAGCATATTCTGAGCAGTAAAATACGTATCCAGAAGCAATGCGTAGGCCGTACTTTCACTACTTGCGCGACTTGTACTACTCCCCGTTACCAGTTCACGTTCAGCAGCTTCCACAAAAGGCACCAGCAGCTCCAGCACCTCTTGCGGCGCTACTGTCTCCACTGCTTTTCCTGTGTCTGCATATTGCTTGCGCAGCGTAATCATATGTGCGTTCACTGCACTCGCAGCCGCAGCAATCTCCGAGCTTAGCAGCTTAAATTCTCGTTTCAGTTCCAAAAAAGAAGATTTCAAAATTTCCGCCGAAAACATGTCCCGGCCGCGTTCTACCAGATTATGCGCCTCATCCACCAGTACGACACCTTTTCGCTTGTGCTCCTCCAGCAATCTTTTCAGAGAAATCCGTGGATCGAAAACATAATTATAATCACTGATTATACCATCCGAGGCATACGCCACATCCAGCGAAAATTCAAAGGGACAAACCTTATGCTTGCGCGCATAACGCTCAATCACCGCCCGGGTCATTAACGTCTCATTCGCCAAAATATCGGATACCGCACCGTTGATCCGGTCGTAGTAGCCCTCGCACATGCTGCATGATCCAGCGTCACAATCATTTTCATCCTTAAAGCAAATTTTATCCTTCGCAGTCAAAGTCACCACATGCATGTGCAGCCCTTGGGTCTGCATTCTGGCATAAGCTTCTTCAGCTGCTGCCCGAGTGGTGGTACGAGCCGTTACATAATATACTCGCCTAACCTGCCCCTCACCGATCGCCTTGATCGCAGGAAACAAAGTGGATACCGTTTTACCGATACCCGTAGGCGCTTTGGCAAACAGGTTAACCCCTTCGGCAATCGTCTTGTACACCGAACCCGCGAGCGTTCGCTGACCCGAACGATACGTGTCAAAGGGAAAGTCCAACATAGCAATGCTGGCATCCCGCTTTTCCGCATGTGCTCTCAGCAGGAATGCATACGGTGCATAACCAGCAATCATCTCCTGCGCGAAAGCTTCCAGCTCAGTAAAGGATAGCTCGCGCCTAAATCGGCGAATGTCTTCACTGTGTGCCTGCACATAAGTAAGCTGGACCTGCATGGAATGATGTTGTTCCTCACGAGCAATCATATAGGCATACAGAAATGCTTGCGCCCAGTGTACGGGTTGACCGTCACCCTGAATATCTTCGAGAGGCAAAGAGATCGATTTAATTTCATCGACCGTCCATACGCCATCCAGCTCAATCAGTCCGTCACAGCGGCCTTCAATGATAAACAATTCGTCCTTATACTGAATTTCTGTACGTAAATGTACCTCTTTGCGGTCATGCTCCTTGTAACCTTTCTGGATATCCTGATGCACGCGAGTTCCTTCGAGCATACTGCTATTCGATCGAAAGCCGCTATGAATGCTGCCGCTCCGATGCACATATTCCACAAGTGGACGCACCGATATGTGAATTGGTTCCTTCATACGATCACCCGTTCCGGTCATAGTCCTTTCACTGTACCACGTAGATAAACGAAACGTAAGGGACAGAAGAATCGTTTAATGGTCGATTGGTATTCACTCATGCCTACTTTTTACCGAAATATAGAAACGAGGCCTTTTGCTTTATTCCCCACGATACTACAACTCTCATTACAGCATAAAGGATAGGGATATGTTAAAAGAATTAATTAACAATTTTGCGTTATTAACGAGCTTCTTATTCTTCGGAAATTTATTTTCCCGGAAATATGAACGTTACCTGACAAATCATGCACTCATTCATCAGATATTAAACGGTTTAATGCTGGGCGTGTTTAGCATTCTGTTAATGATGACCGGTTTATGGATCCGTGGGCACTTTGTGGTTGATCTCCGCCAATTGGCGATTATCATATCTGTTTATATAGGAGGATCGGTATCCGGTCTGCTGACCACCCTGATCGTCATCCTGTATCGTATTTACATCACAGGGGGATGGACGGATATTACTCTGACTGTTACGGTTAATTGCTTCATGACACTAGTCCTTTCACTTATCTTTATTCGAGAAAAAAAGCTAGCCCTCGGCAAATGGATGTCAGCCGTGCTTGGGGCTGTTGTTGTGTCGCTGTTATCTGCTTTTTTTGTGGATGATCCACCCAACTTAGAATCTATAATAATGATCACAACCGTGAAGATTCTTGGCGGCTTGTTCACTTATTTTATGATGTCCCATATCAAAAAAACAGAACGGGCTATTCACCTGCTGGAAGAGGCTGCGAACCGCGATCATTTAACCGGGCTATACAGTCCGCGTGCTTTTGATGCGCTGTTCGAAGAGGTACTTCATGCTTCCAAAACTACAAAAAAACCCTTTGGACTTGTGATGCTAGATATTGACCACTTTAAAAAAATTAATGATACGTACGGCCATTTGAACGGAGACGCAGTCTTAAGCCAACTGGGAATTTTGTTAAATCGGGAATCTACAACAAGAGCATATCCCTCCCGTAAGGGCGGAGAGGAATTCGCAATTCTACTCGGAGACTGTGATACTGAAAAGGCGGCAAACTTTGCCGAGAAGATTCGGAAAGCTGTGGAAAATGAATGTTTTCTCTTGAATGACGGAACCATACTCTCCTTAACCGTATCCATCGGGGCAGGCAGCTCTCCTGTTATTGCATCGAGGCGTTTATTGGAAAAAGCAGACGAGGCATTGTATGAAGCTAAACGATCAGGACGCAATCGGGTAGAACTGGCAAAACCATAGATATTAGTCGCTAAATGTCAGGAAAGCTGGATTATTGTTAATAAAAAGTGGTAAAATGGAAATAACATCGTTATCAAAAAAACTTCTGCCGCTAGTGGAGACATGCCTTACAATCGACATGGGGGGTGGGCTTTGTGAACCTCGAACAATTGGAAAAACTCATGGAAAAAGAACGCCGTGAACTGAATCGCATGGCTGACTTACACGGATTAAAAGATGAACGTGTATTGGACAAATCCTCCAGACTTGACCGTATTATGGACAAGTACCTTCACACCAAGCGTGCAATAAACCAAACACACTCATAGAAGCAAGCTACATCGCTGCCCCTCAGGGCAGCTTTTTTATTCTGCATCGTACTCACCTTCTCGCGGACTGACTACTTCCCGCCCTATTCCGTCCGCAACAATTGCTGTGTGAACGATATCCATTCTCTGGCGGCAAAGGACAGGTAGCGATCGTTCCGCCAAATCATCCCCAAATGCCAAGGAATGACGGGGTCTACCAATGGAAGAACACGCAAGCGCTCAGAATCCAGATCTCGGCAAATGGCCTCCGGCAACAGAGCTACTCCCAGGTTTGCAGCAACCATTTCGCTAATCAGATCCCATTGTGAGCTTTCGTACACTACACGCGGCTGAAAGCCGGCACGAACACATTCCGCAATGATACGGTCATGCAGCGTAAAATCCTCACGAAACAGTACAAATGCCTCCTCCGCCAACGCAGATAACGGTACCTCCTTGCACTCTGCCAATGCATGCGTAGGATGAACGAGCAAATTCAGCTTTTCCTCCACAAACAGAAATGTCTCAAACATATCTCCAACTGCGGGCAGCACGATCACCCCGATATCCAATGCCCCGGCTTCTACGTCCCGTTCCACTTTCTTCGCCCCGTCCTCAAATAATTGAATGGTCACATCAGGATATGCCTTATGGAATTCTCCAATGACACGCGGAAAAAAGCTCGATCCGACCATAGGGGGCAGGCCAATACGGATATGTCCCTTTTTCAGGTTCATCAAATCACTCAGCTCCGAGGACAGGCTCTGAAAGGACTTTACAATTGCTTGTGCCTGAAGCTCAATGACCTTTCCCGCGTCCGTCAATTCGATTCTTTTGCCAATTCGGTCGAACAAAGCGACCCCCAGTTCATCTTCTAGACTTTTAATCGTCTTACTGATCGTCGGCTGGGTAATAAACATGCTCTGGGCTGCCTTTGTAAAGCTACGCAACCGCGCGACTTCCAAAAAATATTGTAAATGTCGGATATCCAAAGCTACACCTTCTCCCATAGATAAACGGAATAGATTATATTCTTTATATGCATTTTACTCATGAAAGCTTGTGATGTAAAATTTCATTACAGTTTGAAAATAACCGATCACAAAGATAGGAGTCATTATATATGAAAAGCTTCATACGCGGTGTCCTCCAGATCGCCGTCCTGATGGCCTTTTCGCTCATCCTGAACGCGGTAGTCTCCTGGCTCCACCTGCCTATACCCGGTAGTATCATTGGTATGCTAATCCTTTTTATTCTGCTGCAAACCGGCTTGGTCCGGCTAAGCTGGATTGAAGTTGGCGCAAACTGGTTGCTGGCCGAGCTGCTATTATTCTTTATTCCCTCCGCTGTCGGCGTCATGAATTATTGGCCGATGCTGGAACACGATGGTATGAGCATTATGCTGGTCGTGTTGCTCGGCACCTTTCTGGTGATGGCCTGCACAGGTATGGTCGCCAGTCTGCTTGGTAAACGAAAGGAGCATAAATCATCATGATCGGTCTTCTATGTATTGTATTGACACTCGCTATTTACTGGATGGCCAAACGCATGTACCGCACACTGCCCAAGGTGTATTTGTCTCCATTGCTCATTACACCTGTTGTTATCATTTTGATTTTGACGCTGACGGGTGTGAATTACCGTTCTTATAATTCGGGCGCCCACTTGCTGTCCATGCTGCTACAGCCAGCTACGATTGCATTTGCTGTCCCTTTGTACCGATATTTCCCAGTGTTAAAAAAACACGCTACCCAAATCGTGCTTAGCGTGCTGTCTGGATCTGTTGTAGCCGTGTTGTCCTCCATGGCGCTTGCCAAGTGGATGCACCTGAATTCTTCCCTGCTGAGCAGCCTGATTCCTCGCTCCATTACGACACCCATTGCGATGAATGTATCGCAAACGATTGGCGGCAATCCGACGGTCACAGCTGTATTCGTTATTCTGACCGGATTGAGCGGTCTTATTATCGGTCCAGTGATTGTAAAACTGTTCCGTATCGAAAATGAAGTCTCCCGTGGGGTACTGCTCGGTACCGGTGCTCATGGTACGGGCACTTCCAAAGCATTCGAGTTCAGTTTGCTGACGGGGACGATATCCAGCATCTCGATGGTGCTCGCCGCTCTCTTTACCTTGGCAGCCGCCCCGTTCCTGTTCCACTTGATGCTGTAAACAATCTGCATACAACAAAAGCAGCGATTCTCTTAAAAATAGAGAATCGCTGCTTTTGTTTTGTAGGCCCCTTTTCCGCATAAAGCAGCGGTGAGAACGAAACGATGGTAGAGAAGCGGAGCGGTAAAGGATACGCATCCTCGTTCCTATTAGATGGCTTTAACGTCACCTTGTTTCACCTCTACCTCTAAAGGCGTTACAGCTTCATACAGGTAAGCATCCAGCTCAGCCGTATATTGTCGTTCTTGCGCGGCGCTCCAGCCTGCATGTTCGGACATCCATGCGATGGCGGGCTGTTTCCAGCGCTTCACCTCGTCAATCTGGAAGAAAAGTGCTCCCGTTCGCCGTATGAAAAAATCAGACGGTGTCACCGTCATTTCCTGTTCCATCGCATACAGGAGCGGGACACGCACTTCCACAGGCAGTGCCGCTTCCTTCTCGGTAGTCTCCTTCATGCTGCGTGCCGCTATCGCAAACAGCCGCTCTGTGTTGGAGCCATAGCGGATTGCCCATGCTCTAGCCGTTTCAGGCGACAGGCCGAGTGCAACACCTGCTGCGGTTTGCTTACCTACGTACGCGTCCCAGCCCGCCGAGCCGCCTACGCTGCCACCCGAAATCGGGATGTGTCTGGTGCGGCATGCCCGGAAGCTCTGCCCATGCAAGCGCCCCAGCTCCCGTACCGCACGATCCACGACGAGTTCGGACATTTTCCGGTAGCCCGTCAGCTTGCCGCCTGCAATCGTGATCAGACCTGAACGGGATTCCCAAATTTCGTCCTTACGTGAAATTTCTGAAGGGCTTTTATCGTCTTCATAAATGAGCGGCCGTACCCCTGCCCAACTGGATTCTACATCCGTAACAGTCAGCTTCACATCCGGGAACATTCCGTTGATCGCTTGAAGCACATACGCCCGATCTTCGACGGTCATCCGGGGATGCGCCGTATCCCCCTCATACACCGTGTCAGTCGTACCTGCATAAGTTTTTCCATCACGCGGGATGGCAAATACCATGCGTCCATCCGGTGTATCGAAGTACACTGCCTGTTTGAGCGGAAAGCGCTCAGCATCGAACACTAGGTGAATACCTTTCGTCAGGCGTAGCACCTTACCCTCCTTGGAGCGATCCATTTCCCGCAGCGTGTCTACCCATGGTCCAGCTGCATTAATAACCAGCGAAGCTCGAATTTCGTATGGTTTTCCCGTTACCCGGTCCGTTACGCTTGCACCGCTTATTCGTCCTTTGTCATACAGCAGCTTGTCAGCCTTGGCATAGTTCACCGCCAGCGCCCCTCGTGTAACAGCTTCCTTCATGACCTCAATCGTCAGGCGAGCGTCATCTGTACGATACTCCACATAGCTGCCGCTTCCCTTCAGTCCATCACGCTTCAGCAAAGGCTCGCGCTCTAGTGTAGCCTGGATGTCCAGCATACGACGGCGCTCACTACGCTTAACACCAGCAAGGAAATCATATACCAGCAGCCCGACAGAGGTGGTAAATGCGTTAAACGTGCCGCCCTTGTGAAAAGGAAGCAACATACGCTCCGGTATGGTCACATGTGGACCATTTTCGAATACAATTGCCCGCTCCTTCCCCACCTCAGCTACCATCTTAACTTCCAACTGCCTCAAATAACGAAGACCCCCATGCACTAGCTTGGTCGAGCGGCTGGACGTACCTGCTGCAAAATCCTGCATCTCCACCAATGCTGTCTTCAAACCACGATCCGCCGCATCCAGCGCAATACCCGCCCCTGTAATGCCGCCGCCAATGATTAATATATCAAAATGCTCATGTCCCATACGTTCCAAGACAGCAGTTCTCTCCTGCGCAGCAAATCCCTGTTCTCCCATCATGTATCCCTCCAGCTTTGTATATATTCACGATGCAATCTGCCAACCGACTCATCATAAGGTACAAAAAAAGACCACGAACATCGCTGCGGCGGATGCCGAGCGGTTCATGGTCTCTCCAAGTCTCCTGACGAGTATTAACTTATCTATATCGTAGCACACACGATACGCTATGAAAAGGGAAATCTGCCTGCTACTTGAACGCCATTGCGGCATGAACTGCCTTTTTCCAGCCACCATAAAGATCAGCCCGCACGTCTTCACTCATGGACGGAGTAAAGGTATGATCACTTTGCGCATACCCCCGGACCTCATCCAAACTGCTCCAGAACCCAACTGCCAGTCCTGCTAAATACGCCGCACCGAGTGCAGTTGTCTCGTTCACAGCAGGTCGTTCTACTGGCAGATCGAGAATATCGCTCTGGAACTGCATCAGGAACTCGTTCATCACTGCACCTCCATCTACACGCAATGAACGCACAGGTACACCCGAATCGCTCGCCATGGCAGTTAGGACATCTTTAGTCTGGTAGGCCAGCGATTCCAGTACCGCTCGTATAAAGTGCTCCTTGGTCGTTCCCCGCGTCAAACCAAATGTCGCACCGCGCACGTCACTATCCCAATACGGGCTGCCCAGACCCACAAAGGCCGGGACAAAATATACCCCTTCTGTGGAGGTCACACGCGCCGCATACGCTTCACTATCTTTGGCTTCGCGGAACATACGCAACCCATCACGCAGCCACTGAATAGCAGATCCGGCTACAAAAATGCTGCCCTCCAGCGCATACTTCACCTGACCATTCAGCCCCCATGCAATGGTCGTAATCAGTCCATGTCCCGAGTCACAGGGTTCATCTCCGGTATTCATCAGCATAAAGCATCCCGTACCGTATGTATTTTTAATCATACCTTTGTCGAAGCATCCCTGACCGAACAGAGCTGCTTGTTGATCGCCTGCCGCTCCGGCAATAGGGATTTCCTGTCCGAAAAAGTGATAATCCACCGTATGCGCATATATCTCAGAAGATGATTTCACCTCTGGTAGCATAGACGCAGGAACGCCGAGAATATCCAGCAGCTCCTCATCCCATTTTAGCTCATAAATGTTGTACATGAGTGTGCGGGCCGCATTGGAGTAGTCTGTTACATGTGCTTTACCACCAGACAATCTCCAGATTAGCCAGGTATCAATCGTACCAAACAGCAAATCCCCACGCTCCGCTTGAGCTCGTGCCCCTTCGACGTTGTCGAGTATCCATTTGACCTTGGTGCCAGAAAAGTAGGGATCAATGAGTAGTCCCGTTTTGCTATGAAAAATATGATCAAATCCACGGCTTTTCAATTCCTCGCAGATCCCGGCTGTTTGCCGTGACTGCCATACCAGTGCATGATATACAGGCAGACCCGTATGTTTATCCCACACTACTACGGTTTCCCGTTGATTCGTAATACCAATCCCGGCAATTTGGCTGGCTTTCACACCTGATTCTGACAAGCAGGAGGCGATGACGGCCAAAATAGAGCTCCATATTTCATTGGCGTTTTGCTCTACCCACCCGGGCTGGGGAAAATACTGTGGGAACTCCCGTTGTGCCTTGTATACCACTGTTCCCTGCCGATCAAACAAGATGGCCCGCGAACTGGTTGTGCCCTGATCTAAGGCAAGAATGTATTGCTCCATCGTTTCCCAGCCTCCTTGCTTATTATGTATGGTTACCCACTTGATACAAATAAAAGCTATTGCTTATAGTGTTCGAACAGCTGTTTATTGGAGGTCGTAACTGCTGTAGCTCCCGCGGCCAACGCTGCTTCCACATCCTCAGGGGTGCGAATAAGTCCGCCTGCCAAAATAGGAATGCCAGTGCGTTCGCTGACCTCCTTAATCATCGGTGGAACAACACCGGGCAGCACCTCAATATAATCCGGACGCGTTTTTTCTACCAGCGCGTAGCTTTTTTCCAGTGCAATCGTATCGAGCAGGAACACCCGCTGTACAGCAAGAATTCCTTTCTTTTTAGCAGTTGCGATCACCCCGGACCGGGTCGAAATAATCCCAAATGGCTTAATTTCCTGACACAAATATTCAGCCGCATACTCGTCATTCTTCAAGCCTTGCACCAGATCGGCATGCAGGAGCATTTGCTTGCTGCGACTTCTAGCCATCTGGTACAGGCTACGCAGCTGCGCTACATGCGTATCCAGAAAAACCGCATACTCATAAGAACTGTCCAAAATACCCTCCAGCTGCTTCATATGCTTAGCTGCAGGTAAAATGCGTTGTCCCTGAAATGGCATGGATATCCCCCTTAGGCTGAATGTCGGTCAAACTCGTTCAAATTTTATATTATCACTCTGTTCGACGAACGTGAAGCGGTTTCATTGCAGATATGTATAAAGGCTGCCTTCCCTGCAATAGATGTCAGCAGGAAGAAGACAGCCTAATCATTCAAAGAACTGGATCAAATCACACGACGACACCCTTAAAATGCTCTATAGTGTACTAGCCCTCAAACCCTTGGCGCAGCCATGAGGTAGCGAGCATGATCGCACCGCGCTTGGCCGCGGTTTCAGACAATGGGTTCAGCATCACAAAGTCGTGGATGATGCCCTGAAAGCGTGCAGCGGTCACATCCACCCCCGCTTCACGTAGCTTGTCCGCATAGGCCTCGCCTTCATCGCGCAGCACATCGGCCTCACCTGTAATGACCAGCGCACGTGGTAGCCCTTCGAGCTGTTCTGTGGTGGCACGTAATGGGGACGCCGTGATCTGCGCTCGTTCGTTGGGATCCGTCGTATATTGATCCCAAAACCATTGCATTCCTTCGCGGCTCAGGAAATATCCTGTGGCGAACTCATGATATGATTCTGTGTCAAAGGAAGCATCCGTCACTGGATAGAACAGCAACTGCTGGCGAATGGTAGGGCCGCTACGTTCTTTGGCCAGCAGCGTTACGGCCGCCGTCATATTACCGCCCACACTGTCTCCGGCTACCGTCAGCGTATCGGGCTTCAGCCCATGCTCGCGTCCGTGCTGTGCCACCCATTGAACGACCGCGTAAATTTCCTCAATCGCCGTCGGATATTTAGCTTCAGGGGACAAGCTGTATTCTGGAAATACAACTGCTGCCTGTGAGCCGACTGCCAATTCACGAATCAGGCGATCATGCGTATGAGCATTACCGAATACCCAGCCTGCTCCGTGAATATATACAATGACCGGGAGATCGCTTGTCACCTGTTGTGGGCGAACAATTCTGACCTTCACCTCACCGCCAGGCCCGCCTGGAATAGTTAGATCTTCTACATCTGCGGCAGGTTTGTCTGCTGGGCCGGATTGAACCTCATTGACCGTTTCACGTCCTTTTTCAGGACCCAAATCATATAGAAACGGAGGCTTGGCATTATCGTCTGCAAATTTCTGTGCTGCGGGTTCAAGCTGTACTTTTTTACTCATATCGATTCACTCTTCCTTTCTTTTCTGTGGTCTACATATATCCATTTTGGCTTAAGTTTGCTCATTCAGTTTTACCTTATATATTTAAACGAGTTCCTCTCTTTCCAATCGGAGGACTTTAGTTTGCCCAACAGAAGAGCTTGACTTTTATTTTATATTGTAACTATAATAGTTACATATTAAAGTTCGTAAATGCACTGAGTACACTTACGATCAAACGAATGAATCATCCACATCATATTTATAGGAGGCTATCTATTATGAAAATTGCAGTTATTGGTGCAACCGGTAAAGCAGGAAATAATATCGTAAAAGAAGCATTAGACAGAGGGCATGAAGTAACCGCCATCGTCCGTGACTCGTCCAAAGTAACAGAAAGTCGTGCTACTGTGGTACAAAAAGACGTTTTTGATCTGAAAACAGATGATCTGAAAGGTTTTGACGTAGTTGTTAATGCATTTGCCGCTCCACTCGGACAAGAGCATCTGCATGTCGATGCAGGTAACGTACTGATCGAAGCCCTGCGTAATGTATCCGGTACTCGCCTGATTGTCGTAGGTGGTGCAGGCAGCTTGTTCACTGATGAATCCCAAACACTTTTGGTAAAAGACGCTCCTGGCTTCCCTGATTTCGTATATCCAACAGCCAACAACCAAGGAAAAAACCTGGAAATTTTGCGTGGTACCAGCGACCTGAACTGGACCTTTATTAGCCCTTCTGCGGAATTTGCACTGGGTAAACGTACAGGCTCTTACCAAGTAGGAAAAGACACACTGTTGGTTAATTCCAAAGGTGCAAGCTATGTCAGTTACGAAGATTATGCAGTTGCCGTAGTGGACGAAATCGAAAAACCACAACATCTGAACCAACGCTTCACAGTGGTGTCCGAGTCCTAATTTCTCTATTCTTGCAGCACATTTAGCATAAAAAAGACCCTTCGACCATGTTCTCATGCTGCATGGAAAGTCCGCTCTACTCTAAAATCGGACTTTCCATGCACACTATGAGAAACTGAACCCGAAGGGTCTTTTTGTTATGACCTGTTGATACTCTCATTACAACTTATCAATGCTGGCCTTCTTTTCTGTATCGTGAGCGGAAGTCTCCCTCTTATCGCTAAAACACAGCTTGAGAATTGGAGGTGCAGCCAACGTTGTCAAAATGACGGCAATGATCACGGATGTAAAATATTGCTGTGCCAACAGACCCGACTGTAGACCGGTAGCTGCAATAATAAGTGCGACCTCGCCACGTGATATCATACCGGAGCCAATCGCAAGAGAAGAACGGTTATTGAAGCCCGTCAGCCGCGCGCCGAGGCCTCCTCCCACTAACTTCGTCACCAGCGCAATCAGTGTCAAAACAACAACAAATCCGAGCTGCTGCCCTACTCCCTCAAAGGAAACATTTAATCCAATGCTGACAAAAAAAACAGGAACAAAGATGGAATAAGCGATGGGTTCCACCTTTTCTTCTACGACGTGCTTAAAGCTTGTTTGTGCAATGGCAATCCCGGCAGCAAAAGCCCCGATAATGCCCGCCATCCCCAACATATCTGCAAAATACGCAAACCCAAAGCAAATAATCAACGCAGTCGTGATGACTGCTTCAGTCACCTTGAGTGGAGCGAGTATTTTCATAATCCACGGAACAACGAACCAGCCCCCCAGAATAGCTACGACGAAGAAAACTAGCTTTTTGCCAACAAGAAGTCCCAGCGAAGTCTCTCCACCCATACCGAATATACTCATTACTACCGCTAGCAGTACCACAACAAGCACATCGTCCAGCACCGCCGCACCCAAAATGGTCGAGCCCTCTCGGGTATTCAGCTTGTTCATATCCTTGAGCACCTGTACGGTAATACTTACCGAGGTAGCACTCAGAATGATCCCTAGAAACCAGCCTTCATGCACCGAGAATCCAAAGGCTTCCCCTACACCAAAACCACAAATTAGCGGTAAAATAATACCTCCAACCGCCACAGCTACCGCAGGCTTCCAATTACGTCGAAGTTGATCCAGATCCGTCTCCAGTCCAGCAATGAACATCAGCAACAGCACGCCGATTTCAGACATATCATGAATCAGCGAATCATTCTCAACCCATCCTAATACCGCTGGGCCCAGCACAATTCCTGCGATCAGCTTTCCTAGCACTGCTGGTTGACCGAGCCTGACAGACACATGACCCGCGACTTTTGTGAACAACAGAATCAGCAGAAGATACAATATAAATTGCATAGGCTGATAACCTCCTTTTGTTTAATCCTTGAACTTATTTGCAAAAATCCCATAAGCGACTTCCAATGAACAAGATATAGATCGGAGCGACTGGAATCGAATTTTGCAAATCCTAATCATAAAATGTAAAACAAACGTGCAAAATATGTGTCTGACCTTAACGGACAGCTCGCAAATAAAAAGGGGAACCCGAAATACAGCACAGGTTCCCCTAAAAAGACATAAAGGAGCCTTGGTGACAGGCTCCTCCGGTAATTCATATCTTCATTTGATGTTGTCGGTCATACTGGCGCAAACAAGCAACTTTATCTTTTAATTATATCTCTTCTGTTAACCCGTGTAAACGTGCTGAATCAATTTTCTACTTTTTTCACGTAGCGGTCGCGGTATTCGTGGTCCAGCATACTCATCAGAATCGAATCATGGTATTCATAATTGTAGAATAAAGCATCCCGTTGTACACCTTCGCGCTGAAAGCCTACTTTTTCATAGCAACGAATGGCACGTTCATTAAAATCAAATACATTCAGCTCAATCCGATGCAGGTTACAGATACCGAATCCGTAACCCAGCATGAGCACAAGCGCTCCGGTGCCGTAGCCCTTCCCCTGATTTCCCTGCTCATTGATCGCAATACGGATGTTGGCACTGCGATTCAGGCTGTCCATATCCTGCAGAGCTATATCTCCGATGACACGATCATCTTCGCGAAGCGCAATCAAGAGCAGCAGGCTTGAGGAATCCTGTCCTTTAGCTTCAATATAACGGGCAATTTGATCCTTGGTAAAGCTGCGTTGTGTGCCTGTCAGCCTCCGCACATCCTGATGGAACAATGTATTATAGTATAGCTCGGTGTCCTCCACGTTAACGGGACGCAAGTACACCCGAGATCCTTCAAGTAACCGTGCCACAGGCTCTGAGGCTGAAGTTTGTTGAGTCATCATGATCTCTCCCATGCTAAAAATATAAATGACGAAAATCGAAGTAAATTATTGCGCAAGTTTGACTACGCAAGGTCTGCATTTTGCTCCGTAGTCAGGCTAGAATCAGCGAGGGACTCGCGCCAAATTACGGATTGAAGCAGTAGTCCTGCCAAACCCAGAATTCCAACAGTCATTCCGATCCAGACAAAAGCCGTTCCCGCCCCTGCTATTCGGATCAATACTCCCCCGGCAAGCGGCGAAACGACCATGATTGCTCCAATCACGGTACTTTGGATACCGAAGACGCGTCCTACCATATCAGCAGGGGTTTTGGCTTGTAATATATAGTTCTGGGTGATAATGTACAGGCCGTTGCCCACGCCCAGCACAGCCCCGATCATAAGCAGTACGGGCCATCCTGTTCCGGGTTGCGCCCAGCCTAAAGCAGCAATAGCTCCGCCAACCAGTACATACCCACCACCAAGCCCCCAGCCTGCACTTATGCGATTCAAGCGATTAAGCACAAGCATGCAGCCGACGGCGCCAGCACCAATGGCTGAAACCAGCCAGCCAAGCAGTGACTCATTACCCGGAGCGAGCACTCGCAGCAGCGTAGGGAACTGGTAGTCGATCATGAGAATGGCGATTAAGCCGAAAAGTCCGAATATGAGCGTATGCAAAAGCATTCGACTGCGCCATAAGAACGCCCAGCCCTCACGCCATTGGTTGAAAAAGCGAGATGCGCGGACATGCTCCTCCCGCATTTGGACTTCATCAGCCTCAGGCGCTGTATGCGTAGCAGACTTTCCATGCTGCTCGGCTGCAACAGCTTGTTGGTCTGGGCTGACCAGCGCCGGACCGATTCCGCGAAGCGGCCACAGCAGCAGGCCGGAACAGAGGCGCAGCAATGCATTGAGAATAATGCATGCCTGGGGAGACAACACAGTCAAGGTCATAGCGCCCAGTAGCGGCCCTGCCACTTTGGAGGCCTGATTGACCAACCCATTCAGCGAGGTCGCCCGAAACAGGTCGTCGCTGGCGACTACCGTGCGGGTCAAGCCTTGCTGTGAAGGCATTTGAAATACGCCAGCCGCCGCGCGTAGACCGAGCAAAGGCAGCAGCCACACCGGACCTGGGACGGCGAGAATGGCCAGCGTCAATAAGGCAATAGCTGCATCGCAGACGATCATCAGCCGGGCCTTGTGTACCCGGTCAGCTAACGTGCCCGCGATAGAACCGAGCAGCAGACCCGGTAGCGCCATCACTACCGGAATCAGCGCAATCAGCATAGGGTCAGCTTCCCAGCGGTAGGCAACAAGCACCTGAATGGCGATAGCATCAAACCAATCGCCAAAGGAAGCAGCCGTGTGTGCCGCAAACATCCGCCGAAAACGGCCATTGCGCCAAATGCTAGGCGCGGATTGCAGTTCTTTCTTTTCCTTCATTATCTACTCACCCTGCTCTCATTTTCAGCTTTTTTTAGCAATAAGAACATTCTAGCGGGTCTATATCAGAGGAAAGTCAGACAGCTAAAAAATCAGGCCATTGAGATTGTCTGCTCCAGCCAGCGCCTTAGCGCCGAACGATGCAGTGTTAAACTGTTGTCCCGGTCAAGCTGATCATATTGAGCGGCATACTTCTCTTCCAGCGCTGGATAGGAACCGCAAAGCTTCAGGAACGAGCGAATTTGACATACCGCTTTGATTTTTAGTAATTCCTGTTTAGCCATATCAAGGGTATCCAATCCCTCATCCATGAGCCGCTCGGCGTTATCCACATCTCCAGTACGCAACAGCATAAGCCCGCGCATCATGCGATAACGGCCCAGCTCGCGCAAAAACGGGGCCTCCGACAGCATGCATTCCAGACGATCAGACAGTTCGGCAGCCTTTTCCATATGATTGGCAACCAGATGCATATACATCTCCATCAGCGCAACAGGCATCACAAAATTATCGAGATTATCCCGTTCCATGACCATCATGGTCAGTGGCAGACCTTCCTGGGCGTGTTCAGGTTGTCCGTTCTCTACATAAGCCTCCAGAATGTTGAGAATACGCAATTCCCGCTCCTGCGCTTCAGATAGCACTCCACTGGAAAGCGCACGCTCACATAGGACAAGCCCCTCATCCGTCACCCCTGCTGTGCACATATATAGCAGTAGCATCCAATACAATCGATCTGCGGGAGCAAAGTCCTCCCGTTCCAAGAACCAAGGCACATCCGCCTGTACAAAACGGGTATACATTTGATAAAAGACAGACAATTCAAAACCCATCTGCTCCTGCTGGGCAGCCAGCGCTACGATGGAATTTCCCTGCCCCAACAGCTGGTATTTGCGGAATAGTCCATGTACGGCGTCTTGCACCTCCTGATCGTGCAAGGACGGATGATTCTGTGGCTGCACGTCAGTCAAGGTCAAGCTGTAGCCATACCCTCTGACCGTATGAATACGGAGACCATCCCATGACTTAAGTTTTTTGCGCAATCTGTAGATATGATCATCTACCGTACGCTCCACCGGATACTCCAGCTGCCACACCCGATCCAGCAGTTGTTCACGGGTGAACACCTGGTTCCGGTTATCGTACAGAAAGCGCAACAGCGCAAATTCTTTAGCCAACAACATAACACGATCTGCATTACAAACGACACTGTAGCCATCTGCATTAAATTGTAGCCTGATCATCCACCTCGCCTCCGACATATCGTTTCTTGGCTGCACCCAGCCCTATAAACATAAGCAGAACACTCAGGCACAAGAGCAGCAGCAGCGGAATGGTCCAGCCTTGTGTCGCATCATGCAAATAACCGAACAGTGTCGGCCCGGTCGCTGCCAGCAAATACCCAAAGGATTGCGCCATACCCGACAACTCTGCTGCCTGCTGCGGTGTCCGCGTCCGCAAATTGAAGAACATCATCACTAACGGGAAGGCAAAACCACCCGCTATACCGATACATATGACCCAAATCACGCTCCACTGTGTAGCCCCAAGCAGAAATCCACCCAGACCGATAAAATACAGCGCAGCCATAATCAGAACCAATACCCGCTGATCCTTCACTCGCGCCGCCCAAATAGGCACAATAAAAGTAAATGGCATTTGCGCAAACTGCATCACAGACAGCATCCAGCCCGCAGTTTCTGAATCCATTCCCTGTCCGCTCATCATTTCAGGAAACCAGGCGGCAGGAACATAGAACAAGGCAGATTGCAGCCCCATAAACAGCGTCACCTTCCAGGCCAAAGACGATGTATATACATTCACGGTTCGGGCAGACACCGCCGCTTTATTAGCCGTTTTTCCTGCCTTAAGGAGTTGTGGCACCCAGAGTAAAATCCCTACGACACCTACAATCCCCCATATTCCCAAAGCACCTCGCCATCCCATACCTCCGTTCAGAGCCAGCGGTATACTCAGCCCGGATGCTGTTGCAGCGACCACGTTCATAGATACTGAATATACACCGGTCATCAGTCCGCTGTTGCGAGGAAACTCCTCTTTGATCAGACTGGGCAGCAACACATTACAGACGGCAATAGCCAGTCCCAGCATGGCGGTCCCGACAAATAATGCAGTAACCCCTAACGTTGAGCGCACTACAATACCTGCGGTCAACAGCAGCAAGGCTGCAAAAATAATAAGAGGCGATCCGAAGCGGCGCGACAGTTTGGCTACAAAAGGCGACAACAGGGCAAAAGCCAGCAGCGGCAATGTCGTTAATAGGCCACTCAGTGTATTTGAAATATACAAAGAATCCTTAATCAAACCGATAAGAGGTCCTACCGAGGTAATCGAGGCGCGCAGATTGGCACCTACCAGAATGATCCCTACGGCAAGCACCCAAGGACCGGCATGCCACAAAGATTTGTATACCAAAGCTCGTTGGTGTTGCTGTGAACTCATCTCTCCATTCTCCAATCTATCTGTGTTATGCTCAAAGGCTCCAACCAAGTGTACGGCTGGAGCCTAGCAATTTTTATCTCATTAAATTATAAAGGCATTCGTGCCATATGCATAGGACGGATCGACACAGCGCCCCAAGTCTTCAAGTTCAGCATATAGCTTCATTGAAAAAATAAAAGCTGCCTGAAAGGATAGTTTCCTTTTGAGGCAGCTTCCAGTTCATAAACTTCGATGCGACCAGCGCTGCTTAACGTACCAGCCAGCCGCCGTCCACCGCCAAGATATGACCGTTCATATAGTCGGAACCCTGACTGGCGAGGAAAACCACAACTCCCATCAAATCAGACGGATCGCCCCAACGACCCGCAGGAATACGCGACAGGATTTCTTGATTGCGATTTTCATCCGCACGGATTGGAGCTGTATTTGCCGTAGCAATATAACCCGGCGCAATCGCATTAATCTGAACGTTATGAACTGCCAGCTCGTTCGCAAATGCCTTGGTCAAACCAGCTACCGCATGCTTACTCGCTGTATACGGCGGAACAAATTTGCCACCCTGAAAAGCAAGCATAGAAGCGACATTGATAATCTTCCCGCTTTTTTGCTCTACCATCACCTTTGCCACTTCCTGGCTCAGATGATATACGGCATTCAGGTTAATCTCCATGACAGCGTCCCAATCCTCATCTTTATACTCCAGCAGAGGGGCGCGACGAATCGTACCTGCATTGTTTACAAGGATATCAATTTTACCGAATTCATTGACGCATTCTTCTACAATTTTTTTAATGGATTCTTTCTCTGTCAGATCAGCCTGATAAAAGGCAACCTTCACACCCGTTGGCTCCAGCAAACGTCTTGTTTCTTCATATTCATCATTGTTAGCTACAATGAACAGGTCTGCACCCGCTTTGGCCAAAGCTACGGAATACCCTTGACCCAAACCAGTGTTGCCTCCTGTTACAATCGCCGTTTTACCTTTTAGACTGAAAAAATCTAATGAAAAATGGTCCAGACCCATGCCTACGCCTCCATCACAAATTAGTATAAAAACCTATATTTCCTGAAGCCTACAGCGCTGCGCGTACTTCTTTATATTTAGCTACATAACGTGCTGCATTTTCTGTGATCAAGTCGTAGCGACCCTCTTTGGCTGGAGCCGTCAAATTACCCCCAATTCCCACGGCTACACATCCGTTACGCAACCAGGTTTCCATATTGTCCAGATCAACGCCACCCGTTGGCATAATCTGTACATGAGGCATCGGACCTCTAACGGCCTTAACAAAGTCCGCTCCCATCGCACTTCCCGGGAACAACTTCACGACATCGCTGCCCAATTTCATGGCTTCCTTGATCTCATTCAGCGTCATACAGCCAGGCATATAAGGAATCGCGTACAAATTGCATAGCTTCGCTGTTTCTTCTTCAAAAGAAGGACTCACGACAAACTCTGCTCCGGCCAGAATAGCAATTCTCGCCGTCAGTGACTCCAGTACCGTTCCTGCACCAATCACTGCCCGATCCTTAAATTCGTCTTTCAATCTTCGAATGACCTGATCCGCATCCGGCGTCGTAAATGTAAGCTCAATATTATCCAAGCCGCCTTCAATGCAGGCTTTAGACATGAGATACGCTTCCTCCGCTGTGTTTCCCCGAATGACTGCGACGACACCTACCGAAGTGATATGTTCCAAAACTTTCTTTTTCGTCATGTTCCTGATCCTTTCCACGAATGGGATGACCATGTACCTCAGCCGCTTGCAGGTTTACGCTCCAATACACTAATCGGATTAACGCAACTCGCTCATGGCAACCTGATCCATGTCTTTGTATGTTTTATTTTCACCGGCCATGCCCCAAATGAAGGTATAGCTGCCCGTAGCCGCACCACAGTGGATAGACCAAGGTGGAGAAATAACGGCTTCATCATTTTTCATTACCAGATGGCGCGTTTCGTTCGGTTCACCCATCAGGTGGAACATTCTTGCGTTCTCATCCAGTTCAAAGTAGAAATATACTTCCATACGACGGTCATGAACATGTGTTGGCATAGAGTTCCATACACTGCCGTTTTCCAACGTCGTCATCCCCATAACCAATTGGCAACTTTGAATGCCTTCATCATGGATAAAGCGACGCAACGTACGGTTGTTGGCTGATTCCTGCGAACCCAGACTTTCAGAAGGTACATCGGCAAAAGACTGCTTCGTCGTCGGATACGTGGTATGAGCCAAAGCTGAAACAATATAAAATTTCGCAGGCTTTTCACTGGAATCGCTTTCAAAGATCAACTCCTTGCCACCTTTACCTACGTAGAGACAGTCTTTTGTGGCCAGCTCGTAAGTTTCACCGTCCACCTTGACCGTACCGCTACCCCCAACATTAAAAATGCCCAGTTCGCGGCGCTCCAGGAAAGTTTCCGCTTTGATTTGATCGTTACCTTCCAGTGCAACAGATTTATTCACGGGATAAATGCCCCCGATAATGACACGATCTTCATGCGTATAGACCAGCTTTACCTCCTCAGGTACAAACAGTTCCTGGATTAGATAGTGCTGACGCAACTCTTCAGTCGTAAAATGTTTGGCATGTTCGGGATGAGTTGAATAACGCATTTCCATAAAAACATTCCTCCTGTTTAGATAAACTTTTTTATCAACGGAATTGTTGTAAAAGCGGTTTCTAACTCTACTTCTTAGCTAGAATTGTAATAATTATCTAAGGGAGTGTCAACCTAAAACTTCGATTTTCCTAGAAAAACCCTTAATACACACGAAGTTTCACACGTTTTTTACCTTTTGATAAACAAAACCACATTTTTTTATCTATATTACCCAAAAAGTTTTTAGCAAATATATCAACTTCATCATTGTGAAAAACCGATTTATGTGATAATTTCAATTTATTCAGTTGGTGCATGCGCTTACAGATTAAGTTTACTAAACACAAGGAGGAATTCAAATGACCGCAACATTGGATGCTGTTACCTTCGGAGAACCGATGGCCATGTTTTACGCCAATGAAGCAGGCTCTCTGGATGAGGTGCGTTCATTCACCAAAGCGTTGGCCGGGGCAGAGACGAATGTTTCGGCAGGTTTGTCGCGTTTGGGGCTACGTGCCGGACTCGTAACCAAACTCGGCGAGGATACGTTCGGCAAGTTCATTGCCGATGCGCTACGTCAGGAAGGAATCGACACCCAGAATGTCATGTTTACCAAAGACCACTCTACCGGGATGCTGATTAAATCCAAAGTTATAAGTGGGGACCCCGAGGTGGAATACTTCCGCAAGCATTCCGCCGCTTCCACACTGAGCATCGCTGATTTTAACGAAGCTTACTTTGCCGGGGCTCGCCATCTGCATTTTACAGGTATTTCCGTTGCCCTCTCCGCTGAATGCCGCGAATTCGCACGACATGCGCGGCAATTCATGAAGAAGGCAGGCAAAACTGTATCCTTCGACCCTAACCTAAGACCCAAATTATGGCCTGACACACAAACGATGGTGGAGGCGATTAACGAAGCATCTGAGGGATGCGACTGGCTTCTACCGGGGATTCATGAAGGTAAAATATTGACGGGCTATACTTCGCCCGAGGATATTGCTTCGTTCTACCTTGACCGTGGTACCTCACTGGTCATCATCAAGCTGGGAACCGAAGGCGCATATTACAAATCTGCAGATGCTGAGGGATATGTCAAACGCTTCCGCGTAGATCATGTCGTGGATACCGTCGGTGCGGGTGACGGATTTGCCGCAGGTGTTATCAGCGCGCTACTGGAAGGCTTGCCCCTGGCAGAGGCAGTCAAACGCGGTAATGCACTTGGTGCGCTGGCTGTCATGTCAGCCGGAGACATGGATGGCTATCCGACGCGAGCCGAACTGGAATCTTTTTTGCTCAGCGCCAGCACAAATTAGTCCGGGATCATCCCCCGCGTAACCTTCACTGCTATGAGCGCAAGCTCAACAAAGGCCGCATCCAAAGTCGGCTTAACTTCCAATAGCCCGTATTCGCATTTGTGTGACCTGAGCAGCATACGCATACTCAGGTCGTACAAAGGAATACGGGCTATTTTATAATATAAGACATGATGCTCGTCTACAGCGTTTTGACGGATTCTCCCCGATTGATATCCGGCACAAATCGGTAAATAATCGGAACCGATTCGCCGCCTTCCTCAATACTGGACAGCAGCGTTTTTGCCGCCTGCTTCCCCATATCCGCAATCGGTTGCGTAATGGTCGTAATCGGCGGATTGTAAATATGGGCAAACTCCGCATCGTCAATTCCGATAATGGACAGCTCTGCCGGAATGCGTATACGGCGGGCATTCACATACTTCAACACCTCAGCCAACACGATATCATTCCCGGCCAACAGCGCAGTCGGCGGCTCAGGCAGTTGGAAAAGCTCCTTCAGCGTCTGCTGGATTTCTTCTCTCGGCACGCTGTGCATATATTCTTCTCGAAATGGCATACCATGCTCTTCCAACGCCTTCTTGTATCCGCTGAGCCGCTCCACTCGTGGAGTAATCCGATTCAAGCCAAGGGGCAAGGTAATCAGCGCAATTCGCTCATGCTTGTGAGCCACAAGTTCCTGAATCGCCAGCTTAATCGCCATTTCGTTATCCAGCAGCAGGCTACGTGTATTGACACCGTCCACCAAGCGGTCCAAAAACACCAATGGATACTTTTCACGAATGAGCTGGTTGTAAATGTCTGCATGCTTTCCTGTCGGGAAGATGATTAAGCCGTCCACTTGACGGGCCTTGAGCATCTCAATATACTGGCCTTCCTTGTCGGGGTTTTCATCGGCGTTGCAAATGATCACCTGAATGCCAAAAAGCTGCAATTCCTCCTCAATCGCACGGATAGACTGGATCGACAGCGTATAATCAATGTTGGCTACAATGACTCCCACCATAAACGTCCGGTTCTGCTTCAAGCTGCGGGCCAGCCCGTTAGGCTGATAATTCAGCTCTTGAATAACCTCGGCAATCCGGTCCCTTGTCTGGTCGCTCATATATTTATATCGTTTGTTCAGAAATTGCGAGACAGTGCTTTTAGACACTCCTGCCTTCTGGGCAACATCTTCAATCGTCGGCTTCTTCATCGGTACACTCCTTGTCTTTCATGTACTGCGTTAGTGCAACAAAAGTATATCTTTTTTTTAGTAAATTTACCAGACTTCTATTTATGAAAGCCATTATGATATAAGTTGAACTTCAAAATTGCCTATCGTGCCACTGTATAAAAGGATGGTTCTCCCGGCAGCAAAAGAGGCAGTTCAAGATGTTCTCTTGAACTGCCTCCACGTATACAACTCTATCGAAAAGCTAGGTTCCAGTTGGCCCTAAATACTACTCGGATCAGTGTGCTGGAACAGGCGTTGCAGACTGATCTGGTGTATCGTGCTCGATCAGCGCATGCTTTTCCCATAACCGGCTTTTCCAGCGGGCATACATGATGACAGCACGAGTCCATTCATCAGCAGCAATCGCCAGCCACACACCGGCGAGCCCCATATCCAGCTTGAACACCAGCAGATAACCCAGCGGCAAGCTCATGCAGACCATAGAGATTAGTCCCATAAAAACCGGGAACTTGGCATCTCCAGCAGCACGCAACGAGTTAATAATGACGATATTCGTCGTCCGGCCAGTTTCTAGCAGAATGCTAAGTAAAATGACTTGCGCTCCTAAGCGGATAATTTCAGGGTTCTCTGTAAATAAACCGAGCAAAGGTACACGGAAAAAGATAACCACCGCATCAATAATCACAGTCACGAGTAGCGCCCATTTCACACTGTTCAATACACGTTTATAAGCCGTATCCTTCTCTCTGGCTCCCACGAGCCTTCCCACTACGATAGCCGTTCCCATACCAACGGCCATACTGAACAAATAAATATAGCTCGAAATATTATTGGCATATTGACGTGTCGCCATCGCTTCTGCGCCCAGATAGGTCACATACAGTGTGAATATGAGCTGACACGACTGATACATGATAGACTCCAGCGCGGATGGTACACCAATACGCAATATTTTAGAGATAAACTTTTTGGACAAGTGAACGTAATATTTCCACTCGACACGAACCTCAGTGACCCGGTACATCAGCCAGAAGAAGATCAAGAGACAAATAAAGCGGCTACCTACTGTAGAAATAGCAGCACCTTCTACACCGAGTGCTGGCATTCCCCAATGCCCCAAAATCAAAACATAGTTGCCGACCACGTGGATCACGTTCATAAAAACCGATACATACATCGTTTCTTTGGTAAAACCGTGCGTACGAATGGTCGCCGCCAGCGCGTTAATCAATGCCTGAAGGAAAATAGCCCCCCCGACGATGCTCATATAGGATTCCGCATACGTAAGAATGTCCCCCTGGACATTCAACCATTGCAACATATGCGTACCAAACACAAGAAAAATTACGCTTAGCAAAAGACCTACCATCAAATTCAACGTAATGGCCGTACCTGTAACCTGGGCCGCTTCGACTAGTTTCTTAGAACCGATATATTGAGCTACGACGATAGCAGCGCCGTTGCCGATAACCTCCAGTACAAGGATAGCGATTGAAATAATTTGATTGGACGCGCCCACACCCGACACTGCATTATCAGATACAGAGCTGAGCATGAATGTATCGACGCTTCCCATTAACATAAACAGGAATAATTCAAGGAAAATAGGCCATGTCAAACGGAACAAATTCAGTTCCTTGGCTTCGGACAATACCGAACCATTTTTTAGTGCTCTGGTTGTCATTCATTCACCTTTCTTCATAGATTTATTTAACGATCAAAAGGTATGTTAGCATAGTCATTCTGAAAATACATCCCGTTTACGTAAAATGATTTGCAAAATGCGTAAGAATTCATTTATCACCCTCTTTATAATTGATTATCGAACTTTATTGAAACAGGATATTACAAGAATATACCGGCAAATCTGGGCTTATCGACGCAATTATGAGCTAAAGAGTATAATAGAATACGAGCCTGTGAGCATTGCCGCTGACAGGTTGTGAAAATTGTTGTACGCTTCCTAAGCATAATTCACGAATTAAAGAGGGAATATATAGGACATTCATAGGGTTAAAAGGTAATAAAGGAGGCTTTTACAGATGACTCAATCATTTCAAGCCCTTGTCGTTGATCAGACGCAGGACGGTGAAGTTCAAGCAGAGGTGCGTTCTCTGGAAGCTAGCAGTTTACCTGCTGGAGAAGTATTGATTCGTGTCGCTTATTCCAGCATCAACTATAAAGATGGGCTTGCTGCCCGCAAGGATGGCAATATCGTCAAATCCTATCCGTTCGTACCAGGCATAGATTGCTCAGGAACCGTCGTCTCTTCGGAGGATAGCCGCTTTAGCGAAGGACAAGCGGTGCTCGTTACCGGATACGGGCTGGGTGTGTCTCAATTCGGAGGATTCAGCCAATATGCACGCGTGCCTGCGGACTGGGTGGTTCCACTTCCAGACGGACTCACGCCGAGAGAGGCGATGATTTTCGGGACAGCCGGATTCACCGCGGCCCTGTCGTTATATCGGCTGGAGCAAAACGGCGTTACTCCGGAGCAGGGGAAGGTACTTGTCACCGGAGCGACGGGCGGCGTAGGCGGGGCAGCTATTGCCTTGCTGAACAAGAGAGGCTATCATGTCGTAGCCAGCAGTGGCAAGGCCGATGCGCATGATTACCTCAAGGCGCTCGGAGCAGCCGAGGTTATTTCTCGCGAGGAGGTCTACGACGGCGCGGAGAGCATCCGCCCGCTGAGCAAGCAGCTTTGGCAAGCGGCTGTTGATCCTGTAGGCGGAAAGCCGCTCGCTTCGCTGCTCAGCCAGATCGCCTACAACGGCTCCGTTGCCGTGAGCGGCCTGACGGCAGGAACCAAGCTGCCTACGACGGTGCTGCCGTTTATTTTGCGCGGCGTAAGTCTGCTGGGCATAGACTCTGTCTTCTGCCCATACGACACCCGTGTAGCGATCTGGAAGCGACTTGGCAGCGAATGGAAGCCGGAACAGCTAGAGCAGCTCGTTGAGCGCGAAGTCGGATTGGCCGACCTGCCCAGCGCGCTCGAAGACATCCTTGCAGCCCGCTCGCAAGGAAGAACGCTTGTACGACTGGCTGACTAAGCAGAAAGATATCGGCAATCTATCTGTTAACCTGGTTTTGCGTGAGGAAATATTCATTCCGTAGGGTCTAGCTTTGCAAAACATAAGAAGCTTGTAAATCTGAACTTTTGAGATTTACAGGCTTCTTTTTTCGTGTGATACATTTGAAGAAAAACAAAATATATCGAATCAGACGGTTTACTTTTCGCAACCAAATGAACCTTATGAGGGCCTCAGTTGTTATATAGATAAACTGCACAAGAAAGGAGAGCACATCATTGGAGAGTAATCGAGAGTTGTTTGATTTGTATCAACGAGATGTATACCGAACCTGCTACTACATGGTACATAACGCATCGGATGCAGAGGATTTAACGCAGGAAGTGTTTATCACCCTGTTTCGCAGCAATCGTGAACAGATCGAACAACTAAAAGCCTGGATTATGAAAATTACGGTCAATCATTGTCTGAATTACCTTAAACGCCGGAAAAGCCTGCATTTGAAAGTATCGGCTAATCCCTATTTATTTAGCGGGGCGGAAGGTAAGCCTGTAGACAAGCTGGTGGAAGAACGCGAATCGACAGAAGAATGGATCGTTTATATGAATCGCCTTCCAGCCAAAATCCGCGCTGTGCTGACCCTCCGCTATATGCATGATTTCACACTGGCAGAAATATCAAAACTGCTGGAAATTCCGCTGGGAACCGTCAAATCGAGGACTCACAAAGGACTAAAGTTATTGGAGCAAATACTGCGGGATGCAGGTGTAGAAATTCCCGAGATGGAAGGAGAGAACTATGAACAACGTGGAAAAGGCATTGAAGCGCAAGTTAAATAATGATTCGGAAATGGCCTATCCTGACTTCGATGAGATGTGGACTCGGATGGAACAAGCAGGACAGACCACCCCCGTTCTGACTGATGCTTCCGATTCATTTACCCCGCACCGACACAGAAATTGGCGCAAAATAGCTGTCGCTGCCTCTCTGAGTGCGCTTCTCGTTGCCGTTCCCGTCTATGCCGCCATCCATTATAATTGGGGCAATCTGCTGCACGGAAGAAGCGGCATTCAGACGGCACTAAATCAAGACCTTGGACAGCCCTTGGAGCAATCCGTAACCAGAGACGGAGTGAAGCTGACGCTGCATACCGCTATTGTCGATGAGAACCGGACCGTGATTCTGTACAGCTTGGAGGTCGGAAAACGGGCAGAGAACGAGTTTTGGAATGTCAAAGGTGTATCGCTAAAAGGTGCTGCGGGGGAAAGCAGTGCAGGGGAATATAACTTTCAGCAATGGGACCCGAAAAATCAACGGTACAACGGATACTTTGAAAGTGACTGGACACCGCAGCAAGAAACAGAGAACATGCGGCTGACCGTAGATCATATAGAGCTCACCAGCGTTCAGGAACTGGAATTGCCGCTCGATGTCACATCGCCTCAGATGCAGACATTCAAGCTGGATCGTAACGGCTTACAAGATATGAAGGTACAGGTATTTCAACAAGGGAAGGATAAGCTGATGCTGTCCTCGGCAATCACCTTCGATTCCTCCATACCCAAGAAATGGGACAATCCACAAATCGTTGCTTACCAAGGCGGTGAGCCCGTGATGTCGCAGCCTGGGGGGACTTTTGGCAAACCCGGAGATAACGGGGAGTATACAGCCCAGCAGTATTTTTCTAAAGCAGATATACCGGAAGGACAGACTGCTTTCAAACTGCAATATGCGCAAACTGAGAAAAGTATACATGAACCCATAAAATTCGACCTGCAGCTAAGCAAGAAGAAGATGGAAAGCGGGACGATTAAAAGCGTGCTGAATACCCCATTGGAAAAAGACAATCGGAATGTTTTGCTAGAACAAATGATTGTCACACCTACACAAATCCGTGTCACGATCAGAAGCAAGGAGAAATTCGCCATGTTACCTTATCAAAAGTACTTTCTTTCTGTGAACGGCACAACGTTAGAGGGTAACCGTTGGTCTTCACCTGATCAGGAGCACGATCTGAATACGATCCGTTTTGAACGACCGTCCCATCTTGTGATTACCAAGGACACTCCTATTACTTTTACAGGCAAATATAAAGTCACGATCCATTCGGATGACAAAACACCACAGCTTTTAACTGATATATCTGACCAGAAGCAGACACTAACGACGCAAATAGGTGGCTATCCTGTGAAGTGGACTTACTACAAACAGGAATCAGACTTATTCGTAGAAACCGAAAGCGAGGACGCTCACTTTGGAGGGATTAACCAGACGCATATTAGCCTGGGTAAAGAACGGATCATTGGCAAGCCGATCACAGCCAATTTTGCCGGAGACGGCAATAACAAGGCAGTGGATGTCTACAAGAACTTCAAAGGGAAGGAAGCTTCTATCTATATGTTCTACTATACAACGGACGACCCGGAAGCAGAGACAACCGTATCCTTGCAGCCTCTGACAAGCAACAGCGAAGCATCTAAATAGTAATGCTATAAAAAGAGGGTCCTCTATACCTGTGTGAACCGTGGTATAGGGAGCCCCTTTTTATTTTCCTGGTAAGGCACGGTCTGCCTAAAACGATTGGCTCCTGCCCTACTTCACAGAACCTTGCGTAACGCCATTGATAATCCATTTTTGTGCAATCAGATAGACGATAATCATCGGCAGCAAAGCCATCAGGTACGAGGCAAAAGCCAGATTGAAGTCTGTGTTGAACTGTCCTTGGAACACATACTGTACGAGCGGCAGTGTATATTGCTCCGCATCGCTGATAATAATGAGCGGCAGCAGGAAGTCGTTATAGGTGGACAGACAAGTGAGAATCCCCACCGTAGCACTAATCGGCGCCATCAGCGGGAATATAATGCGCCAAAAAGTGCCCCATGTCGTCGCACCATCTACCGTGGCTGCCTCTTCCAACGCTACCGGAATGGAGCGAATATAACCGACATACACGAAGACATTAAACGCCAAACCATACACCGTATGCAGCATAATGAGACCCAACAGATTAGTCATATGAAGGCCCGAGGCCAGTTTTACAATCGGCAACATGATGATGGGGAACGGTATAAACATGGCGCTCACAAAATAAAAATATAATCCCTTAAAAAAGCGTCGCTGCATATTACGGGCAATCGCATAAGCGACCATCGAATTGGTTAGCAAAGTGAGTATGACCGTCGATGTCGTGACCATCACACTGTTCTGAAAAGCGCTGAAGAAATGGGTCATTTCCACTGCACGACTAAAATTTTCCCAATGCAGTTCGGTCGGAAAGGCAAAGGCAGAATGTGCCATCTGCTCGGGATTTTTAAGGGCTATCGTCACCGTCATATAGAGAGGAAACAGAATAAATATTGTCCCCAATGCTACCAGAAGCAGTACAGGCCAGTTCGTACGTCTGCTTGTTTTCATCAGTTATCCATCTCCCTTCTCTGGAGGAATCGCAGCTGTAAGATGGAAATGATCGCGATCACAATAAAGTAAATAACAGAGTTAGCCGACTGATAAGCAAATTCTCCGCCTCTGAAGCCCCCGGTGTATATCAGGTGGGATATCGACTGAGTGGCCCGTCCCGGCCCGCCATTCGTCAAAGCCACGATCTGATCGAACACCATCAAGGAATTTTTCATCGCCAATACCATATTGATCGTAAAAAACGGGGCAATTAATGGAAAGGTAATGCTCCAGAATTCGCGCCATTTACCCGCACCGTCCAAATTGGACGCCTCATACAGACTTGTCGGAATGGTTTGCAGCCCAGCCAGATAGAGAATCGTATTAAAGGCAATCCCCTGCCATACAGCTACGACGACAACCCCCACCCAAGCCAGTTGTTCGCTGCCCAAAATGTTCGTCGACAATGAGGTAATACCTAAATTTTGCCCCCAAATCGTAAACACGTTTGAGAATAAGTAATTGAATATGTAACCCACGATCAGCACGCTCAAAATATTAGGCAGAAAATAAATCCCCCGGAAAAAGTTACGAAACCGTATTTTAGCGTTTAGCCCCATCGCAATCAGCAAACTAAGGATATTAGTGGCAATGGTAACCACAATCGCAAACTTGAAAGTAAACCAGTAAGCGTTCCCCACATTGTCGTCCTGAAACAAATTAATATAGTTCTTAAACCCGACAAAGTGATACTGATGACCAAAGCCGTTCCAGTTCGTGAGTGAATAATAAAATCCCTGCAAGGCAGGCAAGGTCAAAAATACAAAAAACAAAAGCACCGCCGGCACCGTCATCCAGTAAAAAGTCGTTAGTCGCTTATTCATGTCTCCTCCTCCTCTCTTATCGGCGGTTAGCTACCTTATTCCACTCCCGGTCGAGCTTGGCTAGATAGGCATCGATGTCTCCGTTTTGCAGGAAAGCCTGCACAATAGAATTCAATTGGACCGCTTTGGGAATATAATGATCGGCAAAATCAATGACACGGCCTGATTTAAAATACGGCAATAGCTCCGCCACACTTGGATCATCCTGCGTGACTCCCTTCACCGCCGAAAACAGCGTTTGCTCTGTAATGTATTGCTTGCTATTCTCTGGCTTCAACAAAAAGGCAATGAACTCCTCGGCCTCCTTTTTATGCGGAGTGCTCTCCGATACGGCTAATAGCGTATCTATACCAGACACCAGCTTGACCGCCTTTGCGTCATTCCCTGTCGGTAATGGGAAAAAACCAAGCTCCACTTTCGGGTTGGCTTTGCGAATTTCAGAAATGGCCCACGAGCCCTGAATGTACATCAATCCCTGCCCGTTAGCGAAGGCACGATTGCCGTCGGCATAGTTTTTGCCAAAATTATCACTATGTCCGTATTTCAGTAGCTCCAGCTGCTTTTCCGCAATCTCGCGGTACTTGTCCTGAAAGGTGACCTGATTCTCACGCCGTTGCAGGAAAAAATCAATGCCCACCAGATTCGGACCCAACGCATTAAAGGGGAGGTTCGTTTGCCAATCATCTTTATATGTAAAATAGAAAGGAATTTTGCCAGCAGCCTTGATCTTTTGCGCTGTTGCAATCAGCTCATCCCATGTTTTGGGCACCTGTAATCCCATTTCTTTAAAAAGCGTTTTGTTATACATCACACCATTCGCATTCGCAGCATAAGGAATTCCATACACGGGATCGACCCCGGTCACATCCTTAAGCATCTTGAGGTAGAACGGATCAATCGTACGTGGCAATTCTGTATTCGCCAGATCCGTAAAAATACCGCTTTGTGCCAAAATGGAGTAGGTATCGGTGGCCCCAAGCCCCACAATGTCAGGTACATCGTTTTTGACAACCCGTGTCAATAACACGGTCTCTGCCTCTGGCGGATTGACCTGTGTCACTTCAATACCGGGATGTTCCTGATTGAATTGAGAGATTAGCTTATCGAATGAACCCTTGGCCTCCGGCTTGTTTTGAAAGAATTCAATTTTCACCTTACCTGAATCATCGCCCTTGTTGCATGCGCTCACAAAAACAGCCAACAAAAGGATCGCCGCCAGTGTAGACAGCTTTTTGGCCCAACTCCACATGCTCATACCTCCTTTTCCCCTATGTCAATCTATGCAGGACTAAACAATTAATACCCGTCCCTTATGGAAAAGAAACGATACAACGGATTTCAAGCATTACAATAATAAAATCGGCTCTGGGGGACTGAATATTAAAAAAAGATCCAATTGACCTCAAGCGGTCGATTGGATCTTTCTTTTACTTTTATGATGTTCAGGTTACATAGTCTTATTTCTAAATAATCTTTTTTTGCCATCGTGTAAAACTAATCATGATACTTATCAGAATCAACCCTCCTGCACACATCCAAAAATTAAAGGAACCCTCTACTCTTAAAGCAAGCATTATTTGCTGAAATGGGTCCATTAACATAATGAGTGGCCTAAACAAGTCGAAGAGAAATACGGATAGGATAAGAATCACTATATAAGCAAATAGCGGCCGTGACATAAATAAACATACAGCGCTACTCAACATGAGCTTTACCAAGCAAACCAGCATTAATACCAAATAAAACGAAAGTATGTAGAGTACGGCGTCTGAGGGGGAAGAGGCAATAGATGAACCATATTTAAAAAAAGTAGAGCTGTGCGGGAAAAACAGCCATCCAGCGAATACACCTATAAGCAAACTTGTCCCCATAAAAATGACCGTTGAGGCCGATAGTGCGAGCAACTTGGCAAGCCAAAACTGAAAACGTCGATACGGTCGTAGCATATATAGCCTATACGCTCCAGAATAGAGATCGCCGCTTAACTGATCCACGTACAGAATGGGCAGGATTGCTGTAATTAGAAATAAAGCAACCTCACTCATCATCAGCCACGGCAGGTTCAGATTATTTACGACCACAGTTCCTTCACCAAAACGTAAGACCTTCGTACCCGTTACTTTATGGCTCCATATAATTGCAACCACGAGGAATATATAGGCTATATATAATAAAAGAGTGGATTTGCGATTCCAAATCCGTTCCATTTCACTTTGCCAGATTGCTAGCATGAGGAAATCCCCCTAATACAGATAATCATCGGTCACAAAACGGCGGTATGCGCCCCAAGTAAACAAGATAAGATATAGACTAACAACGGTAATAATCGCCCCATTCACAGACAAATTCCCCATTAAGGACCTATCTAATCCTGTATGCTGCATATACGGAACAATCATAAATGCGATCACATTGTGCAGGTATGGGATATGAGAAACAAAAGAGGCCAGTTTTAAATACAATGAATCAAACAACAGAGAGCCCAGATTGTATACCATACAAACACCGATGGCATACGTTACACTTTTGCTGTACATCGCGATAAAACAATAGAAGGAGCTTATTGCTAATAATGAGGCAAGTGCCCAACCATAGTATTCAAGCATCTGCAGTCCTTGATATCCAGACAGCCCCGCATCACTTATATCATATGACAGAGTCCATACTTCGACGATCACCTGCGAGGATACTGCAAATGCAATGAGAAGAAACAAGATAGACGCATTCAAAACCAGTAACTTACTCCAGAAAATCTGCCCGCGGGTAAATCGGCGCACAAATAACAAACGCAGTTGCCCGCTTCGAAATTCCTCTGTGTATACAGCAGCAGCTAAAGCAGCTACAGCTATGTTGCATACTAAAAACAAATTCTCACGCAGACCAGTAACGACAAAGTTTAAAGATAATACCTCTACAGGAACCTTCCTCGTGCGCAAGAAATATACTCCTGTTGAACAGGCTAGGATCGGCGTACATAACGCCATGAGCCAGAACCACTTTCGTCTCCATAATCGCTCGAACTCACTGTATATTAATGATTTCATAGTCCCATCAATCCCATAAAAGCATCCTCTAGCCGTTGACCGTCCTCCACGAGTTGATCAGCAGGCCCCTGCCAAACTAGCCTGCCCTCTTTGATAACAATGAGCTCGTCACACATCTGTTGCAGTTCATCCAACAGATGACTGGAGATAAAAAAGGCATAATTCGCTGAATCACGTAGTTGAAGCACAATATCTCTCAGCTCCCGCATTCCCATAGGATCAAGTCCATTGGACGGTTCATCCAGCAACAAAAGCTCTGGAGCACCCAGCATGGACTGCGCAATACCTAGCCTTTGCTTCATTCCCAGCGAGTAGGTTTTCACCTTGTCATCTCCCCGTGTTTCCAGCCTCACCTTTGTAAGCAACTCTTCAATATGTATCTCCCGATCTGAGGGCGCAATCTCAGAGTGTAACCGCGACAAATTGCGCAAAACCTGTCTGCCTGTCATATAATCAAAAAAGACTGGAGATTCAATAATAGCCCCCACCTTGGACAACGCCTTTTTCCGATCCGTCTGTACATCATATGAAGCTATCTTTACAGAGCCGCTGGTTGGCTGCATTAATCCGGTCATGATTCGCATCATTGTGGTTTTGCCAGCTCCATTAGGTCCGATGAATCCATATATCTTCCCTTTCTGAAGCTTAAAGGAAACACGGTCTAACAAATGCCTTTTCCCCATTTTTTTCGTTACCTGACTGACCTCCAGTAAGAAGTCCGACATACGATTCCCTCCATCCATAACAAATCACAACATAGTCCCAACGCGTGCATTTGATATGTAAGATCATGATGGATAACATAAACTTCTTTTAACAATGACTCATATTATTTATTCATTTAAAAAGTATCACATGTTGCGAAATGCAAACAACTCTCTTTATATGTAAAATATAATAACAATAATACATCAATACCATTTATCTTAATTAATGGTCATTAATTTTTTAAGGATATCTTTGTCTTTCTTTACACTGTAAAAAAAGGTAGCCCTTCAGTAAACGTTCTACCTCAGGACTACCCTCTATAGTAAATATACCGTTGCCATTCCAGCAACCGGTCTGTCACCTACTCCAGTTCAACCCACTCGCCGAGCAACGTGTCCAGCTCAGCTTGCAGTCTCTCACGCGCGTCCCACAGCTCCGCCATGTGCATCGTGTCGCTGCTTGTGCCGAGCAGCTCCAGCTCGGCATCTGTCGCCGCCAATTCTGCTTCTTTGGCGGCAATCGCTCGCTCCAAGCGCTCGCTGGACACAGCGGGCGAGCGGGTTGGCTTCGCGGCCTTCGCTCCGGGTGCCCCCAAGCGACCTGCCGACCCGGAGCGAGCACAGCTCGCATCGGCTCCGCTGGTCGCTCCTGCCCGCGCAGCCGTCCCCGCGCCATTGCTCGCTGCGCTAGAATGTGCAGCTGTGCCCGAGCCTGAGCTGCCACCCGATGCGGCTCTGCTTGCAGATGTCGGGCGTGTCCCGGTATCCCCGTCGCTCTGTAAACGAGCGTTCTCCAGCTCACGCTTCTTCGCTCGGTACTCATCAAAGCTACCTAGATAAAAGGTCAGCTTTCCAGCCTCCAGCTCCCACACGCGCCCTGCCAGCTTGTTCACAAAGTAGCGGTCATGCGAAATCGCCAGCACCGTTCCCGTGTAGGTGTCCAGCGCTTCTTCCAGCGCCTCGCGTGAGTCAATGTCCAGGTGGTTCGTCGGCTCATCCAGCACCAACAAATTTGGCTTTTTCATGACCAGCAACGCCAGCCGCAAGCGGGACCATTCGCCACCGGACAGCATGCTCACGGGTTTAAACACATCGGCACCGTAAAATAAATACTTCGCTAGCAATCCGCGTGCCTCGCCTTCTTCCACCCCTGCTTCTTCCTTGAAGTAAGCAAGCACAGTCGCCCGGCTATTCCGTTCTCTCTCTTGCTGCGCCAAATATCCGTACTCTACGCGCGTGCCCCACTGGACCGTGCCTGCATCTACGCTTTCCTGACCAAGCAACAGCTTGAGCAGCGTCGTTTTACCTGCGCCGTTATCGCCCAACAAGGCTACCTTTTCACCGAATTCCAGGCTGCCCGTTGCCCCGCTTAATATCTGACGCTCTCCATAAGCTTTAACAATATCTTCAAACTGTAGCACTCGGCGACCGGAACGATCCTCCAGTTTTAAGTGAAATTCTGCCCCCTGCGGGTCCAGTACAGGCCGCTTCACCAGCTCCATACGCTCCAGTGCTTTACGAATGGATGCTGCTTTTTTGAAAAACTTTTCGTTATCACCGTTGCGACCCCACTCTTCAAAACGCCGAATGGCCTCTTTCATCTTTTTGATTCGCTTTTGCTGTTCCTTATAATCTTCAAATTGCAGTAGCAATCGTTCTTCCTTTTCCTTAACGTAGCCGCTGTAGTTCGTATAATACGTAAACGCCTCGCCATCCTCAAGCTCAATCATTTTAACGGCAACCCGATCCAGAAAATAACGATCATGAGATACAACCACACACGCGCCTGTGTAGCCCTGCAAAAATTGCTCCAGCCATTCCAGCCCTTTCAAATCCAGATGGTTGGTCGGCTCATCCAGCAGCAGCAAATCCGGTCGTCCGATGAGCTGTGATGCCAGCGCTATTTTTGTTTTCTCTCCACCAGACAGCGAGCCGAAGCTGCGCGTATACATTCCTTTGGGAATACGCAGACCATCCGCTACCTGATCAATATTTGCATCCATTTCATAGCCGCCGTTGCGCTCAAACCGTTCCTGTAGGGAAGCATACGATTGCAGCAGCTTCTCCAGAAGACCCGTATCCGCTACCACAATCGGATCTGACATTTCCCGTTCCAGTGTGCTCATCTGATTGCGGCAATCCTTCAGCTCACGATAGGCGTAAGCCAGCGTTTCGTACACGGTGAAGCTCTCAAACTCCGCCGGAATTTGCGGTAAATAGCCGATTTTCGCATCCTTGGCGATGACGAGCTGCCCTTCATCCGGGCGGGACAAACGTGCGATCAGGCGTAATAGGGTGGTTTTACCGCTTCCGTTGCGGCCGATGAGTCCCACCTTTTCTCCCATATGGATTTCAAACGATGCACCATCCAAAATCAGATTGGCAGCGTGGTATTTTTTCAATTGTTGACCGTTAACTATATACATGTTCAGGCTCTCCTTTATTTAGGAAGACCCTTACCCGGGTAACACAAAAAGAGCCGCAGGAGCAACCCCGCGACTCTTCGGAAGATACAGCAATCCGTTCGAGTTAAGGTAGGCGTCTTCTCGCGATGTTTACAACCATATGATTAAAATTGGACAGACTTCTCCCGTTGTATGGAAAAGCATGAACAATGCCAGCCATAGCAATCGGCAGCTGGCTAATACGGTTGTTCAGCATCTCGTGATTCACCTACCTCACCTCCTTCTTCATAATTGTGTGTAGTATATCATGTTTGCTCGTATTATAAAAGAGGGCGATGGTTCAGCGAACTATGAAACAGAGTGGTGCCCTCTGACAGCCTGCGATGTCCCGACTCTGGTAATCGAAAATACGCCGCAGACAAAAGCAACAATCACAAATGCCCCACCCACCCAAGCGTTTGTGGCAACAGATTCACTATTCTCAATTACTACGCCTCCCAAGGCAGAACCCAGAGCGATCCCGACCTGGAGTGCGGAGAAATTAAAGCTTTGCTGAATACTACCCGATTCGGGCGCATTTTCAATAAGATAGCTTTGCATCGGGGGCGACAAGGCCCAACTCAGTATGCCCCAGATGATCAATAGTGGCGCAAATACATAAACCGAGTGGATTGAGAGTGGCAGCAGGAACATCACGGCGATAAACACGCCTACGACGACTAGAATACTTTTCGCTGTGCCGAACCGATCTGCCAAAGAACCGCCAATAAAACCACCGCTCACTGCCGCCAGCCCAAAGACAAAATAGGCCACACTAACCCACGAAGCATTTAAACCCATCATATTTTCTAAAAACGGAGTGAAATACGCATATAACGTGTAATGGCCCGCCAGTGTCAGTGTGGTCACCAGATGAGCACTGATCACTTTAACATTTTTCAAGGATTTCAATTGATCACGCATAGGCACAACATGTTCTGTCGGAATCCGCTCCATAAACAAGTTGATAACGATCATAGCAATGACCGTCAACAAGGCAATGATCAGGAAAAGCACCCGCCAGCCAAACGCATTTCCAATCAGCACCCCGGCTGGAATACCTAGAACGATGGAGGAGCTAACCCCCATGGAGATGACACCGAGGACACGGGCCTGATAAGCCTTGGACACCACTTTGACTGCAATGGTCAATGACAATGTCACGATCAGCGACCCGCTTGCAGCGGTAACGATACGGGATACAAATAAGACAGCATAATTCGGACTCCAGAAGGCCAGCAGACTTCCCAGAATAAAGATAAACATCGACCACAGGTACAGTCGTTTTCGCTCAATTTTGGCGGTCAACGCTAACAAAGTGGGCCCAGCAATAGCATACACGAGCGCATAGATCATGATAAGCTGTCCTGCCGTGCTTACGGAGACATTCAAATCCTGTGCAATTTGGGGTAGCACGCCACCGATAATCAGCTCCACCAACCCCACCGTAAAGGTCGCAATTGTTAAAATAACTACTTTGAAGTTCATTACATTAGCTCCTTTGCTGTCATGTAAATTCCCTCGTATGACGCAAAAAAATCCTGACCACAAGAAATGTACAAGACGTACACTTTTTGTAATCAGGATTTATCGGTTCCTGGTAGAGACCCTCAAACCATATTATTGAGGTTATACAAATGGGGCATTCATTTATTACGCATTCACGAAGGTTATAGCTATTACTATAAAGGAGCCTGTGGCTAAGTTCAACCCCCTACAGCCGCAAAAATTCACTCATGGCACGATCCGACAGATAAGGTAAGTATTCATGACCATATTCGTGATACAGGAGTATTTCCTTGTCTGATACGATTTTATTGTACGCCGCAAACTGCGTGGAGGGTGGACAGATAATGTCCGACAGCCCTGTCACAAACAACACACGACCACGAATAAGGTCTGCCAAATGTTGAATATCGATGTAGCCTAGTCGGTGAAATAGTTCCTCCTCGCGCAAATGGTTCGGATCAAACCAACGAAAATAATAAACCAGTTCTTCATATGCAGATGTAGTGGCATCCAGCGCCCAAGCTCTTTTATAGTCCGACAGGAACGGATATACCGGAACTGCCATACGGACACGTGGCTCCAATGCAGCGCAGGCAACCGTTAAGGCCCCTCCCTGAGAGCAGCCAAATGCGCCGATCCGTTCAGGGTCGACCTGCTCCATAGACATCAGAATGCGCACCGTCTGCACGGTATCCAAAAATACATTGCGGTAATACAACCGATCCGGGTCCGGGTCGTCAATCCCTCGGATGATATGGCCGCGCACCGTCGTTCCTTGAACCTGCAAATTGTCCTCGGACAGCCCTCCTTGCCCCCGGCAATCCATAGCCAGCACGGTAAATCCGTGTGCCGCGTAGCTTACCTTGTCGAACCAATCACCACTGTCGCAGGAATATCCATGAAACATGGCCAAAGCTGGACCTTGTTCCGTAAGGTGCTTGGGACGAGCCAGCTTCCCATGAACCTTTGCTCCGCCCACTCCGGTAAAATATAGATGGTAACACTCCACCAGCGGAGAGACAAAATCAGCAGGCTCCAGTGTATAATCAAGCGGTTGCTGCTCCAACTCCTGTAATGCCCGTTCCCAGTATGCGTCAAAATCAGGAGGCTTTGGGCTGCTCCCCATGTACGACTGCAATTGCTGTAAAGACATATCCTCCGGCATTCACGTTCCCTCCTACATGCTACATCCGGCCCGACTCACGGTCGTCTGCGACCACTTCATCCGTTGCGATGACATACTTCATAATGTCGGACACTGTCGTATATGCGATACCTACATACGTGTCAGCAGCTCCATAATAAATCGCAATCCGCCCGGTGTCCGCATCATGCAGCGTAGCACACGGGAACACCACATTCGGCACAAAGCCCCGCTCCTCGTACCATTCCTCCGGGGTCAGCACGAAGTTGGAAGAACGATATTTAACCTTAGATGGATCATCCAGATCAAGAACAGCTACCCCCATGCTGTATACCAGCCCATTGCACGTGCCTGTCACCCCGTGATAGAACATCAGCCAGCCCTCAGTCGTCTCAATCGGTGCCGGTCCGCCGCCAATTTTTACCGATTGCCACCAGCCCTGTCCGCCTTTACTCATGACATGGCGGTGCTTGCCCCAATAGACCAAGTCAGGACTTTCACTCAGAAAAATGTCGCCAAATGGCGTATGACCGCTGTCGCTCGGACGGGATAACAACATAAAGTTTCCGTTTAGCTTGCGAGGTAACAGCACTCCGTTGCGATTAAACGGCAAGAACGGATTTTCCAATCGTACAAAACTTTTAAAATCCTTTGTTTGGGCGATCCCCAACGCTGCACCGTAAAAATCTGTACACCAGATGATATAATACGTATCCTCCACGCGGATCAGACGCGGATCGTAGGCATAGTTAGGTTGGTAATCGTTCCCTTCCTCATCAACCAAATGCAAACGTTCTGTCTCAATGTCCCAAGCCAACCCGTCGTCACTCCAGCCTAGATGCAAATGCGGACGTCCGTTAATTGTTTCAGCCCGGAATACCCCTACAAACCGGCCTTCATACGGAGCTACTGCACTGTTGAAAATACGGGCAATGCCCGGCACCGGATTCCGCCCAATGACCGGATTCTCAGTATGTCTCCATACCGGAGCCTCACCGCCCTCTGGCTTATCCTGCCACGGCATTTTCGGCAGACTGTCTCCCAAAATTCGCACGCTATTTACTCCCAAATCCACATTCAATTTATTCATACGTATATTCTCCTCTCACCGAGATACTTGATCTCATCTTTTTTTATTTCGACGTTATTCTATTTCACCGAACCCTGAGCGAATCCGTTATAGATATATTTTTGTAAGGATAAAAACGCAATCAGCGTCGGAATAATGGCAATGATAATGCCCGCGCTAATGACTTCCCATTGTGATCCATAGGGTCCTTTAAACTTGAACAGCGCCGTCGATATGACCTGAAGGCTTGTTTTGGGCATATACAGGAACGGGGTGTAAAAGTCGTTGTAAATATTAACGCCCTTGATAATGATCACCGTCACAATGGCAGGCTTCAGCAGGGGCAAGATAATGCGCCAATAGATCGTCAGATAGGAGGCCCCATCCAGCATGGCCGATTCATCCAGCGCCACCGCAATGGAATCCAGAAATTGCAGAAAAATATACACCGCAATAATATCCGTTCCCAAATACAGCAAGATCGCCGCCCAAGGCGTGTTAAACAGCTCCAACTTGTTGATAATTTGAAATGTCGATACCTGTGTCGTTACCCCCGGAATGAGGGTTGCGAGCAGGAACGCACCCAGCATAAGACTTTTGCCCTTAAATTTAAAGCGGTTCAAAATGTACGCGATCATGGAACCCGTCAACGTGGCTCCGATGATCGAAATCAACAGGATAAAAGCTGTGTTCACAAATCCGGTCAGCATATTTCCGTTAATAAAGGCTTTGGTATAGTTAGCCCAATTCAGCCAGTTCACGGGGGGAGTCAGAGGACTGGTTGCCGCATATTCAGTCTTCGTCTTCAAAGATGCAAACAAAATTACGACAATCGGCAGCAGTGCAATGAACGCACCTAGTAGTAGCGCCGCATACTTGATGCTGCTAGCCAGTATTCTTTTCAGCTTATACATGATTAGTCCTCCTCTCCCCGAATTAGCAACCGTTGAAGCAGCGTAACAGCGATTACGATCAGCAGCAGAACAACCGCCATCGCCGAGGCCAAACCGACCTTGCTGTATTTGAATGCCACATCAAGCGTCTGAATGACGAATGTTTCGCTACCATTGGAGCCACCGGTCATAATATACGGAATATCGAATGCACTGACCGCACCGCTAATGGCCAAGATGAGGTTCAACTGCAAAATCCGCTTGATGCTCGGCAAAATAATTGAGCGGAACTGATGCCAGCGGTTGGCCCCATCGATATCGGCTGCTTCATACAGATCACTGGATATGGAAGAAATCGCACCTAGAAACACAATAAAGTTAAAGCCCATGTATCTCCAGATCGACGTGCCCGCCAGCGAAATATTGATAATCTCCGGGTTGCCCAGCCACAGCTTGACATACGAACCCAGCCCCACTGCCTGAAGCAGTGTATCGAGCGTGCCATCTGGCTTAAAAAAGAATAGAAAAATAAAACCAATGGCCACCCCGTTCATCAGGGAAGGAAAAAACAAAACGCCTTTAAAGAAATTTTTAAACCAGGTCTGAAAGCTGAGAATGCTTGCAAAATAAAGGGCCAGACCCATCTGTACAAACGTGGCTACAAAGTAATACAGACTGACCTTAAACACCGAGAAATACTCGGGATCGGTAAAGATTTTGATATAGTTTTCAAAACCCACATATTCCAGACGCTTACTATAGCCGTTCCAGTCCGAAAAGCTGTACTTAAACATATTGATCACTGGCAAGTACGCAAAAGTGATCAGCAGCGCTAGCGGAATAAATGAAAAGGCAACAATAATCGCCAATCTTTGTTTGGAGTAGCTGAGATTCGAAAATTTTAACATGCTGCACCTCCTGGCTATCCGTCCATCGACTGCTACGTCGATCCTTTCTTTTCGTCAGTTCAGATGGCTATTTTGCTTCCTTAGCAGCCACTTCAGCACGCGCCTTCACCCATGCATCGTTCAGATCTTTCATAATGGCGTCATACGATTCCGGGCGGTTACCCACCGCTGCCTCAATAATGCGTTTCTTGAAATCAGGCTGCCACAAACCAATTTCGCCCATTTTGTCGATTTTATCAACAATTCCTTCCTGTCCTTTTGGAGATGGAGTAAGTGTTTCAAAAACGACCCCCTGATCTTCGTATTGCTTCAAAATGCTAGGCATTGGAGCACCCTTCAGCGGACTAATACTGCCTGCCTGCTCTACAGCATAGTTGGACTTTTCGGTAAACCAGTCCACCCAGGCACGGGCCGCTGGTTTATTTTCACTGTTTACGTTAATACCGAGGTTAAAATCACCAGCTAGCGGTACAAGTACCTTGGAGGCATTCGTCGGGAATGGCATAAAACCGATATCATCCTTGTTAGGAGCTGTGCTTTTGATCTGGTCAATTGCCCAAGAGCCAAGCACCATCGTACCGATTTTGCCTTGAGCAAGATCTGCCTTGGAGGTCTCCCAATCCGTAGTCGTTGGATCTTTTTCAATCAGGCCTTTTTTAGCTGCATCGTATAGGACCTTATACAGTTCATAGTGAGGCTGGCCCTTTGTGAAATTGTCATCTGTATTCGGTTGTGTGACATTCACGTATTCCTTTGTACCCGCCAATGTTGCCAGACTAGACTCCCACTGGGTCAGTGCCCAACCAGAGGCATAGTTCGTAAACAGCGGCACTGCCTTGGTTTTGTCCTTAATCTGCTGTAACGCTGTCAGGAATTGGTCCGGTGTTTTGGGAAGCTGCGTGATTCCTGCGTCCTTGAACACCTTTTTGTTATAAATCACACCAGAGTAAACCATCGCAATCGGAATACCGTAGCTGTTATGATCCACCGTACGTTCTTCAATGCCGGTATACTTGTTTTTCATCTCCTCATAAGTACCCAGTGGTTCGAAAAAATTGGGCAGCTCTTCAACTGGAATACTGCCAGGGATCAGCAAAACATCCCCGTAATCCCTGGTCCCCATCCGAATTTTAATTTGACCATCATAATCGGCCAATGCCTGGAAATTGACCTTCACGTTCGGATAAAGCTTGTTAAATTCCTTGGCGTAGTCCTGAAATACCGTATCCACAATATCTGTCCGCTGTGTGATAACCGTAATTTCACCTTCCACGGCCTTTGGATCAGAGCTGGCAGCTGGCTCATCCTTCTTTGAGGTACAGCCAGTAAACAGCCCCGCTAACAAGACCACAGATAGTAATGACATCAAAACCTTGGACAACTTCATGAGACGACTCCTCCTGTTGTTTTTAATAAGGTTATCGTTAAAGTAACAAAATCATTTTATTATGTTAGCGCTTACTATGTCAATTGCAATATTCTTTTTTTGAGAAATGGAATGGGTCGCATCTTATGAAAAAACGCCAATTTAGCATGGTTGACAGTTTATAAACAGCTAGATATGATAATTCTGTAAAGTTAACGATAACCTAATATTTTTTCCGAAGGAGGCTTTGTCTCTTGGCAACACTACTGGACGAAATTAGACAGGAATGGAAGGAACACATACTCCCATTCTGGCTTGGACTGAAGGATGAGACACACGGTGGGTTTTACGGCGAGGTGGATGTGGATCTGCACACTCATAACCAAGCCGACAAAGGCGGGATTGCCACTGCACGGCTACTCTGGTCCTTCTCGGCGGCTGCTCGTGTAACAGGGGAAGATACCTATGCAGAAGCCGCACAAGATGCATTCACATTCCTGCGAGATCACCTGCTTGATCCATTACATGGAGGAATGTATTGGATGGTGGACTACACCGGGCAACCCGTGGACACGTGCAAGCATGTATACGCGCAGGCATTCGCGATCTATGCGCTAGCAGAGTATGCACGTGCCACAGACGACCCGAATGCATTGCCACTAGCTATGGAGCTGTTCCACCTGCTGGAGCAAAAAGGATATGATCCCGCCCGGCAGGCATACGGCGAACAATATGACCGCTTGTGGAACACGCAGCCTAATGAGCTGCTCAGCGAAAATGGAGTTACCGCGCATATCACCATGAATACGCATATTCATGTTTTGGAAGCGTATACCCAATTGCTGCGCGTCTGGCCAAATGAAGAGGTTCGAGATGCACTGACGAACGTACTGGATATTTTATATCGTCGTGTTTACGATGCTTCTGCCCGACGATTGGGGGTATTCTTCGATCGTGAATGGCGCTCTCTGCTTGACCTGACCTCATATGGTCACGACATCGAAGCCAGCTGGTTGATTGAGGACGCTATGAATGTGCTGGGTTATTACCCGTCAGAATACGTGGATATGGTGATGGATATTGCCAATGCGGTAGCAGAGCGCGCTGTTCAGCCAGACGGATCGCTCATCAACGAGCGGGAAGGAGAGCGGGTAGACACCTCACGTATTTGGTGGGTACAGGCCGAGGGGATGGTTGGTTTTTACAATGCGTTTCAACGTACAAAAGACGAACGATTTTTGCAAATTGTGCGTAATCTGTGGGCCTATACCCGGCAATATATCATAGATCCGCGGCCCGGAGGCGAATGGTTCTGGTCAGTTCAAGCGGATGGTAAGCCTGATGCGAGAGAGATTGCTGGACCCTGGAAGTGCCCTTATCACAACAGCCGATTTTGCATAGAAATGCTAGAAAGGATGGAAAATCAATGATTCATAGCAAATACGATGAGCTGCTATTGCAGCAAGAGGAACTGATTACACGCCCTAATGAGGTTAAAACTACCTTTTACAATGGTATCTACGAGCGCTACCTCTATCCAGTGCTCACACGCCATCATGTTCCAATTCACTGGCGGTTCGATCTGGATGCGCAAACTAATCCCTTTTTCATGGAGCGGCTGGGTGTAAATGCGGCATTGAATCCAGGGGCGATCTATCATGAAGGAAAATACATTCTTGTTTCGCGTACCGAAGGACTGGATCGAAAATCATTTTTCGCTTTGGCAGAAAGCGATAACGGCATTGATCAATTTCGATTCATTGACGCCCCCCTAGTATGGGAGGATATCGACCCAGAAGAAACAAATATGTACGATATGCGGCTGGTGAAGCATGAGGACGGCTGGATTTACGGTATTTATTGCTCTGAAAAAAAGGATCCTGACGCGCCACCTCACGATACCTCCAGTGCTGTCGCTCAGGCCGGACTGGTCCGTACTCGTGATCTTCGTACATGGACCCGGCTTCCCAACATTACTACCCAGTCCCCACAGCAGCGCAACGTTGTTCTGCACCCTGAATTTGTGGACGGTCAATACGCCTTCTATACTCGTCCTCAGGACGGGTTTATTTCCACCGGCTCGGGCGGTGGCATTGCCTTCGGCCTGTGCAAAGATATTACACAGCCCGTGATTGAACACGAAACCGTCATTGATGAGCGCTGCTATCATACGGTGTACGAAGCCAAGAACGGGCAGGGTCCCGCCCCGATTAAGACGAAGCTCGGCTGGATTCATATCGCTCACGGGGTACGCAATACGGCCGCCGGGCTGCGGTATGTGCTGTATACCTTTGCCACCAGTCTGGAAGACCCTACGCGCGTCATTGCTAAGCCCGGCGGGCACTTTCTAGCTCCTTATGATGAGGAACGCGTGGGCGACGTTTCGAATGTTATTTTTTGCAACGGGGCTGTTGTTAACGAGCAAGATGAAGTCTTTATCTACTACGCTTCCAGTGACACCCGTATCCACGTAGCGACAACCACCATCGCTCGACTGGAGGACTACACCTTCAATACACCATCCGACCCGCTGCGCTCTCTCAGCAGCGCCGCTGTTCGCCGTGATCTGATTCATCACAATGAAGCGCTATTGAAAGCGCACTCCCGTCCTTCTCAGCAGACATAAGCCGCAGGCTTTATCCTGCTTGCGGAACCATGTATACTATCCATAGAACAACTGTTACCCGCAGGCTAATTGTTGTTCTATGGGCAGCTACGCTGCCAGTCTTTGTATCTTTACAGGCAGCTATGCTACTAATATATTCCCCCAGCATTTTGCATCCATTCTTTGGATTTAGGCAAGATGCTTATCTTTTTAAAATTGGAAGGCGGAACAGGAATGAAGAGCAACGTAACGATGCGGGATATTGCAGATAAGCTGGGAGTAAGCAGCGTGACCGTGTCGAAGGCGCTCAATGACAAGGATGGGGTTAGCGAGGAGCTAAAAGAGCGTATTAAGACGCTCGCGGGCGAAATGGGTTATCGTTTCAATACCGTTGCCAAGTCCATGAAGGAGGGCCTCACCTATAACATTGGTGTTGTCATTCCCGAACGTTTTACCGGCCCTGGCCAATCGTTTTATCTGCACATCTACCAGCAAATTTCACGGGCACTGGAGCCATACGGCTACTACGGCATCCTTCACATCCTCCATCGCGAAGACGAAGAACAGCTTAATCTGCCACGTATCTATTACGACCGTAAGGTGGACGGCTTCATTCTCCTGGGCCAAGTGAGCAAGCCATATATTGAGCTTGTACAAACCATGGAACTACCCAAAATGTTTCTCGATTTTTATGATGAGCATGCCGATATCGACTCCGTGGTGACGGATAATTTTTACGGGGCCTACGAGCTGACCAACTATTTGATCGCCCAGGGACACCGGGATATTGCATATGTGGGCAACCTCTATTCCACCAGTAGTATTCAGGATCGTTTCCTCGGCTACTATAAATCCTTGCTGGAGCACAGGTTGCCTCTCCGTAACGAGTGGGTGCTCAGTGACCGGGACGACGAAGGCTCTTATGTTGAAATGGAGCTGCCTCAGCCGCTACCGACTGCCTTCGTATGTAACTGCGATCAGGTCGCTCACAATCTGGTACACAAGCTCATTGCTCTGGGATACCGCGTACCTGAAGACTGCTCTGTGGTCGGCTTTGACAACGATGTATACGCCACTCTTATTGTTCCACAACTGACCACAGTCGGAGTAGACATCGAGCAGATGGCACGTACCGCAATTGATTCGATGATGAAAAAAATAAGCCATCCCGGCAGTCGCTTTGGTCGAGTCCTGGTGCAGGGTCATATTGTATATCGTGACTCCGTGCAGCCCATCGAGAGGCCATGATCATCAAATATTCCACAACCAAAAGCCGCTCAGCATGTCGCTGGAGCGGCTTTTGACGTTCATAAGTATTGCAGTGTGATCATCGTACTCACTTTCCATTGTGGATCTTGCAGAATCCTGGATTAGGAGCGCTGGGCGACAAAGGAATTGCCCGCCCGATTGAGAATCGGCAACATCCGCATTTCCTGCCCCATCGAGGCTTGGCAAAATGGACAAGCTGGCTCGTTCAAAAAGGTGAAATCCGTTCGCATCCAGCCGTTGCAACCCTCATTTGTACACGACCAAATAGCCGTATTTTCCTCTGGAATGATTTCCGGGGCTTGGCGTCTGTACATCTATATCCCCCCTCGGTTTTTATAGGGTCATATCCCCTGTCGGCTTACTGTTAATCCCCACCTGTGCCAGGATTTTTGAAAAATTCACCTGTGCGGGTATTAATATGCTCCAAGCTCCAAAAAATATGCGCAATTTACCAAAATGTTTATTTACGGATAGCCTTGGTCCAGAAGCCGCCATGAAATTGCTTCGGCTCCACCGTAATGACAAAAGCCTTAGGGTCCAGCTCCAGAATGGACTGATACAGCCTATTCTGGTTTTTCCGTTTAGCCAAAATTTCCATCACCAGGCGCTCTCCATCACGCCCACTACCCAGCCAGGCTGTAACGCCGTATCCTTTGTCCCGCAGCGCATTGGCAATTCCTCCATTAATCTCATTGCTGATCACCTTAACAGTGACATAACCAAGCGCTATTTTTTCCTCAATCCATGCTCCAATCAGAATACCCAATGCATAGCCAATGGCGTATACCGCAAGACTTGCCACTTGATCCAGATACTTAAGCACAACATTCAAGCCCAATACATAGACCGTAACTTCTACGGTGCTAATGAGCGCAGCAATGTACTTCTGTCCTTTCAGCGTCAGAATCATGCGCAGTGTATACGCCGATACGTAAATAATTTGAATAACGAGAATAAATAATAAAATTTTGAGCATGCGTTCACTCCCCACTTCACGTTCTGATTTAACCCGTATCCAACATTATACCCCCGTCTGTGATATACAGCCTCTGGTTTCGTATTACCCTTGCTCGGGTAATGACTAACTACAGCATGCTGAATGAAAGTTCGATCACATAAGGAGGGCTTCAACATGAAGGATAACGGAATTAGCGATAAAATCAAAGGTAATGTGAACAAAGCCAAAGGTGAAATCAAGGACCAAATCGGCAACGCTACCGATAATAAATCCCTTCAAGCCGAAGGTAAACTGGATAAGGCCAAAGGCCATCTTCAGGAAACAGCAGGCAAACTGAAGGACGGCAAATAATCCTGAATGGATAACTTCGGCGCACTGTTTTACCAACAAGTCTCGCTGTCTTGTGCAGCGGGCTTGTTTTGTGTTGTTCGGATACTTTTGGAAAAACTTTTGCGCAAACAGGGCAACTTTTATGGTTGCTGTTGCGTCTAACCAATATAAGCACAACCCATAATGACTCTCCAAGCTGTTGGATTTTGTAGGCATTAATGTTACTCTAGTCTATGAACCAGGCTATAATTCTTAAATAAAGGGGTAGACCAACGAATGAAATCACTGAAATCTATCAAAAAACCTGTCATCATCACTGCCGTATCCGCCTTGGCCATATCCGGGGCTCTTTTCAGCCAATCCACATATGCCGCACAAGTGACTAAGCCGATCCAAGCAGTATATAACAATATCAAAATTATCTATAACGGAACTGAGGTTGCCTCGGATGCTAAAACAGAACCATTTCTGCTGGATGGCGTGACATATATCCCGCTGAAGTTGGCAGGTACCGCTTTGGATAAAAAAGTAACATGGGATGGCACAAACAAACGCGTAGTCATTGCTGACAATGGTGTTCCGATTGATCAGTCTACAGTTACGGCGTTGAACAACCAGATTACGACGCTGACTCAAGAGCTCAACACAGCGAAAGCAGCAAACACGACGAAGGACGCTACCATTGCTCAATTACAAAAAGACAATCAAACGCTGAAAGATGAAGCGAGCAAAAACAGCTCTAGCTCCTTGAAGGATCTTGAACGCCAGTTGAATAGAGACTATCGCGATAAAAATAATGCCAATGCAGATATTACCTTGAAAGGTGATAAAAACGATATTACTGTGACTATTGAGTTGACAGAAAGTAGATGGAACGATATTTCAAGCAGTAGACAAGAGTCTTATCTTGAAGATATTTCGAATGATATTTTGAAATCCTTTAAAGATGCTGATATTGAAGGAATCGTCAAAAACTCCAATAATGGAAACAAACTTGCAACCTTTGAATCCGATAGCAAAGGAAATGTGGATCTGGAAAAACTATCCTCTAAAATTGATCTAAGTGAACTCAAAAGAGTATTACTCAACGACTTTGACCGCAAATACAATAATGTTTCTATAGACTTTAGCGTAAAGGGCGACTCCAGTGAGGTTACTGTGGATGCTTATGTTAAAACGGATGATTGGAATAGTCTAACTTACTACCAAAAGAATAGAATCCAAGAAGATATTATTTCAGACATTAGAAATAAAAATGTATCACGTGTAAAAGGTGTTGTTCATTCGAACGAAAACAATAGCACACTAGCGACATTCAACTACTAAGTTGAATAAATACTAGAAATAAGAGGGAGTCTAAAAATAGACTTTCTTGACAGAAAAGAAGACAAGGAAAATTCCCTGTCTTCTTTTTCATAACTGCAATTTTTGGAAATCCGAACAATCAGTTAATCAACCTTCCTACGGAAGTAATATATTTTACATAATCTTTATCCGCATTGGTCGTATCTATATTTCTTGTATACACCAAATTACCAGGAGTGGTGATTTTCACTTTGTAAAACATACTGGGTCTAGAATAAGGATTGACACTATAGCTCCCTTTGCTATACACAATCATAGGATTAAAGTCAATTTGCTTGAAGGCGGGCGATAAGTCGCTCTTATAAGTAGCATGAATATTCAATACATCCTTCTTTTTATCCCAGTCAAAGGAAATAAGATCAAATGTATTTGCATCAATGACTTGGGCCAAGTCTTGTCCCTTAAACCTCATAAGAACTGGACTTTCCGTAAAGCTATCATGTCTTAGTTTCAATAAGCCACGTTGGGGATCCCACTCCATCTTCGCATCTGTATCTTTCAACAAAATGGATACCGGTAAAAACATCGCATTACTTAGCATGATAGGGACTGTATCCATTTTCATGGGTTCGCCGTTAACCGATATTTCGGATGATCCGATCGTTGCCGTTACATTACGGCCCAGCAGATCAACCGAAGCGGTTTTATTCGCTGCATTATAATTTACTTTGCCGCCCAGTATATCCTCAGCCGCTTGGAGCGGTATAAGCAGTCTCCCCTTCTTATCCACAAAAGGTGATGCAGGGTAGGTATATAAAACGTAATGATCATTAACCTTCAGGTGTATGGGAGTACAGTCTTGAGCCGATGCTAAATTCGAGTTTGTAGTAGCAAAACTTAGTACAATCATAAGGCAGATTAATAACTTGATTTTCATAATGCCCTCCTTATTATTATTTAGGCTAAAAGTAAAAATTATGGTAGAGGAGTCCAGTTGAGTATGCTTAACATGGAAAAACATCTGCCAAACCACATTGTTGTAAGTCTTCACCCAACAACAAAGGAAATGACAGATGCTATTCAGTATATTTTAGCTTGAGCCATTGTTTAACTAATTGTTCTTATCGGTTGTTGATCCACACACTTGGACCATAATGAGTAATATAATCGGCGGGCCAATCAATCGTACCGAACCACTGACTTCCATCCCAATAAGAGTAATCCCGATAGTCATCCCATGGATAATAATAATCTGAATTAAATTTTGAGACTACCAAATCTGAAAACTCTCCATTGATAGAACTTCCATAGATATTGCTGCCATCAAAGTTTTTTTTCGCTATTGCCGTCACTCTCTTAACAGACATGGATGATAGGTCTGAAGAGTCAAAAGAGGTTTGCATAACGACGATGTCTCTGTATTTTGCTAACAGATAAGCGTCATAGGTACTATTATCAATATAAAATTTAACTGAATCATTTATATCGTGATTTTTCCACGTCTCTAAAGAGTATTTGAAACCATTAGTGTTCCTAATATACCCCTGCCATACTTCTCTGCCTGTTTGATAGGAAAATCCCCCCTCAATTCCCCGTCCATTCTTTGCATCAAAACCGTAATACATCCATGGCTGTTCGTTTGCTCCTAGGTACTTAGCCCTTGGCGTAATCACATTTGCATTAACCCCATCAAAACCATCATAATCCAATTGAACCCTTGAGAAAGTTCCCGTTGTCCCTCCACTCACTTGCGATGGAGTGGGATTATTTTTACTTGATATGGAAACATCATGATTGTTGCTTGGTTCACTCAAAGAGTTTGTTTTCATATAAGTAGCATCCGTTACACTATCCTCTTTTGATTCAACTTTATCCGCCATGCCTACATAACCCTTTTCTGAGCTGTATACTTCTCCATCGAGTGTAAGATATATGTATTCCGACTTGTTAAGCTTCTCCAGATTATGTTGTAGATCACTATTATTCTTACTCTTTAGTGATGTACTATCCGCTGTATTCAGCAGTTCAGCAATAGATGCTTTCGGGTTAACGGCGATCTTGTGTTCTTGAAGCTCATGGACTATGGCCCGCTGTTTGAGATTTTCAAAAAATGAAGCATCGTACGTACTAGATTTCGATTCCGCATAGGCAAGACTTCCCGAAAGTGAGGAGCACATGAGAATGGTTGCTAACCCCATGCCTAAAAACTTTTTTTTCCTAAACATACACAAACCTCCTAGTTATTTTTCAAAACTAGCATACCTCCACAAATGTATATTTTCAACCATAATTTACAATTGATACCTAAATAAAGGGCGTCCGTTTTTACATATAATGGTGTATAGAAGATTCAATTAAATAGCAAAAAGAGAGCGCTTATGCGCTCTCAAATTGTTGTGAAACCCTGCCTTTTTGAGACATGGGTTTCTTTTTCTTTACATTAACCGAGAAAGACCATTTTAAACAACATGGTAGGATCAATGGCAGGACGCCTGTTGTCCGCAAAATATAGCGAGCTTACCTTCTCATGAATAAAGGAGAAGTCTATATATGTATCCACTTTGCGAAGCAAATAATCTTGCAGTACCAGTTCTCCCAGAGAAAACAATTCAAAGGATTGTTGTTTGTCTCGATTAGATCGAGCATACCAATACCGTCCGTTCTACACGAAGTTACCTATATTATACAACATTAACGCGGTGTCTTCTTAAATAAAATCGACAGCTTAAGAAGACAGGAAGGCTATTTCCCCCTGTCTTCTTTTTTCATAACTGCAACCTTCGGTAGTCTGAGCAATTATTGAATCAACCTGCCTACGGAAGTAATATATTTTATATAATCTTTATCCGCATTGTTCGCGCCTATATTTATTGTATAAACCAAATGACCAGGACTGGTTATTTGGACTTTGTAAAACATACTGGGTTTAGAATAAGGATATACGCTATGGCCCCCTTTGCTGTACACAATCATGGGATTAAAGTCGATTTGCTTGAAGTCGGGTGATAAGCTGCTCTCGTACGTAGCATAAATATCCAATACGCCTTTTTTTCGATCCCAATCAAAGGAAGTAAGGTCAAACGCATTCGCATCAATGACTTGGGCCAAGTCTTGTCCCTTAAACCTCATAAGAACGGGACTCTCCGTAAAGCTATCGTGCTTTAGTGACAATAATTCACGCTTAGGGTCCCACTCCATCTTCGCATCTGTATCCTTCAACAAAATGGATACCGGCAAAAACATCGCGTTGCTTTTCATGATGGGGACTGTATCCATTGTCATAGGTTCGCCGTTAACCGATATTTCGGGTGATCCGATCGTAGCCGTTACATTACGCCCCAACAGATCAACAGCAGCCGTCTTGTTCGCTGCATTATAACTTACTTTGCCGCCCAGTATATCCTCAGCCGCTTGGAGCGGTATAAGCAGTCTCCCCTTCTTATCCACAAAAGGTGATGCAGGGTAGGTGTATAAAACGTAATGATCATTGACCTTCAGGTGTATGGGCGTTTGTCCTTGAGCTTGAGCAGATACCAAATTCATGTTTGTAGCACCAAAACTTAATACAATCATAAGGCTGATTAATAACCTGATTTTCATAATGCCCTCCTCGTATTGTTCGTTACTAGTGTACTGCCACAGAAATATCAGATCAACCATAATTTTCAACATATATCCAAAAATACACATGACATTTTACATATACTGGTTTATAATGGGTTAAACTGCAAAACAAAAAGAGAGCACAGAATTGCACTCTCTTTGGATAAAGCATATAAAAGTAAGAAATATTAATAGGCCAATGCAAAAAGTCCTTTGATATGGGACAAGTAACGGATGTTACTGCCTTCCTTCATCAAGGTGGCTACAGCGCCTTTCAGTTGGGTGCCATTCGCGCCTACAGTACCGATCGCGTCTGTTCTACCCAAGCTGCCCAGTGTACCGGAGAATACTGGTGTAAAGCTTTCCATTTTCGCCCCGTTGAAATAAGCGAAGATGTTGTAACCAACTAATTCGCCCATTTGCCAAGCCAACTGTGCCGTTGGAGGGTATGGACGCTCGCCTTCAGCCGGGAACACCACTGCGCTGTCGCCAGCGAGGAAGATGTCTTCGTGAGAAGTCGATTGCAGTGCACTATTCACAGTTGCGCGACCACGGTTTACTTCGATACCAGATGCGCCAACCAGTGCATTACCTTGTACGCCGCCTGTCCAGATCAGTGTGTTCGTTTTGATCGAACGTCCGTCTTTCAGGAGAACTTCGTCAGCTTTCATTTCTGTAATCGGAACACCCGCTACGATTTGAACGCCACGTTTTTCAAGGCTTGTTACTGCACGATCAACCAGTGGTTGAGGGAAGCCTGCCAAAATAGATGGTCCAGCTTCTACGCAATACAAGTTGATATCTTCGTAGTTAATACCTTTTTCGCGACAAATTGCAGGCAATTTGTCAGCATATTCGCCCACCAGCTCAACGCCTGTCAGACCGCCACCACCGATAACGATTGTAGCATCTGCTTGGTTACCGGATTGCTTGTAAGCATCCAGACGAGCTTCCACATGTGCGCGAATGCGATTGGCTTCTGCCACGGATTTCAGCGTGAAGCTATGCTCTTGCAGTCCTGGAATACCGAAGTAAGCCGTTTCACTGCCGAGGGAAATAACGAGAGCGTCATAGCTCAATGTAGCACCACTTGCCAGGGTTACTTTTTTATCGTCCGGTTTGATTTCCGAAACCGTATCCACTTTTAGGATAATATCTTTGTTACGCAGCAGTTTTTCCAAAGGAAGCGCCACAGCTTTTTCGGCAATTGTACCTGCCGCTAAACGGTGCAGTTCCGTAATAATTTGGTGTGATGCAAAGCGGTTAACCACTGTAATGGTTGCTTGACTAGCGTCCATATGCTGGCGTGCTGTAAGAGCGGCCAGCAATCCGCCGTATCCGCCGCCCAAGATCAAAATTTGCTTCGACATGTCCATCCTCCGTTCTCGATCAGGTAATTATTTGCTTTCGCGTTGGCGCTCATTCAGAATATCCAGGAAAGCCTGGCTGAAACGCAGCGTTTTTTGTACATTCGGATCTTTAAGCATTTTGAGCAGGCCGAACAGACCTACACTGCCGTCCGTAGTTTGTACGCGGTCATTTGCTTCAATCGCAGCAGAAGCCAATCCTTTAGCCGATTCTGTTACAGGCTTCACAAACTCTCCCATGGAGTTTTTCATATCTCCGATAAAGACAGGGTCAGTTGCCAGACTGCGAGCTACATCATAAGCGTCGGTCATCAAAGTAACCATCTCAGTCAACTTTGGCAGATTCTCTACCAGTACGGTCAGCGATTGCTGAACCTCCGGTTTCATCAATTGGTCCAGTACATCCCGAGACTCTTTGGTAGCTTCTTGTGTTACTGCCACCTCTTGTTGGTTTTCAGACATGCGTGAACGTCCTCCTTTACTGTGAAAATAGAAGTCCATCCTCTCTCGTAACCTGTATCCATAAACTCTAGCAATAAAACGTTCATTGAATTCACGCCCTTAAACATGCAAGAAGCACAGCTTAAACCGGCCTATACCCTAAAGGGCAAGACTGATTTATCGCAGATGCCAATTGTATATTGCTCAGACGTTATTCTGTTGTTACTGCTGCGGAATATCCCACGAAGCGTTCCTTCGTGACTACAACAGGCCGAAACGGAACCCTATACCTCTATATTACACCTTTCACAACACAATCGTCGAAGAAATTTTAAATTTGCACAAATTTCTGCAAATTTTTTATTGTTATTTTAGATAAAAATTAGAATAAGCTCGATTTTTGTCCAAGTTTCCCTTGAAAAAGGGTCGTTTTAGGCTAGAGGAGGGTAATAGAGAGCGTACGTTTCAGTTCGATAATATGAAAATAACTCAAAATATATTCATACGGATGCCCGATCATCACCACTAGTGGGGCGGGCGGACAAGCTGCATTGGCAGAATCGCCCTACCTACGTAGGGTGTCTTCAGAAGCATCAGGAATATCAGGTGCTTTGAAATCATCAGAAGACGGCTGTGGCACACCAGACTCAATGAACTCCTCTACATCGCGGGCAGCCTTAACTTGATTGCATTCATTGCAAGCACATACACAATTGACGGGCGTCGTATGACCCCCTTTTGCCCGAGGCAGTAAATGATCAATCGTGTCACCGTAGCCTCCGCAAAAGAAACAAGTATAGCGGTCACGCTTAAGCACATATTGGCGAAACTCCTTGTTGCTATACAGTCTACGCACGGTGTAAGGATTAACAATCACCGCCATACGCTCTCTGACCAGGGTCATGGCCAGATCAAGCTCAATCTCTTGATGCCAGCGTCTCCCCTGATCGGTTTTACCTCTTAGCCGAATCATGCCATTACGATTGAGCCGCAACGCCCGAGTATCCGCAGGCTTCAGCCTGCTAAGCAGATGCCGAACCCGTTGCCGATGGCGCTCGCGTGCTTTATCCGTGACCGGCTTCCTGCGGGGGCGCTGTGCCTCCATAGGTAGTGACGCCTCCAGGCTGTGCACAGCCGTATTTGCTTCAAGGCTATGTTGCGTCACGGGAGCAGCCGAGAGGTTCGCTTCCTCGCCGGAAGGAGCGGACGTAGCCGCACGTTCTTGCGGGGCCAACCCCCGGCAGGAACGGCAAGGACCACGCCGGGAATAAGGACCCGCCCGGCGACCCGTTCTGCGCTGAAAGTCCGTTAGAGGCTTCATCTTCTGACAGTACGTACATTTTTTTATCACCGGTTTGCTCGTTTCATCCTTATTCTGCTGCGGTTCTGTCACGTCCACCCCTCCTTTCTTCTATTGCCTGCGCTCCACGGTTTGCCCAAAACCCGAACTATTGTTAAGTTAGATTCATTTTACCGTTTTCACGTTCCCTTTTCTAGCTATTGAGCCATTATGAACACTCAGGTATAACAAATTTTAATGATTTAGCATACGTTATACAGCGATCCTTGTTCTTCATTCAGCATCATATTGACCGTCTGACGTTTAGCCCCCCTCACTTGGTGGGTAACTTGTTATATATAAAGGAGGGACGCACATGAAAAGGAACCATACGATGATGCAATTTTTCGAGTGGAATGTCGAAGCTGACGGTTCTCACTGGAAGAAGCTTGCCCGCCTGGCACCGGAACTGAAGGCCAAAGGAATTGACGCGATATGGATTCCACCTGTCACCAAAGGCCAGTCGCCCGAGGATACGGGATACGGCGTCTATGACCTTTACGATCTGGGCGAATTTGACCAAAAAGGCGCGGTACGCACCAAATACGGAACCAGGGAAGACCTGCTGGAAGCTGTTGCTGCCTGCGTTCGTCACGGTGTGGCCGTCTATGTCGATCTGGTCATGAACCATAAAGCTGGCGCGGATGAAACCGAAGTATTCAAGGTCGTCGAGGTTAACCCGGATAACCGCAATGAGGTCATTTCCGAGCCCTTTGATATCGAAGGCTGGACTAAATTTACATTCCCCGGCCGACAAGGGAAGTATTCCACATTTCAATGGAACTTTGAACATTTTAACGGAACCGATTACGATGCGAGCCAGGACCGGACAGGAATCTATCGTATTTTAGGTAAAAATAAAAGCTGGAGCGAAAATGTAGATGATGAATTCGGCAATTATGATTATTTAATGTTCGCCAATATTGACTATAATCATCAGGATGTGCGCAAAGAGATGATCCGCTGGGGCAAATGGCTGGTGGACACTCTGCAATGCAACGGATTCCGTCTGGATGCAATCAAGCATATTAATCATGAATTTGTACGAGAGTTTGCTACAGAAATGATTAAAAAACGCGGGCAGGATTTTTATATGGTAGGCGAGTTTTGGAAACCGGATCTGGAATCATGTCAAAAGTTCCTGGATACCATTGATTATAAAATCGACCTGTTTGACGTATCCCTCCACTACAAACTACATAGCGCTTCCTTGGGTGGCAAGGATTTCGATCTAAGCACCATTTTCGAGGATACGCTGGTTCATACCCATCCCCTGAACTCGGTTACTTTTGTCGATAATCATGATTCCCAGCCGCACGAAGCGCTCGAATCCTGGGTGGAGGACTGGTTTAAGCCCAGCGCCTATGCACTTATCTTGCTGCGCAAGGACGGTTATCCCTGCGTGTTCTACGGCGATTACTACGGTATTCAGGGGCAAACGCCCGTGAAAGGCAAGCAAGCTGAGCTAGACCCGCTACTATATGCCCGGTACCATAAAGCTTATGGTGAGCAAAAAGATTATTTCGATGATCCCCATACGATTGGATGGGTTCGTCAAGGCGTGCCTGAGCTGGAAGGCTCCGGATGTGCTGTGGTGATCACCAACGCAAATGACGGGGAAAAGCGCATGTTCGTAGGTAAACAACGTGCAGGGGAAGAATGGATAGATTTGACCGGGCATCACGATCATATCGTAAAGATCGGGCAGGATGGCTACGGCATATTTCCCGTTCGTGCCGGCAGTGTGTCGGTGTGGGCACTTCCCGCAGAGGAAGACAGCCAGGAATCAGAAGAAGAAGCAAACGCTTAATCTATACCCAACACAAAGAGGACAGGATGCGAGGAAGCGCCCTGTCCTCTTTGTGTATGAAAACTCACTCCGTTACCTTGCTTTGGTTGGCCACAGCCTGCTTCTTAGCCTCTACATGACTCGGATCACCGAGATAAAAGCGCCGGATGGGATCTATATGCTCATCCAGCTCATACACCAGCGGAATACCTGTCGGAATATTCAAATCCAGCAATGCGGTTTCGTCCAGATTCTCCATATACTTGATTAAAGCCCGCAAAGTGTTACCATGTGCAGAAATGATAACTCGATCCTTTTTGAGAATCAAAGGTACAATCCGCTGCTTCCAAAACTCGCCGACCCGATGCACTGTGTCCTCCAGACTTTCCCCAAGCGGCAGCTCTTCTGGATTAATATTGCGATAACGCTCTTCCCGATGCGGACTCCGCTCGTCTTTCTCATCCAGCATGGGGGGCCGCACTGTCAGGCTACGCCGCCAGATATGAACCTGCTCCTCGCCGTATTCAACGGCAGAATCCAGCTTGCTAAGCCCCTGAAGAGCACCGTAATGGCGTTCATTCAGCTTCCATGACTTCTGCACAGGTATCCACAGATGATCCAGTTCATCCAAGATGTGATACAACGTGCGGATAGATCGTTTTAGCACAGAGGCAAATGCCAAATCAAACGTATAACCAGCCTCCTTGAGAATACGTCCCGCCTCAATGGCCTCATGAGTCCCTTGTTCAGTCAGGTCCACGTCCGTCCAGCCCGTAAACAGGTTTTGTCGGTTATACACGCTTTCTCCATGCCTAACCAGCACTACTTGATACATGTACTCACTCCTCTCCTGTCTGTCTTAATGTTTTACCCAACTTCTATGTATTTAACGTAAAATGCAATTTTTAAACCGTCTATTTAAAATACAAAAAAGGACGGCATTCAGCCATCCCTTTCTTCTCACCCTGCACTTAGTCCCTCTTACTGAACTTGGCCAACAGGTCCAAAATCCGTACATACAGCCATACTAGAGTCACCAGCAATGCAAAAGCACCATACCACTCCATGTATTTGGGTGCGCCTTGATCTGCTTGCTCTTCAATAAAATTAAAATCAACCAGCAGATTTAAAGCCGCAATGATCACGATAAATAAACTGATGCCGATGCCCAGCCAACCTGTTTCATGGATATACGGAACATTCATACCGAAAAAATTCAAAATAAAATCAACCAGTGTCACCAGAAAAATCGCCATCGTACACAGGACCACGAATGAGATAAAGCCGCGTGTCACCTTGATGATTCGCTGTGTATACATAAAGAGCATCAAGAACAAAATACCCACGGTCAGCAAAATGGCATTAGCCACAATTCCCGGGTACTCATACTCCATAAAGGCTGAAACGCCACCCAAAGCAAAACCACTCAGAATCGCATATACAGGAGAGAGTAACGGAGCCGTCTTGGGGAAAAAGGATATCGCAAGTGCTACGCCTGCCATACCAATAAATCCTGCCGTCAGCAAAGATAGCACCTCTACAGTTCCTTCATAGGTCATGTACCAGGTAATACTGCCAGAGACGATGAGCAGAACCAGCAGAAGCAACGTTTTGTTCACCGTTCCTCCAATGGTCATGCGTTGTTCACTAGCTTCTCTTTCATCTTCGCGCAAAAAGATGTCATCACGTAAAACCGGATTGCTAAAGCTCATACAGGGTACTCCTTTTCGATGTTGTTGTTTGCTATGCTATATGTATATATCGGCACAATATGAAAAAAGTTTCAGAAAATTTCAAACAAAAAAAGCTCTAACCTTGCCTTTCGGCAAAGCTAGAGTTAGAGAGTCAGGTCGTTACAAGTTAGAAATCAGATGTAGCAATTTGGATTGTACCTGTTACTGCTCCAACTGGAGTCGCCTGAAGAGCAGCTACCAGCAGCAAAGCAACTTCTAACGTTAGACTGTTGCCCGCCGGGATAACATAAGTGATCACAGGAGCATTGACACGGGTAACCACAAGATCAACCGGATTGGCACCCGTATTATTCACGGTAATTGTAGCATTATTACCGCCTCTCAGGTTTTCAAAAAAGGACTTACCCACACCAGCAGCAAGATTGTAGAATTGCGAAGGTAAAAGAATCGCCATAGTTTTCACCTCCCTTGCTTTTGATAGTGTATTCTATGCTTCCAATCTATGAACGTAACGTTAAGTGACTCAGTAATAAGACACAATTTAAAAGACTCATAGATTAACGTACCCTATATATGTAAAAAAGAGTTGCCCTCTCAGATCCTTTACAGAATCTGCGGACAACTCCTTTTTTAAATAATGGAAGGCTCAAACGTTATAAAAAGTGGCTAGTAGGATTGTATGTTGCCTTTGCTTCATTATTGCACGTGAATGCTCAATTCCTGCGGACCGAAACGGGAAGGCGCAGAAACCTTCACACGAATTTGTCCAGCCTCCCCCTTCGACCGAATCCAGAATGCAATACGTCCTCCAATCAGAGATAAGCTCGAAGGACCGATCAATTCACCCACTCCCTCGACCTCCACCGAAACGGGATCTGCATAGAACGGCAATACATTGCCGTATTCGTCCAGAGCATCGACTACCACTCGAGTGACATCCCAATCGCCGGCTTCCAGCACTGTATCATCTGCAGCTACGCGCAGCTCTGTCGGCACCGGATTACGTGAATAGTATCTACGTATTACTTCTTGCCCATTTATGTACCCAATGAATACAGCGTCTTCCCACTTCATGCCCCAGTGGCCTGTCAACTCGTCGATCACGACAGGGGGGTGAGGAAGCGCTGGGTACTTCTCTCGGTTCGGACGATAAACACCTTTGCGCTCATGACCGTAGATGAACTCCACCTCATCGCAATTGGTGAACACGACCAGCGGCACGATGCCTCCGATATTCCGCTCGCCACGCGACCAGTAAGTGACCGGCTCCATAACGACTTCCTGTTCGACGTTCTTCTGGCTCCGGTACACGCTCGCTGCAAATTTAGGCAGGCGGAACATATCCATGACACCGTGGTAGCAGATTTTATCACCGGAACCAAAATCAGCATGCGTGTTATAGTCAAAAGCACACCAGCCAATCGCTCCGGCAATGCCCTCATCGGCATAGGAAGCATTTTGGACCCGCGTATGGCGCAGTGCATGCTCCATTACCCGTTCCTCCTGGTCAAAACGCTTGGTCGGGTACATATGCCCGTTATATTCCGTTACCAGATAAGGGACCGGATGATCCAGCTTTGTAACGAAAGACGGCTGGCGCAAGCCTGTCGTTTCGCCATCTACGCCTTCTGTATCGTCATACGTATCAAAATTGCGGATTTCCTTCGCCAAATATTTTTTGTGCCCACCATCATGAACAAAATCATTTATCGTATATACGTCTTCCAGCAGCTCACTGCCTACAATATAACGCACACCACCCGTAGCACGGGTCGGATCTAGCTTTCGTGCCAGCTCATTGGTACGCGTGTACAGATCATGGTCATCCTGCGACTCATTAATTCGTACGCCCCAGATGACGATGGAGGGATGATTACGATCACGGATAATCATGTCCTCTACGTCCCTCACCGCCTGGTCCTTCCACGCTTCACCGCCAATATGCTGCCAACCCGGAATCTCTTCGAAAACGAGCAATCCGATCTCATCACAGCGGTCTAGAAAATGACGGGACTGAGGGTAGTGGGATGTCCGTACCATATTCAGCCCCAGCTCCTCCTTGAGCACATCTGCATCACGACGCTGCGCTCTTTTGGGCATAGCATAGCCAACGTACGGATAGGATTGGTGACGGTTCAGGCCGAGCAGCTTGATCTTCCGCCCGTTCAAGTAAAAACCGTCCGGCTGAAATTCGGCCTCGCGGAAGCCAAAGCGCACGGTCACCTGATCCAACTCTTCTCCGCCTCGTAGCAGCGTCAGCTTCGCTTCATATAGCTTGGGACTATCTATATCCCACAGCTGCAGGCCGCCCAGCTCTTTCAGCTCTAGCGTTACTTCCGCCGTCGTCACCGCTGTCAGCTCGGTCTCCGCCTTCACGCTCGCTCCGTCCAGCAATTGCAGTGCGACTGTCAAGTCGTCCTGCTGATCACCGATGCCCTCCAGCTCCACGACGACGCGCACCGCCTTATTTGCCGCAAGCGGCTCCGGTGTCTGAACGAATACCGTTCCGAGGTGTACAGGCTTCACTATTCGCAGCTGCACTTCGCGGTAAATACCGCCGTAGGTCAGATAGTCGATGACTGCCCCAAAGGGAGGGATGTCGTCCCGTTCCGTGGAATCGACAATGACCGTGAGCACATTGGAGCCGCCATACTCGGCAAGTTCGGTCAATTCAACACTAAACGGTGTATATCCACCTTTATGCTCCCCCGCTTTTACCCCGTTTAGATATACCTGGGCATAGGTCATGACTCCTTCAAAATCAACATACACTCGCTTACCTTTGGCATCTGCCGGAATGTCCAGCTCTCTTTTATACGTAGAAATAAACTGAAATGCCTTGTCGTCAAAATAATTGTACGGCAGCTCTACATTCGTGTGCGGCAGCTGAACTGGCTCATACCGACTCGCATCAATGCCTGCGCTTACTTCGCTCTCGACATATTCAGGAAGGTAAAACCATTGGTCATTCAACGGCAAAATGGTACGCATGGGCAGTCACCTCAACCTTTTATTTTTCACTCTTATACCATAGTAAAATATTTGAGTAAAAATAACGAGTAAAATTTGGTAAAATAAATATATGTTAAATGTAAGCATTTACAAGACAATTGTCAATCCATTTTTGTATCTTTTTACAATCAAAAAAACAGCCCCGGAAGGCAGGGCTGTCCAAATCCATAACGTTGATTTTATGGGGCATCGGTATGTAGCGGCGCACTGCTGTTGCGAATCATTAGCTCGGTCGGAATGATGACCTTGCGCCCTACCTCGTTGGGACCGTTGCGTACCGTATGCAGCAAGAACTGAACACCCGTTTCTCCCATCAGTTCGGTATGCGTTTTGACCGTTGACAGAGATGGGGTCAAATATTCCGCTGTCGGAATATCATTGAAGCCAACAATGGAGATCCGTTCCGGCACCGCAAGGTGATGCCGCTCCAGTGCCTTTAACACCCCAATAGCCACCGAATCGCTCGCAACAAAGAAAGCTGTAGGCAGGTTTTCTGGTCCTGCCAAAATAGCCGCTTCCATCGCACGGAAGCCGTCTGCCGCCGTTCCGCCGCACACATGAATATCATCCGACGTGCACAGCCTGTGCTGTTCCTGATACCGCAAAAATGTCTCATAGCGGGCATCTAGCTCGACTCGTTCGGAATCATGGGACTGCTCATCCTTGCCCATACCAACATATCCGATGTGACGATGGCCTGCGCCCATCAAATAATCCAGTGCATCAGCTGTAGCGCGAGCAAGGTCAATGACCACATAGTCTGCCCCTGTGCGCTCTACCGAATGATCCAGAAAAACGCAAGGAATGGGCAGTTCCAGCATACGTTCTACCTCTTCGCTGCTAAAATGCCCCAGCACGATCAGCCCATGCAGCCCTTCGGATGACGCCTTCAGCGCAGTCAGGTCCTCTCTTCTGAAAATACGCTCCAGCTGTGCCCCGCTTTGGCGGCACTCTTTTTCCACGCCAAACCGGATAGACAGATAATAAGGGTCTTCCAGTTCCTCGTACACGCTAAACCAGTGCACCATACCCAACCGGATGGGTCCCTCCGCCTTCTTGCGGGGCTGACGACCAATACCGCCATTTTTACGTTTAACAGTCGTATATTTCATACGCTCGGCAACCTCAAAAATTTTGCGCCGCGTTTCCTCTGATACAGACAGTGTCTCATCATAATTTAGCACTCGGGAGACCGTGGATATCGAAACCTCTGCCTCCTGGGCGATATCTTTTAACGTAGGCATTGCAGACTCCTTTAAGATTTTACTCTATTTTTACTTTTATTTTACTATTATCCCCAAAAGGTTCAACCATTTTTTTCATATTATAAGCCTAATCATGATAAAATACCTACCATAATAGAAATGACACCAAGGAGGATATCCACATGAAACAGGAACTGATTGACCGCCTGACTACATATGTTCAGGTAGATACCCAATCTGATGAAAGCAGCCACACTTGCCCCACTACACCTGGACAGCTTACATTGGGCAACCTTTTGGTGGACGAATTGAAAGCCATTGGTATGACAGACGTAACCATTGATGATCATGGTTATGTGATGGCAACCCTTCCTTCCAATACGGATAAAGTGGTTCCCGTCATCGGTTTTCTCGCTCACCTCGATACGGCTACCGAACTGACTGGTGCAGGGGTAAAGCCGCAATTGACGGAAAACTATGATGGGGGCGATATCACGCTGAATGCTTCGCTTGGTGTGGTTCTTTCTCCACGTGAGTTTCCCGAACTGACTCAATATAAAGGCCACACCCTGATCACAACAGATGGTACCACCCTGCTCGGTGCAGACAACAAAGCCGGGATCGCAGAAATCATGACAGCTATCCACTACCTGATTGACCATCCAGAAATTCAACATGGCAAAATTCGCGTTGCTTTTACACCGGACGAAGAGATTGGGAGAGGACCGGAACGCTTTGATGTAGCCGCTTTTGGCGCTGAATATGCCTATACGGTAGACGGCGGACCGCTCGGAGAACTGGAGTATGAGAGCTTTAACGCCGCAGCCGCCCATATTACCATTCACGGTGTGAATGTGCATCCTGGTACGGCTAAAAACAAAATGATTCACGCTGCCAAAATCGCTATGGAGCTGCACAGTCGGTTACCTGCAAACGAAGCCCCGGAATATACAGACGGATATGATGGCTTCTATCATCTCTTGGATTCTACAGGCACCGCAGAACAAGCTAAACTGTACTATATTATCCGTGATTTTGACCGCGAGAGCTTTGAAAACCGGAAAGCTTATTTAACAAATGTAGTCAAAGAGCTGCAGGCCGCATATGGAGAAAACCGTATTGCGCTGGAGCTGAGAGATCAATATTACAACATGAAAGAGAAAATAGAGCCAGTCAAGCATATCGTCGATGTCGCTTATGAAGCAATGACAAAGCTGAATATCGAACCCATTATCAAGCCGATCCGTGGCGGTACAGACGGTTCACAGCTATCCTACATGGGACTGCCTACACCGAATATTTTTACAGGTGGGGAGAACTACCACGGTAAGTTTGAATATGTGTCGGTGGACAACATGGTGCTCGCTACCAAGGTTATTGTGGAAATCGCACAACTGTTCGAGCAACGCGGCAAGTGAACTACCTATACGCAGCACTGACACGTTCAGATTAAATAGAAGGCATATCGTTTCGTAATGGAAATGGTATGCCTTTTTTTCTGATGCTTTCACTTCCTTAAAGATTCAATATCTTTATAACTTTTATCCATCTTTAGACCGACAACTATATACGAGACTATAAAAAATATACCTAGTAAAGAAAGGTAGGTTATCTATTTGAATACAATAGATGCATTAATTGCAGCCATTCCCTACATACAACAGATCATGCGTGAGAAAGTGACCCTTGCTCTCTTCGACCGAACTCATGTCCTTATGTATACCCAATCGGAGGGTATGGACCTCGGCTTTGAAACAGGCTCGGAGCTACTCGAGGACTATAAGAATTTTGCCATGCTTAAAAATGGACGTGAGACCAGCCTGACCCACATTCCTGCTGAAATTCTAGGTTTTCCTCTGGATATGATCAGTATTCCTGTATTGGACGAGAAAGGTGAAGTCATTGCAGCATTTGCGGCCTCTTATAATTTGACTAACAAAAATCAACTGGATCAATTCGTATCCGAGAACCGCTCCATCACCGAGCAGCTCATTGATATGGTACAGCATGTAGCAGCTCATTCCGAGGAACTTCAGGCAACCAGTGAACAAATTTTGAAAAACACCCAAATCGCTGTGCAAAACTCGGGTAAAATCAATCAGGTAGCTGTGTTCATCAAGGAAATTTCCGATCAAACCAACCTGCTTGGATTGAATGCAGCGATTGAGGCCGCGCGTGTCGGAGAAGCAGGAGCAGGCTTTGGTGTCGTCGCTCAAGAGGTGCGCAAGCTATCCGTAGAATCCAAAAAGGCGACGGTCGATATTGAAGGGGCCCTTAAGGATGTACAGAACTCCATTCATCAAATGGAGCAGGAAATTGAGCAAATTGTTTCTTCTTCTCAAGAGCAGGCGACTCTGGTAGGCTCTTTCACTGAAGTGATGGACCGTATGCAAAAGGCGAGTGAAACGATGCAACATCTGGCCAATAGCCTGACTTCGTATGTCGTAAAATAAATTTTGGCATAAAAAAGGGAGCACACGGATCGCAAAATGCGTAAAAGTGTGCTCCCTTTATGTACAAAAGGCCTATCGGGCTTAAGGATCTAAATCTGAAACTCAAGCAGGATAAGAAAAAGAAAAAACACCATGATTTGAAGGAATCACAGGGTCTAACCCTTCCCAAATATTTCCCACCGGAAGAGCAATACTAAGAGACGCCAAGGCCATAGTTACCGAGATTAATGCCTTTTTCAGCATGAAGCCCCCTTAATAAAATGGTTTGGTATTGCTCTTGCTGTGATGGTGTTGCCCAATCTCGATAAGTCTCAAACAGAGCAACCAATGTCCTGAAATTGGCATCCACTTCTACATTGGCAGAGAATTGCAGAGAATCAAGAACATAATTTAAGGCAACGGAGTACTGCTTCTTCTTGAAATGGTAAATGGCCAATTGGTTGACCAGTTTTAGATAATATACGCGGTTTGCTCTATCTTCATAACCTTCAAATATTTTAATATCATCAGCAAAATCGTTCAGCAGGTCGTCTATATTCCAATTATTCAAGTTAGCCGCTTCCGCAATACCAACCAATCCTGGAAGTAACTCCTCTTCATTGTCATGAAGAAATTGAACGTACTCAGGCAAAAGTTCCCTTCTCCCCGAAAGTAACTCAATCGTAAATAAATTGGCCTTGGCGAGGAAACGGAATCTCTCTACTTCTTCGTGACCGCTCTGATCCAGCCCCATAAACCAGCCCATTTCGCTATACTTCATAATATAGTTTCTAGCTTCCTCATACTTGCCCATATTCTGATAGTAAATAGACTTCGCCAGATAACTGTAAGCATAATAAAACACTAGCGGGTGTTTGGTGTCCAATGTCTCATACTTGCCGTCTGCAGCATTTCTCAGTTGGGTGTGATACAGGTTTTCAGCCAACGTATGCAGAAAGTCTGCTACTTTGTTCGCTTCATCCCAATCATTATGTGTGTAGCTGAGTCTAAACAACTCACAAGCTTTATCGAGTTCGTGACTGTCCGACAACAAATAAATGGCTTCCCTTTGGTTCAAGACCTCTTCCATTAGACCCCGCCTCCCTAGCCTGAAAATTGCGGTTACCCCTAGCCCAATGGCTATTTTTCAGGGCAGTTATGCTGCTAGCCTCCATTTTTGCATACCGTATATTGCAAATATAGTCAAAACCTAACTTGAAGTCAATTCAATCATCGCTATCTTCTTTTTTTGCAACCTTACATTGCTGTGTACGGTTATGGATTTTGCAAAATTCGATTCCAGTCGCTTCGAAGTGCAAGATATAGACGAACCAAACCATTTCGATCTATATCTTGTTCATTGGAAGTCGCTTATGGGATTTTTGCAAAATCCTCGGTTACGAATAGTTGACTCTCCTTATAGAAATAATACTAAAAAAGACAAAGTATAGGCTCTCTCATGGATGGTTTTTATGATGCTATAGTATCGTGGGGGTAACTACGTTACGAATTAGTGCGTACTTTTCAACCGGATAGCTGGGCCTTACAATCAAACCTGTGCATGAAATTAAAGTATAGAGTAATACTCAACAGAGCATGTACCTGTTCATCAAAATACAAATTCACTTAAGGAGTGAAGTTAATAACATGGAACTTCAATTGGCTTTAGACTTAGTAGATATCCCGCAAGGGATTGCATTGGTAAAAGAAGTAGAGTCGTATATTGACATCGTAGAAATCGGTACGCCGATTGTCATCAATGAAGGACTTCATGCAGTAAAAGCAATGAAAGAAGCATTCCCGAATCTGAAAGTGCTGGCTGACCTGAAGGTTATGGATGCAGGGGGCTATGAAGTGCTAAAAGCTTCCGAGGCTGGTGCAGATATCGTTACGATTTTGGCTGTAGCTGAAGATGCAACAATCAAAGGTGCAGTAGAAGAAGCGAAAAAACAAGGCGGCAAAAAAATCCTGGTGGATATGATCGGTGTTAAAAACCTGGAGCAACGCGCGAAAGAAATTGACGCTCTGGGCGTTGACTACATCTGTGTGCATACAGGCTACGATCTACAAGCTGAAGGACAAAGCCCGTTCGAAGCACTGCAAACCGTCAAACAAGTCGTGAAAAACTCCAAAACTGCCGTGGCTGGCGGTATTAAGCTGAGCACATTGGCTGAAGTCGTGAAGGCTCAACCGGATCTGGTTATCGTCGGCGGTGGTATCACTGGCGAGGACGACAAAAAGGCTGTAGCTTCCCAAATGCAACAGCTCATCAAACAAGGTTAACCCCAATGGAAACCTCTCAATATTTATCTGAGGTACTCAACGAGCTACAATGGGTTCCACAGTTGATCAGCAATGCGGAATCGGAACAGCTGATCCACTCCATCAACGCTGCGAATAAGGTATTCGTGGCAGGTGCGGGCCGCTCAGGGTTCATGATTCGCTCGCTGGCGATGCGACTGATGCACATGGAAATTCAAGCTTACGTGGTGGGTGAAACCGTAACTCCCGGCTTGGGCGAGGGCGACCTGCTCATTATTGGTTCAGGCTCTGGCGAAACCAAAAGCCTGATCTCCATGGCAGAAAAAGCAAAGAAACTCGGGGCCTCTCTGGCGCTTCTAACCACGTCCCCCGAGTCTACCATCGGCAAACTGGCCAATATCATCGTCAAGCTGCCCGGTGCACCCAAGGATCCTTCCAACAAGGATTACCAGACGATTCAGCCTATGGGCTCATTGTTTGAGCAAACCCTGCTGTTGTACGGTGATGCACTGGTACTCAGAACGATGGAGCTGCGCAAGCTGACCTCCGAATCTATGTTTGGCCAACACGCTAACTTGGAATAAACCGCGATTCCTTTACGATAACAAAGCAGGCTGTCCTTCACATGTGAAATGTAAAGGACAGCCTGCTTTTATGCTTGTATAAGCGGACGTTCGATACAGCATACATGCCAATCCATACTTCCGTAAAACCGCCATTGCGTTCAGGTGAGATAACAAAGGCCGGCATGTATTCAAACCATTTATTCGTTATTCCCTGCTGGCAACGGCGGGACTTTGGACGAATCAGCAAGTGCCCAATAGGCATATTTGGCCTTTAACTGTTCGTCGAATAATAGCGGCTTATCCAGCCGGGCTATTGGAAACGTGCTGAGCCACGTATTTCCATCATCCGTCCCCCAAATCGTCACATTGCTGATATGATCCTGCTGCCTTGAAAACATATCGAACAGCGCCCGATAGCGGTGAGCCTGCCGGATCAGCATAGATTCTGGAATCGTTTCATAGCGATCTGTGTCATTGGAATAAAGACCCATATCCAGCTCGGTAATCTGATTATCCAGACCAAGCGAAGCAAACTTTTCGATGGACTGCTCAATCTCGCTAATAGCGGGAAACTCTAGGCGGATATGCGATTGGTGGCCTACCCCGTCAATCGGTACACCTTTAGCGAGCAGATCACGTACCAAATTGTACAGAAAATCCCGTTTCTTCGGCTCATGCGTGTTGTAATCGTTAATGAATAGTCGTGCGTTCGGGCCCGCCGCTTCCCTCGTGACACGGAATGCTTTTTCAATATAATCCGTACCGGTAATCTGATACCACTTGCTGCGGCGCATGCCATCCGGCTGATCAGGATCAATGACCTCATTCACCACATCCCAATCGGTGATGACATTTTTATACCGCGCTGCAACAGCGCGAATATGCGTCTCCAGCCGATCCAGCAAAAGCTTTTTATTTTCAGCAGTCGGTGTCATCGGCTGTCCATTCTTATCCTTGAACATCCAATCCCCAGTTTGGTTATGCCACACCAAGGTATGGAAGCGAATCTCTAGTCCGTGCTGTCTAGCAAACTGCACAATTTGGTCTGCTTCCTCCCAATGGAACTGTCCCTCGGACGGTTGTAAGGAGATTGGCTTCATCGCATTCCCTGCAACGACGCTGTTAAAATGCTTCTGTACCAACTCTCCGTAAGCCCCTTCGGTCTGAAAAGCTTCAATCGCCGTGCCGATGCTGAACTGTCCCCCATATAATCCATGCAAAGAAGGAATGTCCTTTTCAATAGCCAGTGGTGGTACAAGTGACAGTTCGAAATCATCCATATAAAAGGAAGACGTTCCTTCTGCCGTTTCCAAATACATAGAAACAGTGTCTGCATCATGCGCGAGCGTATACGTACCAGATAAATGCATCCATCCCCCTGTCGTAGTAGCCGTGTCGCCTACAACAGTTTCATACGAACTATTCCCTTGGTGATCACGCTGCACGCTGAGCCTCACCTTGGCAGGCTGCTCACCCGGCGCCAGCTTCACCCAGGCACTGACCGTATATCGGCTGCCCTTTTGCATCGTAGCAGTCACATCCAGCTTCGGTCCGGCATATGTCTTTTGTCTGCCTGTTGTCAGCAGACTGTATGAGCCGCTTCGTGCATCGGCATCCGAAACCTGCACGGTCTCGGCTCCCATACGGGACACCCATCCTTGAGCCGTACCCTCTTCAAACCCGGATACGATACCATGGGCCGGCTCCGTTGGCGTCTTCGATACCTGTGTTATTTCTACCTCATCCACATAGTAGGCCTGCGCGGGATTCGAGCTTTCCACATACAGCTTCAATGCATCCATCCCCCCGGTAAAAGTATATTTCCCCTGAAGTTTAATCCACGATGTATCCGCCGTCTCCGTCTGCGCTACCGTCTTCCATGTCGTAGTCCCGTCTGTCGGCTGCTGCTCCACTGTAAGTTTAACCATGCTCGGAACCGCAGAATGACCATCTAGCTTCACATAGCCACTAATTTCATACTCTACATCCGGCTGCAATAGCGACTTCACATCCAGCTCCGCCCCGTTCCAAGCCGCTGTGCGGGCGGTTGCCTTCAGACTGTGCGTGCCGCCATATGCTGCTTCCGTGACGGATGCAATTTGGGTATAAGTTCCCCGGGGTTTCCAGCCGTCGCTGTTTCCTTGCTCAAATCCATACGTTCCAATGGTCTTATGGATATTACCCGCTGACAGCACCGTATCCGAAACGGGCGGGGAATGTTCTATAGACGGAGCTGCCTTTAGTACAGACGCCCCCCACCAACCGACAGGCGATAACAACAGCGCTCCAGCCAGTACCAGACAAAAAGGCTTAACCCAACATGACCGCAAAGCGATCCCTCCCGTACTCCGATTTTTTGGAATTGGTATTTGGCACCATTGGTTTTCATTTACTATCCTTTGACACCGCCCAAGGTCATACCCTTCACAAAGTATTTTTGCAAAAAGGGATAAACTAAAATAATAGGCACTGAAGCGACAATCGTCATCGTGGCCCGAATTGAGGTAGGCGTGACCGACTTCGCTAGATTTTCCGAACCAGCGAATTGGCTCGCATAGTCCTGAGTGTTAACAGACGTGTTGGAATTTTGCAGTATTTTCATCAACTCATATTGAAGAGTGCTCCATTGTTCATATGACGAATTGTACAAAAACACATCGAACCAGGAATTCCATTGCGCGACTGCTGTAAACAGCGACACCGTCGCTAGCACGGGAACACACAGCGGTAAAACGATGCGCATAAAAGTGGAAAACTCCCCAGCCCCGTCAATACGCGCCGACTCCAAAATCCCTTCCGGCAATCCCTCAATAAAGGAGCGAATAACAATCACATTAAACACCCCAATCAATCCCGGCACAACATACACCCAGAAAGTCCCCAGCATCCCAAGCTCACGAATCAGGAGAAAGTTCGGAATCAGTCCACCGCTAAAATACATCGTTAAAATAAAAGCAATCGAAACAAATTTACGCAGCACATATTCCGGCCGGCTGATCGTGTACGCCACCATCGCGCAGCAAAACACCGAAGTCACCGTGCCCGCAACCGTACGTAATACAGAAATCAGCGTAGCATGAAAAATCGTCGCTTCCTTGAACACAAATTCATAATTACTCCACGTGAATTCACGTGGCCACAAATAAATCCCGCCCCGTATCGAATCATTCGCTTCATTCAACGAAACCGCCAGCGTATTCAAGAACGGATACAGCGTGAACACCATCAGGCAGAGCATAAACAGAATATTGCACGCATCAAAAATCCGATCCGAGGGGGCCCGAAATCGCCCGTGTACGGCCTTTCCTTTACCCATGACTTCCGCTCCTTTCTAAAAAATAGCTTAAGCACCCAGGCATGTAATCCATACGATGGGTAGGATCATTGATATTGGAGCCGTTGTTGGTGCTGTGATATGAGTTGTAGTTTGTGTCAATTATTTTGTTAATGTCAGTTGTTATTAGAAAAGTTATTTTTCAAGCAGTTAATGAGGTCAGCGAAGCGGCCTGTTAAAAATCCACTGACCTGCACCCGTAGTATGGATGAGCTCGCACCTTCTGTTATCACCACCACTAGCAGTCCTAAAAACAAGCGAAAGCGAAGCTGAGCCAACCATCATGGCGCATTTACCCATGGAAGCGCGAGTCACGCGCCTTCCCTAAGCTCCCCCCTTGCCACTACCCTCAGTTCTCAAAAAAGTGACTTTACGGCGGGTAGCAGCGGAGCGGGCGGAATTGTTCTGAAGAAGCGGAGCGTTCGCCTTTATCCCCGGATTTTAACCTATGATCTTTATTCCAATAAGAAAATACGGGGATAACAGCGATCGGAAGAACAATCCGCACGCGAAGCGACAACGAGCCCTCCCCAGAAACTCACTCTTTTTTTAGAACAATCTCTCCTCCCCTAACCGCTTCGCAATATGATTGGCGCTAAACAGTAAGATGAAGCTGACCACCGTTTTGAACATCCCGGCAGCAATGGAAAGCGAGAAATTACCCATCTGGATACCATATTTCAGCACAAAAATATCCAGATTCTCCGAGTAATCCACGTTCATACCGTTGCCCAGTAAGTATTGCGGCTCAAAGCCGGATTCCAGCAGATTGCCGATGTTCATAATGAGCAGGATGATAAATACAGGCTTCAATCCGGGTAATGTCACATGCCAAATCCGCTGAAAACGCCCTGCTCCATCCATCTCAGCCGCTTCATACTGCGAGGGATCAATCATCGTCATCGCGGCCAAATAAATGATGGTATTCCAGCCGACATTTTTCCATACCTCCGATGCACCGAGAATGCCCCAGAAATAGCTTCCTTCGCCCAGCCACAGAATAGGCTCCTTAATCAATCCCAGCCACATCAGCACCTCATTGATGATGCCGCCATCCGCAGATAGCGCCGTACTAATGATGCTGGCCGCGACCACCCACGAAATAAAATGCGGTAGATAGCTGATCGTCTGTACCACCCGCTTAAATACGAGCTGACGAAGCTCATTCAGCAAAATTGCTAGTGTTATAGCGGTGACAAAGCCCAACACCAAATTAATAAAGCTCATCGCCAGCGTATTGCGCATGACCCGCAGAAAGTGTTCATCCTGAAACAGAAAATGGAAATGCTTTAATCCAACCCATTGCTGATCGAGCAATTTGCGGGCAGGCTTAAAATCCTGAAAGGCAATCGTCCAGCCCCAGATGGGCAAATACTTGAAGATGAACAGCCAGATTAAAAAAGGGACGGACATCCATACTAGTGCCCGTTGCTGATTCAGCTTGTGCATAAATCCCCTAAAGCCGGTTCGCCGCGAGGGCGGAAAATGATCCGGGGAGATCGTGACAGGTGGTGGTGACGAGTGGCCCATAGCTGCTTCCTCCTTTATTTTTTACCGGGATTTTCGATTTTTTTGGCAACCTCCTTCGTGATCAACTCCTCATACGCCTTTACATCCAGCTTGTTGAATTCAGTAGTGTATTCATTCCAAATCGCATCAAACTGTTCCGGTGCAGACAGCACCAAACGCGGGAAATATTTGCGCTGTAGGTCCCCCTTCTTTTGCTGGAAGAGCTGCGCAGTTGAGCCTTGAGCAATCGGAATACTCCAGGCCGGATACCATGGGCGCTCGTCAGGTGCGGAAAACATTTGCGAGAAGGACTCTACACCATAGACTTTTAGTAGCTTTTTATCTCCCTCGGTGTAGGACATACGCGCAACCTCAGGCTGCCGTCCGGGGCCAACCGAGTTACCGTCAGGCAGGGTAGAACCGCTACCGTATCGCGGCCAACTATATTCAAAATATTTGAACCCGAATGATTCGCGGAACGCGTCCTGACCAGTCTGCTTAATTTGCTCCTCAGTCCGGTAAAAGCGTCCTTTTTTATCTACATCATAGGTTTCCCCCTTGATTCCCCAGTTGGATAATATCTGGTTTTCGTCCGTCAGCAAGTTGTCAAAAAATTTGATGATACGTACCGGGTCCTTGGCACTGACCGTAATTCCTATGCCTCGGTTATTAACGAATGACGACGGATCAATGTACTGATCCTTTATATTCTGGTCGTATACAATAGGCAGCCCTATATACTCCATATCATCATTGCCCGATTGCTTGGCAGCCTCTTGCAGATTATTCAGGGCCTGCCCCGCCTGCCAGCGGTAGTCAAAAAAGCCCAGCACCTTACCCGAAGTCAGCTTCGCCAAATATTGATCGTAATTGTCCACAAAGGACGATTTATCAAATAGGCCCTCTACATTGAGCTGATTTAGCTCTTTCAGATACCGCTTTGTGATTTCCATATCTCCATAATCCGTGGCCCGGTGTGTCTTCATATCAATAATCGTGCCGCCATCATTCGGATAGCCTGCCAGATGCATCGGCGCGTTCGTAAGAGCATAAAACCTATCCTGCGTGGTTAACGCCAGGTACCCAGTCAAGCCCTCATCTGCATGTTTTTTCGCATAGTTACGAATCAGGGCTAAATACTCGTCAAGTGTTTTGATTTTTGGAAATCCCGCTTCTTTTAATACCCTGCGTTGCACCCAAAAGGCTCCTTGCTCCAAGTTAGGCGCAGGTAAATAATCGCCTACCACCGCACTGAGCGGAAGAAAATAAATGTTCCCATCCTCCGCCTTCATCAAGTTGTAGTACGGTCCATATACACGCTTAATATTCGGTCCGTATTTGTCGATCAAATCATTCAGGGGAATAAAAGCCCCGGCATCCAGCAGCTTATCGATCGTGCCATCCGGTACTATCACATCCGGGAAATCGTTACTGGCAATAAATGTACCGATCTTCGTATTGGAATCACCCACCAAATGCTCCAGCTTCCAGTTTACCCCCGTCTGATCCTCCAGGATCTTGCCGATCCGCGTTTCATTGGTATTAATGTCCCTGCCCGCAGTGGCATTAAAATACGTGAATGTGACTTTCTCCTTGCTATCTCCTGACGCTGGCTCCTTGCCCGAGCTCCCTGAGCAAGCAGTGATCATAGATGCCATCATAACCATTACCAGACCGATGATTCCGAACCTTTTGCTTGTCATGCCAGACCTTCCCCTTTCGCCCTCTTTTGTCGATTGTGTGTGAATATCGTGCGGACGTACCGCAAGCACTGGGAATCCCGCACACCCTAAATTGTAAGCACTTTCATTTTATAAAATGCCGTCCATTTCGTTCACCTGCCAATCTAAAGGTGTTACTTAGGAAACTATAGGTAAAGGTCCTTCAAAGCAAAATAGGTACCGCTCTCCACCTCACTCCCGATCCGCAGGAATCCTAATTCGTATCTCCGTACCCACGCCGGGGGCACTGCGTATGGCAAGCTCAAAGCGGCTCCCGTAGTAAAGTTTAAGACGATAGATGACATTTTGCAGACCTATACGCTCACCCATTTCTTCCTGCCTTTGCATGTAACCATATAAACGTTGTACCTGTTCCTCAGACATGCCCACCCCATCATCTCGAACCGTTAGAATCAGTTGTCCTTCCTCATGCTCAAAATGAATCTCAATGCGTCCCCCATGCTTTAGCGGCTCAATGCCGTGGATACTTGCATTTTCAACCAGTGTCAGCGCGACCATTTTGGGAAGCAGATTGTCCAAGTCTTCAGAGCGCGCCTGCACTTCGTACTGTATTCGCTCACCAAAGCGATATTGCTGGATTTCCAGAAAACAACGGATCAGCTCCAGCTCCTCCCGCAAAGTAACCCGGTCCTTGTTCCACACCAGCGAATTGCGGAATATCCGTGCCATGTTATGAATAATGTGCGCTGTCTCATCCTCATGCTTCATCAAGCTCCTCATGCGAATCGTCTCCAGCGCATTGAACAGGAAATGGGGGTTAATCTGGCTGTGAAGTGCATTCAACTGGGCATGTCTGCGCTGAATTCCCAGATTTTTTCGTTGAATATCAGCCATATACACATCGTTAATCAGTCGCTTTATTTTCAGCGTCATCCGGTTAAACTCACCTGTTAATTGCCCGATTTCATCTCGCGACTCTGTACCGGGAATCAGCTCAAAATGCTGGTTTTTCACCTTTTTCATGTGCTTTAAAATACGATGAATCCTCACGTTCAGCGAACGTGTAATCCAGATAATAATTAATGTAGGTAACAGCATATTTACACAGGTTAACAAGAGCACAAAGTTGCGGGATTCCTGCATTTCATACAGCATTTCATCTCTGGATACCGCTGCCACAATGCTCCAGCCGTTCAGATTGCTCGTAAGCACATAATTCGTCTTGAACTCCATCGTGTCCTCGGGCAGCTTGAGGGTGCTATAGGCCACACTTTTGTGGTTTATAGCAACTTTGGGATCCGTTGTATATTCGATTTCCCCTCGTTCGTTCAGCAGAAAGAGACTTCCCTGCAAATTCAGGTTGTTGAAAATCTCACGAATGGACGACATTCGCAGTTCTATTTTCAGTATTTTTTCACGACCATTTTGGGAATAAAAGTAGTTCATCCGCCGAATCAGGCTGAAAGGGTGCAGCTGTTCGCCTGTACTGTCATCGGTACGTACAAATATAGGCTTGGACTGGCGTCCAGGCGGGATTTTGGTATACCAGGGCAAGCTTCTGACCCTCTCATCTATAAAACTGACTCCCCCGGAATCCAGCAGCGTTGAATTATCGGTGTAGATCGTAATTCCACCTACGGAATGGTATACAGGACTGTAATTATTGTTCAAGATACGACGTAAATAAGAGTCATAGGCAGCAATATAATCAGCAGGGTGGGGATATGTTTGTTCCAACACCTCATTGAGCTGATGATCGGTATAAAAGATAGACGAGATTTCCATCGCATCTTCAAATTCACGGTAAAATTCAATTTTAATCTGTTCCAGTGCACGCGAAATATCCTGAATACGCTGTTCTTTCACATTTTGTGAGGTAACATGGTAAAAAACCAGATTGGTCAACACTACAGGCGCGAAAACACACAGAAAATAAAGCAGCAGCATTTTATCCCGCAATCGCACATGATCAAGAGTCGTCCTCAGCATCTTCATTCGCCGGCCCTCTCTGGCTCGTCGCCAATACTCAGGCTGTTGCGGTATTCACTAGGCGTGGCGTGCGCCGTCTTTTCAAACTGGGTAACAAAATAGTCTGAACTGCCAAAGCCCACGCGCTCCGCAATTTCATAAATCCGCAGATCCGTCTGCCGCAACAAACGTTTTGCCTCCTGAACGCGCAATTTCAGCAAGAATTCGTTAAAGTACACACCATACGTTTTTCTGAACAATTGACCGAGGTACACCGGGTTCATGTAAAAGCGAGCCGCAATACTTTTCAGGCTTATATTCTCGGCGGCATGCTGCTCAATGTAAGCACGGATGTGCTGGATGCCTCCCTGCTGACAATCCTTGCGCAGAACCCCAATATACCTTCCACTTTCCTCTGCAAAAGCTGTAAACAATCGCTGTAGTTCACCCAGGGACAGGTTCATGTCCTGCCAGTTCATCATCGGTTCTAGTGACCGAAGTGAGCGCTCATCTCCCTGCATGTTTTGAATGACCCGAACGATACTAAGTACGCATTGATGCAAACTCATTTTCACAGCCTCAGGTGCATAACACTCCTCCCGAAAGCTGCTAAATAAATTATCCACGGCCACACGCAGCTCCTCCAACCGCAGTTCCTCGACTTGTTCCGTCATGCGATCCAGTACGTCCTGATGTATGGTCTTATAGTGGAGTGGTGGCATTCCCTCCTGTAGATATACAACAATACCGCTATGGTCATAAATGTATTTATGGAGCACTGCCTCCTTCGCACAGGCATAGGACTGCTGGATATCCTGCAACCGATTCACAGGCTTTCCTGCATAAATGAAAACCCGACTTCCCAGCTGGTCTTTTAGTGACTTCATCCCCTCTATCTCCTGTTGTAGCGCTTTCATAAAGACTTCGACCTTGCCTTGAAAATAGTTCAAAAAGAAGTCCGGTACGATAAGACCAATCCGGTTGCGATGCTCATGGACATAGAGAGGGTACTTGCCATCCATTAAACGATGAAGTGCTTGCTCTATAAGCTCCCTGAATTGGAAAAGCGATAGCATAATATTATTGTCACCAGAGCGCCAGGGATGTTGGTCATTCAGCTCGACGAGTACATAGTACATAGAAGTGGCCTCCTCAAGCCGTAGTTGCTGCTCCCACTGTGTCACCACTACATCATCCACTGGGTTCATCATCACAGTCTCTAACAACCCACCTGCATGGTGATTCTGATATCGTTGCGCATTCTGTTGTTCACGATGCAGTCTCTCACTCAGCTTGCGCAATGTAGCCGAAAAGTCACCCTCATCAATCGGCTTAAGCATAAAATCATGAACCCCATAGCGGATTGCCTGCTGCGCATAAGCGAAATCACTATAGCCGCTTAAGATAATAAACGCGGGATGTTCTGTACTCTGTTCGAGCACAGATCGAATCAGCTCTAATCCGTCGAGCACAGGCATACGAATATCGGTAATGACCAGGTCCGGGTGAATACGGCTGATTAGCTCCAGCGCATCCTCACCGTTATCAGCTTCTCCTACGATTTCAAAACCACAGGCTTGCCAATCCATGAGTTGAAGCAGCCCTTTACGAGTAAAGGTTTCATCATCTACCACAATGGCTCGATGCAGCTTCATAACACGCTTCCTCCTTTTGATGTACGCCTATTTTATTATTTTAGTTAACTATTCCAACGATCTTAGTCACTATGATAATGTAAAAACATCAGGGATTGGAAATTTTCACCACACCTATGATATGACAAATAGAGGGGTGCAAAGCATGCGCACACCAGCAGCCAAGCCAAGCAGCAAATATACAAAAAGGAGACGAATCCCTGAATGGGGGGTCGTCTCCTTTTTTTGCTATTGCGTAAAAAGCTTTATTATTCTCTTATTCGTGAATTCAGGCTATCGCTCAGCGATGATACTGACCGCTTGCAGATGGTCGGCGTACTTTACAAACTGCTTGCGCATACCCATAACCCTTGTCCGGGCAGCATGGTTACGCATAAGGTTAAAGGTGATTTTTCCAAGTCTCAACCAGCCCTCGTCCTGAATGATACGTGGCAGATGCAATAAGTGCATGGGAACCGTATAGATTTTAACGACCTTAAAGCCTTCCTCTTTCAGCAACTGTTCCCACTCTGACACCGTCAACGGTGTCGCGTTAACTCGCATGGCTACAGCCAAGTCCTTGTAAATTTGCTTTCTGAGCGCAGGCTCAATATGGCTAGGAGCAAGGCACATCTCATGGATAGCAAACTTCCCGCCTACTTTCAAAAGCCGCCTGGCTTCCGAAATAATCTGCGCTTTCTTGGCCCTTGTGTGCATCGTCAGCATGGCTTCCCCATATACCACCGTCGCAGAGGCATCCGGCAACGGAACTTGTTCAGCATCGGCAATAATGACTTCCCGGTTTGCTCCGCTTGCAAACGTTTTTACGATAGAGGCCGCCTTCTCATTCTGTTCAATCGCAATATAACGGCGGGGATTAAGCTGTAGTGTGATTTGGGCAGTTATACCCAATCCGGGGGCAAACTCAATGACCTCATCCTGCCCGGTTACGTCAAGTCCCTCTATCATCCAACGTGTCGTTTTTAACCCTCCGGGCCTAAGCACGCGCTTACCGAGACTTGCTAATACCCAGTGCCCTGGCACCTGATTGTAATCTACTGTCTGCATTGGCCATTAACACCTCTTCTCAAAATTTGATAATGATATTCATTATCAATACGAGTGTAAAAAAAATAACCATTTTCTTTTTTTTATATGAGCATCTTGCTGCTATGTTCTCTTTTATATGTTTTGTGCATAGCTTTCACTTGGAGTTTGGGTCAACACTACATGCAGACTGGAATTCGTCTCTGAACCGCCACGATAGGAAAAGTGTTCATCGCCTGTAACATGAATGATATCCCCTTGGACAACTTCCGTTGCTTCGCCGTTCACAGTTACAGTACCGCTGCCTTCAAGAACAAGCAAATATACATTCGCTCCCGGGTGATTATGTGTTGGCAGCTCGGCATTAGGAGTAAAGTTGAGAATAAAAATTACATTGTCGGCTTCCTTATGCACAATTCGTTTTGTAAAGGCTGCTTCCTTATATTCCTGAAATTGAATGAGGTTTGATTTTTTCATATTGGTTCACGCTCCTGTTTGGAATTAAATTGCTTAAGATGGATTTATACCTTTATTGTATTGGATTATTTCGCTCGCCTTGTGATTGCAATCACAAAACTAAATTTAAGGAGGATTTTGCAAAATCCTAAAGTCAAAAATACTTTTGAAATATTTAAAAATTTGATTTCAATCATCTTTTTCATCGACACATCCAACTAGAATCGAATTGTGTTAGACAAACAAAAACAAGCAGGAGGTTGTTCCTATGAAACCAGGATTCCAACTGGCAAAGGATATTTATTGGGTAGGAAAAATTGATAATCGTGAGGTTCCCTTTCATCGTCTTCTACTATCTAAGGGCACAACCTATAATGCATATCTATTGAAAACCGGAAAACCAACCATTGTAGATACCGTAGATATGGCGTTCGGTAGAGAATTTGCAGAGGCTGTAGCCGAATTAATCGATCCATTGGATATTCAATATATTATCGTCAATCACACGGAACCAGATCACTCGGGCGGATTGGCGGCACTTGCCTCCAAGGCAACGAACGCTACGATCGTCTGCACGGAGATTGCCGTTCCGGAAATTCAACAAATGTACAAGCTTCAGCATCGCAACTTCCTCGTCATCAAGGATGGGGATCAACTGGACATTGGAGGCAAAACGCTGCTGTTCAAAGAAACACCTTACCTGCATACGGAAGAAACCATGATTACGTACTGTATAGAAGATAAAATCTTGTTCCCTTGCGATATTTTCAGTACACACGTGGCTGTAGAGCATCTATTTGCCGATGAGGCTGGTTTTGATATCACCGAGGACTTTGTCGGATACTATCAGGCTATTATTCATCCACATCGCAGATATGTGCGCACATTAATCGAAGCTGTTGCCGATCTGGATATTGAGATGATTGCACCTTCCCACGGCTTCGCAATCCGGCATGATATTGCCAAGTTTATCGATTTGTACGCCTCTATGAGTACAGAAACCAAGGAGGATAAAAAAGTAGCGATTGTCTATGCCACCCTAAAAAATAATACTAAAAAAATGGCAAACATTCTGAAAGACTGCTTTTTAGAGAACCAAATCAAGGTGGAGCTATGGGACGTGGATAAAGCCGATGAAACGGAAATATTGAATAGTATTGCCTCAGCGGATGCTGTTTTCGTCGGTAGCTCTACCAAATATGCTGATATGACGGGCAAATTGGAAGACCTATTGCAACAAATGCAAAAGATGAATCTGGAAGGTAAGCTGGCTGCTGCTTTTGGTTCCTACGGCTGGAGCGGGGAAGCCATTGAAGTCGTACAAGATTACTTGAACGGTACCAATATGAAGGTCCAAAGCACTTCAGATGTAATCAAATCAACAGGTATGACCCATGTGGAATTCCCGGTACGTATTCGTTTCTCTCCTACAGATGTTGAAAAAGTGAAAAAAATTAAAAATGCCGCTGAATTTGTCTCAGATCTACTGCTTAGTGTTATTTAAAACACAGTAGCATATAGCGAATAGGAGAGATACTGAATGGGTAACCAACATTACGTTATTATCGGAGGCAGTGTCGCCGCCGTCAACGCAGCAAAAGCGATTAGAGATCATGATGAGCTGGCTGAAATTTCTATTTACGGAGAGGAAGCATCCTTTCCGTACAACAGAGTCAAACTTTCCAAGGGACTGTTCACTGATTTGCACAGTGACAAAATCCTGATCAAAAAGGAAAAATGGTTTGCCAATCAACGAATTCATGTATATTCCGGCATCAAGGTAACCGAGATACATCCTGAGGATCGTACTATCCAAACCATAAATGGACAAACCGTTGCTTATGACAAGCTGCTGCTGTGTACAGGAGCTCACAACCGTAAGCTTGTGCTAGAGGGGGCTTCTCTAAGGAACGTTCACAATATCCGTTTTCGACAAGATGCAGATAGCCTTAAAGCGGAATTGCGACAGGGAGACCGGATATGCATCATCGGAGGCGGTATTCAAGGCGTGGAAACCGCCTGGTCCTTCCAGCAAGCAGGATATTCTGTAACCATACTGGAAGCTTCGCATCGGCTTATGCCCCGCCAGCTAGATGAAAAGGCCTCCGCTATTTTGACCGATCGAATAACCGAACGGGGTACTCAGGTACACCTTGGGCAAGGCGTAAAGCGTATTAAAGGCACAGATCACGTAGAAGGTGTGGAACTACAGGACGGCTCTGTTATCCCCTGCGAGCATGTCGTGTACTCTATCGGAATTGTACCTAATACGGAGCTTGCTCGCCAAATCGGCCTTGATATTGGACAAGGCATTCTGGTGAATGCGCAGATGGAGACCAGCTCCGCCAATATCTATGCAGCAGGTGATGCAGCCGAATTTCAGGGTAGAGTAGATGGGTTGTGGGAAAGCGCAATGGAGCAGGGAAAAATAGCAGGCGCCAATATGGCTGGCGCATCCGTCAGCTATCAGCGTCCCCTCCCTGTAACCCTGTCGAACTGCTACGAATCCCCTCTCTTTTCCATCGGTCTAGTAGATGAACAAGTCTGCGACACCAGCCTGATTACTAAAAATCAAGCTTCTTATACACGTATGTTCATACAAGACGGCTCTATCTGCGGCGTGATTGGCTTTGGGGATGCTCTTGCTTCACTACCCTACAAAACAGCTATCATGCAGGGACTCAAACCGGACGCACCAGAGCTTACAAAAATTTTGAATGACAAGGAGAACTAAAGATGAAAAAATATGTATGTCAACCCTGTGGATATATTTATGATCCTGCAATCGGCGACCCCGATGAAGACGTAATGCCAGGTACAGCGTTTGAGGATCTCCCAGAGGACTGGGTTTGTCCGGTCTGCGGTGAGGATCAAAGCCATTTTTCTCCAATAGATGATACAGAATAACAACCATGCGCTATAACCTGTAGTTTCCGGTTTATGAATGGAGTGAATGAATGTGAATGAGATGTCCTGCCCCTGCCAGTGCGAAAAGGAGCCCTGTGCCCGCAAAGTACCTATCTTTTCCTCTTTGTCCTGCGAAGATTTGTGTAAGGTCAGCTCCATGATCCGACACCGAAAATATCAGAAGGGTGAGGCCCTAATTATCGAGGAACAAGCATCCGATACGCTGTACATTATTAAAAGCGGGCATGTCAAGCTGCTGAAGATGACGCCTCAGGGTAAGGAGCAAATCCTGCACATTCTAACAACTGGCGATTTTTTTGGCGAGTTGAACATATTTAACAGCGATGAGCTGAGTAACTTTAGTGCGTATGCCTTAAAAGATACTGATATTTGTATGCTCACCAAGGATGATATGGAGCAGTTGATCCGCAACAATCCCGATATCTCTTTGAAGCTGCTCAAAACCATTACTAAACGCTTGGCACATACCGAGAATCTGGCTCAAAGCCTAGCTACCAAAGACCCGGAAATCCGTATCGCCTATATGATTCTTGAGCTTGGACATAAATACGGCAAGCCGGATGGCTCCAATATTAAAATAAATCTCCCCCTTTCACGCGAAGAAATGGCTAATTATGTGGGTGTCACCCGCGAAACCATCAGCCGTAAATTTGGAAAATTTGAACAGCTGGGGATTATTCATAGCAAGGGTACACGAGAGATTACCATCTGCGATGTACAAAAACTGAACGAATATATGGATTGAGACACATAGATACAATGTTACTCTAACATGAGGACAACAAAAAAACCGCTTCTTTAACTTATGGATTGCAGTTGATCTATCAACCACTTCCATTTCGTTAAAAGGCGGTTTTTTACCGTATTTTATACTCCACTAACGATCAATTGTCGTGTTCACGCCTTGGGAAGACGCTCCCCATGCAGGCCGCGCTGAGGGAACTTCTGGCGAAACTCTGTCTGTGGAAGGAGCAGTCTCAATCGTGGTCGATTTGGAGCAATCCCACACTACTTTGACCAAATACCCAAACAACAACACATTCAACAATGATGTCACACACAAAATAATACCGTATTGATCCCGAGAATTGGAGCTATAGAAGATATCAAAGGTATTCAGGAAAATCGTAAGACTGAATCCACCTGCAAGCCATAAAAATCTGCGGTCTCGCAAATACAGATACGCCAGTACAGCTAACGCCGCCGCAGGGAACAAGTACCGTTCATGCATGCTGGAAGCGAAGGTAAATACACCTGCAATGAGTACCAATGCAGCTGCCGCTGCAAATTGTGGTTTGCGACTGCGGATATACATCCACCACGTAAATAGAGTCACCAACACAATGCAGATCATACCCCACGTATGGTAACTGAACAGGAACAACGTTGTAGTGTCCTGCGTATAATTGCCACCAATCAGTGCAAAGAAATTATACGCGTTCACCGAAGCATACGGATACTCGCCGACCGTTCCCTTGTATAGGTCAAGCAGCCATAACGGCTCTTGCCCCCACGAGAATGGCAATATGACCAGAATGGTCGTCACAACAGCACCGCCCATGGACAACAGCCAAGGCTGTATTTTACGTTGTCTCAGCAGCTCAAAGAATAGAACAGGCCCATAAATAATTCCCTGCGGCTTCATCAATACGGCTAACGTAAACAATACGGCTGACCAGCCGACCCGGTTTTCCACAAGCAGCACAATCATGCCCACAATCAGCATAGTAAAGAAAGAATCTACCTGCCCCCAGAAGGTCGAATTGATAAATACAGCTGGGTTAAACACGTAAAATATAGCTAATCCCAGGCTTATTCCAAAGCCGACCCGTTTGCTTGCCAACCGATACAGCATGTACGCTGTCACAATATCGGCTAATATATTGGGAAGCCGCAGCAGTACGGACATATAGGGACTGAAAGCATCCGTAGAGCTGATTTGACCGATCACATATAAAATATAAATATAGAACGGAGGATAATCACTTGATCCGTTCGTGTAAAAGCCCGATAAGCTATCCGCTGCTGTCGTAGCCCAGTTCTGGAATAGCATTAAATCCATGTGACCCGAGATCCATGGGGCGATCGCCATTCTTAAAAAGAAACCCACACCCAGCACAGTCCACAGCATCAGTCCTCGATTACGTTCCCCGAGCTTCCATACACGAGCCCGAAACCGGTACGCGATAAACACGAACGCACCGAAGAACAAAGCGGCGAAAATCGCCAGCGGAGTCGCATAAGCAGATGAGGAACTCCCACTTCTTCCACCGCCCATACCACCGCCAGGACCGCCCATGCCCGTTCCAGATCCGTTACCAGACATGCCTCCGAGGCCTCTGTGCTGTCCGTCTCTGGCGGCACCACTGCTGTTCGATGCAGACGTATCCGTTCCAGCCGTTGTACCTTGGTCACCCGATGTCGATGTCCCCTCAGTGGATGAGTCGGAGTCGGTAGCTTGGCCTGTCGTTCCCTGGTTCTTGCTGTCAGATCTGTTCGCTGAATCCGGCTCCCTCATACCTCCGCCAGGTCCGCCTCCTCCCCCGAACCCGCCGGATGGGCCCTGCCTAACGGCCGCAGACTGGGACGCGGAGCTACCTGAATAACCCCATAACGAAACGACACTAGCGACAGCACACAATATGAGACTAAATAGAAGTATATATTTCAGACCGTTCGCTTTCCAAACGTTCAAATCCGATGCACCTCTCTCTGTTTCTATTTTCCCATATTGTATCTGCCTTAGCTTAGGACTTTGTGAGTTCTGGCTGAATGTTGGCTGAATACGGAATCATCACACTGAAGATTGTCGTTCCATCTCCATAATCGCCCTTTCCAGCTGAGATTGTGGATGCTTCAGCATGTTGCCGTGACCGACAGCTAATAAAGATGGATCGAAACTCGCCAGCTTTTTGGCGCTTTTCAGCGAAATTTCCTTGTTCCAGGTAGCCAGTGCCGGAAAAGGAAACAGCGGTTTAAGCCTTCCCGATACCGCTATACCTCCTCGGGTCTGAATGGCGTCGCCTGCAATTAACGCTCGGGTACGAGTATCCAAAAATGCCATCGAACCCAGCGTATGTCCTGGTGCGCTGATCGCCAACAGCGAACCTACATGATCCCCATCCTCCAGTAAAACGTCAGGCTGGGTAAGGATATGCTTCGGTACATCGCCCCGAATTAGAGTATCCGGTTCCCCTGCCTCCAACGATACATCGCCCTGTAGCAGCGGTGCGTCCCGCCTTGAAATGAATACTTGCGCGTCAGGATACCTTGCCTTCAGCTTATCCAACGCACCCACATGATCCCCATGGGCATGGGTAAGTACAATTCGAATAATCGGCTGCCCGATCCGCGCCGCAGCCTGCTCTATACCACGGGTACTGTATGGCAATCCGGCATCTACTAAGGTGAGCCCCTCTTTCTCCTCCACCAAATAACAGTTCACCGGGAACAGCCGGGGCATAAACGTCAATTGATACAGATGCTGTACCTGAACAATACGCATTTCAGCTCATCTCCTTGTCTTCATCACAAACTAATTATATTAGTATTATAATTAATATAATTAGTTTTAAGCAACTGTTTTTGCTGCTATTCAGCCGGAGTTGGAGCTTGGGACTACTACGGGGACGATCACACTGAGAAAAACAGCAAAAAAGCATCCCCGGAACTCTGCCTCCGTGGATGCCTCTCAAAGCAAAAATTAGTCTTAGATACGAATCTTCCTGCACGCTCCCTTTGCCCAGTCTTGGGAATGGTGATATCGAGATGTCAGGAGATCCAGATATCATTGCAGAAACTTGGTACAACTTATACGAGAAAAAAGACAGCTTTGAAGAAACATTCCCAAAAGAAATGGATCCAACAACTTCATCCGTAATTACAGCCGGATTGCCTCAGCAATAGGCGTACTGCCAGACACCAGATTAATTGAACGATGATACGTCTGCTGTTCCTCCAGCACTGCTATGACCACTGCCGCCACATCTTCACGGGAAATGGTGTGGCTGGTGAAATCCTCACCGGTAGCAACTTTGCCGGTGCCCACATCATCCGTCAGGCCACCCGGACGAAGAATCGTGTAGTCCAGGTTGCTCGCTTCTAACAGGCGGTCAGCGTAATGCTTCGCCACATAATATGGTTTAATGGATTCGGGCCACTGCTCCCGTTTCTCCGCATGTAGGGCGCTGACCATAACGAAGCGTTGGATACCTGCTTGTTCGGCGGCTTCCATCGCCTTGACTGCTCCATCCAGGTCGATGAGCAGCGTTTTATCCGCTCCTGTTTTTCCACCGGAGCCTGCCGTGAATACGATAGCATCGCTACCTTTTATAGCTTCGGCAATTTCACCAACCGTCCCTTCGAGGTCAGCTACCACCGTTTCTGCTCCCAAACGTTCAAGCGCTTCAGCCTGATCCGAATGGCGGATCAACGCCTTTACACGATGCGATTTATTTTGCCCCAGTAGACGAACAAGATGTCTGCCTACTTTTCCATTTGCGCCAATCACCAGTACGTTCACTCATATCCCCCCTGTATTCAGAGTCTCTCATCTACATTATACAGATGTATTTTACCCTTCGGGTCTGCGACGCAATCATGTTAGCTGCATCAGGTTGAAATCAGACTTCTTTGGTCAGCTCACCATCTCGTTCTTGCTGCACACGTAGACCTGCCAAAAAGGTAGCCATCATCACCTCTATGCTCCGATCCACCTCCACAGGCAAACCAAACCCGCCCTTTTGTTCAAGCGAGGCAAATCCATGAAGCAGGCTACGGAATCCCCTCGCTGCATGAATGCAATCTTCTTCCTTAAAGCCATAACCACTGGACAGGACGGTAATGACCAGCTCGGCCACGCGATCCGCAGCCTGCCTCATTTCGGTATCATTTCGATCAGTTGCATACTGCATCGCTTCATACAAACCGGGTCGCTTGCGAGCATACCGCATATACGCCTTCCCCATAGCGGTTAGCGCATCTGCGCCCGCTCTACCAACTGCTGCGCTCATCAAAGCTTCCTCCAACTGTTCGAGACTGTGCAATGCCAGTACTTGGCGCAGTCCGTTCAATCCGTCCACGTGGTTATACAAGGACGGAGGGCGAATGTGCAACTTTTGCGCCAGCGTGGTGAGCGTGACATCCCCCATCCCTTGTTCATTGGCAATGTCCTCGGCAGCCCGCAGAATATCTTGCAGCTTTACTCCGTTTCTAGGCGACATCATCCAGCCTCCTTTCATCGAATTTCTATGTAATTCGGTTCCTTATACATATACAGAATCGATCCAGATTCTATTTTAACTAATCCTGTTAGTTTATACAAAGAAAATGCCGTTTACCGCAGCCAACCTGCATCGAATCTTTACAGAAGAGCATAGCAGTCATTACTGATATAATAAAAAATAAGATCATAGAACGGATCTGATACCTTTCTCGATCCCCTACAAAGGAGCTAGCTATATCTATGGAACCCAAACCACTTCCAGCTATTGAATTTAACCACATCATCAAATATTTCACCGGGTCTGGACAACAACGTGCGGTTCTGAACGGGATTACCGCAAAAGTTTCCCCCGGCAAAATCACCACGTTGGTCGGTCCATCGGGGTCTGGTAAAAGCACGTTGCTTTCACTGTGTAACCTCCTAATGACACCGGATGAAGGGGAAATCCGTGTCCTCGGCAAACCTATATCGGAGTGGGAGATCCCTGAACTGAGACGGAAAGTCGCATTGGTTTTTCAGGATGCCCCCATGCTTCAGGGAACTGTCCTGTACAATCTCCAAACCGTAGAACGGCTGCACGGTACAGTTCTGGATGATCCTGCCAGCCTGTTGGAACGCGTAGGGCTCACCCGCGACCTGTTGGAACAGAAGGCGCAGGAACTGTCTGGCGGACAAAGACAACGCTTGGCCTTGGCGCGGACGCTTGCGAACCGCCCGGATATTTTACTGCTGGATGAGATTACTTCTGCACTGGACCCTGCCTCGGTCAAAGAGGTTGAGGAACTGCTGCTACAAATGAACAAAGAAGAGGGAACAACGATGATCTGGATTACGCATCATATGGAACAAGCCCGCCGGATAGGCCACGAAACATGGCTGATGATCGACGGAAGACTGATAGAACAAGCGGATACGGAAACGTTTTTTAATGCTCCACAGCATAGTGAGACCCGCAAGTTTGTAGCAGGAGAATGGGTATGACGATTGTTGCCTTGATTCTCTCTCTCGGTTTTGTATTTATCGCCATTGTCATGTCCAAATCCTTCAAACTCGGTCTGGACCGAGACATGATCATCGCCACGATCAGAGCGTCCGTTCAACTGCTGGCGATTGGATATGTATTGCATTTGATTTTTGGGATGCAAAGCTACGGATTTATCGTATTATTCATTCTGCTCATGATTACCGTAGCCTCACAAAATGTTGCGCGCAAAGGACGATTTATCCCCGGTCTCATGTGGAAGTCATTCCTGACTTTGCTGTGTGTGGAAATCGTTACACAGACATTCCTCATTGGCCTGCATATTATTCCGGCGACAGCCCGATATATGATTCCGATTAGCGGTATGATCATTGGCAGCTCCATGATTTTGTCCAGTCTGCTGGTATCCCGGCTCAAGTCGGAAGTCCTGCTGCGCAAGCCTGAAATCATGCTCATTCTGGCACTAGGCGGCACGCCTAGACAAGCCATCTTCCCTATACTCAAGGATTGCATACGTTCCAGTATGATCCCAACCATTGAGGGGCAGAAAACGCTGGGGCTTGTCCAGCTTCCCGGCATGATGACCGGACAAATCATCGCAGGTGCCAATCCGATTGCCGCTGTGCGTTTGCAATTGCTCATCGTATTTACCACCATGACCTCTGCTATTTTGACCAGCGTGCTGCTCAGCCTGTTCATTTATCCGGCATTATTTAACCGCCAGCAACAACTGCACACCGAAGCATGGGAACGCTAATCAGGTGAATATCCCCAGTTATCTGCTATTTGGCAAAATAAAAGGGACATGTTTAATTCCTGACACAAAGGTTAATAGATACACGTACCCGCTTTACTAAAATTCGATGAGGAGTGATTGAACATGGCTAACAACAACCAAAATGGCAAAATGAGTCGCGAAGAAGCAGGACGTCTAGGTGGAGAAGCTACTGCTAAAAATCACGACAAAGAATTTTACCAAGAGATTGGCGAAAAAGGTGGCGAGGCCACTTCCAAAAATCATGGCAAGGACTTCTACCAGGAAATTGGTGAAAAAGGCGGCGAAGCCACTTCCAAAAACCATGACAAGGAATTCTATCAGGAAATCGGACGCAAGGGCGGCGAAGCCCGTGGCAATTCAGACCAAAGTGATAGCGACGGGAAAATGAGCAGGGAAGAAGCAGGCCGCAAAGGCGGCGAGGCTCGCGCACGCCAACGTAAAAATAATTGACAATAAAGCTATGCCGTCGGTGCATTCCTATGAAGAGGCACAGACTGCGTATAAACACAAAGTAAGTTGACGTTTATGTTATAAAAGCCTATCTGCCGGAAGAACGGCAGATAGGCTTTTTGTGTAAAAGTTACTTTCAACATCGGATCATACACCATACAATATACATAAACAGGTTAAATAACCAATCATACATATTTTATTACAACTGAAAGAATGGATTATGGGAGGTTGGTGCGAATGTTGATTACAAAAAATAAAACGGCTGCAACTATTTTAAAAATTATATTTTTTTCACTAATTTTCAGCTGGATTTATTATTATTCAGGTCATCACTCGACAGAAATCGCTAAGCTAGTTAAAACTACAGATGATTACTTGGTCATACAGAGAGATACTTTTAACGGAGGTGGATATAAAGAATTATATATTTCCTCAAAGTCCGCGATCCCTCCTCTGGTTATAGGCAAACAATATTATTTCGTGTCTGATCAAAGGTACTTTCAACACCCATATATCCGCTATGTAGAGGAGTAAAGCAGAACAAGAGAAAAAAACACATGCAACTCAAGTCAAATATTCCTGCATTCCGGCTGTTAAGATGGAGTCGAAAGGAGGGAACGCTCGTGTATGAATGGAACGAAATGGTTCAGCTTATGATCGATTGGATTGATAATAATCTTACTTCAGCACCTTCGTTGTTGAGAATGTCCAATCAGTTAGGCTACTCCCCTTACTACTGTACAAAACAGTTTCATTCCCTTACAGGAATAACGTTAAGGGATTATGTGTGGATGCGCCGGATTAGCCGTGCCGCGCTAGAACTCCGAGATGGCAATGTCCGCATCCTCGATGTTGCAATAAAGTATGGGTTTTCTTCACAGGAGGCTTTTACACGGGCATTTGTAAAAGCATTCGAGGTAACTCCGGCTGTATACCAGAAGGAGCCCCGACCTATTCCGTTAGCCATTCGCGTTGAGGTGTTCTCTCCTTATCATTACCATTTGAAGGAGCGGGATAAGATGGTTAAGGATCATTTGCAAGAAGCTGAAGTCAAAATCGAGCATATACCAGCACACAAATTTATTGGAATCTGGGATACTTCTTCTCGAAACTACGGTGATTTCTGGAGAAACGGTCACAATTGTGATGAAATTTGCGGAACATTGGAAAGCATGTCTCATCTCAAGCTTCCCGAACAATTGGGCCAAACTGCGGGCTGGTTCTATCAGGATGGTCAGAAGGGATATCTCTATGGAATACCGGTTGCCGCTGACTACGCCGGAGAGATTCCCGCAGGAATGAAGTGCCGGGACATCCCCGAATCAGATTACCTGGTGTTTTTCCACCCACCCTTCAATTATTTAAAAAATAATGGAGACGTTATGAGAATGGTGGAGGAGAAGGCTTGGGACTTTGACCCTAGCAGCCTGGGGTATGAATGGGATGAGGAAACGAAGCAAGATTATCAGCGGCATTTCCCGGAAGGATATGGCTACGCAGTGCTACGTCCAGTGAAAAAAGTGTAGAGAAAAAGAATCCGAAGAAGCCGCTACGATCAGGATGCTGTTCATCGTCTTGCTAAAGTCTGTTGAAAAATAATAACAGTTTATTACTGACGGGTTCCGTTTTGAGGTGCAATACACATCGAATTGACATTGTGGACACAATCCGATGTAAATACAGAATAAACCGATTCACTGAATCATACAGTTGTCGGTTTATTCTTGATCAGCATTTTTATTTTGCAAGTAACTATCAGTGATTTAAATATCGTTCTTTTTAATACATTTTATTAAATAAATTTGGAATAAAAGCTGCTTTCAGCTTTTTTATTCGTCTATAACAACAAATACAATTGTGGAGGTATAGAATATGAGATCTGTCTCAAAAATAGCCTGCATATCTATTTTAGGTCTTACTTTAGGTGCGGGAGCAGCACAAGCTTCTTCGACACATATTATCGTTAATAATTCAATTGTATCCTCTGATGAAACTTACCAATCTCATGGGATTACCATGGTCCCATTAAACGCTGTTCAAAGTTTACCTGGTGTATCCATCACATGGAATAATAGCACCAAGACAGTCACAATAGATCGTAACGGTGAAAAAACACTATTAAAAGTTGGGCAGAAAAGTGCAACGCTTGGTTCAAAAAGTATAACCTTGCCTGTTGTCACTACATTGAAAAACGGACGGATTATGGTCCCTCTCCGATTCATTGCTGATTCATCCAATGCGTATGTCTCCTGGAATCCAAAATCACAGACGGCCTATGTAGCGAAAGCAAACAATGAAATAAAAAACAAATATACTTCGGATAAGCTTAATGTATCCAGAGGAGCAGCAATCAAACTTCCCAAAGTTAGCAATTTAAAAGAATATACACCCAAAGGGTATGAAAATCTGAACACAGACTATTATTTTCCTGAAGGCAAATCAAATTCGTTTTTTATTCAGGAGATGGATGTTATTTCATACTATAAAATCAGCAACGATTGTAGTGTATTAATATGGACAGCACGTTTTGACTCAACCAAAAGGGAGAGCAGTGGTCTATCCTTTTTGCCTTATAAATTAGTGGAACAAGACGGCCAGAAACCTACAATTCAAGGGCGAATAACCCATTTTAATTTCATGGCCGCTGTTGGAGAAATCAGTTACAATCTCATTGACAATACTGGGAAAGAGATAAACCCAGGGCAAAAACCAGTTGATCCAACAAATTTCTTTTTTGATATCCCTGATGAACAAAAATGATCGAATTGACTTTGCATGCGTTCTTTTCCTCTTACATTAATAAAGACCAGAATCTAAGCTGGTACGTGGTAATAAATTGATACAATATTGGTTTGGAGGTATAGGCAATGAAATCTTTTCGTTTTTGGCTAGTCCTAATCTCGTGTCTAGTTATTACTGTAAATATTATGGGGAACGACGACTATAATATGCTATTGGCTATCGTTAGCCCGTTGGTTTGGATGTATGAATCATTTCGATTTGTGCGAGAAGCAGACATCCCCATAGCCATTGTTTACTTCACTACACTAGTTTTCTGGTATCTTATTGGATACGTTTTGGATCGTTTGATTAGAAAATTGAAAAACTAAAATCACTTGAAGTTATCTTCTAAATTGTCGTCTACTTTGTCAGGCTCAAACTCGACCGTTCTGTTTCAAAGCGATAATCATCAGACAGTGAAAGCATCTTATTGTAATCGCGACTCATAGAAGCGTTCATATATTCTGAAAATGTCGAGACAGCAGTCTCTTTGGGCTTATCGGGAAGTTTATAAGGCTCCTTATCCCCTCCAAAACCCGTAACAATTACGGTCAAACCCCCTCCTAAGACAACCAAGCAAGCCAACTTATTACGCGATACAATCCTCAATAAACAAAACCCTCTTTGTTGTAAATTTTACCGCCTATTTTCAACATATCTCAACTTAAAAAGATGCTATAAAACGCGGCATAACTTCTTGTAAAGTCCCATTCATTTAAATCCAAGGTCATGCCTTTAATATAATTTTATTTTAACGTAAATACTCACTGAACACCTTTGTTACCTTATGTAATGTCTTCTTCCCATCCTGTAAACTAAGTTCTATCAAGCGGTAACCGCTGGATCATAGAGAGGATGAGATATTTATGAGTTTGGATAATAGAGTTTTTGCGATACAAGCTGGTCTGGACGGACGTGTAAATGCAGTTATAGATCAAACCCTTGCCGAAAAGCGTCTGATCGGCACAGTCGTCATGATATATATGGATGGTTCACCCGTGTATGTCCGAGCGGCGGGGCTGGCTGATCGAGAAGAACAACGTCCTATGCATGAGGATGCTTTATTTCGGCTTTCTTCTGTATCCAAACCGATTGTATCTACTGCGGCTTTGGTTTTGGCAGCCCAAGGATTGATTAAGCTCGATGAATCTATTGAACGCTGGTTGCCCGATTTTCGCCCCCGATTAATCAGTCGTGAGCAGCCCTCCATTACAGTACGCCAATTGCTGACACATACTGCCGGGTTGACCTATGGCTTTTTAGAGGAAGAAGGCGGGGGTCCCTATCATCGTGCAGGCGTATCAGATGGCATGGATTTTTCAAATCTTACACTGGAGGAGAACTTGCAACGTTTGGCTTCTGTGCCTCTGTTATATACACCGGGTAAAGCATGGGGATATTCGATTGCTACTGATGTGCTCGGCGCTATCATTAGCCGTGTATGTGGCATAACCCTTGATGCAGCTGTTAAAAAGCTCGTTACCGAACCTCTCGGTATGCACGACACCAGTTTCGCGGTCGCGGATGCCGGACGGCTTGCGGCTCCTTATGTCAACGATATATCAGAACCCCGGCGAATGCGTGAGCTTGAGGTTGCGCAGGTTTTTGAAGGCACCGCAGGACTTCGTTTTCAGCCTGCACGAGCCTTTGATCCCACGGCTTTCCACTCTGGTGGCTCGGGTATGATTGGCAGCGCAAAAGATTTCATGCGACTGCTGGAAACACTGCGAAACGGCGGCAATCCGTTACTTTCAGAGGAATGGGTCCGCGAAATGGGCACCATCCAGACCGGGAGCCTTCCCTTGGCAGGCTGGCCGGGGCGGGGTTTTGGATTAGGATTCACCGTACTCCAAGATCCCGATGAAAGCGGAACAGCAGAATCACCCGGAACGTGGCGTCTCGGAGGAGCTTATGGTCATTCGTGGTTCGTTGATCCCGCACTAAGACTCAGTGTGGTCGCCTTTACCAATACAGCATTTGAAGGGATGTCAGGTCCGTTTACAACCGAGCTTTGCCAAGCCATTTACGGTAGCTCAAATAGGGTCTAATAAAGTAGGGGTTACATGTTTATGGTCTACAGGCGAGGACAGGACAATTAACGTGGTAGAGTGCCCATGCTTTCCACACTCATCCCCGAACTGCTCCAGCTTGAGCATAGACTCAACCATGACTTTCAGTAAGTAATTTTGCTCGCCGCTGATTCTATGGCACTCAATGACTTCAGGTGCAGATTGGCAAAACTCAACAAATGAATTGCATTGATTCGTGTGCACGAGCACGTGAGCCATGATCGGTTTTCCAACTTTCTCATGTGAAACTGTGGCACGATATCCGGTGATAATACCTTTATCCTCCATGCGCCGTACTCTTTCCGTTACGGCAGGCTGGGAAAGTCCAACCTCCTTACCCAGCTCGGTCATGGAGATACGCGCCTGGTTTTGTAGACACAACAAAATTTTATGATCCACTTGGTCCATCAAATCCATCTCCTTAAGTTCAAGGCAATATTGCAAAAATACAATTATTATTGTGTGTTATTTCGAGTATTGACTTATTATTTTATGATTTAATGAAATATTAGCATGCAAAATCAAGGACGTAAAGTAGGAGGACATGGAGAGGGAATGAAACTAATGAAATATAGTAAGCCTCTGCTTTTCATCGCACTTGGCCTATTTGGTGTATACACGATTGAGTTCGGTGTGGTTGGCATTTTGCCGGTCATCATTGAACGTTTTCATATTACGGCAGCTCAGGCCGGGTTTCTTGTCAGTTCATTTGCATTGGTCATCGCGCTGTTCGGTCCCTTCATGGTGCTATTGATGTCCAGGTTTAACCGCAAGCGAATCATGACAATGTCGTTGTTTGTTTTTGCCATAACAAGCTTGCTGTCAGCCTATACATCCAACTTTTATATACTAGTGATTTTACGTATCATTCCGGCTCTGTTTCACCCGGTGTATTTCTCGCTTGCCTTTGTCGCTGCTACTGCGTTGTATCCCCCGGAAAAGGCAACGCAAGCTTCCGCCAAGGCCTTTCTCGGCACGAGCATGGGAATGGTACTCGGTATTCCAATTACGGCCTATATCGCCAATCAAATTTCATACGAGGCCTCCTTCTGGTTTACTGCGGTAGCGAATGGGATTGCAGGGATTGGTATTTTATTCATGCTGCCGGATACACCACAAGCCGAAATGTTCTCCTACCGGAAGCAGCTTGGCATTTTGCGTAAAATACCGCTGTGGCTCAATATCGGGGCAGCTACTTTTATATTTGCAGCCATGTTCTCGGTGTATAGCTATTCTGCCGAATATTTGGGGCAAAACACAGGGATGAGCAGCAATGTTATCAGTTTTCTGCTTATTATTTTCGGCATCGGCGGAATGCTCGGCAATCTATTGGCTGGCAAGCTCATGGGCTTGCATAAGGTTCGCACCGCTCTTTTTCATCCAGTAGTCTTGGGGGGCACCTATTTGCTGCTGTACGGGATCAGTTCTTCATTTATTCCTACGCTCTTCATCATTATTGTGTGGGGGGCCGTTCATACCAGCGGACTGATTGTCGCCCAGATTTGGGTGATTGATGAGGCCAAAGAAGCTCCCGCGTTTGCCAACAGTCTTTACATCTCGTTTATTAACCTGGGGGTTTCACTGGGCTCGCTGGCAGGGGGATGGTTTATTGCCAGAGCGGGCATCCAGGGGACGCTGTGGAGCGGTTTGCTGTTCGCCATGCTGGCGATGGTATGTATCGGGACTAGAGTAATTTATCCACGTATTTTTCGAAAATATAAAAGGTTAGATGTGCAAAACTAAAAAGTTGCAAGAGGGCCAAGCCTGTTATCATAAAAAAAACCGGTCAACCACTTTGTATGGGGTTGAACCGGTTTTTGTTTAATGATTTATTCCTGCCTTTCGGATTGGATCAGAATGAAATCTGCACTTCGTTGCGAATTGAATCAACGTATAACCGCCATCTGGGAACAGCACGCTTCCGGTGGTAAACTTGTTCGTCATCAGATACAACACAGCATGTGCGATTCCCTCATTATACCCACCCCGGTGGTAAACAGATGGTCGAATGCTCCGACTTTTTCAAAAAACGCCTGAACCTCTTCCTCTATTTGATTATTAAGCATGTTGATTATGTAAATTCGTATTATTCTCAGCTACTCTATGGGGATCATATCATAACTATTTTAAAGGAATACTTATTTTTATTCAGATGGGCTTTCCTGCACCGAGCTTTTGCGATAGGATGTCGGCGATTGGCCCGACCAGCGCTTGAACTGTCTGCTAAAATGCGCAATATCCCCATAGCCGAGCATATCGGCAATTTGTTGCACCGACCATTGCGGATCAGCCAACAGCAACTTGGCCTCATGCAGCACAAGCCCGGATAGATATACACGGGGAGAAACGCCGAAAACACTACGGAATACACGATTACAATGGGATACGCTAATACCTAGCTCGGATGAAATCCCCTCGATCCCATCCTGTTTTTCCACCGAGCCAGCCTGCCCATAGGGCTGATTCACTCTGCCCTGAAGACGACTGGCAATCTGATGGGCAAGCTCTGCCTGCACATATCCACGCCCCGGCAGATGAGCGGCTTCGCTGGATACAGCCTCCCACAACGTTGCGAACAGTTCAAACACAGCAGATTGAATCCGCATTCGCTTTGCCACCGAATCACTACCAATTCCTATGTCTTCCGGCGTTGAAAGATCGAGCAACTTGCCCAGCGCTGGTCCCATCTGCCCTGCCACTGTGCCTTCAGCTGGAAACAGCACCTGCTCCAGACGACTCAGCAGCGAGAGAAACAGCTTATCATCAATGTCGAAATGCATACAAAAATACGTAAATCCCTCTCCGTTACTATGACTGGAGTGAACAATCCCCGGACGCAGCAGCACCAGATCACCCTGTCGCTGGGTATAGCTGCGACCATCCACAACCGTGATCTGTTCTCCCGCAAGCACGATGTTAATTTCATATTGAGGATGCTCGTGTGGCGGATAGCTCCACTCTCTTCCCACACTTCGTGTATGAATGGCAAACAGATTGACTGTGGTCCGCACATCGGGAAAAAAGAATTCCTCTCCGGCAGCTGTAAGGTCCGGATGATGGGGACGCTTCGGTAAACGTGGTGACGACATGTTTTCCCTCCTGGCTTACTTACATGGATATACCCCAGTATATCGCTTTCAGCGCGATTTGGATAAATAGTTGAGCGATTTGACAATGGTTCCCCACCACATGACATGCTAGGCTCTAAGTGAAGTTAATCAAAGTTGAACTTTATCATGAAAGGGGTTTCATTATATGTCGAAAAATATATTTTATAACACACAGCATGCACCTATCGGTTCTTTTTCCAGCTTTACACTTGGGTTTAAGGGTAATCGCGGCGGACTTGGTTTGGAGCTGGGCAAGCCTGCCGACGAAAATGTATATATCGGGCTGCAATCCAGAGATGGCGAATCATACGAGGCGCTTCCCTTCTTTGCATCCACACAGGATGAAAGTGCCCGCTACGACGTGGAGAAAAAGGGTAAACGAACGGAACCGCAGCTTATGGCCTTTGCTGATTCCGACATTACCCGTGAGCTAAAAGTAGGAACGGATACATGGCAGGCCGGCGATTTGACGTTCCGGCTGTACTCTCCTGTTCGCCCGGTACCCGAGCCGGGAATTGCAGGTATGGATGAACTGCGAGCAGCGTTGGTTCCGGCGGTATTCGCCGAGCTAACCGTCGATAACACGCAGGGGACTGCAGCGCGAAGAGCTTTTTTCGGCTATCAGGGCAGTGATCCGTATAGCGGCATACGCATTATAGGAGAAGATCCGCGCAGGGACACTACGGATTCTACCCCATTGGAGGAAAGACTCACAGGCATCGGCCAAGGGCGCAGTACAGCCATTGTGACCAACAGCAGCGAAGCAGTACCTGCCAGCGGATTTGCAATGGAGAAGCTGCTTGGGGAGACCATGGCCGAGAATTTATCCTTTGGCCTGGGCACGACGGGTGCGCTCCTGATGGACGTTCCCGCAGGTGAGAAGCGCACATATGCCTTCGCCATATGCTTCTATCGCGGCGGCATTGTGACAACAGGCATCGAAGCGTCGTATTACTATACCCAGCTGTTCAAGGATATTGAGGACGTGGGAAACTATGCGTTGAAGCATTTTACAGACCTAACTGCAGCCTGTGTTCAGGCTAATCGCTGGATGGAGTCGGCAGACCTGAGCCCGGACCAGAAATTTATGCTCGCTCAGGCGATCCACAGCTACTACGGCAGTACTCAACTGCTGAGTCACCAAGCGGACGGAGAACCGATCTGGATTGTGAACGAAGGCGAGTATCGGATGATGAATACCCTCGATCTGACGGCGGATCAGCTTTATTATGAATTGATTTTGAATCCATGGACGGTACGCAACGAGCTGGAGTGGTTTGTCCAAAGGTACAGCTATCGGGATGAGGTACGCTTTCCGGGAGAGGAACAGACCTATCCCGGTGGTATCACGTTTACCCATGATATGGGCGTAGCCAACGTGTTCTCCCGGCAGGGATACTCCTGTTATGAGCTGGCAGGGATTGACGACTGCTTCTCTTACATGAGCCACGAGGAACTGGTGAACTGGCTTTGCTGCGTCACGGTATATATCGAGCAGACACAGGATCAGTCATTTACGACACGTATGCTACCTGTTTTGTGTGACTGCTTCGAAAGCATGCTACGACGGGATCACCCCGACCCGGCACAACGAAACGGCTTGATGGGCTTGGACAGCTCTAGAACCCGGGGAGGCGCGGAAATTACGACCTACGACAGTCTGGACGTATCTCTGGGTCAGTCCCGCAACAACATCTATCTGGGCAGCAAATGCTGGGCGGTATATGTTGCTCTGGAAAAGATATTTGCCTCAAAAGGGCTTAACTCCCTTTCACAGGAGGCTGGCTTACAGGCAGACAAATGCGCAGCAGCGATCACAGCACATATGACAGACAAGGGCTATATTCCAGCAGTTATTCAGGAAGGTAATGACTCGCAGATTATTCCTGCCATTGAGGGGCTGATCTTTCCTTACTTTACAGGATGTGAGGCTGCGCTTAAGTCTGATGGACGGTTCGGTGGATATATCCAAGCACTGCGGCGTCATTTGGAAACTGTGCTGGTACCGGGAGTTTGTCTGTTTGAAGACGGAGGCTGGAAGCTGTCCTCGACCAGTAACAACTCCTGGCTGAGCAAAATCTATCTGTCACAGTTTATTGCCCGCGAGCTGCTGGAACTGCCTTGGGAAGAAGCTGGGCAGGCCGCAGACGCTGCCCACGTCTCATGGCTCCTTCACCCTGAAGAATCCTATTGGTGCTGGAGCGATCAGATACTCTCGGGCATTGCCCATGGCAGTAAATATTATCCGCGCGGAGTTACCGCTATTTTGTGGCTGTATGAAGGCAACGGCAACCGTCTGACTCTCCCAGAGCATATGAGTCAGGATCAGAAACAGCATGTCTGAGGATCATCTTCACCTGCCCAAAAGGAGGCTCCAATATGAGCAAGCTTATGGATATGCCAAAAGAAAGCGGCTATGCGGCTTGGCTGCATTACAGCCGCAATAGTAAGGTACAAAAGCTGCCCGCTTGGTGCAGGGTCATCGTGGTCCATGAGACAGATGAAGTGCTTCAATCGGCTGCGAGTGAGCTTCAGCACGGATTGACCTCCATGTTTGGACAGCAGCCGAAAATCAGCACCGTTCCTGTAAATGCGCCATTCATTGCGCTGGGTACGTTCCCAACGCATCCTTTGGTCGCAGAACGATTCAGTGCGACGGAACAGGCAGAAGTGGGCGCGGAAGGCTACCGAATTCGCGGGCTAGAGATGCCAGATCCGGCATATTCAGCTTTGCACAGTAACGATGAGTTCAAAGGACCGTACGTTATAGTCGCGGGGCAGACCTCCAAAGGCGTATTGTATGGAGTCTTTCATCTGCTGCGCTACCTTCAAGGAGGATTAGACGGCAAACTGAAACCCGCCGCCGAGGAATCATTGCACGCTCCCCTTCTAGACCTATTGTCTAATCCAGCTAATCCCATCCGTATGATCAACCACTGGGATAACATGGATGGTAGTATTGAACGCGGGTATGCGGGTGGGTCCATTTTCTACGACAATAATGCCTTTACTGCAAATATGGAGCGCCTGCGAGACTATGCCCGTCTACTCGCTTCTGTAGGCATTCAAGCGCTATCCATTAACAATGTGAATGTCCATCAGGTAGAAACCGAGCTGATTACAGATAAATTCCTACCGGATGTGGCCAAAGTAGCTGCGGTATTCCGCGCCTATGGCATACAGATCTACTTGAGCATTAACTATGCCAGTCCTATTCAGCTCGGCGGGTTAACTACAGCCGATCCCTTGGAACCAGCTGTAGCTGAATGGTGGCAGACCAAAGCCCAGGAAGTTTACGCCGCCGTTCCTGATCTGGGTGGTTTTGTGGTCAAAGCCGATTCCGAAAATCGGCCCGGACCGTTCAGCTACGGGCGCCATCACGCCGATGGAGCCAATATGCTGGCAGATGCGTTGCAGCCCTATGGCGGACGTGTGATTTGGCGCTGCTTTGTCTACAATTGCAAGCAGGACTGGCGCGATCGCAAGACGGATCGGGCCCGCGCAGCCTTTGACCATTTTAAACCACTGGATGGGCTGTTTCGGGAGAATGTCATTTTACAGATCAAAAATGGTCCCATGGATTTTCAGGTGCGGGAGCCTGTCTCCCCCCTGTTCGGTGGGCTGGAAGCCACTCAGGTGCTACTGGAATTTCAGATTGCGCAAGAGTACACCGGCCAACAGAAGCATCTATGTTACCTTGTTCCGCAATGGAAGGAAGTATTGGATTTTGATACCTACGCCCAAGGAAAAGGCTCCACCATCAAGCGTATTGTGAGTGGCGCCCTGCATTCTCCCAAACCTACCAACTATGGAATAGCCGCTGTATCCAATATTGGTGCAGACACCAATTGGACCGGACATTTGCTCGCCCAGTCCAATCTTTATGGCTATGGTCGACTGGCATGGGACCCGGAGCTGTCTGCGGAAGAAATCGCTGATGAGTGGGTTCGGCTGACGTTTGGCAGACAAGGGAATAGCGAAGGCGACCCAGATTTAATTTCTACTATTAAGCAGATGCTGCTCAATTCATGGAATATCTACGAATCCTACACCGCCCCTCTGGGGGTCGGCTGGATGGTCAGTCCCGATCACCACTATGGGCCGGATGTAGACGGGTACGAATATTCCAAGTGGGGAACCTACCATTTTGCTGATTGCCGAGGGATTGGAGTAGATCGCACGACCACAACCGGGACCGGCTATGCAGGACAATATTTTGCTCCCCATGCCGATATCTATGAATCTACGGACACCTGTCCGGATGAGCTGCTCTTATTCTTTCACCATGTTCCTTATACACACTTGCTCCATTCCGGCCAAACTATCATACAGCACATTTATGATACCCATTTTGAAGGTGCAGAACGTGCGGCCCATCTTCGAGACACATGGGTTAGTCTACGAGGGCAACTGAATGATACCATGTATGAACAGGTGCTGGAGCGGCTGGAGCATCAGGCAGAGCATGCCAAAGAATGGCGGGATCGGATCAATACGTATTTCTACCGTAAAAGCGGTATTGCCGACCAGAAGGATCGCCCTATTTATTAAGCAGGCTGTCTCGGCTTCCATGGAAATTAAAATTTTATAGAACAATGATAACTTAAAGATACTGATAACATCCCCACTCCTTGGCAGCATCCGATTTAGAAGTATCAGATAAAAAGTGATTAGCTGTTGGAAATAGGCCGTGTTTTACCTGAACTGAATCTCATATATGGGCGACTGGTTTTTTACCAAGACTCTTCAGATTTCAAAAAGATGGCTTTCATCAGGAGTCATCTTTTTTGTATCCATTGAGCATTATCATAGCAGTTACCCTTACGGGACATCGACTATTTGACTTTGAGTTTTATCAATGAGCACATGTGTTCTGGGGGTGAATGTAATGCATGCCTCAATGTCAGAGCTTCTGTTACACGTTCCTTGAATGACCGACTTTTAATTTTAAAACTTTAGTTGTATTTTTTAATATCACTGACACTTTCTTAATTAACAAAAGAGAATGGATGTGAGATAGAGTGAAAATACAATCGATAGGATTACCAAACTATAATATTAAAACTGCTACAAACAAAGAAAACAAGGGTTTAGAAATAATTCATGCTGAACAGTTTTGGAAGCGGAATATTTTTGGATCTAATGTTGTCATTGCTGTGTTGGATACCGGAATAGATATGAAGCACGAAGATCTACAAAACAACATCATTGGTGGGAGAAATTTCACTTCAAACTATGACAATGATCCGCATAACTATCAGGATGGCAATGGACATGGGACTCATGTTGCAGGAATTATTGCAGCTAACAATAAAAAAGTTAACATTGGAGTTGCCCCTCAAGCCAGCATTCTCATTTTAAAAACGTTAACCAATGACGGAGATGGAGATATTAATAATTTAATTGAGGCTATCTACTACGCAATATTATGGAGAGGGCCCAACGGAGAAAGAGTTAACATTATGACAATGTCTTTGGGTACCAAAAAAGACAATCCTCTTCTGCATGACGCTATTCGCTATGCAGTGGGACACGGTTTGTCTATAGTCGCTGCTTCCGGAAATGATGGGAATGGGGAGAGTGATCGGGAATATAGATATCCCGGTGCTTACAATGAAGTCATAGAAGTTGGGTCTATCGGAGCAACAAAATTAATTTCAAAATTTTCCAACAAAAACGAACAACTTGACATTGTCGCTCCGGGTGAAGACATATATTCCACATTCCTTAATAATAAATATGCTTCTTTTAGTGGTACATCTATGGCAGTCCCCTTCGTTGCTGGTGCATTAGCATTGATCATCGAAGAAGGCAGAATCCTATTCAAAAGGGATCTTACTGAACCAGAAATTTATGCTCAATTAGTTAAAAGCAGTTCGCTGCTCTTTGGAAATCCAGCTATAGAAGGAAACGGAATGCTGAATTTGTTAAAGAGCTTTGGATAAGTTGATCTATAATTAAAAACTTATCGCCTACTAAGAAAAAACGACTCATGACCTGATTAATGTGAAATATAACTATAATTACAATCATACAAGAGAATCAGTTCATGAGTTGCTCTCTCACCGCAAAACTTCTGTAGAATGGTCTTATGAAAGTATTTTTCTCACAACCACCCTATGTCTATAATTGCACGATTTTAGAAAGTCTCTAGGCATGTTTTAAGTTCAAGTTAAACACTTCGGACGTAAGACGTTAGAACACTAGTGGCTTCCAAGAAAAAGCGTCATTACTTATTAGGAACTCCCTCCCTCAAGCAGTAGAACTCCAAGTAAAACTTATATATTCCTCTCTAGTTTTGAAATGCTCCAAATACACGAGTTCCTCTTTCAAAATGCTGTGAAACGATTCAACGCAGACATTGTCATAACAATTCCTTTTTCGGCTCATGCTGCCTTTCATGCCGTATTCCACAAGCTTTTTCTGGTGTTCCTGAGCCGCATACTGACTGTCCGATCCGAATGGTGCAGAACTTCACTGGCAGGACGGTGAGCCTGGTAAGCACGCTCCAATGCTGAAAGGACCGGTTCCTTTGTCATCCAAGATCCCATTTGGAAGCCCACAACCTGTCGGGTATACAGGATCCATGACGCTGGGCAGGTAAAACCATCCTTCATCCATACTTCCCTTGGCGTTTGAGCAGAAAACTGCTGGTTCGGGTGTTTTTCATGGACGGGCATCTGATATTTGGAATTCGTTGTCGCTTGGTATTCTTCACGATCCTGGATTGAAGGAACAGCTGCCTAATTTTCTGCTCGACCTGACTTCTTCGCTTCTTTCGCTCACTGCTCTTTTGGCACCTCGAATGAATTTGGTTTTATTCTCGCTTCTCGTCTCTCGGTGTCCACTTTTTAGTCTAACATCAATATGGGCATTTCATGTATGCAGCTTTAATAAAAGGGGGAGGAAAACGATAAACTTATAAATATTGGGTTGTTATATCTAGTACATAACTCACTTTTATAGTTGTAACAAATTAAATCGAAAGGAGAAATTAAATTATGAATGAGAAGAAAACTACTCAGGCAAATGCTTCCCAGCAAGAGCAAGTGCAGATTCAAGCGGAAATTGGCTGTTACCAACTGCCTAAATGCTGTGGCTTCGGACCTGACTGCCCAGCAACATATCGCGGTGTATTTAAGAACAATCCGGTCTTTTATTCATGTGGCTGTTCACCTTAATGATTAGCTTTTGATAAGATTTGTGCGTTATCCGCCTTTATATTTCAATTTTAGAGGAGTGTATATAGTTATGATGAATATAATTAATGGTCGACCTATGACAATAATCGAAACAACCGATTTTTTAACTGAGCTTACAAATAGCCCTGATTATAAGAAAATTTCAAAATTAATTGATACAGAGTATTCGAAATTTTCTCTTGAAAACCTAAAAATCAAAGCTACTTTTGTGAGTGACTTATATACAACAAACAAAAAATTAAATGTAGGAAAAATGATTTATTTCATTAGTGAAGATAAGAAACTTGTATTTCATGCCTTTGGTTATAATGAAATTGACAGTACAGAAGTTACTTACTCCCTTGGTGTAGATATTTTAGAGGGGAACGAATTGAAACAATTAGATGTGAAAAAAGGAAGAACTCACGTCACTAATTCACCTTATGATGGAGTTGATCTAGACGTAGAGGTGGAAACTCCACCTTTTCATGACGAGACATACACCCCCGGAGAAACTAACAATAAAATTACTACTGCTTGGGATCCTACGGAGTTTTGTGCTCCTGGTGGTTATCAGCATTGTGGTAAAAACTGTGGATACAATATGGCTAGAGGTGGGGGCGCCCCCATTAACGAATTAGATGAATGTTGCGTAGCACACGATCGTTGCTGGGCAAATTTCGGCGAAGGTAACTGCGAGTGCGATGGGATTCTCGAGAACTGCGCTCGCAGATATAGAACTCAATATTATATTATAGCTAATGCCATTATCATTTATTTCGAAGGATGCTAATAGATAATACTTAAAATGTATAAATATCTCCACTTCTTAATATAGTACTATCCCTTTCAAGTAGACACTCAAAAAAACCTTATGTCACATGAGGAAAGAGTAAACTTGAAGGGGATATTTCCATATAGAAAGGGTAATTTCTTTTTCAGAAGAAGCAGAACAAGAAACTGTTCTATAGACCTCTACTATTTGAAAACGATAATATTAAGACGCCTTATGATAAATATGTTTGTACTGATTAGGAACATGTAGCCTTAAGCAGAATAAGAGCAGGTACCTTTCCTTACTATTTATTTTGAGCCTCAGCTGATCTTTGCAATTTTTTAAAAAGATTTCCTTACAGCTTGTCGCGAGACTCCCTGTTCTCTCGCTACTTGAACAATCCGTTTTTCTTTACCTTGAACAATTATCAGTCGGAGGACTTAAAAACTAATTTTTTTACTCATTGGACACACCTCAACTAAGTTTGATTGTGTTCTCCATTCCCCGTGTCTAAACGGAAACCACCGGCAGAGAAACGTGGGAAGTTTGCGGTAGGAAGTCAATTCAAGAGCGCGTCAAAGAAGTATCCTCTTGGGAGCCTTTCGTTCTGGAACTGGATTCGGTAAACCCAGTCGTGGGGAAAGCAAAAACTGTTTAGCTACCTTCATCAAACTGAAGATGCGTCTGTAAACCGCGATAAAAGTGCTGGAGCATGTTCTTCCTCATCAACCACCTCCCCGAAAATGTCTGGACTGGAAAATCACTCACGAACGATTTACAGAGGAGCTGTTGCACTGGCTCTACAATCCGTCATTTAATCATTGTTATCTTTCTTCACTCTTACCGTTTAAGGAATTCAAATTGAGCTATTTCGGTTGTGCTATGATGAAGGAGTTAATAAATTGAGATTCATCTGCACGAATGTATTTTGGTAACTATATTTCACATGATCAGACCATAAGCTGAATATTTACTTCTTTGGGACCGCCACAATAATCGGCATGTAAATAAATTTAAAATTCATCAGTAAATTATTATTTATTGCAACTTTTTCCTGTCTTCATTCGTGGTTGTAGTGAAAGGAGGAAAGAATGAACCTAGAAACTCTTTACTCCAGCTACTTTAACGACTTGTATAGATACCTGCTTTCCCTCTCCTGTAATCATTTCGTTGCAGAGGAACTAGTCCAAGAAACTTTCTTTAAAGCCTTTTTACATCTTGAGGATAATGAAATTGAAAATATTAAGGCTTGGTTGTTTAAAGTTGGATACCATGCATTTATTGATTTCACACGACGAAAAAACAAAAAAAATGCACTTATTGAAGAAATTAAGGGACTAGAATTACTGGATAACAATACTCCGGAAAATCAGTTCATAGAGCGTGATCAATTAAGCCAGTTAATACAATCAATTCATACTCTACCCGAAAAAGAATCCCAAGCCATCCTTTTATGTGATTTACATCAATTCAAAATGCACGAAGCAGCTGAAGTGCTGGGGTTAAATCTTAACACTTTAAAAAGTCATATTTATCGTGGGAGGAAAAAGTTAAAAACGATTCTTGAAAAGAGGGGCATACTACATGAAGAAGGATAACGATAACGAACAATTTCTCGATAAAAAAAGTAATAATAGTAATTTAACATCTAAAGAAGATCAAGAGGCGACTAATAATGAATACAATGAGTTGTTTAAAAAAGCTAATTTAGATTTCGGGACCACTTTACACTTTGAAGAAAAAGCTTCAAAAGGAATTATTAAATTAGCAAAATACCAAGCAAAGATAAGTACAATCCTCATTGTTCTAACCATTTTACTTTTAATTGTACCTGTTCTAACACTTTGTTCCTATTTATATTACGGAACAGAGAACCGAGCTAACGACTTGTTAGACACCACTAGGAATTTAATCTACGTAACTGAACCTAATACAATGTTAGAAGAAGGGTTTGATGCTAGAATCGGTTTTTTTTCTATGGACGCGAATTTTAACACTTTAAAACGTGTTGGGAAGCAAAGTCTTAATTCTGAGGCAATCAAAGTGCATTACACAATGAAACAATTTTCTGCCGTGGAACGGCAATCTAACACAAGTATACCTGTATCTGAGTCAAATAAGAATCATTTCATTTTCCCAAGTAACAACCTGAATCTTGATAAAAATAAGGAGTGGGAGGTTTTAAACGGTTTGCCTTCTGGGTCTGTCGCCGAATTGTACATTTCTTTCGATGATTTGTATTCTCCCCAAGAAGTGGAACATAAGCTCCCCAAAAGTATTGATACTCTGTGGCTTGCAGTAAACTCAGGAGTGGAGAACTCACAAAATAGTGAACAAATAATTCCTTTGGGGTACCCTACGCATTCTGATGCCAATTTATTTTCTCCGTTTTTCGAGGCTGAGGTTGCTAAACAAGGAATTGAACCTATATTTCTTAAAATTGTTGAACAGTTGGCTCAGCGACAAAAGCTAATATCTACTTTTCCATACTACCAGAATACATCTTTCTCTAAACGTTTGGATTATATAAAGAAAAATGGAATCCTCACCTATGGAGTCGTCGTTACTGGGCCATCTGAAGAACTAAAAAAACTTAAAAGTAATAAAATGGTGCGCACAATAAAAGTTGAGGAGGTAGAGTTATGGAATTGGCATTCTTAAAAAATAAAAAGAGAACCCTTTTACACCCCATAATAGGAATGATATCTTTCTTGTGCGGTATTTTTTCATTAGTTGAATTGAATATTAACTATTTATTTCTCTCTTCTTTTTTTCTTCCTCAAGCACTATATAGCATACCAGTACTAGGAATTTTTTTGGGAATGGTAGCACTATTTACAAGGCGATCTAAAATGTATGCATGGTGGGGGATTGGACTGAATATTTTTGTACTCCTCTTCTCTTTCGTGATATTAATACTCTCTTGGTCAATTAATCCTAAGCCATAATACGAAAGATTTGATATATACATCGCACTATTTACTAACTTAATTCGCATTCAAACAAAACCAAATAACCAGTCGCCGATAGATTCCAGGCGACTGGTCGCTTAAATTGCAATATGTTTTGATATCCCACTCAAGACATTCCCGGCTTACAGCACCAGACTTAATTATCTGTCTCTTCATTTTTTTTATTTACAAATTCCCAAAAACCAGGCACTGATTTCAAGTCATATCTATAGATTGCCTCAATTAATTTTAAGCTTACTTCTTGTCTTAAGTCATTACGATCTTGAGGTTTTGTCTGTGTAAGAGATTTTTGAATTTTGGGATTGAATTTTTCAATAATAGTTGCTATTGCTCGTGCGTCTCTTTGTTGTGCTTTCTTAATTAGATTCATAAAAGAGTTCACTGCTTCTCTCCCCTTCACATAACGAATTACTTGCTCTATTTTCCCGAGAGTATTGAGGATTGATGCCATTGATCATAACAGATTGGACTGTACTGTTCTTTTATATAATCCAGTACTATAATTAATCCACTTTACGCCAAAAAATCTCTAAGTTTTTTTAATGCCCTAGTTCTTGTTTTTGAAACGGCCTGCTGTGATACGTTATTATTTTTAGCAATTTCAGTATCCGAACAATTCATGACATATGAAGCACTCAAAATACTCTTTTCTTTTTCCGTTAATAAACTTATCGCTTTATGTAGCTTTGAACTCGTTACCACGTCTTCTATTTTAACTGTTCGCTTATCCTTCAAGAATTCATATTGTGTACATACATCCTTAAAAAGATTGTGTGAATCCTCTTCCGGTATTAACACGTTTCTTTTTCGGATTCTTCTTTGCTTCTTGTCAAAATCTATCGAAGCATAATGTATCAAAGATGATATATAGGTTGTAAAACGAAGTTCTAAAAAGAATTGTTTGAATTTTTCATCTAGTTCCTTATTATTAGCATCAGATGGAAACATAATACTTTCTTTGAATAAAGCATAGTGCTCTGGGTCATTCAAAAACTCATTTATAATTTTTTTTTCTTGAAAGAATGCTAACAATTTCAGTAAAATTTAGTATGTAAGAGTTCATAATTTCCCTCCTAAATAAACAGTATGTTTAATCAAAGTGATACAACTTGGCGAAACCACAACCATAAATGTCTAAAAAGATATTTTTTTAAAAAAATTGTTAAAAAACCTTGTGAAAGGCTTTAGTATCGAGATTATTTGTGAGAATTTGAATTCTAATCGTGCTATATTAATTAACTTGGACATTGTATAATATTGGATTTTCTTATTTAAAACCTCTTATAACTAATCACTAAAAAATAATCTTGCCTGAATTAAAGAGTTATTGCTACGAAAACAAAACATTTACATCGCGAAGTGATTACCGGAGTATTACGGCTCTGTATAAACTATTTCACTATGGGGAAGCTCAATGGAAAGTAGGAGAATTTTTTCGTATACTTTGTTGTGATGCCTATTGTTACGATGATTGTTTATATTTATCAGCATGAGCCAGTATAGAGTGGGCAGTGTATCTCAGACCGAAACAACCGATTTTGAGGATCGACCATGCCTCTAAACATGACTTGATTGACTTGAGTTGAAAATACGCCTTAATAAAACAAAAAAATCGTTACAAAACACCAACGACTGATTTTCGAAATTAATGTTATGGTGAAGAAGACAGACTGGAAATGGTTCTGAAAAAAACCTTTTTCGCACACCCCCAATTAATAAAACGACGTAAAAAGTTTAGTTTTCTCTACATAACTGGTAATATCGCAATTTAGGATTGAATGGGTATATATAAAAATTCATGATAAGAACACAGAAAAATAGAAATTTAAAAGCTTTGAATATTTATCACTTAACTAAAAAACAAAACATTTGGTTCAGGTTTTGAATAAAATGTTTATGAGCGTTAGCTCTTTGAGAAATGAAAAAAGCCGCTTCCTAAGAGGAAGCGGCTTTTCGCTATATGATTTAAGTTGAACTTACAAGTACTACTACTCAGTTAGATCATGCCCCTTTTCCTCCTTCCTAATACCGCTTAATTAAACCCTATAATTAGGGCAGGAGGCTCGGTGGTAATATTTTTAAAAGCAGCCGTCTCGCTTCCATAACACTATTATGCCCCATCCGTTTAATCTAAATTTTAAGAGTTCAACTCATATAATTGTAATTCACGGTTTATCAAAGGAAAGGAGCACTAATCCGTACAATGTTCAGGATTAAAGTTACAACCACAAATTGTGACACCTACTTTATCGTAGCACGCGGATTCAATTTTTTTAAGATGATAAGCATATTTCTCACATATCTCCTGGTAAAACAAAATATCACTAGGATTTTCAGTTTCCTCTATTTTTTTACTTAGCTTTAATAGTTCAATTTTAAAATTATGATGTCTTGATCTCCAAGCGTGCAATTCTTCCAACAGGATCGCCTCCAAAATATTTTATGTTTAATAAAGTGGGGCAGCGGACTGATAGAACAACCTAAAAAATAGAAACTATTTTTGGGTTGTACTTTTTAAAACTACTATCACTTTACTTCTCAAACACCAATTAAGTTTGGGGGTATAGCCAAGAGGCTAAGGCAAAGGTCTGCAAAACCTTCATCCCCGGTTCAAATCCGGGTACCCCCTTGCTAATTTAATTCGATGGGAGAGAAAGGTAATGTTAAATGAGGTACTTATCTACACAAAGTCAAATTGTAAATTTTGCCAAAAAATTAAGGAGTGGATGGGGGACAACAAGATCAATTTCACTGACATTGATATTACCAATATAAATGATCTCAAGTTACTTCGCGAAATTAAAGGCGTACCCTACACAATCATAAAGAGATCTGGCAAAGAAACAGTTATCTGCGGATTCAATCCAAACAAGCTTAGGGAGACGCTTCTATAATTTCAAAATCTCTTCTGAAGGGAAGATATCTATGAGTGTAGAGGCAATGATTTCATTAATTACAAATGTTGGATTTCCCGTTTCGCTATGTTTTATTCTTCTTTGGTACATTTTGAAGACTCTAGGAGAAAAATTAGATAAGTTAGACAACTCAATGAATCAGCTTAATACTACGATTAAAAAGATTAGCCTGTTAAGAAACTCTAAAAATGAATTTGATTCAAAAAAAAATTCACTTATGTGATATCAGCATCCTAATGGAAAATCATGCAGACACCTTCCAAGTAAGCTATTTCTGAGAGAAATGTCTGTCAATTATATTCAATTTCACATAATATATATTACTCGTTAGTGAACACACTCCTTCGGATAGGTTTGTGTAAAACGTGGAAACTTCACTCGTCTCAAAGACATCTAGATCAGTTTGTATGAGCAACTGAATGATACCATGTATGAACAGGTGCTGGAGCGGCTGGAGCATCAGGCAGAGCATGCCAAAGAATGGCGGGATCGGATCAATACGTATTTCTACCGTAAAAGCGGCATTGCCGACCAGAAGGATCGCTCTATTTATTAAGCAGGCTGTCTCGGCAATACTTTCCATACAGACTGGAACAAGACTTTTATACGCTTAGGTTCATTTTCTCCTATACTGGCTTGGCTATCCGCACATCACTAAAGGGCATGCGTCTCCTCAGACCTATGCCTTATTTTTTTGCCTGTAGACTTTTAGGCACACGGTTGCTTACGTAAAATGTCATATTTGTCCACCTTGAGTGCGCAATAAATTCTTCTTTTTATGCAACCGCTTGCTTTATACTATTTTTGTAGACGTTTACAAAATGTTGTCGAATTAGACTATGCTTTGGGGAGGATGATCGGTTTGACCTTGTATCGAAGTCTATGGAAAAAAGGGTGTATGCTTCTACTAAGCCTTGTGCTGTCTCTGACTGCCTTCATTGGCTCACCCTCTAATACGGCGAGCGCAGCGGTTGCAGATGATTTTCAAGCTTCCGTCATGGGACCGCTGGCGAAAATCAATGACTGGGGTGCCTTTAAAAAGCAGCTACAAACGTTGAAAAACAATGGCGTGTATGCCATCACTACCGACGTCTGGTGGGGCTATGTGGAGAGCGCAGGAGATAACCAGTTCGATTGGAGCTACTACAAGACCTATGCAAATGCCGTGAAAGAAGCGGGACTGAAGTGGGTTCCTATTATCTCTACGCATAAGTGTGGAGGAAATGTGGGAGATGACTGTAACATCCCACTGCCAAGCTGGCTGCCGAGCAAGGGCAGTGCAGATGAAATGCAATTCAAGGACGAAAGCGGCTATGCCAATAGTGAAGCCCTCTCCCCATTGTGGAGCGGAACCGGTAAACAATATGACGAGCTGTATGCCTCATTCGCTGAAAACTTTGCCGGATATAAAAGTATCATTCCCAAAATTTATTTGAGCGGCGGTCCTTCTGGGGAATTGCGCTATCCGTCCTACTATCCAGCAGCAGGGTGGAGCTACCCGGGACGAGGCAAGTTCCAAGCTTATACTGAAACAGCCAAAAATGCATTCCGCACAGCTATGAATGACAAGTACGGATCATTGGACAAGATTAATGCTGCTTGGGGCACCAAGCTGAGCAGTCTTAGCCAAATCAATCCACCGACCGATGGGGACGGATTTTACACGAACGGCGGATATAATTCCACATATGGAAAGGATTTTCTGTCGTGGTACCAAAGTGTACTTGAGAAGCATCTGGGCGTCATCGGAGCAGCGGCCCACAAAAACTTCGATTCTGTGTTTGGTGTCCGGATCGGGGCCAAAGTTTCCGGTCTGCACTGGCAAATGAACAATCCTGCTATGCCGCACAGCACAGAACAAGCAGGTGGATATTATGATTACAACCGTCTCATTCAGAAATTCAAGGATGCCGATCTAGACTTGACATTTACTTGCCTGGAGATGAGTGACAGTGGCACAGCACCGAATTATTCCTTGCCGTCCACCCTGGTTGATACCGTCTCCTCCATCGCGAATGCCAAGGGTGTTCGCCTGAATGGTGAAAATGCACTCCCGACAGGCGGCAGCGGCTTCCAAAAAATCGAGGAGAAAATCACGAAGTTCGGTTATCACGGGTTTACGTTATTGCGCATCAACAATCTCGTCAACAATGATGGCTCACCAACCGGTGAGTTGAGTGGATTCAAACAATATATCATCAGCAAAGCCAAGCCTGACAATAATGGCGGTACAGGCAATAAAGTAACGATATACTACAAAAAAGGCTTTAACTCACCTTACATTCACTACCGTCCGGCTGGCGGAAGCTGGACTGCAGCGCCAGGTGTGAAAATGCAGGATGCCGAAATTAGCGGCTATGCTAAAATTACCGTCGATATCGGTTCTGCCTCCCAATTGGAAGCCGCTTTTAATGACGGCAATAACAACTGGGACAGCAACAACACCAAAAACTACTCCTTCAGCACGGGCACTTCTACGTACACGCCTGGTAACAGCGGCAATGCGGGAACGATCACATCTGGCGCTCCAGCGGGTACGATTCCCGGGGATGGCGGCGGTACAACTAACAAGGTAACGGTATACTACAAAAAAGGCTTTAACTCGCCTTATATTCACTACCGCCCAGCTAACGGAAACTGGACTGCCGTACCCGGTGTGAAAATGCAGGATGCCGAGATTAGCGGCTATGCCAAAATTACCGTCGATATCGGTTCTGCCTCCCAATTGGAAGCTGCTTTTAATGACGGCAATAACAGTTGGGACAGCAATAACTCGAAGAACTACCTTTTCAGCACTGGAACTTCTACCTACACACCCGGCTTGAACGGGGCTGCAGGATCTATCCGAACGGGGGCACCTTCGGGGGGCGTCCTCAGCGTAGGGGCTTCTACCTACGCAACCGACCTCAACGAAGTGGCAGGAGCTATCCCAACAGAAAAACTTTCGGGTGTATCCTTAAACGTAAGTACTTCTACCTATGCACCCAACTCTAACGGAGTTGAAGTAACTGCTCAAACGGAGGCGCCTTTAGGCGCCTTCACTCCTATAGATCCGGGTACCCTCTCCAAGCCCACTCCCCTTGGCACAGACTGGAGCAAACAAAGTATTTATTTTATCATGACAGACCGTTTCAGCAACGGAGATCCGTCCAACGATAACTACGGTGGCTTCAATTCCAACAACAGCGATCAACGCAAGTGGCATGGTGGCGATTTTCAAGGTATTATTAACAAACTCGACTACATTAAAAATATGGGGTTTACCGCGATCTGGATTACCCCGGTAACGATGCAAAAGAGTGAATACGCTTACCACGGCTATCATACGTATGATTTTTATGCGGTAGACGGGCATCTCGGTACAATGGACAAGTTCAAAGAGCTGGTTGGTAAGGCACATGACAAAAATATCGCTGTGATGCTGGACGTCGTCGTGAATCACACAGGTGATTTCCAACCGGGGAACGGCATCGCCAAGGCCCCTTTTGATAAAACAGATTGGTATCATCATAATGGTGAAATTACAGAGGGGGACTACAACTCTAACAACCAATGGAAAATTGAAAACGGTGATGTGGCTGGACTGGATGACCTAAATCATGAAAACCCCGCTACTGCAAATGAGCTTAAAAACTGGGTCAAATGGCTGCTGAATGAGACAGGCATCGACGGACTGCGGTTGGATACTGCCAAGCATGTACCGAAGGGTTTTCTAAAGGATTTTGACCAAGCCGCCAATACCTTCACCATGGGTGAAATTTTCCATGGCGACCCTGCTTATGTGGGGGATTACACCCGATATCTCGATGCCGCATTGGATTTTCCGATGTATTATACAATCAAGGATGTGTTCGGACACGATCAATCCATGAGAAAAATCAAGGAACGCTACTCCGATGATCGTTACTATCGCGATGCCCAGACCAACGGTGTATTTATTGACAATCATGATGTAAAACGTTTCCTGAATGACGCCTCCGGCAAGCCGGGTGCTAACTATGACAAATGGCCACAGCTCAAAACTGCTTTGGGCTTTACTCTGACATCACGCGGAATTCCAATCATCTACCAAGGTACTGAGCAAGGCTTTAATGGCGGAGATGATCCCGGCAATCGGGAGAATATGGCTTTCAACTCCAACCATGACCTGTATCAGTACATCGCTAAGCTGAACAATGTGCGCAACAACCACCCTGCTCTGCAAAACGGCAGCCAAAAGGAAAAATGGGTGGACGACTCCTTTTACAGTTTTCAGCGCTCTAAAAATGGCGACGAGGCCATTGTATTTATCAACAACTCCTGGAATAGTCAAACCCGCACGATTGGCAACTTCGATAATCTGTCCAACGGAACTCGCCTGACCAACCAATTAGGCAACGATTCCGTTCAGATTAACAACGGTTCGGTTACCGTGACTCTTGCTCCAAAGGAAGTTAAAATTTTCACCAAGTAACGGTCCCATTCGGTTACATTGGTTATTCAGATGTGCTAAAATGAGTTATAGAAGGATATACTAAAAAAAGAGCAAGGATGCTGGTAACATCCCTACTCTTGGCAACAGCCGCTTTGAAGAGCGGTCGGCTGTTCAAAGGCGATCTACAGAAATAGACCGTTTTCCCCTTGAGCAGGGCGGTCTATTTCTTTTTGTTTTGGTTCAACGCAATAACAATCGTAACGATTAGTCCGATCAACGCTATTAATAGCGTGCCGAACATCATCATTAATGTCAGAGCATCCTTAACCTCCACAGGCATCACCTCCCTTCCGGGAGATTAGCCGACCGCCCACCTAAGCCATTCTGTTGTTACTGGAATTATAGCACGTAAATCCGTCCTTAAGCGACAACATTTTACAGATTCATCCAGCCAATCTTATATGGACACTCATCGTCCTTTGCTGCTTACACATTCTACTGTGTCTCTATATGGGTATAGCTTCTTAACGCCAATAAAAGCCCCAGCACAAAAATGAAGCAAATACTGATGATTCCTCCAGGAACATTCGTAAATGTTCTGCCCAGTGTGCCGTGTGGAGAAAACAATAACGGCACGGTCCATGGATAAAAGGTATTTCCAGGTGTATTAACCAAAACAAAATTTAAACACATAACGGTACACATCCCCATAATGGCGGGCACAAATTTTCTCCAGCGAATGGCGAAGAACGTGATGATCGGGATGAGCATAGCGTGCATAATAATCATTTTAGTGAAGATTCCAAGCTGATATATAACGATTTCAAAGGTTAGCGGTCTGTCCGTAATTAACATACCCAATAGCGCAGATAGCGCAAATGCCAACAAAAGGCTAACAGCGATGTACATATAAATAACAAGCAGCTTGCTGAAGTAAAGACGACTCCGGCGAACCGGGCTTGTAAACAGGGCCATATGGGTCCTCTCTTGATATTCTCTCGCATAGATATAGCAAGTCAAAATATAATAGCTCATATACCCAGTTAGGAAATTAATAAGAGTAACAATACTCATAAAATAGTCATTCCAACCATCACGATCTATCGAATACTTGGGACTACCCGTGTAACTATAAAATTCCACCACAATGGTTAATACTAAAATCATTACACTCAACAAAAGAATCTTAGTTCTTTTCAGCTTCAAGCACTCTGCTTTAAACAGGGCAAACATAACAAACCTCCTTTGAAAAGCTCTCTCCATCTAGCCCCTTCTTTGATATGCCCATAGGGATAAAAACAATCCAAGAAGAAAAGTTACTGATAAACTCAACCACGCTATGAGAATATTGACGAATATAATCGCACTTCCTTCATTGGGCGACAAAAGATAGGGTACAATCCACGGATACCATTCACTTTTATACATAAAATTTAAAAATATAACAGTACAAACTACGAGTACAACCACCATAATGCTCTTCCAGCGTATAGCAAAAAAAGAGGCAATTGGGATTAACATCGCATGCATCACACACATTTTGGCAAACACTTGAATTTGGTATACCCAGATAGCCATCGTTAAAGGTCGATTTGTAATAAGCATGCCTAATACTGCAGACAGAAACAGAACGATAAATAGCGACACAATAATAAATCCATAAATAATGATCAATTTACTAAAATAAAATTTTGCCTTGGTGACAGGCGTAGTAAACATAAAGAGGTGCGTGTTTTCCTGGTACTCTCTCGCAAAAATATGACCCGTTAAAATGTAATAACTGACAAATCCGGCTGCAACATTAACGAAAAGAACTATGCCTTCAAAATAGTAGGTCCAACCCCGTTTATCAATTGAATATCGGTAAAAAACGGCGCTTGTTACGAATTCCAGCAACACAACAGCCAGCAATATTATAAAACTCAACAAGAAGGCTTTAGAGCCTTTAAGCTTAATGAGCTCTGCTCTAATCACGTCGCCCACCCTCTCCTGAAATAAGAGTCAAAAAGTACTCCTCTAGCGTCTGCTTTGTGGTGTGTATCTCATAAACTGAAAACTGATGATCTATTAACTGTTTATTTAACGCAGATGTATTTTCAATCGGACTATGAATTCTTAGTTGTTGTGGGGATATCACATTAGATTGAAGCTGCTTCATGTGCTCTTGCAGAAATGCTTGCACTGCTTCTGCATCGTCTACCTTTACATCTGTATATTGCTCAAAGCCTTCCTCTAACCGGCTCAAACGATCTTCCGCTAACAGTTTTCCATTATGTATAATCCCGATGTGTGTAGCTAACTGCTGAATTTCGCTCAAGATGTGGCTGGAAATAAGAATTGTTTTCCCGTCTTCCTCGCACAACCGCTTCAATAGCTGACGAATTTCCTTAATTCCAGATGGGTCCAGTCCGTTTGTTGGCTCATCCAATATGAGCAACTCAGGGTCATGAACAAGCGCCCTCGCAATCCCCAATCTTTGCTTCATCCCTAGGGAAAAATCTTTGAACTTCTTTTTACCGGTATGCTCTAAGCCTACCGTGGTTAAGGTACGTTCTATTCTTCCATCATCCTTCATTCCCATGTACTTACAGCATATTCTCAGATTATCACGCGCACTCAGGTTTTCGTATAAACCTGGTGTTTCAATAATCGTTCCAATTTTGGAAAAGATAGATGGATAATTCGTCTCCAACCGCTCGCCAAATAAAAAAACCTCCCCACTTGTAGGCTCAATCAGCCTCATCAGCATGCGGATGGTCGTTGTTTTGCCAGCCCCATTCTCACCGAGGAAACCGTAGATACTGCCACGCTCCACGTGTAAGGAAATATCGTCTACAGCTACCGACATCCCGAACTGTTTGCGGAGGCCCTTCGTTTCAATAACATACTGCATTTCTTTCATCCTCCTATACACACCAAATATAATTATTATACAGATTGAATAATCCACAAAATGTAAAAACCATCACATTTATTCATTTGCCAATCATTATCCCGATAAAAACAAAACAGGCACCTGACGAAGCGTACACTTCGTTGCAGGTGCCTTGTTTATATATAAACAACGTGGGATTACTTAGGCCTCAGTAGCCACGTTGATATTGTTCAGGTATGGAAGGCTTCTCGCCGCGCAGTGCCACCGCTGCATGAGTAGCCCAATATGGATCACGCAGCAATCCGCGTCCCACAGCGACCAGATCGGCATCCTCATTGCCGATAACAGACTGCGCCAAGGCCGGTTCATCCAGTGCGCCAACGGCGATGACTGGGATGTTCAGCGCCTCGCGGATTTGGCGAGCAAACGGCACTTGATAGCCCGGATAGTTGCCTGGCTTTCTGGCGCCTGCCGGTCCTTCTCCGCCCGAGCTGACATGGATCACGTCTACGCCTGCAGCCTGATATGCTCGGCTCAGCTCAATAGCATGATCCACATCGTATCCACCATCTACATATTCCACCGCGCTGATGCGGAAGATTAACGGCATACCCGCAGGCATTTCCTTGCGCACAGCCTGAATGACTTCAACGCCGAAAAGGGATAGCTCCTGACCATACACGTCATCACGCTTGTTTGTAACCGGCGAATGGAATTGGTGAATCAAGTAACCATGTGCACCGTGAAGCTCAATCGTATCCACGCCCGCTTGAACCGCACGCCGGGCGGCGTCTGCGAATTTTTGTACCATGCCACGGACTTCCTCTGTGGTCAGTGCGCGCGGCTGCTTATAACTCGCATCCGGGTATGCGATGGCCGAGGGAGCGACCGGCTCTGCTGCATCCTCAGCTTTACGGCCCGCGTGAGCAATCTGAATGCCTACCTTGGACCCGTGCGCATGAATACCGTCAACCAGCTTCTTATAAGCCGGAATATGTTCATCTGACCAAAGGCCCAGATCATAATCGGTAATTCGTCCATCCGGTTCCACGTCCGTCATTTCTATAATAATCAGCCCCGTGCCTCCAATTGCTCGGCTTAGGTAGTGAACATGATGCCAATCATTCGGAATCCCATCCTTGGCTGTGACCGAGTATTGGCACATCGGTGCCATGACCACACGATTCTTTAACTCCAAATTTTTGATTGTATACGGTGTAAACAACGAAGTCTTCAAAACGCTCATCTCCTTTTTCATCTCTACCACATAACTAAAAATGCGTTCCAAATTACACGGTCTATTATAAGCACAATCGGCACAGTCCAAACGAAATAAAGAGATTCCCCAACCGGGGCCTCCCTCGTATTTGCACCGTGCAGTCATTATGTATATCGTAAGGTTGTAGATGTATTGCACACAATCTATTATCCACAACCTAATAACTTTTTGCAAGTAAATATTTAAATATTATTAAATATTTTTTTGTTCACACTCTCTCGACCTCCTAACTCTAACACAAAAAGACGCCCTTACGGACGCCTCTGCGAAACCAGTTTTATTGTGCTGAACCTAATTGCACCCATGCCTTCTCAATCTCTGCAACCGCCTGATCCTTGTTCATGTTACCACTGATATAAGCCTGCATCAGCTCGCCAAATTTTTGATGGAATGTATCCAAGGAGTAGTTAACAGACAGATCACCGGACTTCGACGTTTTCAAAATGCTTTCCATTTCCTTAGGCATTTCCAGATCAGGAAGCGGTGCATCCTTAATTGGAGGAATCACCTTCGCTACCTGGGAGAACCAGTTCTTACCGTATTCCGAAGTGTACAGCCAGTTGAAGAATTCAATTGTTTCCTTCGATACTTCGGAATCCTTATTGATACGCAGCGCCTGATCTGCACCGGTAATGATGACCGATTGATCCGCTTTGTCACTCACCGGATATCCCATGATGCCAATCTTGAGATCAGGGTTAATTTTCTTGATCGCTTCCTCATCCCACGCACCTTTACCCGTCATAAATGCAGCTTTTCCAGATGCAAAATCACTTACTCCCGCATTGCTGTCCCGTTCCAGCGGCTTATCTGTGCCATGTTTCACCGTCAAATCAATGAAGCTAAAGAAGTTGTTGTACAGCACTGGGTAGTCCTTGATTTTTGCTTTACCTGCGATAAAATCACTAACGAGCTGCTTCGACTCCACGCCTGCATCCTGTGCAGCAGCATCTACATAGTGCATGAAGATGTGCTTCCATACCCACCACTCTTTATATGCGTTGGCAAATGGAGTAATGCCCTTCGCCTCCAGCTTGGTGACCGCGTCCTGCATTTCTGCAATCGTCTTTGGCGGGGAGGTTATCCCAGCTTTGGTAAGCAAATCTTTGTTGTAAATCAACGAAAACAGGTTCCCCTTCACCGGGAGTCCGAGCACTTTGCCGTCACTGGAACTCATATTCGCTCGAACAGCATCCGTCATGGCTGCTGCTAGCGGCTCATTGGTCAGATCGGCGCTATAATCCGCATACGTGTCGATGTCGCCTCCTGCCGTCGTTTGGAATACATCCGGTGTACTACCTGAAGCTATTTTCGACTTCAGAATCGTGTTGTAGTCTGCCTGCATGATCTCCAAATTGATCTTCACGTTAGGTTTGACCTTCTTATACTCCTCGATATACGCGTTAAAGGCATCGGTATACTCCGGTGAGGCTGTGAACATATTTATTGTAACCGTTTTCAAATCTTTTTTGCCGCCAGCACTTTCTTTCGACGCATCCGTGCCGCCGCTGCTTCCACATCCGCTCAACAAACCGACCGTCAAAAGCAAACTGCCGGATAACGCCATCATCTTCTTTAACATGGATACTCCCCCATTTGTTTGTGATCAACGTCCATGCGATCATTCTAAAAAATATACTCCAATTTAAAAAGGCAGATTAGTGAAGCATTAAGGGTAAAAAAGTGGTTTATTGCAAGCTCACACGATACTCAGACGGTGACACCTGATAATAATTACGAAAAGCCTTACTGAAATAATTTTTATCCTTGTAGCCGAGCATATCCGAAATTTCCTGTATTTTCAGGCTGGAATCGCCCAGCAGCTCCTTCGCCTTGTCCATCCTAACCTTCTGTACATATTCGTGAATACCGTAACCAAACTGCTGCTTAAACAGCTTCATCAAGTATTCCCGACTCAAAAAATAGGTTTCAGCAAAGAACGAAATTTTAATATCCTCAAAATAATAACGGTCGATGTGCCTTTTGATGTCTGTTATGTCAAAGGGCTGGTTCCCCGCTTGAGCATGTTGGACCCCAGCAATGTAAAGCTCCAGCATCCGATTCAATCTCTGACCGTAGTGAACAAAGCTCGTAAAATCAGCAGACAAATCGCTTTCCCCCATGTGCTCCGGTTCTTCCAAAGCTCCATCTTGATTCAACGCTGATGTAGACGCACCCAACTCAATCGCTGCCTCTTTCAGTAGAAAATGGAACTCCCGCATCAATCGATCAGCATCTTGTAAACGGAAAACAGGACCTGTTGCCAATTGTTTCAGCAGATCACCCAGCAGTACCTTTGCCCGGTTTGCCTGACCTGTCTGAGCATCCTTTTGGATCGACAACAGTTGCTCCGTCCATGACATTTCCTCTGACGCAGCCATTTGCCGGGGCACCGTATGGAGAATAGATTCCCCTTCCAGCTTCAATACATCCGTGCTGTGAATGAGCGTTTTGGCATCCCTATAGGCAGAAGCCAGCTCCACTACGTCTGTACAGAGCTTGCCCACTCCGGCCGCTACTACCATACTGAACAGCCCATGCAGGTTCACAACCGCCTTCTGTGCCACTTGTGCCAGTAGGAGGGACATATGTTCTTCATGTCCTGGGGCCAGGGTACAGATCGAAATGACCTCGCGCTCCCGTCGCGGATGGGGGAAGCTAAAACAACTCAACCGTTCATCTGATGTCTGCGCTAATACATTCGTTACAGCAAAATCCATCAGATCGACATCGCCATGAAAACGTGTCCTGCGGATCACATCCCTGTTGAGCAGCCGCAGCACGATCACCCCAAAGCGATTCCCCGGCTGATCCGCTCCGATTAATGGGAGCAACGCCGTATTGGCCTGCTTTTTAAAGCTACCGTCCAAAATGGACAAATACAGCTTCTCTTTCAGCTTCGGCAGTGACATATTCAGCGTAATGTTCTGGCTAATGGACTTGTTTTTGCTTTGCTCTCGGCTTTCCAGAATGTCCACTGCTTTGCGCAGTGCCTGGTTCAGATCCTGACGATTGATAGGCTTGAGCAGATAATCCACCACCCGGGATTGAATCGCCTGCCGTGTAAATTCAAAGTCGTTGTAGCCGCTAATGACAATCGTCAACAGATGGGGATATGCCTTCTCGATGGCACGGAGAAATTCGATACCGTTCAGCTCAGGCATTTTCATATCGACCATCACCACATCTATAGGGTGCTGACCCAGCAGCTCCAGTCCCAATCTTCCATTCGTCGCTTCATAAATATGTTCGATCCCCAGACGGTCCCAGTCCCCGATAATACGAATGGCTTCGCGCAACGGCTCTTCATCGTCAATAATCAATACGTTATACATGACTACTTCCTCCCCGGGGAATTTGCATTCTCATTTCCGTTCCCGTTTCATCCGTAAGGATGAATAATCCTGCCTGATCTCCATACAAAAGCTTCAACCGTGTGTTCAGATTTTTCAAACCAATATGCTCACTCTCCCGTTCTTCCCATTTTTCATGGAATGAATCCAGCACCAGTCTCAGCTTGTCCTCTGAAAATCCAGGCCCGTTGTCCCTGACTGCAATTGTGGCATTTGCATCTGTAGAACTCGAATCGGCTGAAATGACGATCAGAATATCGCTTGATACTTTTTCCAACGCATGCTTGATAGCGTTTTCCACCAACGTCTGCACAGATAACCTTGGAATCGGCAGCTCCATCAGCATTTCCTCCCATACCACTTCGACCCGCAGTCTCGCCCCGAATCTTGCTTTTTGCAGACCTATATATCGTTCAATATGCTTGAGCTCCTCGCGGGCAGCTACGATATCCTTGCCGTTGATGGAATACCGTAACGTTTGGGCCAACGCATCCACCATATCCGCCATATCGAACATCTCCCGCTTTAATGCCTGTGTGGATATGGCTTGCAGGGCATTGTACAGAAAATGAGGATTAATTTCAGCCTCCAACGCCTTGAGTATGGCGTTCTTTTCGACCAGCTTCATGCGATAGCGCTCATTAATAAGCTCTTCGGTTCTTTGAACCATTTCGTTAAAATGCAGCGACAAATATGCAATCTCGTCATGTCCCTTCACAGGAGCTGTTGCTCCAAAATCTCCGGTGCTAAACCGCTTCATCTGGGTGGACAGCTTATGTAAAGGTCGGGTAATGGCGTTCGAGGTCAGTGTCACTAATATAATAGACACGCCTAAAAATAAAGCCCCGATGGCATAGCTCCAATTCCGTGTTGTCGTAGCTGCTTCATAAATCTGGCGGTATGGGATGGGCTTAATGAGCTGCCACCCATCTTTTTCGCCAGCATCATAGACGACCAAATACTCCTGATTGCCACTGCGATCAGACCACGTTACTCGCCCGCTTCCTCCCTTGCCGATCTGTGCCAACACTCCGGAATCACGCATCCGCTCATATAGCGGAAAGCTGTTCACATAAAAGGGAACCCCTTTAGGGCTCATTAGCATCAATTGGTCCCCTTTGCCCAGTGGAATGTTCTGCATGATTTCATCCACGGTGCTCGTATTGTAATAAAAGGACAGCACCGCCTGCGGGTGACGGGATGCAATCGACCTCAACACTCGATGGTATGCCATAAAGCTGGCTTGTGGCGCCACATAGCCCATATCAGAGCGGGACCCCACAAAGGATTGAAATGATTCGTTCGTGGTACTAGCCATCGCCTCTTTATACCAAGGAAGCTTGGGAATATCCGTGTTTATTCCTTTGCGCACCGTAATGTTATACGTCTCCCTGGTCACCACATAGTATTGATGTCGGTCCGCCACGTACAGATAGATCGCTTCCAGATCGGTACGCGAATAAAACATGCTGCGCAAGTAATTCTCAATGACCATTCTCGAAGCATAGTCCCGGTTCTCATTGGCAATCGCGTTCATGATATCGTTGTAACGTAGCTGCGGAAGAGCCAACTGCTGCATTCCCTCCAAGTAATCCTCCAAATTCTGATTGACCAGCAGCAGATTATTGGTCGTGCTGGCGATGCTATGGTTAACCGACTCCTTTTCAATCATCTGATAGGAAATAATTGTGAGTGAGCCCACCACCAGAATAATCACCGAGGTAAAAAGTAGAATGAGCTTGTTCACTAATTTTTGCGTGATTCTCCTCCACATAGAGCGAAGAAACGTTCTTACACGCTCTGACATCATGATAATCGCCCCTTTTGAAAGCGTACACATTTTTACCCTCAACTGTTTTCTTAAATCCATTGGTCCGGCCCTAGAGCTATCCTATACTTTCATTATATCTTAAACAGCTTGGAACGTAAGAGCGGAAAATGTTGAGAAAAAGAGGTGCGTTATGCTGAAAAAAAGGGGAACCCGGGGCGACAAGGGCAGTAAACTGGAATTCGGTTTATTCACACTGCCCGTAATCTTGTGCATTACGATTGCATTTTATATTCCGTTTTTGATGACGATACGCTATTCCCTGACCAAGTGGAACGGCATATCCAAACATCCGAAATTTGTAGGTCTGGATAACTTCAAGCAAATCTTGCTTGGAGACGCCAATTTTGCACATGCAGCCTGGTTTACCGTCAAGTATGCCATCCTGTACATTGTATTGGTGAATGTGCTGGCCATTTTGCTGGCGCTCGTTCTCGATATGAAACTGAAAAGCTCGGCTTGGTTGCGAGCGGCCTTCTTTATCCCTTATATCCTCAGTCTCGTGATTGTTGGCTTCATATGGAAATTCATCTTCATGCAAGGCTTTGAGTCATTGGGACACAGTACAGGCTGGGGCATCTTCCAGCTCAGTTGGCTAGGTGAGGAAGGGCTCGCGTTTGTTTCCATTTTGGCGGTATCGATCTGGCAATCCATTGGCTTTTACATGGTCATTTATATTGCAGGCTTGCAATCTGTGCCAGAGGATCTAAAAGAAGCTGCCATTGTCGATGGCGCGGGGCCGATTCGGAGATTTTTCAGTATTATTCTACCGATGCTTGCACCTTCCATTACGATCTCAGTCTTCATGGCACTGACCAACTCAATCAAAGTGTTTGACGTCATTTTATCTCTGACCGGCGGTGGGCCGGGAGGTACGACATACAGCATTGCGTATGATATTTACCGGGACACGTTCCAGAACAATCTGTATGGCTACGGAACAGCCAAAGCATTGATTTTATTCGTTGCAGTCCTGATCATTACGATTATTCAATTGTCTATTTTCAAACGCAGGGAGGTTGAAGCCTGATGCAACGCAGCCGTACAGGACGTATTTTGCTAGAAGCGGGCATGATTGTATTATCACTGTTATTTTTGTACCCGCTGTTTCTCGCCATTAACAATTCGTTCAAAAGCTTCGCTGAGGTCATGACCGACGTCATTGCCCTGCCTAAGCAGCTTTCGCTGGATAATTACGTATATGTATGGAAATTCATTGACTATCCACGCCTATTTCTGAATAACACCATTATTACCGTCGTCGGACTGGCAGGTATCGTACTGATATCTTCCATCGCGGCCTACAAGCTGGCAAGAACCAAGAGCAAATGGAGCTCCGTGATTTACATGCTGTGCATTATGCCGATGCTGATCCCGTTTCAGTCCATCATGCTCACTGTCTTGCGACTAGCGAAAGACTTAAATCTGGCAGACAGCACTTGGGGACTTGGCTTGCTGTATTGGGGCTTCGGCGCTCCGCTGGCCGTGTTTATCTATCACGGCTTTGTGAAGGGCATTCCGGTCGAGATTGACGAAAGCGCCAAAATCGATGGGGCCTCGGGCTTCCGGCTTTTCTTTTCCGTAATTTTCCCCTTGCTGAAATCAGTCACCGCCACCATTGTCATTATCGACGTGATGTGGATTTGGAACGATTTTCTGCTTCCGTTACTCATGGTTAACGGCTCGCCCAGCACTAAGACACTGACGCTGGCCGCCTATACCTTCGTCGGACAGTACACATCCGACTGGCAATACGCCATGACCGCGATGGTAATGGCTGTGCTGCCTTCGATTATCGTATTTATTTTTCTGCAAAAATACATTGTCAAAGGCGTTGTTGCCGGAGCCGTCAAAGGCTGATTCAACTACACCCTTACAGATGACCCAAAGAGGACTTGCGTAAACTTTACGCAAGTCCTCTTGTCTTCGTGATGTCCATGCCTGTACTCTGGCCTTATTTATGCTTAACCCATTGCGCGCTATCCACCGGCCAAAAAATCACATCCGCACGGCCAACAATATCTTTAATAGAAACAAAGCCAATAGCACGACTATCCCTACTATTATTGCGGTGGTCGCCCATCACGAAAATATACCCCTCAGGTACCTTGGAATCGGTTATGGTTCCATTTGGAAAGTCCACATTGTTATATAGTTCTCCCTTGGCGTGCGCATCCTGAATAGCTCCCTGAATGTATGACTCCTCTACTTTCTTACCGTTCACATAAAGATTGTCGCCTTGATACCGAATCGTATCGCCAGCCACCCCAATAACACGCTTAATAAAGTCTCTTTGTTCCTTTCTCACATGGAATACAACAACCTCACTCGGCTTGGGATCACGAAAATCGTAAATCACCTTGTTCACGACTACTCGTTCATCTGTCTTGAAATTCGGTTCCATGGACGCTCCCTCAACAATAAATGGCGCAAATAATAGCCAACGTATAATGAACACGAGCACAATGGCTACAATAATGGCCTTAAGCCAATCGATCATCTCCTTTTTCACTCTTGGCTGCTTTTCCTGCAATTGTTCGACAGTTGAATCTGTCAAATGATTTCCACTCTCCATGCGCTAAAACCACCCTTTCCCACAGTCTTCATTCCTATTATATGTATAATGTTTAAGTATAATCAAATTTTCCCAGTCTGACAAAAGTGCATTTTTAGTTGAAACAAAAGTGTGAACTTTTTTTCACAACATTAAAAAAACAGTAAAAAACTGTTGATGCAAACGTTAACATATATTACACTGTGCATATACTTCATAGAGCGTATTAGACATAGGTTAGATCAATCTGTCACCCCAGGAGGTGTCCTGTTTTTACTGGTAAGACAGCATGAGCCACTTTTATATATGCTATCTTCTTTTAAAATAAGAACTCAAATGAGGAGGAATTTACATGTTTAAACGGAATGATCGTCCAAAAAACGGATTTAACGCTCTAAGACTCAGTGTTTCTTTTGTTTTCGCCTCTTCTTGTATTATTGGAACCGCTTACGCAGATACGTTACCCAACGACACCCCTTCTTCCGCACTCACAGAAGAGGCAGTTAGTACAACTGACTCAACCACCGTCTCCACAACGTTAGCGGCAGGAGATTTGTATGTGGCGCCAAATGGTAACGTGTCCAATCCGGGCACCATATCTAGTCCTACCACACTCGAAGCAGCTCTTACACAAATTGCTCCTGGTAAAACCATTTACCTGCGCGGTGGCAACTACACCTACTCCTCAACGATTACAATTCAGCGTGAAAATAGCGGCAATAACGGCTCACTCAAAGGGTTGGTCGCTTACGGTAGTGAAAAGCCGGTACTTGATTTCTCTGCTCAAGCCTTTGGTTCAGCCAATCGTGGACTTCAGCTTAACGGAGACTTTTGGCTGGTAAAGGGCCTTGAAGTAAAGGGTGCCGGAGATAATGGTATCTATATCGGCGGTAGCAATAACCGAATCGAAAACGTGGAAACCCACCACAACCGGGATACTGGACTTCAGCTTGGGCGTTACTCTCCTAACGCTTCCACTAGTGAGTGGCCTTCGAATAATTTGATTTTGAATTCTTACTCTCATGATAACGCTGATCCCGATAATGGTGAGGATGCCGATGGCTTCGCGGCCAAATTGACTGTAGGATCAGGCAATGTGTTTGATAACTGCTTGGCTGCGTACAACGTAGACGATGGTTGGGATTTGTATAGCAAAACAGAAACAGGCCCTATCGGTGAGGTAACCATCTTGAACAGTGTGGCCCACCACAACGGGCAGACCGCAGATGGAACGTCTACCGCGAACAGCGACGGCAATGGCTTTAAGCTGGGTGGAGACAAAATCAAAGTCAACCATATTGTGAAAAACAGTATTGCTTTCCAGAACAAAAAACACGGCTTCACCTACAATAGCAACCCCGGCAGCATTACGTTGACCAATAATACCTCGTGGGACAATGGACAAAGTAATTTTGCTTTTGACAAGGGTGATCACGTGTTCATTAACAATCTTTCCTTTGAGGGAAGCGCCAGTGACAAAACAAGCGGTACAGATCAAGACAACTCTAGCGTTTGGTGGAAAAACAAAAAATCGACGAATGCCAAAGGTCTGGTAGTCAGTGCAGACGACTTTGTTAGTCTCACGCCTTCTATCACTCGAGGTGCAGACGGTTCCATCCAGCTAGGTGATTTCCTTAAGCTGGCCAAAGGGAGCGATCTGATCGGCTCGGGTACTCCGAGCGGAAAAAATATAGGGGCACGTTAAAAGCCCAGCTTAATCAGGACGCCCTGGCCCATCTACCAACTTAGACAATTCTGCATAATATAGCGACCGGTGATTGTCCTCATAACCAGACAAAATATGAGGTGAACAGATCATGGAACGAAGAATCACACTGAAACATACACTCGCCTATGGAAGCGGTAACATGCTGGGAAGTGGCGCACTTGCGATTAGCGGTGCATGGTTAATGTACTTTTATACAACCTTTTGCGGACTGTCTCCCGTTCAGGCCGCGGCCATTTTCTCTGTTGCTAGCATCATAGATGCAGTCAGCAATCCGGTCATGGGCTTTATCAGCGATAACTTTCACCGGACCCGCTTGGGCCGTAAATTCGGCAGACGACGCTTTTTCATCATGATGGGTATCCCGCTGATGCTCGTGTATCCGATGCTTTGGGTAGATGGGTTGGGCTTCTGGTATTACCTGAGTACGTACGTGCTGTTTGAACTGGTGTATACCTCAGTCATGGTGCCGTATGAAGCACTAGCGTCAGAGATGACCCGCGACTTCGGCGCACGCTCCAGATTAACTGGATGGAAGGCCATGTTTGGCAAAATTGCCAATTTTGCCGCTGCCTTTATCCCTGGTCGCTTTATTGCTGAGTATGGCAAAGACTCTCCATTGCCTTTCTTTTATACCGGTCTCGTTTTTGCAGCTATTTTGCTGATTGCGATGGCATTCTTGTACAAAAACTCCTGGGAACGTCCAAGTGAGGAACTGCAAAAGGAACTGGAAGGTGAAGCTCCGCTTTCCTTTATAGATTCGATGAAAAAGTTGTTTATCGACATTTCCTCTACCTTCCGGGTCAAGACGTTCCGTCATCATCTCGGGATGTACCTGGGCGGCTTTTCAGCTGAGTGGCTGTTTACTTCTGCTTTTACGTACTTTATTGTCTTCTCCTTGTTTCAAAGCTCGGAGATGGTGTCCAATCTGAATAGCTTTAACTCTGTCATTCAATTGATTTCTACCTATTTCTTCATCCAATTCTGTGTGCGTAAAGGATTCCGTATGCCATTCATCGCTGCACTCGTTGTCGTTTGCTTTAGCGTAGCAGGCTATGGCCTGCTCTATATAACGGGAGCCTCTAATACGATGGTATGGCTATATGTCATCACACTGTTCATGGGACTTGGTACAGGGGGCGTCTACTATATCCCTTGGAATCAATATACGTTCCTTGCCGATGTGGATGAAGCGTTGACTGGCCGTCGACGGGAAGGAATTTATGCAGGTATGATGACTTTTGCCGGAAAAATGGTGCGGGCCGTTGTCGTCTTCATTCTCGGCTGGGTGTTACAGCACTTTGGCTTTGTATCCGGGGCTGATAGTCAGCCCGTCGCTGCTCAGCACGCCATCTTTTATGTACTCGTGGTCGGTACCATCGTTCTCGCGATCATCGGTATGATTGCTTCTGTCGTGATGAAGCTGGATATTGACAGCCACAAGAAGCTAATCGCCGAAATTGACCGCCTCAAAAACGGTGGTTCCATGAAATCAGCTAAACCGGAAGCCCGGAAGGTATTCGAGGAACTGACAGGTTTCCATTACGATCGGTGCTGGGGTAACAATAATGTGGGCTTCAAGAACAAACCCGTTGACCCTAAGACACACACTCCATCTATGTAACAACAATAACAATTACAGATTAAACATTTACTAAAGAGGTGACTGTATCATGGCAAATCCAACATCACAACCAACCCCCAGCCCTACAAAAACAGATTCTTGGGCTGTACGTATGAGCGATTCCGTTCTACAACGGAGCCCGGAATTTTATGAAAAATGGGAATATGACCATGGCGTGATTTACAGAGGTCTGGAATGGGTCGGCGAACTGACAGGCGATCCCAAGTACATGGAATTTATAAAAAAACATATGGATCATTTTGTTGACGATAATGGCGTAATTCAGCGCTATAAAGTAGATGAGTACAATATTGACCACGTGAATAACGGCAAGCTGCTCTTCTCGCTGTATCGTGCCACAGGAGATGAACGATACAAAAAGGCAGCCTACCAATTACGCAGTCAGTTGGAAAAACACCCACGCACAAGCGAGGGCGCATTCTGGCATAAGCAAATTTATCCGTATCAAATTTGGCTCGACGGCTTGTACATGGGTGCCCCGTTCTACGCTGAATTTATCCGCGAATTCGGAGATCCGTCAGAGTTTGACGATGTGACCCTACAATTCAAGCTTTGCTACAAGCATACGCGTGATCCTGAAACGGGTCTGCTCTACCATGCTTGGGATGAGAAGGGTGAGCAGCATTGGTGCAACCCGGAAACAGGCTGTTCCAAAAATTTCTGGGGACGCTCGATGGGTTGGTTCGTTATGGCACTCGTTGACGTGCTGGACTATATTCCAGAGGATCATGCAGACCGTCCTGTCCTGATCGATATGCTGACGGAAACACTGGAAGCCCTGCTGAAAGTGCGTGATAAAGAAAGTGGAGTCTTTTATCAAGTGCTCAACCTGGGCCATGTGAAAGGCAACTATCTGGAAGCCTCTGCTTCCTGCATGATTCTTTATGCTATTGCCAAGGGCGTTCGCAAAGGCTATCTGCCAGAGCAATATCGTCAAGAGGCAGAAATCATCCGTAAGGGAATTATCGATGAATTTATCACGATTACTGAAGAAGGACTCGTGAATCTGAACAAAACGGTGCAAGTAAGCGGTTTGGGTGGTAAAGATCGTCGGGACGGTACCTTCGCTTACTATATCAGTGAGCCGATTATAACTAACGATCCCAAAGGTATTGGCGCTTTCATTCAGGCGATGGGTGAAGCGGAGCGCATCTAAACGATGCGGACTATATACTCTTAGATAGCACAAAGGACGGTGGCGATCAGCCCCGTCCTTTCCTCATTTATGCCTATCTTACTTACTTCATAACTTTAAATTCATATCCCTGTTTCTTCAGATATTCTATGATTTGCGGCAATGCTTTGGCTGTTTCTTCTTTACCATAGGTGTCATGCATGAGTATAATTGCTTTTTCTCGACCTTTGACTGACCTTATAAACTGGTTGATTAGTGCCGGTGCTTTCTTGGATCTTCCCTCTGCATCCTTCGTTAATACATTCCAGTCCACCTGATGGTAATCCTTTTGACGCAAAACCTTATCCAGAGCAGCCATTCCCTGTGGATCTCTTCTGTTCCATGTCATGTGCCCCCCAGGGAAGCGGATCATTCTGGTGGAGAATTCTGGCCCCAGAATACTTTTTAGAACCTGATTGTTCTTCTCGATCTCCTGCATAACATGATCCGTACTTACTCGTCTGTTCGGATATAAATATTTATAATTATGTGAGTACGTATGGTTTCCTATCGCGTGACCCTCTTTGACAATTCTTTTGATAAGATTCCTGGTATGCTCATTTTCATTGGCTTCTTTACCTACAATAAAAAAAGTTGCCTTGACCTTCTGCTTTTTCAGAATATCTAATATCTGAGGTGTGACCGTCACGGATGGTCCGTCATCAAAGGATAAGTAGGCCACTTTTTTACCATCAGCACCATCGGGCATTTGTCCTAGCATTTGCTGATTTAAATATTTTTCAACAAAGGCACCGTCTTCTACATCGGGATCGTTTTTTGGAGAGGCCGCTTTACCCTTTGCCCCTGCGCTGGATTTAACGTTTGATGATCCGGAATCCGTTTTTTTAGCAAGCTCCTGGGTCGGCGCGTGTGGCTTACTATCCGAAACCTTTATCGCAATGAAAGTAATGCAGCCTGCCACAAATAATATAATAGCAATCAGTATCAGCCTTCTTCTGTTCCTCTTCAAGCGGTGCTCACTTGTTCTACTATGTGAATAGCCCTTTTCCATTAGCTTATGTACCTCCACACTAAAATAAGAAAAACCACCGGATCAGGGTGGATGTACACACCTTAGAATGGACATTGGAAAAACCCTTAGGTTTAAGCCGGTGAAAATTTAGGGATGCACTTCAACCAGAGGACAACCTACTCCCGGTGGCTTTCTTGTCTTGCATTTGCATAATTACGAGTATCATTGCAGTTTATTACGATTGTTTCGTTAGGACCTGAGCTAACAAGGACGCATAAGCTTTAGCACCTTTAGGTTTTAAATGTACTCCGTCATGCTCGAAATATGAATTTTTACCAGAGCTTGCTGCATACCAGTCAATCATTGTAATTCGTGGGTCTTGGGATGCAGCTTCGGCAAGATGCTTGTTCACAATACTCTCCCATGGCCGAGGCACACGGGTATTCACGAGTATAATACGCTTCGTATCCTTCAGACTGGCGAGCAAATTCGCCAACTGATCCTTGGTGAAAGCGCCGTTCGTGCCCAGCTCAATGATAACTGTCTTACCTAGCTGTCCGTTCTGTCTTAGCTGCTCCAGTACGGCAGGCGCTTCGGCCATCTGACGACCGATCCGCCCATCTACAACAGCTCCCGGGAAGGATTCCTGAAGGTACGACTGTACATCTAACATGACAGAGTCTCCAATGGCGGTCACACTCGACCCATCACCTGTCATAGGCGTATCTTCTTTGGGTTTGTCCGAAGGTTCCGATGGTTTCGTAACATCATCCGTAGTACCCACCTGGACCGCCGTGTTTTTAGGCGTCTGGGCTTGAGACAGGGCTGGGGTCTGCGCCTTGCTGCCCTCGGATCCTTGCAGCTTGGTGGCTTGGGGCTCCTTGGAAGCCACGGATACCGTTCCGTGAAGTGGCGGCATCGCCTTTGCCTTTGCGACTGGCTTCTCATCACTTGATGCCGCCTGAATCGTTGCATCAGGAGAAGCCACGTACAGGTGGACGGTACCCATGAGAATACCCGCAAAAAGCACAGCCGCTGTAGTTGTAGGCATCCATCTCCACCGCGCCTGTCTACGAACCGCTGAACGGATTTCTGTAATCCAGTGGCGGAATCCTCCATGGCGAATCGGCTCCTCGATATATTTAAACGAGAGAGACGCCAGCAATACGGTAGCTAGCAATTGTAAAATGATACGCGTCACATGTACGCCATCGGTATCTACTTGAGGCGTCGTTAGCGTAATAACCGGAAAATGCCACAGATACAGACCGTAGGAACGGGCTCCAATCCAGCGTAGCGGCTTGATTCCAAGGAGACGACCAAGGTGGCTTACCGGATGAGCCAACGCTGCGACCACAATAGCAGTGACCAAGGCTATGCCCAGCAGGCCGCCCCGGTACAGAGATGGGTCGTATTCATTCGAGGCCCACGCCCAGTGACAAAGCAGTAGCAAGCTTATCGCACCGATGCTGTCCAGAAGCATACGCGCCTTAGCAGAAGCTTGCTCTTTCAGCTTGCCGCTTGGCCACACCAAGGCCAGCGCTGCACCAATTAGTAAAGCAAATCCACGCGTATCCGTGCCGTAATACACCCGGCTCGGGTCGCTTCCCGGTACGTAAATCACGGCCATCAGGAGCGCAGATATTAACGCCAGACAAGTCACCCAGCCTGCAAGCACAATACGCTTGGGCATGAATTTTAGCCCGAGCGCCAGCAGTAAAGGCCACAGGATATAAAACTGCTCCTCCACCGCCAGTGACCACAGATGCCCAAGCGGAGAAGGGGGGCCGAAACTTTCAAAATACGAAACCTGATGGAAAATAAACCACCAATTACTCATATACACCAATGCGGCAGGAACATCTCCGCGCAAGGCCGTTAGCCGTGACGGATCGAAGAGCAACGAGCACAGGACGATGACAGCCACAACCGTCAACATGGCAGGCAGCAACCTTCTGGCACGACGCAGCCAGAAATCTTTCATTTTAAAACTATGATATGTATCCCACTGACTAACCAAAATATCTGTAATCAGATACCCCGACAACGTAAAAAACACGCCTACACCCAACAAACCACCCGGCAACCAATCCGGATTCAGATGATACACAATGACTGCGATGACCGCCAGCGCTCTTAAACCATCCAAACCTGGCATATAACGACGTTGTGACGACAACCGATTAGACTTCATTTCAGCCGCCGTCCTTCTTGCAAATTCAAGCTCCCTGTCTGTTTCAATGCTCTTCTGCCCTTTCCCTCTCCTGCACATCGTCTGTGCGATGCCTTGTAGCCTTTTCATTCATTATATAAAACTTCATAATCGTAATGATTTCATTGAAGTTAAAATTAATGACAATGTTTTTATTATATCATTCCTTTCCACAGTTAGGTAACCACTGATAGATATACAAAAAAAGGCATCTCTTCCCTTAGGAAGAAAATGCCTCTTTATTCGGATTCTATTCTCTTAAAATTTGATGATACCTGAGGTATGAAGGAAGACCAACAACATCAGGATCGGTGCAACATACCGAAGACCGAATAACCAAACATTGAACCAGAAGGGTTTGATGTTCGCATGCTCAGCCGCAGTCTTCCAGTAGTAACCTGTGAATATAACAATCAACAAACCGCCTAACGGTAAGAAGATGTTGGACGCAGTGAAATCTACGAAATCAAAGAATGATTTATCCCCCACTTTTAACTCTGGCACCAGCCCCATGGACAATGCAGAAGGGACGCCCAGCATCAAGCACAGGACCGATACGACGATAACGGAGCGAACCCGGCTCCAACGCATACGCTCCATGACATAGGCTACTGGAACTTCCAGCAAGGATACCATAGAACCTAACGCAGCAACCGCCAGCAGTACGAAGAACAAACCGCCGAAGAATGCACCAAAAGGCATTGCCGAGAATGCAGCCGGTAAAGCAATGAAAACCAGCGATGGTCCTTGAGCTGGATTAATTCCGAAGGAGAAGGTTGTAGGGAAAATAATCATACCTGCGATAAACGCATAGATTAAATCTCCACCACCAACGGCCAGCATGGCTCCCCCCAGGGATTGACGGCGATCCACATATGCACCGTACGTGATCATAATCCCCATCCCCAGTGAGAGTGAGAAGAAGGCATGTCCCAAAGCAACCAATGCAGACTCTATACTTAGCTTAGAGAAGTCAGGATTCAGAAAGAAGGATACGCCCGCACCAGAACCTGGCAGCATAAGAGCGTTAATCATCAACACGAGCAGCAGGATGACCTTGGCAGGAATCAAAATTTTATTAAACTTTTCAATCCCGTTCGATACCCCAAGCGTAACCACGACTGCTGTAAATGCAAAAACAACTAACAGCCAAACCAACGGCGCATAGCCGGAGGAAAAAGAAGCGAATTGTCCAGCAAAATCATTATTTGAAAACAGATTTCCGCTAAATGCCTCTACGGCATAATGCAGTGTCCAGCCTCCTACAATGGCATAGAACGACAAGATAACAAACGGCACGATAACAAACATGATGCTCATCTTGCCCCAAATCGGATGACCGCCTACTTTTACCATTGCAGAAGCAGCACTTCCTCGACCTGCACGACCAAGCGCAAGCTCTGCTAAAAGTACAGGCAAACCAACAAGCAACAGGCAGACAATAAACAATAAGAAAAATGCAGCTCCGCCATATTGTCCTGTAATATACGGAAATTTCCAAATATTACCTAGTCCTGCCGCACTTCCGATCGCCGCCAATATAAATCCAGCTGACGAGAAGCGTTCATTTTTATCAGACAGGCTATTCTGCCCCTTGCTCAAATTCATTATATCCCCCTCATTCTCTCTACTTACGCATAAACATGAGCATGCGTACATAAATAATTTTTACTCATTATAGCGTAAGTAGGATGTAAGGTCATGCATAATTTTTCACTATTACCGGATTTATTTTCATAATGTTCGGTATCTACAAAATACAACAGAAAACTACATATTTTCTTCAACATCCTTCTTTATTATGGTCTCTCCCATGCGATTAGATACTTTTTGATAAATATACGAAATCGCCAACAGTACAACACCAAAAGAGAAGTAGGCTACAATCGTACTTCCTGTCGTTAATAGATGCAGATCATACAACAGCAGCTTACCTGTCGACAGCAAGGTCAAGCCCAATCCAAATCTGCGAATGTAGACCACTCGCTTGAGGAAGCCGTATACAATATACAAAATGGCCAGCAGTAAATACACCAGACTGAACACAAGACCAGCATCCCCCAGGCGGAACTGAACTCCGAGGAAGGCGGTTATGATGCCCAGCAAATATACACCCATAATGACCGGATACAGCTCATTACTTCTATAATGTCGGGTCATCAGTGCGTTCAGGAAATCCCTACTGCTGAAGAATACCAGCACATTAAAGGCTGCAAGTACCACCAACGCCACATAATCAGCAGCCGTATTTTGCGCATAATTTTCATGCAAAGTTGGAATCGCTATGGTGGCCACCAGTGCCAGCGCATAGCCTATGACGTACAACGCCAAGCTGTAGTATTTAATCACCCGATCGTACAGCAGCTTCACTTTAGGCAGGAAATAAGCCAACACCAGCGATACGCAGGTGTACAACAATACTTTGTACAAGGTGTAATGGGCAAACTCGTCGGATACAACGATGTTATACCAATGCCCGGCTTCATACAAAAGGTAGAAATACACGTTCACCAAAGCTACATATTTAAATCCTTGCATGATATGCATTTCGTACAACCGATTGTTTTTGAAAGCATTCGGACGGCTGAATTCAATCGCATAGAAGACGGTAACGACCAACATTCCCAGTGTAATGAGCGTATATTTGAGTCCAAAATAATCCGTCTCAAATCCTGACAACAGATATATAGGGAAATCGACGAAAAAGAATGCGCCCAGACACAGTAATAAAATGCCCCAGCCAGCTCGTTCCAATTCCTTCAACCGGTAACGGTGGCCATATAATGTAAGAAGAACCGCTTCAATCAACCACCCCATGGATAACCATCTAACTCCAAACTGGAACGGAATCATAAGGATGGCAAAGGTCAACGAAGTCGCATAAAATAATATTTTGGTTTGTTTCTCCTCTGGAATATATCGACGGACCCATTGTCCCAGACCCCCGTACACCAAGCAAAAGACGAGAGCCAACAAGCCTTTATAATCATCCAGGCCTGCATCACCGAACAGAGAATACAGAACGGAACAGCTCACGACTGTATTCAGAGCCAATAGGGAGAAATCCAGCCATGACAGTTTTGTTTTTAAACGGAACGGCACCCACAGTGTCATCCCGAGGTACATCGCAAATGTAATGACTGCATACAGCATGCTCGCTACGGCGCTTTCCGATAACCACGCCAGCACAATCATCAAGGGCGTATTAAGCAAAAAGCTGATATATTGCACGACGACCCACCGTTTGCGGAAGGATACAAGCAGAATCAGCAAGTTTAACAGGAACAAATAGCCCATGGCGATATACACGGCGTTCCCTTCCAGCCCGTTCGCTGCCATATAGGAAAAGAGCGGAAGATATCCCCCTACTAAACCAAAAGAGCATATCGTTCGGGATTCATACCTTAATGACAGTAGCACAGCGGTCACTGTAACGAGTACGGACAAGCCTATGCCTGTATACATTCCTATGATTTCTAACAAAAAGTAGCTGTAAAAAATCGATCCGTACAGTACAGAAATACCGCCGCCCAAAATACCGAGCGCAAAGGTCTGCTTCTGCTTGCGGTACAGCCATTCGCCGCCGCCCAGCATCAGCGCTCCTAGCAGAAAGAAGGCAACGCCCTTCATATTTCCTGTAAACCAGTTCGAGTATGAGTATTTAAATGCGGCTCCTACACCCAATATAATGAGCAAAATCCCCAGCTTGTTGATCCAGTTCAAGCCTAACTTCATTTCAAACTGATTTTGCTTCATGCGCTTCTGCATCGTTTCTTCGCTGATCTCTTCTTCTCCGAACTGCTGGAACTCGCTTGCCGTCTGATGAAGCAATTTGCGCTCGGCCTCCTGAAACCGCCTGCGTTGCTCCATGATTCGGTCTCGTATCTCCTCTGAGAACAGTCGTAATCGGGCGACGATCTCGTCCTGATCTTCTTTAAGCTCATGCGTAGTTTGCTGAATAAGCTGGTCCACTCGGTTTTTAGCCCCATATTCAAAGGATGTCAGCCGATTTTCCCCTTCTGTGGTTCTGGAAGCAAAATAGGTCTCCAGCTTTTCACGCGAAATGCGAATCATATTCGCCTTTTCGCTCAGCATTTGCTCCGTCAGCGCAGTGCGCAATTTTCCATTTTCCTGCTCAATATGTCGTACTCGCTCTTCCAAGTGAATGCAGCGAGCCTGATAATCCTCGAACTTTTTTCGCAGAACCTCATTCTCCAAAATGATATCTGAGGCTTCATAGTCTGCGATTAATGTTTGATACTCCTTGAGCAGCTTGTTCTGTTCTTGGCGGATCGTATGTAAACGATCTTTAAAATCCTCCATGTTCTCCTCCATCGCTGTCCATTTTGGTAATCATTACATTTTACATGAAATTAAAAAGGCATTATAGAGACTATAGCCTATTTTGAGCGTTAAATTGGTGCTTTTACTTAAATTTTCTTCCAGTTTCATCATCACAAAAAAAGCAGGACGAATATACATAAGAAATAAAGCCTACCTTTTCCCTTCGCAAACATGAAACCCGCATGGATGTGTTGCAGAGTCATGCCCTTGATTACCCTGCCGAAAATCAGTATACTAACAAAAAAGCAAACGATATTATGCCTGTGAAGAGCATCCAACTCGGAGGCGTTTACGCCAAGGACCATACGTTAGCGTAGGATATGGCGATATGTACCTAAGTAAACCGGACCCGCCCGTTACAGCGGAGCAAAGTGGATTGGAGAGTCATGACATCTGTCATGCTGTCCGGTCAATTTGGGTGGCACCGCGAGATCAAAGCGCTCCTCGTCCCTTATGGATGAGGGCGCTTTTTGTATTTTTATCCGAAAAGGAGTGCGGTGTCATGTTGGATATCAAATGGATCAGAGAGCATCAAGAACAGGTTCAGACGGCAGCAGACGGCAAAGGAATACAAGTATCGGTCGCAGAGCTGTTGACTCTGGATGAGCGGAGAAAACAGCTGCTTCAGGAAGTGGAACAGCTTCGGCAGAAGCGAAATCAGTGTAGTCAGGATATTGGTGCGCTAATCCATGCTGGTAAGAGTGAGCAGGCCGAAGGAGCAAAGCATCAGGTCAAAGAAATTAACGGACAGCTAGATCTTCTGGAGGCCCCGCAACAGGAAGTAGAAGAACAGTTTCAACAGCTTTTGCTTCTGATGCCTAATATCGTATCGCCAGATACACCACGGGGGAGATCAGATGAGGATAATGTAGAGCTGGAGAGGGTTGGAACGGTTCCGAACTTCGGATTTGAGCCAAAGGATCATATGGCGCTTGGTGAGCTTCACAAGCTTATCGATGTCCCTCGGGGTGTCAAAACAGCCGGTACCCGTAACTACTATCTGACGGGAGCAGGGGTTGCATTGCATCGGGCTGTGCAGCAGCTTGCGGTGGATCTGCTGACTGAACGCGGATTTCAGTTGCTGGATGTTCCGCTGATGGTACGTGCAGAGGCGATGCGCAGCACTGGTTTCTTCCCGCTCGGACTGGATCAGACGTATCGCATCACAGGAGAGGATCAGTGGCTTGTAGGCACTTCGGAAGTGCCGCTGGTCTCGTATTACAGCGGTGAGATCGTGGATGTTACGGACCCGATTCGGCTGGCAGCCGTGTCCGTATGCTTCCGCAATGAGGTCGGCTCGGCCGGAAGAGATGTGCACGGACTGTATCGTGTGCACCAGTTTGCCAAGGTCGAGCAGGTCATCATCTGTGAAGCCAGCCTGGACGCTTCAGAGCAGATGTTTCAGGAGATTACGCGCAATGCGGAGGACCTGCTTCAACTGCTGGAACTGCCCTACCGTAAGATGGCTGTCTGTACAGGCGACATGGCGCAAAAAACCTACAAGCAGGTGGACATTGAGACATGGATGCCTAGCCGTCAAGCTTACGGCGAGACACATTCGTCGTCGCAACTGCTTGATTTTCAGGCGCGTCGTTCCAACATCCGCTACCGTAATGCGGACGGCAAGCTGCGATATTGTTACACGCTCAACAACACAGCGGTTGCTTCGCCCCGGATTTTGATTCCGTTGCTGGAGCATCACCAGCAAGAGGACGGTTCGATCCGTATTCCGGAGGCTTTACGTCCATATATGCCGCGAGGTATGGAATTTTTGCGTACTCCCTTGTTATGAAAACAGGAGTGCACTTTGAAAAGTAGTACCCCATGAGCAGGATTTCCCATTGTATCATCGCAAAAAAGACGAAGGACAAATATCCTTCGTCTTTTTGATGTTTCATTGTGTCATTGTGCTTCTGCTTCCCAAGCGCTGGCAGGGCCAAAGAATTCATAGTGGATATCCGAAGCAGGGATATTCCACTCCTTCAACAGGCCGTATACCGATTGCATGAATCCCTCAGGGCCGCAAAAGTAATATTGTGCGTTACGTTCCGGTATCACGGATTGCAACCAGGCCAGATCCAAACGACCTTCCTTGTGAAAAGCCTGTGCCAGCCGATCTTGCTCCGTTGGTCTGCTGTAACACCAACGAACTGCAGCCTGTGCATGTGTGGCGACCAGCTTTTCCACCTCATTGCGCAGAGCATGGTTATCTCCGTTGACTGCTGCGTGGACAAAGGTGACAGGCCGATGCGGAGCAGATTTCACCAAGGAAGCCAGCATACTGACCATTGGGGTTAGCCCGACCCCGCCGCTGATCAGCACGACAGGTCTGCGATCTGCCCGATCCAGCGTAAAATCACCCGCCGGTGCAGATACCTGAAGCACATCGCCCTCTTGTACCTGCTCATGCAGATATACGGATACTTTACCTGCCGGACGTGACTCTACGGCATCCTCGCGCTTTACAGATATCCGGTAGTGGGATTGGCCCGGTGCATCCGAAAGGCTGTATTGACGAATATGGGTATTATGTTCGCCCGGAATTTCCATTTTTAAGCTGATATATTGCCCAGGCTCGAATTCAGGCAGCACCTGTCCATCCTGCGGCACCAAATAAAAGGACGTAATTTGGTCGCTTTCCTTAACCTTTTTCTGCACAACAAAGCTCTTAAAGTCTGACCAGCCTCCCTGCTGCTGTCCAGCCTCCTTGTACATTTCAGCTTCCATGTCTATAAATACATTAGCGATCACACCATAGGCCTCAGCCCATGCGGCAATGATCTCGTCTGTAGCCGCATCTCCCAGTACGTCTTTGATCGCAGCGAGCAGATATTTTCCGACAATTGGATAATGCTCGGGCTTAATTCCCAAACTGCGATGCTTATGTGCAATCTGACGTACCACCGGAATAATTTCCTCCAGACGGTCAATGTGCTGTGCAGCTGCGTATACAGCATTGGCCAGCGCCCCTTGTTGACGTCCTTGCTTCTGATTCGCGTGATTGAATATATTGAGAAGCTCGGGATGGGCCTCAAACATCATCTGGTAAAAACGCTTGGTGATTGTAGTTCCATGTACCTCCAAAACAGGTACAGTCGATTTGATCGTTGCAATGGTTTGCTCACTTAGCATCTTTGTATCCCTCTTCTCTCCAAAATAAGATCAACAAAGGGTGTATCAACATATGCCCCATTTGTTAATCCTCAATTTAAAGCAAGTATACCCAACTAAAGTAACCGTTTATGTGATTCTAGTCACTTTAAATTTGAATTATTCGAACATGTCAATGACAAAACGCACATTTAAAAACAATTCCGATATAACGAACGCACTTTCCCCTAACAACAGTTTCACCATTCTAAAGACTTCAATTTATTCCACTTGTAAACGCTTCCAATTGGGATAAAATCGAAGATGAGGTGCCGGACAAGCCGTTACGGCCCATCCTATTCGTGTTAAAGGAGGCAGATGATATCGTGAAGTGGATCCACAGCAGCAAATGGTTAGCCGCATGGATTTGTATCCTGTTCGCAGTGTCCAGTGCGGGTCTTCAACCCGACGTAGCCCATGCCCATACAACAGGAGTTACGCAAGCAACCTACGGGACCGAAGTGAACCAGGCGCTGAATGGTTTGGACGTCGCCAATGCCGAACTATCCCTGAGCGCAACAGCAAGCACGGCCATTACGAACGGAACGGATTGGAAAGACACCGCAGGTAACCCCATTCAGGCGAACAGCGGTAATATCCTAAAAGTAGGTTCCACTTATTATTGGTACGGCGAGCACGCCGAAAACTGGAAATTTGAAAAAGTGAACGTGTATACCTCAACCGATCTGAAAAATTGGTCCTTCCGCAGCACTATTCTCACCAAAGGTTCCGCCCCTGAGCTAAATTCGAGCAAAATCGAACGTCCCAAAGTCATCTACAACAAAACCACCGGAAAATATGTATTATGGGCGCACTATGAAAATGGCACGGACTACTCCCTAGGTCGTGTAGCCGTCGCTACCAGCGATACACCCGACGGAAATTTTGCCTACCAAGGCAGCTTTCGCCCGCTGAATTACGAATCTCGTGATATGACGGTGTTCACGGATACTGACGGTAGCGGCTACCTTATTACAGCTTCCCGTAAAAATGGCGGCGCCAACGATACGATGGCGATCTTCAAGCTGACAGCTGATTATACGGGCGTGCAGTCGTTTGTTGGCTGGATTTTTGAAAATGGCTATCGCGAAGCTCCTGCTGTTGTGAAAAAGAACAACACCTACTACCTGTTCACCTCGCAGGCATCCGGCTGGTATCCGAATCAGGGCGCTTACGCAACCGCCAGTTCCATGACGGGAAGCTGGTCTGCTCTATCGCCCTTCGGTGATCCGGCGGCTTATGGATCGCAAATCCACTCCATCGCCACGATTACGGGTAGCGTGGGAACCAGCTACATCTATATGGGCGACCGCTGGAACCCGCTCAATCTGAGCGACCACAAATTCATCTGGTTGCCACTAACTCTGAATGACGCCAACAAAACAGCAACCCTGAACTGGTACAGTAGCTGGGATCTGGATGCTGCGACAGGCGCAGTAATTCTACCGTCCCTTGTGAATCATGCACAGGGCAAAACAGCGACTGCTAGCTCAGCCGCATCCGGTTCTCCAGCTTCACTGGCGAACGATGGCAACGCCCAAACCTCGTGGAAGGCTACTTCCGCATCCTGGCCTGCATGGTGGCAGGTCGATTTGGGCAGTTCCAAGACCATCCGCGAAGTGGGTATTTCATGGTTTATGTACAAAGGATCTGAAGCGTATTACAAATACAAAATTGAATACAGCATGGATGGAGTCAACTACTCCACGATTGATCGCACAGGTAATACCACATATGGTTTTACCAGTGACAAAGTCAATTTTCAAGCTCGCTACGTGCGAATCAACCTTGTAAATGCAGTGCTATTCAATAATCCGAACAACTGGTATACCCCGACAGTGCATGAAGTCAGATTGCTTGGCCATTAACTTGCTTCATTAAAAAGAACATGACAGGAGAATCCCATATCAAATAGGCTTCTTCTGCCATGCTTGCTTTACCACCTGTTTCGTACTCATTCGCTCAACGTATCCGATTTACTGTGGTAAACACAAATTTATCATACCGATGCCGTGAGAATGAGTATTCAAACGGTATACCCGTATCCAGATAACCTACCTGCTCAATTTCTAAAACCGGATCATCCACACCACAGTCCAAATACTCCCAATCTAGCTCAGTCGACTTGGACGCGCGGATGGTACGATGTGAACTGACAATATTAAGGCCCAGCTCCTCCTTAATATGTTTGTACACTGAGCCGTGCAACACCTGCTCGGTAATACCGCTGATCAGCTTGGTAGGCATGTATGTGCGCTCTATCACATAGGGCTCGCCCTCTACAATACGCAGACGGACGACATGATACACAGGAGAATTGGCATCAATAAATAGATGCGCCGCTACCTCTTCAGATGGAAATTGAACGTCAAACGCTATGATTTTACTTTTGATTTCTTTCCCGCGCAGTACGTTTGTCAGCCCCAGCATTTCATTCACAACGACATTAACCGGGACATTGTAGACCGATTTGACGATAAAGGTTCCGTGTCCTCTTTTACGATTCAACAGCCCTTCCGACACCAACGTATCCAATGCCCGCTTAATCGTCATCCGACTTACCCGGAACTCACTGGCCAGTGAAATTTCATCGGGAATCGGATCATCACTGCTATAGGTCTTATCTATAATACGCTTCTTGACCTCTTGTGCAATCCGTTCGTATTTATTCATCTGTCTACCACCTGTACTAAAATTTGTTTTATGTCAGCATTTTACCAAAAAAATCGGTAGCGCTGGTTCTTTTGGTTCTGCAGGCGGGGACATCGAGGTATTACGGTATAAGTAAGTATACCGAACAATATACTTTCTCACCAGCAGTATACAGAGTAACTTGGCACGGTGATAAAAAAAAAGGCGGTCCAGAGGACCACCCACCACCTTAGAATCCGTTATTTTCGATCACTTGTTTGAACCAGTGCCCACTCTGTTTAACGGATCTTTTGCCGCCGTCCTGAAGATCGACAGACACAAAACCATAGCGATTCTTATAAGCATTCGTCCAGGACCAGTTGTCCATAAACGTCCATAAGTGATAGCCTTTCACATTGGAGCCCTCCAAGATGGCCCGTTGAACCCATTTGAGATGCTCACGGATAAAATCAATGCGATAGTCATCATGGATCATGCCGTGCTCATCCCTGAATTTTTCCTCGCCTTGAACACCCATCCCATTTTCTGAAATGAAGCATTCAATGTTGCCGTAATTCAGTCTGACATTGGTCAGAATGTCGTAAATGCCCTTCTCATAAATCTCCCAGCCCCGCATCTCATTCATCTTACGGCCAGGCATAGCGTAATAATCGAAGAATCGTTCCGGCACAAAAGGCGCGTCCGGATTCGGCAGACTTTCGCGGGCCTTGACTCTGCGAGGCTGATAATAGTTAATCCCCAGCAGGCCCACCGTGCCTTGACGTATAATCTCCCGGTCCCCGTCTTCCATCAGCGGTACAAAGCCCTCTTGGCGCAACAGTTCCACGAGCAAAGGGTTAAATTCTCCCGTCACAGATGGGTCTAAAAAGGAACGGTTAAAGAACGCATCGCATATTTCAGCAGCCTGCACGTCTGCCGGGTGCTGACTACGCGGATAGGTCGGCGTCAGGTTCAAAATAATTCCGATTTTGCCCTTGTAGCCTCCCTCTTTGTATGCCTTAATGGCACTCGCGCTCGATAACAGGGTATGGTATCCCACCTGTACAGCTTTACCGAAATCCACTTCATTCGGATAATGGAAATCGTACAGATAGCCGCCTTCCACTGGGACAATCGGCTCATTATGCGTAAACCATTTGGCCACACGATCTCCGAATAGCCCAAAGCAAGTGTTAGCGTAATCTACGTAAGCTTCGACCGTCTCCCGGTTCACCCATCCTCCTTTTTCCTGTAAAGCCATCGGCAAATCAAAATGATACAAACTCACAAATGGCTCAATCCCCGCCTGATGCAACTCTGCAATGACGGCATTATAGAAATCAACCGCCTTCTGGTTCATCGCACCCCTTCCCGCTGGAAACAGACGCGACCAGGAAATAGAGAACCGGAAGGAGTTGTGACCAAGCTCTTTCATGAGTGCAATATCTTCTTTGTAACGGGTATAGAAACGGGACGTTTCGCCAGGTCCAACCCCGTCATAAAAACGGTTCGGCTCCTGCTCAAACCAATAATCCCAAATGTTCGGTCCTTTGCCGTCTCCCTCCATGGTTCCTTCTGTCTGGGTAGCCGAGGCCGATGAGCCCCACCAGAAGTCGGATGGAAAACGGTATTGAATGGTTTGCTGCTCGATATCTTTCATTTCGGTATGATTCACAGCTCTACTCCTCTCTCTTTTGCATGAATAAGCTGCTAATCCAGCAGCTTATTCACATTACATTCCAACAGTTTGATCCTTACCTGCAATGGCTGCTTGGTTAAGCTCCTCTTCCTGCTCTTTACGAACGTTCATCCGATCAATAAATTTCAGGAATGGGAACCAAATGACAAAAACGACAGCCATATTAAACAACTGCAGTACGCCTCCCATTAGAGATCCCGTAGCCATCATTCCACTAAAGAACAACGGCATCGTCCAAGGGACCTGTATTCCGTTAGGCGGTGGTACAAGCCCGGTGGACATCGCGAAGTAAGTAATCAGCGTAACGATCATTGGAGCAATGACCCATGGGACAAAAATAAGCGGATTCATCACAATCGGCAAACCGAAAATGACGGGTTCATTGACATTGAACAGACCTGGTCCAATGGCCAACTTACTGACCTGCTTCAATTGCTTGCTCTTCAGGAAGATCAGAATCGTGAGCACGACTGCCAGTGTCATACCTGTACCACCGATACCTACGGTATAAATATCCACAAACTGCTTGGTGATAATATGCGGCAGTTCCGCTCCTTTGGAGTATGCTTCATAGTTTTCAAGTGCCAGCGTATTCCAGATCGGCTCCATAACCGAGTTGATAATGATTTGACCATGAAGACCAAAGAACCATAAAAGCTGAACAAAGAAAATAGCAATCAATGTAGGGATAATGCCACTGCCCAAATGTACCAGCGGTGCCTGTACGGCATGATAAATCAGATCATGCAGGTTATTATGAAGGGTCAGTGTAACTACAACATTAATGATCAAAAATATGCCCAATGTAATACATGCCGGAAGCAAAGCGGCAAATGACTTGGCAACTGCCGGCGGAACGCCTGGAGGCATTTTGATAATAATGTTCCGCTGTGTCACTCTTCGGTAAATTTCACCAGCTATAAAAGCAACGATCATGCCAAGGAACATGCCTTTGGCCCCAATCCGATCCAACGGAATGACACCAGCAATCGTGGCACCGCTTTCTTGTGTCAGCACAAACGGGGTGAGCATCAAGAAGCTGACCAACGCGATCATGCCGCCGAATATGGGCTCGACCTTATAACTTCGGGATAAATAATAGCCGATCCCGACAACCACGAATAAGGTCATGATGTTCAGGGTCGCACTCGGCGCAATGTTCAGCAGACTGTTAAAAGTCGCATAATTACCGTCGCCCATCCAACCTTTTAGAAACGGCAGATTGATAATAACGACAATGATGGAGCCAAAAACTGTTAATGGAAATGACAGCATAAATGCATCACGCAGTACAGTAAGATAGCGGTTGTTGTTCAGTTTACCGGCAATAGGTATCAGTATCCGGCTTAATTTCTCAAACAAAGCCTATTCCTCCCCGCGAAGTGACTTGCATCAATAGGGTTGCAAGCTTTTCATGTCCTCAATTTCACATACTTATATGTTTCGTTATAAATTTCTGGATTTGAACAGCTCCAGCAATTCTAGAACCAGGTCTTTCATGGTAACCGTGGACATCAGATGATCCTCGGCATGCATCAGAAGGAGCGAGAAGGGAGTTTGGGTACCTCCCGCTTCCTTCTTAACCATTTGAAAATGGATATCATGTGCAGCACGTAAATCCTGCTTGGCTTGTTTGAGCAGTTCGTCCGCACCTTCTACATTCTCATTTCGGTATTCGGTCAGCGCCTGAATTACTTTACTGCGAGCGCTTCCACTATGAAGAATAAGTTGGAAACTAATCTGTTCTTCCGTCAGTTCAGCTATATTGACTTTATCCATTTTTGCGTTCCACCAGCTTCACGGCCTGTTCATAGGCTTTCTTACCGTCAACCATTCCGTAGGCCATCATGTCGATCACTTCTACGTGAATACCATATGGAGCTGCTTCCTTTTCCAGTTGTCCTTTCAGAAAACTCATTTGTGGTCCAATCAATACCGCGTCAGCCTTAGCCATGTCTTCTGCCGCCTGATCTTGACCTACTGCCCAAATTTCAGCCTCGTCCCCAATGGACTTAGCATATTCCTGCATCTTAGTAACCAGCAAACTTGTAGACATACCTGAGCTGCACGCCAGTAAAATTTTTTTCATGATTATTCCTTCCCTTCAAGGTATTATTGGATGTTAAGTACTAGAAAACGTTTACAGCGTAATTATAAATCCAGTCTTTTGATTTGTCTATACATTTAGGTTATATGTATAGACTTTTTTTAAAATGACACGACTTCTCCACTTTTTTTCTTAAAAATGAACGTGATCTCTTATCTTTAATCTCTCAGTAATAGCTGAAAATTAGAAAAATTTAGAATATCAAGAAACATTCCTACATTTTTATCGTCTATATTATGGAAGACCTTACGTATGAGGGTAAGATTTTCCGAAGCCCAAAGTTAAAAAATCAACTCATAAAGGAGCTTATGCATGTTAAAAAAGTTAGGATTAGCTGCATTGATTCTGGTTACTAGCCTCTCCGTTATTGGAACAGGCTGGGCCGCATCCAGCACAACAACCATTGAAGTTTCTAAAACTGCTCTGGATTACAACATTGCTCGCCCGCTGAGCGATGGTGCTTTTCATGATGGCTTATTGGCCGCTGAAACATCCGCTGGAAACCTTGTGTATTACAATACCAAAGGAGCAAAAGCTTTCTCACTTCCCGCCGAGCTTAAACCCGTTGGCGATTTTCATGAGCAGCGAGCCGTCGTCAAAAATACAAAAACCAATCTCTATGGGTACATGAACACCAAAGGAACACTAGTCATCCCTTGCCAATATACCGAAGCCAATTTCTTTTCAGAAGGAAAAGCCAAGGTCACCATAGCAGACACCAAAGAAAATGCAATTATAGATCGAACGGGAAAAATCCTTTCTCATTTTAAAGAAAATGTGGATTCAGAATATATATTTACGGACGGTCTGGCTCTTGCCTACGCCCCCAACACTGGCAAGATCGGTTTTGTGAATGCCTCTGGTCAACTAGCGATTCCTTATAAATACAAATACAGTCGTGGTTTCTCGGATGGCTTGGCTATTGTTCAAAATAGCAAAGAGCTCTACGGGTATATCAATACAGCAGGGAAAGAAGTCATTCCTCTTCAATATAAATCTGGCGGAGACTTCTCGGAGGGATTGGCCCCGGTGCAAAATACCAAGGGGAAATGGGGATTCATCAATAAACAGGGGAAAGTCGTGATTCCCTTTAAATTTACGGATGCTCAGAATTTTAGTGAAGGCCTGGCGAGTGTGAAAAATGCAAAAAACGAAATCGGATTTATTGATAAAAACGGAACGCTGGTCATTAAATATCAACTTAAATATGATGTTACCTCTCCGTTCAAAGAAGGCTTTGCTTTAGTCGGTAAACAAACACAATCATCCGTCTCAGACGGCAAATTTGGCTACATCAATCGTCAAGGGCAACTGCTGACTAAACTTGAGTACAGAGCGGAATCCTCCTCCTTCTCCAATGGCTATGCTGTTGCTTTTATCAAGCCAGGCAAAGCTTTCATTGTATCTAAACATTCCGTTTCAAAATAAAAAAGACGACCCCGGAAACAGATCGAGTGGATCTGCTTCCGGGGTCATTAAATTTCCAATATATCGAATATAATTAGTCGTGTGTGTAGAATTTCACTCCAGGCAGATCTGCTGCCACCCACGAATAGTTAATGGTGTTACTGTTATAATTCTTGGTCCCCGCCTGAGCAACCTGTACTTCTTTCAAAATCGTAATCGATGAACCCTTCGGTCTGACAACGACTACATGACCATGTCCATCCTCTTTTTTGATCCCGATCGTAGGATACCCGAGATTAGCTCTTTTTTGAGCATCCTGAAAGGTTACAGAGTACCAGCCCGGCGCTTTTTTATTCAGTAAAGCATCAGCCATTTGATTGGCTAAGCCGCTTGGCAAGGGTGCTGACATCGCAGACATCACGTCTTGAGCGAAAATATTACATTTCGTTCCACCTACTGGCGAATACTTCTTGTTCGTTTCTACCTTAAAACCGTCAATTACAGATGCGTAAGTACTTGCACTTCTAGCCATTGAAATTCCCCCTGAATATAAGTTGTAGAGGAAATGAACGGAGTCGCTTGAACATCTGAATGGCTCCACATTCAATTGATGTTGGCCTCCATTCCCTCTCAACTATTAGGGTGATTTCCGCCTTACTTTAACAACGCAATACGCAAGGAAATAATCCTAATTCACAAAAAAGTAATTAGTAGAAAAGTATATATAATACATCCATAAGATGGTATAATATCTCCCAGAATGGATTTATATTTTAGCATCGGATTGTCCCAATAAATATCCTTATAGATCGCTATCTAACGGAATACATAAAATGTTACGTTAAAGGGGTTGTTACACTTGGAACCTACAACCACGATACGCGCAGAATTGGAAAACTTCATGAAACAGAACGAGTTAAACATTACTCAATTCGGTCTGGTGGCAGGTATAAACCCGGGTACAGTAAGCGGGATCGTCACAGGCAACCGTACACTTTCCGTTCAACAATTAGATCGTATTACAGCCACGTTGGGTCACCCCAAAGGACATTTTTACAAGAATTATATTGAGGAATTTTTGAGTGCAACAACCCCTAACATACGTAGAGTCAGGCCCCTTTTCTATCATTGTGCAGAATTGAACATGTTGGACTGCATTGAGCAGGTCGTTAACCTGCTCATGGAAAAGCTGGCATACGGCGATGCCCTGTTTACCATAGCTGAGGACTTTTTCCAACAAGGAAAGTTTGCAGCGTCCATCAGTCTTTATGAGAGCGTAGCCGTTGGTGAGAAAAAGCAGCACTCCGAGCGACTAGCCCTTTGTCAGTACCGCATTTTTATGGCAAAGCAAGGAGACGATCAACAGAAAAACCATCAGGCTGCTACTCAGTTTGAACCTTTCATCGAACGTCTGGATGACATAGATCAATTGGATGCCTTAAGAGATTTAGCCAACACATACCGTTCATTGCGATTATTTAACAAACTAGAGGAACTGATACCTGTATTGGAGAGTAAGGCCGAAATTCAATATTCATTGAATGAGAAACGCGAAACAAGAAAAAAATCCAAAATGCCGTTATTCTTCTATCGCGCCCTTCCGCATTTACTACGTGCTTGTGTTAGTGAAGCGACTGGGGATTATAAGCAGGCATTACAACATACTTACGCTTATAGCGATTTAAGTTGGGTGAGGGAGAAGGATAAGGAAACTCAATATTGGATAAACCGATTTAAAGAATGGGCACAAGCTAATACTTATGTAAATAAGCTGTTATCTGGAGATATAAGTATACTTCCTGAATATGTAGCGTATATTGAATCTAAAAAAGATGAATTGCTTCCTGCTTTATTAAATATAATAGAAGCAGCCAATCGATTTGATATTAATGTGGATCATATATTACAGAAATTCAAAATTGAGATCAAAACATTAGCTGAACAGCATAAAGATGAACGTGTGTATACTAAACAATTTATTTCAGAACGTTTTGCTCGTTATCTAAATGAATTAGCTGATTACTATTTACGTAAAGGTATGTATAGCGTGGGTTTAGACTTTGTTTTAAGTAGTCTAGAAAAATCTTCTAAGCTGAAAAGTAAAGAATGTATAATTAGGTGCGTAGGAGTATTTGAACGTTTTAGAAAGCATGCATCTTCTGAAACTATAGCAACCTACCAAAATCTGATTGATGAGGTGTATAAAGATGAAAAAAAAACTAGGAATAATTCTTCTAGCAACTAGCTTTGTGTGGGGATTGTTCATCCCAATACATCCCCAAGAAAAATTACCTACCCAACAGCTTATGGAACAACATGGTGGCTAATTAATTTTAAGACCATTCTTGTAAGTAGATCTATTTTATTGCGGATGGATTTATATAAGCATACAAAAATCCTTTATAATGTAAGCCCGGCTTTTTGAGCTGGGTTTTTTATATAGGATTTATAACCTACTCTTTTTAGAAAAATAATGGTGAATAGTAATGCTAGTAAGCGGGCCATAATTGAGAACTACACGCCAATTTTATATTGCATCTTCAAAGAATAACATAAAGCGTCTTAACTAAGAGATTGGATTTCCAATGAAGGCGTCCTAAATGATTCATTTTAGCTTTTTCATTTGAGCTAATCTTTTGTTTTTATTGAAGAGGATCTTTTATGGTAACAAATGAACTGCTTCGAGAAACGGGGCTTCCCTCTTCAATCCTTGGGCGCTTTCTATCGAGAATATCTATATAAGCCTGATCGACTTACAGTTAAATTGCCCTCTAGTTCTCCTGTAGAATTGTTGCCTTCGTTACTTTTGAAGGTGGTTCAAGGCGGGTAGCTGAATTAGGTTTTTAGATTAAAGCAGTCTAAATCCCCTATATTTGAGGTTTAGACTGCTTTACAAAAATCTATATCACAAATTGGTATTCAGAGTTTCGCATCATCCGATTGAAGTCCCTCCGGAAATTTATGCAGAATGCTCATATTAAGAAGCTTCATACTTGGAAGTAAATCTTTTTCGATCTTTATCAATTTCGTTTTTATACGCATCCTGATACTTTTTATACTCATCTGTTTTGGTTAGTTCATTAGCAATGCTCTCTTCACTAAGTTTCTGGATACTGTTTTTCGAAAAGAAATCTGTTTTTACTTCTATATTAGAATTTGGCCCTGATACTAACAACGAACCATCGGGCTGAGTTGCAGCAGTAAATACGTATGCCTTCCCTTTTTGTGGGAGAAAGTCATCTTCATATAAAAGATATGTGCTCTTATCTTCACTCAATCCCCCGGACTTTTGAAGAGGAATGGAAACATCTTTCTTTAGATTACCCTTTATATTATCAAGCACTTTAATGGAATAATTCGTATAGGGACTTTTCAATTCTTTTGGCCCATCTTCCGTTTCTTTCGTTACAGGAAATTTATAATCAGTTCCAGTCATTTCTTCTACAAATCCTACAAATACATAATCTGCAAAACCTACAACCTCTTTAGGGTTATCTACATTTATATCAAATGAAGCATGTAAATAACTGGTTGGAACCTCGCCAGCCTTCGTTATATTCTTGTCTACATTACTATTGGAGCAACCGGAAGCCAGCATGGAAATCATTGCGAAAAGAGACAAGAAAATAAAACTTTTCTTCATGTTAATTATCATTGATTGTACCTCCTTAATTAGTATTTTTTATAAGCGAGATCGTATGAAGCTTTATCATTAGCGCTGAGCGTTGTTATAGACGTAACATACATATACATTACATCACTACTTGTATTATGACCCAATCCAAGAGCATGACCAAGCTCATGAGTAGCAACATTTTGCTTTTGATTAGAGCTATAGGTATTCATTCGATATTCATTGAATTTCAATGTACCCGCTGAAGAAGTTACACCGGCAGTTGTACTGACTTCGTAATAATCGGATAATGTAACATCTTCAATAGTTGATACATAGTCTGGCCTAATAATACCAAACTTATAATTTTCCCAAGAATTTACTCCTGCATTAAATGAATTTTGATAAGCTGTACTTCCTCCCCATTCTAGGTGCTTAGTAGAATCAACTAAATCCCACGACAATAAGGATGTGGTAGCAGCAGATGCTTGCAAAGAAAAAAACAATGAACTGTGTAATGATAAAATAGTAAGTGCAGCAATTGTAACAATTTTTTTAGTCGTAACTTTGCGAATATTCCCCTTCTTCATTCTATATCCTCCCTAAATTTTAATATAATCTACTTTTTTCACAAAATGATTTTATAGATTAAATTTGAACTATATATTTCTTAAAACGTTGAGGTTTATAGTTAGCCCCATACCTCTAATTTTCCATACATGAACACCTCCTTTTATGGTGTGCTCCCATTAAGATGCATGAGGTTTGCACACAGCCCTTTGAGTCCCTCTATTCATTAGACACTCATTGTTGTAGTTCTAAGGTGAGCGGAGAGGATTAAATCGCCCCTTATCCCAAACTATAGCAGTAACACCTCTTTATGTCATTGACTATAAAACTATGAAAATACCAAAATATATGACATGTTTATGTACCTTGTTTTATGCTCTATTATCCGTCTGAACGTATGCAGGTAATTCCATCCAAGCTTGATGCAACAAGCCTTTTATAATAATTTGAGTTTAAAAGAGTAGTCGTACTTTGGGTTATATTCAGTAATCTTTAAAAATATTAATTCAAAAAAATCTGAATGTTCCTTTAGTGATTGATGGGATTGGTAGCCCAAATCATCGGTTCCAACTAGGTATTTCCATGATCAAATAGGATAAAACCTCCCGTATATTCAACTCTTGGGTTAAACATTACCCATTCGGTCTGGTAGCAGACATAAATCCAGGCACGGTAAGCGGGATCGTCACGGGCAACCGTACAATTAGATCGTCTTACAGCTCCTAAAGCTGGTTTTTAATTTTTAGAAAAGATATTCCTCATGTACTTTCACTTTTCCCATAAATACACATGGCATCCTAAAATAAGTATCACCTAAGGAGGGGTGTATGATGGGAAGTGAAGAAACTTTGCAACAACGATTGGAGAAAAATCGACAGCGGCTCTATGATTTGCAAGCGAAATATGGACTAGAGCATATCTATGTACTCCGTCAATCTATGGTCTTGGACGAACTGATTAATCAATACAATCGGATATACTATGCAAAATTAAAAAAGCCGATTGCTTGAAGGCAATCGACCGGGCGAGAAACTTGTGGTGGGTCACTCGCCCTTTTATTGTAACATACATGCCAAATAATCCGATTGCCAGCTTTATCGTTTATTTTTCAATTCATTCATACAAGAGATACAGATCCAAGCATTTTTAAAATATGTAAGATGTTGAGGTTCGCCACATAAGGTACAAACTTTCCCCGTGCATTGTCGCATGATCAAACCACTCTCCGTCATCCAAAACTCCATCGCTGTATGCTTGCCAATCCCCAGACGCTTTCTTATATCCACGGGGATGACAATCCGACCTAAGCTATCCAAGTCCCTGACCATTCCTACGCGATCCAAAAAACAACCTCCTTATTTCAAAAATATCAGTAGCTCAAAAATAGGCATAAATGCTTGAAATAAGGAAATATTTATCATCACATGGAAAGAACCGGAAAAAACCGTGTTCAACATGGAGAAAATATACAGCGCCTTGCCGGGGGAAACTTCCCAGCAAAGCGCACAGTTACGCGCTAAAGGAGAATCATAGGTACGTTCATGCTTTTTGCCTTAATAAGCGAGACTCCCTCCCGAATATCCAACGATACGAGCGGGCAGAAGAAAAAGCCTAATCATCACTTAACTGAAGGCTTTCTTCACTGATTACGGTTGGAACGATAAGCTCAGGAGTAGTCGTAGGCTTAGCTTGTGTTAAATAGTCTGCTGCCCCCACCATCAGAGCGATGCCGATAAATAGCACGATCCAATTACGATTCTTTTTTATCATCTGTACCTCTCATTCTTCACTTCGCCCGTTCAGCCACTTGAACCAATGGAGCAGATGACTGAATCGGTATTCATGCTGCAAAGCATACGTCCATACTTCAGGCTCTTCACCGGGTTCCTTCCAGACGAGCATGGAAAAGTGACCCTCTTCCTCGCTTGCAACCGACAGCAGCGAAAGACGATCATCCCCGAATCGGTATGGAGCCGATTCCACCCAGTAATTCCGCATATCGCTGATCCAGCTGCGAAACTGCTCTGTACCTGCGATCCGCAGCACCTCATCCGGCAGGAGCAGGTGCTCGTCGATGTCCTTCCAATCCCCCGCATATCGGTACCGCGCTGCCAGCATCGGACTGAGCGGTCGGGTTTTACCCGGGGCCAACGTAGGCATATAGGCGACGGGAACGACCGGACCGATACTCTGGATAGCATAAGACCGAGCTTCCTCCTCACTCATTCCGTAGGACATCGCCTCCGCAAGAAAATGGTTTCGTCTTACACCAAATTGATGCTGATACTGTGACATCTCATCCTGTAGCTCCAATACCATACCCTCCACTGTATCTGTTCCGATCATTCCCAAACACCTCTCATTCCAAAATATAGTTGTGCAATTCTCGTTGCGCTCGATACTTTGCCCAATTGAATTCAGACCAAGCCGATTCTTCTCTCGTCATGCTCGTCAAACGGGCTTGTAAAAACTCATCCAGCGCTCCATGTTCCTTACGGCTAAAGTCAATCAGCAGCGGAATCGCGTCCGCCGATAGCTCACTCAAATATTCCTTATCTATCACCGATGTCGTGCGATACCGTTCGAGATTATTTTCAGCAATCCGTATATCAATGCCCACATAGTTCACGACGACATAGGCGACCAGAGCGAGTACAATATAATATTTCGCCAACGGCAGTTGACGGAAATGAATGCGCATTGCTGCAATAAGCAGTAGCAAGCCCAGAAAAATCATAAACGCGTGTACCAAATAGCGGGTGTACGTATAGCCGTATGCTTCTTCGTACATAACCAGCCGGGTATATCCCGAATACAGCATCACACCCGAACAACCCACGAGTATGTACAGCAGGCCGCTGTTCATTTTTTGCACTATACCTGAGCCAAATTCAGTCCACTTCAATACACTGATCATCAGCACAAAGTTGATACCTGTTACCATAACCAGCTCCCCGAATCCTCTTCTCGCATATTCGGCATACGAGGTTCCTTCGGGCAGAGCACCTTCCCATGCACCAAACAAATATCCGAACTGCAACACGACGAACACAACATACACCAAATTCATGACAATCAGCACCGTAGCGGTAATTACAGGATCAAACTTGATCGCAACCGGCTCGTGGTAAGGTACTGTTGATGACTGAGTTTCTCTCTGCGTATTACGCGGAGCAGGCTGTACAAATCCCCACAAGTAACAGAAGAAACAGAAGGTGAAAAAGCAGATCCAGATCAGCCGCGGCAAACCACTCCCAAAGGTCAATGTGCCAATCCATTCGGGTATGCCAGATAACAACTTTTCGAACATCCCGTCTGCCGAAGCCAGCAGAGATATAATAATGAGTAGCAACGGCAAGGCAATAAGTAGACCGATTATCACTTTACCCAATACACGCTTACGCTCATCCTTTACATTCCGAAAGGCTGCCGTCTTAAACATTCGAAACGGAGTCACGATATGGCGAAAATTTTGATAAAACCAATGGCTTAGCGCCTGACCGATAATACCGGGTTCTGACCAGCCATGCCTTTTCTCCCCGAACAGCAGCACCATATGTACGCTAATCAGAGCAGGTATCGCCAGCGCATTTAACACATATAGGATCGGATTATTGAACAGCACGTATGTCAATGCCAGCATGAAAATGATCACAAACAGCAAACGCCCTATCCATGATTTGAGCTGGAAACGATCTCGATTAAAGGCATACATATAGGCGTAAAACCCAATAACAAAAATGGGCATAGACACGCCCAGCCCATGTCCGAAGAACAGATATTGATGAACCAGCGCCAACACAATTGCGCCAGCAAAGGCAGACAGAAACGACGTTTTCGGCAAAGACGTTCCATTCATCTTGTCATGCATGATAAATACCTCCGCAAATATGCTTTATAACCCTTATTGTAGATGATAAAATAAGAAGATAAAGAGAAATTAATTCAAACAAAATTTCCTATTTTATAAAAGTGGCTACGCTTTTAATCAAATATAGGGGAAACGGAGCAACCTTGAATGAAACTCCATGCCCAATTTTTACGACTTCACTCACACGCAGCTGACGACAAGGACGAAAACCATACTATAGAGACGACGCTGGATGAGCTAGCAGCTATTTTTGACTGTACTCACCGCAACGCCTTGATGATCATTCAGAAAATGGAGCAGCATGACTGGATACAATGGACTCCCCGCCGAGGCAGAGGCCGCCGCTCCAGTCTGCGCTTCCTTATTCAGCCGGAAGACATTGCCGTGCAATCCATGATGCAAGCCATAGACCGCCATGATATCAAACGCGCGCTGGATGAGATCCGAGTTCATTCGCGCTCCTCCACCATGCAAGAGCATTTGCAAGGCTGGCTGCTAAATTATTTTGGGCACCACGCGGAGGTGCGCAGTGATCAGCAGCAGATCGACACGCTGCGTCTGCCTATTCGCCAGCAACTTTATACGCTGGACCCGTTGTACTTGAACTGGCTTGCCGAGTCCTTCGTATCCAGCCACGTCTTTGATGGCCTGGCCCGTCGGGCGAACGAAAGCGGCGAGATTTTGCCGGGATTGGCGCACGCTTGGGAGGTGGACACCACTCGTACACAGTGGACTTTTTTCCTGCGTAAAGAAGTGCTGTTTCATAACGGAAAAATACTCACCGCTGAAGACGTCGTCTATACCTTTGAGCGACTGAGTCGGGCCCCGGGAAGGAGACTTTACCATTTTATCGTCCGGCAAATTCAGCACGTCCAGGCGTTAAGTCCGACGATGGTACGTTTCGTACTAAAGGAGCCAAACGAGCTATTTCTATCCTTCCTGTGTACCAGCCGGGCTGCGATTGTGCCGCGTGAGCTTAATCAGGTGGGTGAAGCCGCCTTTGGCATCCACCCTGTCGGTACAGGGGCATTCAAAGTCACGGAAATGAACGAGAGCCTGTGTACACTGGAGGCTTTCGCACCTTATTTTCAAGGCCGAGCTCATCTGGACCGAGTGGAAATTGTCCAACTCCCGTGGGCGACTAAGCTGGAATCGCCGGATACGGAAGACACCGCTTCTTCTTTTCACATTATCCATAATCCCGTATCGGCGGGAGATACGGATACCGCATGGAGCCAGATTCACTCAGCGGCTTCGGTACGCAAATTTATCACATGTAATACACACAAGGATGGACCGCTGCGTAACCCAGAAATACGTGCCCGCATTGTAGCATGTCTGGATCATCGCTCCCTTCCTCCAGCAGTAAATTCATCTAACGATTCTTTTGAACCACTGGCGGCACTGCAAATTGCTACCATTCCCGAGTATAAAGCGGACGCAGACCGGGTTGCGGCTCAGCTCGAATCCTGTGGGTATACCTGTAACATCGTGGCCGCATCTATGAATGAATTCAAAAGCTCATCTATCCGTATGGAGTCAGACTTAATCATCTTTTCTCTCTTTCGTGACCGTGATGAGCAATTACGCCTGTTTGACTTGTATCTGAATGTATCCGGACATGTTGAGCCTCATAGCCGTGTGGATATCGAAAGACTGCTGCGTGAAATTGCACGGGAGGCCGATCACACTGTTAGGGCGCAGCAATTTGAACATATCGAAACTCGGCTCATGGATGAGCACCAGCTGCATATTTTATATGAAAAACCCGTTCAGACGGCCTATCTCCCTTCTGTGCGCGGCGTATCTTTTAACAGTCAGGGCTGGGTGGATCTGCGTCATGTCTGGTTTCCACCTGCTGTACCTCCATCATCCAAGCCTTGAGCCAAGCGGTCCATTCAAGCGCATCGGATGACCAAAAAAAGGTATCCTCTTTTCACAAGAGGATACCTTTTGGGTTACGACAATCCAGACCTTTTCAAGTAGATGGTTCAAGGGATGAAAGCGCCCATCCCCCCAACCCATGACTGTGGACATCGCTAGGATCTTCCATAGGAGGGGTAACGGGTGGAAAATTCAACAGGATAAAAACATTAAATGCGAGCAGAGAAAAAACGATCTTTTTTATCATGGATGTACTCTACCTCTCCAAGTAAGTTTTTATATTCCTCTTTGTCCTGAGAAGTGGCAGTATGCCGATACTTTTCAAATAATCCTACACATTTGATGGTGACAGGATTACCATTCAGCACGACGGAATAAGAAAGGCTCTCAAGCAAGAATTTCATACCTTTGGTATAACGGTGTTTGTTGAGATCATAACAAGCCATCTCTGCCAAAAATCGTGCATAGAGATCTGCTGACATTTGCTCCGTATAAGTGCCTACCTTAACATGCTGATCTGCAAATGCCTCAATTTGTTTTTCAAAACGTTGCAGTACATGGTCTACATTAAAATCATAACGGTTGGCCGCTACCATAATTTTATGTAACCCCACGAGAATTTCGCCTTCGTTTTTTTCCAAATAATCTACATACTGTGGAATCACATCCAGACTGCCGGACATCAACTGGTATAAATACCCGTTGGCCTCAGCCCAGTTGCTACAAAGGGCCTTCAAACGCCGAGCTTCTTCCGTATCCTCTTGCACCCAGCTCAAATCAGAGTATAGGGATACAAATTCCAGTGCCTTCTGATAATCCCCGCGCTCATCCCACACCCCGGCACGCAGCACGTAAGAATATACAATATACATAAACAAAGGACCCTTAGGTTCCTTGCCACGCTCCGGTCTTCTGGTATTTCCGTATTTTTGCTCGTATTGTACCTTGGCTTTTTGAGCCATTTTTTCAGCATACCATTCTACTTTATCCCAACGCCGCAAGGAGGCATAGGTATTAGCCAAGTCTCTTAAGGCATCCAGTTGGTCTGCTTCACCCAGTCGGTCCACAAAGCTTTCGAAATGTGTGGCTGCCCATAAATTTTCGTCCTGGTCATCACCAACGGCAATCGTAAATAAACGGTATTGGCAGAGCGCCAGACGCTCTGAATGTTGGTACTTCTCACTTTCCGAAACATTTTTATAAATAATTGCAGCAGCCTCGAGCTTACCTTCGCTGAATAATTCTTCTGCTGTCTCAAACAAAGCTGGGGCGTATATGAGATAGTCCATCATAAACTCCACGACTTGCTTAATACAATCCAGTTTGTTCAGCTCTGCACAGCGATGCAAAAAGGGACGAACCCGTCGCCAATTCGGTGCCGTATTCCGTATAAATTCATCAATGTATAACTCATAGAGGCTCCCTTCTTCAAGCCCCATGCCTGCACCAATCCTATCCAACAGCAGCATCGCAATCGGACGATTACCGTTAATAATGGCACTGATCGTTCCTGCATTAATACCTGTGTTCTCCCCAAACTTACTAATCGTAATTCCTTCTCGTCTGATGTACTGTTCCAGCTCTGCGCGAATTGTGGTTGTTTCCTTCAAACCAGGCACCCCCAGGGATTACTTGCATGATTACAATACAAAAAAAGAAAATTCCCGTGAATATTCCCTTAATTATACAAAAGAAAGCTCGCTTAGCCAACCGCTCCAGTAAATTTATATCAAAAAATTCAATAATTCTCCGAATTGCCGTATACTACGGGGAGGTGAGCCGAGCAGCTACACCCAATCGGTACGCAGGAAAGGATACGACAAATGGACAACACCCCTACAGCAGAACAAGAAATTGCACAATGGATGGTCGCGCAGATCCGTGAAGTGGGCACCCTGAAACAAGAAGATGCAATTGCATATGTACGCTCTGAGTATGGAGAGCAGTATGTGTTTATAAGCGAGCATGGTCATGTATCTCTGGAAAAAGAAATCAAAAAAGCATTTCGCAAGCTTCATGGTGGCAGAATCGCCTGGGATCGTGACGGATTTCTCTGGGCCTGGACTTAACAAGCAAAAGCATCTGCCCTAGGCAGGTGTTTTTTTAATGATTTATCCATATATCCTCTGGAGTCGGTTAATTTCTTCCTTCACAAACTGTCGGAGTATTACAGGCTCCACAACTTCAACCCTGCCAATCCAATCCATAGCATCGCGGCAGGCCGCTTCATAACTATACATGTTGACCGTTAGAATGAAATGAGCGCCTTCCTGTACAGACTGGATGATTTCCATCCTTTTCGCTATGATTTCCGCTTGCTTCTTATTCGTTCGGATCAGAACGGGATAGTATTCTTTCTCTGCACAAAGCTGCTTAAACGCGGTTTCTTGTCTCATCCAATGATGCTCCAGCGAAAAATCCTCCGGAACCTCAAAGACTTCCGCAGACGGCTGAACCTCCTTGATTCGCTCACACTTAAAGGTCCGAACCTCCCGCCCAACTTCACAGAAGGCAATGAGGTACCAATCTCCTTTTTTCACCACAAGTCCGTAGGGATGCACATGACGGGAAGAACAGATTCCGTCAGCTTTTTCATATTGAATGTTTATTTTATGGGACCCCCACACCGCAGCTCTTACGGACTCAAGACAAGGAATGGCTATACGTTCCGTCCACCACGGCGTATCATCAAAATAAAACCGCGCTTTGGCTTTCTTAATATCGGACTGATACGAGTCTGGCATCGTCTGTTCCAGTTTGAGCAGAGCATTCTTTAACTTCAAACCCGATTCCGTGGGCCCGCCTGTATAAATGCCCATCCCTGTTAAATACAACTGAATGACATCCCCGCCATTCAACTGTTTCAGGTTCGCCGTATAACCCTCCATTAAATAAATTCCGCCCTTCGGGCCGGAAGCGGTAACAATCGGAACGCCGGCTTCAGCCAGGAGGTCGATATCCCTGTAGATGGAGCGTACAGAGGTTTCCAGTGCCAACGCCAATTCCTTGGCCTTCATTCTCCCTCTAGATTCGATACATAATAAAATCGCGATTAAACGATGCAGTCTCACAATCATTCCTCCACAATAGATGGTTAACCCGAATTGAAAAGATAATGCAAAGATTGTTGACACCCTGTTGGCAGTAATAGGTGTGTATCATAGAAGTAAAGGGGTGTGATGGATGATGAATATTGGAATATTGGGGACGGGATTCGGCGCGTATCATGCCTCACTGTTAAACAACCATCCCAAGGTAAACAGAATCATGGTATTTGGAAGGAACGAAACCAAGCTGCAAAAGCTGAAAGAGGAGCTAAACGTAGAAGTCACACAAAATATAGAGGATATTCTGCTGGATCCAGATGTGGATATCGTCGATCTATGCCTACCTTCCCACCTACATAGGTCATATGCGGTGGATTCGCTGAAGCACGGTAAGCATGTATTTTGTGAAACGCCGGTTTGCTTTAATCTCGAAGACGCTCTCCTTATGCAACAGGCTGAGAAGCAATATGGCAAAAAGATTCTGGTCAACCAGTTCATTAAGTTTGATCCCGCCTATACCTATCTGTATGAGGCATACCGCCAACAGAAATACGGGAAGCTCATCTCCTTATCTTTGAAAAGAGAAACGCCTCCTCTGTGGGGGGATCTTGGACTAAGCTCCATTCCTACTCAGTTCATGATTCATGAACTGGATTTATTGACCTGGCTATTAGGCCCCTGTGATCCTTGTACAGTCTGGGGTACAGAAGTTACTCATCCTGAACAAGCACAGATTCGGGCTTACTTTCAGCATCGGGATACTTTCACAGAAGTCATCGCCTCATCCCACTTGCCGGGAAGCTACCCATTCACAGTGGCCTATGAGGCTTATTTTGAAAAGGCCAAGCTGGTATTTCATGAAAGCGACGAAAACGATCTTATACCTACCGCATTATATGAGTATACCGTATCAGGACAGCAAGAAATCAACCTCGAATCTGCCAATCCATATGAAAAAAGCTTGGATCATGCACTTGAATGCTTTGGTGGACATCCGGAAAGCCTGATTCCACTGGAATCGGCTGTACAAGCGCTGAAAGTAGCTATTGAGATTAAAAGCAGACTGGGGCAAGCCCAGCGTTAACCCGGTATTTTTGCAAAATCCTCATCTACGGAAATCAGCTTCCTATAAGGAAGCTGTATCCGCAGGCAAGGAAACTTCGTCCGCGTAGTTCGTTGCCATAATCTTGGCTACCCCTGCCGGATCGGTCGTCTGCCCCAACGCCCACATCATTTTCGTCACCAGCGCTTCCGTTGTCATGTCATACCCCGGAATAACACCCTTCTCCAGTACCTTTTGCCCCACCTCGTAAATCGTCAAATCCCCGCCCTCATAAGGACATTGAGTAGTCACGACAATACTCATACCGTCCTTCATCAATTCCTCGATTTTGCTGATTAGGCTCCTTTCTTTAAACGGGACGCCGCCCATACCAAAGCCCTCAATGACGATACCTTTATAGCCCAAGCCCTGAATGGCATCGAAAATCGCCGGATTCGTACCCGGAATCAGCCTGAGCAGAAATACCTCCGAAGCATACCCGTCGTTGTATGGGTGACGAGCGGTACCGCGATTTGCAAATACGCCCTCCGTATAGATCACCTTACCGTTCTCCACGAGTCCGATATACGGATAGTTAATACTCTCAAAAGCATTATAGCTGCGTGTTCTGATTTTTGAACTGCGGCTACCGTTGATAATTTTGCCGTTAAACACGACAAAAACCCCGGCCACCTCGCCACATGCGGTCAGGAATGAGTCGATTACATTCTTTTTGGAATCGCTGTGCTCCGCCAAAATAGAAACCTGCGAACCTGTCACGACGACGGGTTTGTCTACAGTTCCCAACATGAAGCTCAAGGCTGATGCTGTATAAGCCATCGTGTCCGTGCCGTGTGCAATGACAATACCGTCGTATTGATCGAGCGAACGATGTACCATCCGGGCGATGGAAGCCCAATCCTCAGGTTGTGTATTTGTGCTATCAATGCTCATCAGATTATGGGCATCAATCTCGCAAATCTCCTTCAGTTCCGGAATTTCCGCCAAAATATTTTCAGCCGATTGGGTCGGTGTCAGGCCGTTTTCCTGATAGGAGGAAGAAATGGTCCCTCCGGTATTAATGAACAAAACCTTTTTCATATCCAATGTTCCTTCCCGATTACATCTTCACTGTATTGTTCTTAGAATTTATCATGAATAAGTGTGATAAGCTACTTTGCAATGGAAAAGAATCGGAGATATGAGGGGCCAAAAAAGCACGACAAACAAGCGCGGGCTTTCCTTCCTCCTGCGACTTGTCTAACGTGCTTTTTACATAGGTGCAATAAGTCTACAGCGCTGCACATACCTATAAGCCATCCACGTACTTCTTATGGGGATACAGGCTGCTCCTGTGGCACTCTCTGTACCAACGCTTTGCCCAGAAACTGCCGTGTCCGTTCTTCCTTCGGATTGGTGAAAAACTGCTCCACGGGTCCCTGCTCCACGATCACGCCATGCTCCATCAGCACAACCCGATCCGCTACATCTCTCGCAAAACCAAGCTCATGCGTGACAATAATCATCGTATTGCCTTCACTCGCCACCTTTTGAATCACGGACAGCACTTCATCTACCAGTTCAGGATCAAGTGAAGATGTCGGTTCATCGAACAACAACACCTGCGGATTTAGTGCCAAAGCACGGGCAATCGCAACTCGCTGCTGCTGTCCACCCGAAAGCTGGGCAGGATAATAAGTCATACGATCCTTTAACCCGACCTTTTCCAGAATGCCTTCACTGATCTCCCTCGCCTGCTTACGATCCAGCTTTTTCACACTGGTCAGACCAATCATCACATTGTGGAGTGCATTCAAATTTTTAAACAACTGATATTGCTGAAATACCATGGCCGTTGCCATCCGTAGTCCGAGAATATCCTTTTTTCCCGCCTTGGCCGCGTCTACCTTTACACCGTCAATTTCAATGACACCACTGGTCGGCTGTTCCAAAAAATTAATGCTGCGCAGCAGCGTGGACTTCCCCGATCCGCTTGGGCCCAGGATCACCACGACTTCTCCCTTGCCCACCGTCAGGTCTATGCCCTTCAACACGTGATGCTGTCCAAAATGCTTATGAATTTGATGAAGTTGAATCATACCCTTACTCACTTCTTTCGTAAATTCGAATACGCTTCTCCAGCACGACAAGTCCGCGCTCAATAATAATGCACACCAACCAGTAAATCAGAGACACCGCAACATACACCTCAAAAAAAGCCAGCGCCCGCGCGCCCATAATTTTAGCCTGTCCCATCATATCGACGACACCAATCATAAAAATAAAAGACGTATCCTTCACTGTACTGATCAGCGTGTTTCCCAAATTGGGCAAAGCCACCGTCAACGCCTGCGGCAGTACAATTTTGAGCATAATTTGTGTTTGGCTCATGCCGATGGAATTAGCAGCCTCAAATTGTCCCCGATCGACCGAATGAATCGCCGCCCTAAATGTCTCCGACAGGTATCCCCCGAGATTCAATGAAAATGAGAGCAACGCAAACAGCTCGGGCGGAATGACATAGACATTGAACTGCTGTAAGAACCCATATTCGCTCTGGAAATAATACAGAAACTTGGGTATTCCGTAATATACGAGAAACAGCTGCACAATGAGCGGTGTTCCCCGAATGTACGAGACATACAACGTAGATAACGGTGCCAAGACAGGCACCTTGTATATCCGGATTAAGGCCGTAGCCAACCCGATGATCCCACCCAGCAGCATGGACACAAACGCAATCCATAAGGTCACGGGGAGATACTCGACGATCTGGGGAAGGCTTTTCAACATATAATCAAGATCAAACAGCTTTTCCATAGGAACCCCACTTTACCCTTTACATTGTTATTACTGAGGAATAAATTCTCCACCTGTCCACTGTTCAGACAATTTTTTCAGTGTTCCGTCCGTTTTCAACTCTTTAATGATCGGGTCGATTTTAGCTTTCAGCTCTTCGCCCTGCTTATCCTTTTTGAACACCAGATTAATGTTATCGCTTTGCACCGGCTCGCCCACAGCTTCCACCTGCAAACCTTCCTTCTTGATCGTTGCCGCCGCCATAACCGGATCATTCACATAAGCGTCCACTCGGCCATTTTGCACGTCTTGAAGGTTATCGGACGAAGTGCCTGTATCATTGTATTTTAAAATAATTTTATTCCCGTTCTTCGCATTATACTGTTCCAGCAACTGTGTGTAGGAGTCGCCTACCGAGGCTGCTACCTTCTTGCCTTCCAAATCCTTGAGGGAATGAATATCCGTTCTACCCTTTTTCACAATAATAACCGACTGAGCCGAGAAATAGGACTCATCCGAGAACAAATACTTCTTCTCACGTTCAGGATTTTTGGCAACTTCATCTGCAATCATCTGAACTTTATTCGAATCCAGGGCAAGGAATATCGCATCCCAACCCGAAGGTACAAATTCAATCTTATACCCGTCCAGCTTCTTGTCGATCTCCTTGACTACTTCCACATCGTATCCGGTCAGCTCATTTTTATCATTCGTAAAGGCAAACGGTGGGTAGTCATTTTGTGTGCCGACATAGATGACCTTATCCCCCGATGCCGCATCCTTCGAGGAACATCCACTCAAGGCACCCGTTAATAACACAAGAGATAGGCCAATCGCTGCTACCAAAGCAGATTTCTTCATATTATGACATCCCCTTTTTAATATCCAAGTAATTTACTATGATTTTATATTATAACGGGTTATTCAAATAATACAACAAGTAAATTTCATATTGATTATTTAGCTATATGTTGCACAAAAAAAGGACCCTTGCGGGTCCAATGTCATCCATGAAGCGGAAAACGCTCTGCTGGATGTTCCGGCAAAATGGACGAGATCAACCGTCGTACAGCCGGATGAGCAGATTCAAAAATCTGATCCTTCTCATCACAGCGCTCGATCAGTCTCCCCTGCTCCATCACAGCAATGCCATCGCAGACAGCATAAGCTGCCCGAATATCATGCGTGATGAACAGATATGACAATCCAAACGAAGATTTCAGTTCTCCCAGCAGGGATAAAATGTGCATCTGGTGAACCATATCGAGGCTGCTGACGGACTCATCCAGCACGATCAGCTTTGGTTTGAGCGCAATCGCCCGTGCAATATTGATCCGCTGCAATTGTCCGCCACTGAACTGATGCGGATATTTAATCCGATCCTCCGGCTTGAGGCCAACCCGTTCCAGCAGGCTTTCGACCGTTCTTTTTTGTTCCTTCACCGATAACCGTTCGTAATTGTCCAATGGCTCCCCAATAATCTGCCCGGCGGTCATTCGGGGGTTTACAGCAGAGTAGCAGTCCTGAAATACGACTTGCATATCCCGTCGCAGTCCCCTGAGGACCTGGGGACTCGCATTATAAATGTCCTGTCCCTGGAACAGAACCTGACCCTCCTGCGGCTTCTCCAGCCCTAGAATAATCTTGCCCAGCGTGCTTTTACCGGCTCCACTGGTTCCAAGTAAGCCTAGGCAAAATCCACTCTCTATAGTAAGCGAAACGTTAGCCAACACAGGGGGACGTGGTTCAGAGCGGCCTAGCCATTTGCGCCTTCCATAGCTATGGGTTACTTCCTTCACTTGTAGCATGCGCATTCGCTCCCCTTTTGAAAGTGTAGTTGTCGAACAGGCGACTAACCACCTACCTGATTTATGCCTCGGAGGAACAACTTGGGTCTGACATGCAGCAGCATTTTCGTATATTCATCCTGCGGGTGATTGAACAACTGATGGACTTCAGCCTGCTCAACAATACGTCCCTGCTGCATGACAGCCACTTCATCCGCCAATTGGGAAATGACGCCCAGATCATGCGAGATCAGCAAAATGGACGTATTGTATTCCGTACGCAAGCGATCCAGCTCTCTTAGCACCTGTAGCTGATTGACCACATCAAGCGCCGTCGTTGGTTCATCGGCAATAACCACTGCTGGCCGCAGGCACATGGAAATGGCGATCATGACTCGTTGCAGCATCCCGCCACTCAACTGAAATGAATAACGCTTCATCAGCTTGGCTGGATCGGGCAAATTCATATTTTCCAGAGCCGTTATGGCAAGATCACGGGCCTGTCGTTTGGTTAATCCGGTGTGCGTGCGGACCGTTTCCATAAACTGAGCTCCGATCGTATACACTGGCGTAAAGGCGCTCATCGGATTTTGCATAATAAACGCGATTTCCTTGCCCCGAATACGGCGCATCTCCTCAGCCGCCATTCCGTTAAGCTCACGCCCGTTCAGACGGACACTTCCTTCCACGTCCATCGTCTGGAGATCCAGCAATTGGAGCAACGCTTTACAAGTCACCGTTTTGCCGCTTCCACTCTCGCCAACAAGACCCAGAACTTGTCCCCTTTTCAGCTCAAAATGAGTTGGCTCCAGCAGAGATACCGCCCCGGCATCGGTTTTGAGCTTCACCTGTAAGCCGCTGACCTCCAGCACCTTCGTCCTGTCGTCCATCGTTGTAACTCACTCCTGTTTTACTGACGTTTGGCAATTCCGTATCGGTCGGACAGCGCCTCCCCCAATATATTGAAGGCCATCACCACCACCAGAATCATGACCCCCGGATAGATCATTAATTCCGGATGGCTGCGGATGTATCCCGTTCCCTCATGAATCATCGCTCCCCATTCGGGAGTCGGCGGTTGGATGCCCAAACCGAGGAACGACAACGCGGAAATATCCATGATCGCCCAGCCCATTTCCAGCGTACCAATGACCACAATCGGCCGCAGCACATTCGGAATAATATGCCGCCGGATAATGGCTCCTGAGGAGGACCCGCTGATCCTTGCGGCAGCTATAAAATTCCGTTCTTTCAGACTGACGACCATATTGCGGCACATTCTGGCATAATACACCCACTGCACCATCATTAATGCAAGCAGCACCTGCATGAGGCCCGGTCCAAAAATACCGACAATGCCCAGCACAAGCACCAAATTCGGAAACGCCATAATACCTTCGCAAAACCGCATCAGCACACTATCGACCCAGCCGCCCACATAACCCGCAAGCGACCCGACCACAACGCCGATGCTAAGCGAGGACAGGAAAATTAAGGTTGCAAAGCCTAGCGAAATCCGTGCGCCATACAGCAACCGGGATAAATTGCACCGACCCAAATGATCGGTTCCCAACCAGTACTCTTTGGAAGGTCCCTCCAGCTTGTGCAGTAAACTGACTTTAACCGGATCATGGGGAGCCAGCCAAGGAGCTAGCGCCATAATAATAAAAAGAGCAGCCAGTACGACAGAGCAGACCACGATTACCTTTTGACCTTTGAACATTGTACGCAATCTTATCATCACTGCTCTGCTCGTCCCTTCGATGAAATTCGGGGGTCCATATACAAATGCACCAGATCAACGAGCAAATTGCATACGATGAACAGGCATGCCGCCAAAAACACATAGCATTGTATGACGGGAATATCCCGGTTAAAAATCGCCTCCACAAAATAACGGCCAAACCCGGGCCATGAAAACACCTGCTCCACAATAATCGTTCCGGTCAAAAGTTTGCCCAGGTTCATACCCATACTTGTAATCAGTGGAGCAATGGCAATTTTCAGTACATGCTTGAGCATGATCACCCGCTCACGGAGTCCTCTAGTTCTGGCATACTGCACATACGTTTCCTGCAGCTGCTCCAACACACTGGAACGCAGCAGGCGCGTATATAAAGCAATCAGAACCAGCGACAGGGTTAACGTGGGCAGCACCAGATGCTGCCACGTTCCTCGCCCCTCTACAGGGAGCCAATCCAATCGGACAGAGAAAAAGAAGATTAATAAATATCCCAGCCAGAACTGGGGAATAGACGCCCCAAAATATGAAATTCCTCGACTAAGCATGTCGATCCAGCCATTTTTACGCATCGCCGCTAGCACGCCCAACGGGATACTCACTAGAATAGATAGCACCATACTGCTCACAGCCAATTCAAAAGTGGCGGGCAGCCGAACTTTGACCTCATCCCATACCGGCTTGTTGGTCAGATACGAAGTACCAAAGTCCAATTGACTGATTCTTTGAAGTGTATGCATATACTGCGTCAGCAAAGGCTCATCCAGCCCGAACTCATGTCTTTTCTGCTCCAGAATCTCTGGAGTAGGATAAATATGAGCAGCCGTCAAATAGGCCTCGGCCGGATCAACTGGTGAAATATGAATCAGTGCAAAGGTAACGAGGGTGGCAAAGAGAACAATAGGAATGACCGCTACCATTCGCTTCCCGATATAGCTGATCATGAGTTGTCCTCCTATCCTGTAAACGAACGTTACCCTTCGTTTTTAACTACTTCCCGATTTCAAGCCCACCAAACGGATTTTCATCCCGGTTGGCCGGGAATACAAAGTTCGTAATCTTTTTCTGATACACTGCCGTTTTCTTAATATACGAAATAGGCACAATGGCAGATTGCTCCTGAAGCGTCTTCAGAATCGAAGCATACAGCTCTTGGCGCTTGGTTTCATCTGTCGATGAGAGCGCCTCGTGTACTTGCTGATCCAGATCTTTCTTCATCGGAAGGGCGCTCAGCGTCTCGGAAATTCCGAAGCTCTTCTTGGCAATGACGTTAATAAAGGAATGCGGATCATAAGGCGCACCATAGTTATACCAGAAGTACAGATCAAACTGGTTGGATCTAAGGCGCTTAATTTGAACCGTCAGCTCCAGTCCGGTCAGGTTCACTTTGACACCCAGTTCTCCCCATTCAGCCTGAATGGTTTCAGCCATCGCCTTTTGGATTGGATCGGTTTTATCAAAAATCAGCTCAAAATCCAGCTGTTGTCCGTCTTTTTCCCGTACTGTACCGCCTGCGGGCAGCTTCCAGCCAGCCTCATCCAGCAACGCTTTGGATTTTTCCACATCATAGCCAACAGGCTGTAGGTTTACATTCGTATACGGATAGTTTTTGGATAAAACCGTATCCGCTTTTTCCTCCAGCCCTGAAGTCACACCTTCCACCATTGCCTGCTTGTTGAAGCCATGCTGGAGGGCCAGACGTACCCGAAGGTCTGCCAGCTTGGGATTGGACGAGTTGAGCAACAGACTTCTTGTTCCGACAGGCTCGGACAGCGTGGTAACATACTGATTCGTGTCGCGAAGCTGTTTGAAGGCATCCAGACTAATGACACCCTCTCCATAAATCAGATCCAGGTCGCCTTTTTCAAAGGCCATCACACGGGTTTCGCCATCGGGAATGATTTTTACCGTAATTTTATCCACCTTCGGTGCAGTACCCCAATAGTTCGGATTACGCTTAAAGGTTGCATACTCATCTTGCTTGTATTCATCCAGCATCCAAGGTCCTGTACCTACAGGTTTCTTGATTCCTTTGGACGTATCTCCATCATCCGGGAACCCAGCTTCACCCAGAAAACGGAACGGGCGAACGACAGACAAATCCTGAAGCACTGGGTAGTATGGCTCTTTGAGCGTCATTCGGAAGGTGCTGTCATCTACGGCTTCAGTTTTGTCGAGAACGCCTACTATACCAAGCCAGCTGTGCGTCTTCTCATTTTTCATGATAGCGTCAAAGTTCTTTTTGACAATGGCCGCATTAAATAGCGTACCATCCGAAAATTTCACATCTTTGCGCAGCTTAAACGTATATGTCTTACCGTCCTTGGAAATAGTCCAGGATTCAGCCAAAGCAGGTTCCAGCTTGCCTCCTTGCTTGTAGCTGACTAACGGCTCATAAACCATGGATTGTGCAAAAAGTTGGGAAGGATTGTATACATGAGGATTCATCGTGCCAATGTCACGCGGCCACGATAGCGTGATCGACTTTTCATTGGCAGCTCCGTCAGTAGAGGTGGATGCAGGTGTGTTCTCCTGCTTTGCGCAGCCCAAAACAACGGATAATAAGAGGAGCGCCACCAACATAAGGGTAGCAGTCTTGCGGTGTCGAACGGACATCAATGTATTTCCCCTTTTCTATATATGTGATAATGATTATCATAATCATATTTAGAATAGGTATCACGCTCAATTTTGTCAACACTATTCGACAAGCAACCCTCTTATTTCTTTTGAATTTGTAGAATGAGGATTTTGAAAAATCCTAAACTTATGGCTTAATTCGCCAACGTTTGAAATAGAGTACGCGTGTACTCATGCTGTAACAAGTCTTCATCCCATTCCCTAAATATTTCCACAATCTCCCCCTGAACCATGACGGCAACGCGGTCACAAAACTGACGAGTAGATGGGAGATCGTGAGTGATAAATAGGTAGGACAACTGACGTTCCACCTGCATTCTCTTGAGCATGTCCAGTACAGAAGACTGCGTTGTCGTATCCAGATTGGCGATCGATTCATCGAACAAGATAATATTTGGCTCCACCGCCAAAGCTCGGGCAATACATACCCGCTGCTTTTGCCCGCCACTCAGCTGAGCTGGGTATTTTTCCAGACTGTCAGCCTCTAATCCTACCGATTCCAATAGAGACAGACAAATATCCAGCGCCTGCGCTTTTCGCTCAGGGAAATAGTTGTGGATTGGCTCCATTAAAATATCTCGAATGGTCATACGGGGATGTAGCGAGGAGGACGAATCCTGTGCAACCAACTGGATTCGCTTGTACAGCTGAACATCCTTCATCTTTCCGGTGTGAATGGGCTGTTCATCCAGCCAAATCTCTCCTGAGGTCAACGACTCCAGCCCCAGAATACATTGTGCCAGCGTGCTTTTGCCACTTCCACTTTCTCCAACCAGTCCAAGACATTCTCCTTGTCGTATCTCCAGACTCACCTTCTTCACGGCCTGTTCGCTATCTTGCGTGCTGAACCAACCTTTTCTCCGTTTGCGGACAGGGTATGCTTTGGTCACATTCTTCAATTCCAGCATCACTGGTGCATCCTTCCTTCCGGGCTCATCTCCAACACTCGATCTGCTATGCGACTCATACCCTTGCGATCATGTGAGATCAACAATATGGTGAGATCAAAGTCTTCTCTCAACTGTTGCAGCAATGCCAAGACCTTGTCGCGGTTGATCACATCCAGCGCCGTAGTAGGCTCGTCGGCAATAAAGAGGCGAGGACCGGAGCTTAGCATGGCAGCCAGCAGCACCCTTTGACACATGCCTCCACTTAGTTCAAAAGGATATGACGACAAAGTATGCTCAGGATCTGCAAACCCTACCTTGCAGAGCAGAGAGCGCAAATAGGCCTCCCGCACTGGAGTAGCGCCTCCTCTGGCTATTTCTAAGACACGGCTCAGCATCTGCCGCATCCGTGGCAGCACGCCCAGTGGGTGGACTTGCTGCGGTGCATTGTGGGATAATGCAGCACCAGCGTGCTCCGGCTCCATCTGGTCATGCGGCATCCAACGCCGCCCGTGCAGTCTAAGCGTATCCATCAGCTGGGCGCGGACAGTCCGGATCGGGTTTAACCCGCTCAGCGATTGTTGAATGAGCAGGGCAATATCCTCTCGGCGCAGCCTTTGCCAGCGCCGTTCCTGGAACGGGAGAATGTCTTCCCCGTTATAGTAGATACGCCCATGCGTAACACCGATACCTGGCTCCAGCATGCCTGCGATTGCGTGAGCGGTCAGGCTCTTGCCGCATCCGCTCGGTCCAGTCAGGACCACAATCTCCCCTGAATATATGGAAAAGCTCACATCACGCAGCAGTGGTTTGCTCCCACTTCTGCTTGCTCCTACGCCTGTGCGGCAGATTTCCAAATGTTCCACGTGTAACAACGGTTTTCGACCTGCCACTTGTTCTATCGTATCCTTGCCCCCAAGGGCTGTTTGATCCTCCACTATTTGGCCGCCTCCTTTTCCGAAAAGCGGTCACCCAAAAGCTGGCAGGCAAGTACGAATAGCATAATCGCCAAGCCTGGGAAAATCATGACATGCGGAGCCACCTGAAAATATGAGGTGGCATCATGCAGCATCACGCCCCATTCTGGCCTGGGCGGCTGTACACCCAGTCCAAGAAAGGACAGCCCAGCGATCATCAGCACCACGCGTCCGATATCCCATACCGTATAAACCAACAACTGCGGCAACGCTTGTGGCAATACATAACGACTCAGTATACGTACGTGTGAATTGCCGGATAAACGGGCATACCGAACGTAGTCCTCCTGACAAGCTTTTTGAACCAGACTACGGATATATCGGACATAGCCCGCCCACCGTACCGCAATAATGGCAAGGGTCATGTTAACAAAACCCGGACCCAAAATACCGACAATCGCCACCGTTAAAATAATATCAGGAAAAGCCAGTACCCCGTCGATTCCTCGCATAACCAGCTGGTCCACGCGTCCGCGCACATAACCAATAAGCAACCCTATAGGCAGACTGAAGCACAACGTAGCTACAGTAATCGCACATGCGATTAGCACGCTCATCCGAATCCCGTAAATTAGCCGTGATAGCACATCCCGGCCCAGATGATCCGTACCGAAAGGATATTTCCGGCTGGGTGGTGCCAGACGGTTCAAAAGGTCCACTTGGAGAGGATCATGAGGAGCGACCCATGGAGCCAATAACCCAAGCAGCACGATCAGACCAAACAGTACGCCTCCTGCCAGCAAACTCCCTTGAAAGGAAAGCCGTATCTTTTTCATTTTCAGCTTCCTCCTTAACGCAAACGCAGCCTCGGATCTATCGCCGTCTGGACCACATCCACCAAACACTGAACTCCTACAATTAAAAATACGGCAAAAATAACATACCCCTGAATCACCGGATAATCTCGCTGTGTAATCGCATCTATAAAATACTTGCCCAACCCCGGCCATGAAAAAATGGTCTCTACAATCACATTACCTGCCAGCATAAATGATAGATTGGTACCTAGCAGTGTAATTATAGGCAGAACCGCATGCCTAAATATCTCAAAAAACAGGATATGCAAACGTGAAAAGCCTCGAGCCTTCGCTGCTTTCACAAAATTCCGGTCACCCAGCTCCAGCATTTGAGCGCGCAGTACGCGTGCTTGCACAGCTCCCAAACCTGCGCCAAGAGTCAGCGCTGGGAGCACTAGATGTGTCCAGTCCTCCCTTCCCATGGATGGGAGCCAGCCCAAGCGAACGGAGAATAGATAGATCAACAGAAAACCAAACCAAAAAGAGGGGATCGACGATCCCAGCAGGGCGAACAGCCTGCCCAGACGATCCAGTGGGCCGCTGATTTTTAGCGAGGCAGCCAGCCCCAGCCCCAGCGTAAGCACCGTCATGACGGCGAAGCCCGCAGCAGCTAGCTCCACAGTAGCGGGCAGTCTGTTCCACAGTTCGGCTAGCACCGACTCCTTGGATACATACGAAGTGCCCCAATGCCCTGTGGACACATCCCGCAGCCAGTTCACATATTGAATATGAAGCGGTTCGTTTAAGCCCAGTTCCTTTCGTAGCGTCGTCAAGGCTTCCTCAGAGGCAGGGATATTATGCGCGGTGAGCAAAATGGTAGCAGGGTCTCCAGGGGCCAGCCGCATCAGTACAAAAGTCAGCGTGGATACCACGAATACAATGATAAGCAGCTGCGCCACACGTTCCAGTATAAAACGAATCATAGGATACGCAGCTCGTTATTCCGCAATATCGGATTGCGTCGTAATGTAGTAATACTCGATCGGATGGGGTGTAAAACCCTCCACCCCTTTTTTCACGCCAAACACATTATCAGGATGCACAATGAACGACTGTGGCAAATCCGTATTGATGATATCCAGCGCTTGTAGTGTCACAGCATTACGCTGCGCTGTATCCTTCGCCAGCTTCAAGCTGTTAAGAATACTCTCTAGCGGTTTGGAACTATAACGGCTTACATTTGCTTCGCTTTTCGAAGAATAAAACATGTCCATAAAATATTGCGGCTCTCCTGTATGAGCAGTAAGCATACTGTACATAGCAAAATCCCAATCGTTTTTGGTCAACGCCTCGTCGATATTTTCCACCTTGCGAATCTTGACCTGGATTCCCTCTTTCAGCAATTGGCTTTGGATGACCTCAGCCATAACAGAGAGCTCCGGACGCTGAGGGAAAGTCAGCAGCGTAACCTCGAACGGCTTGCCTTGCTTAGTCCATGTCCCTTGGGCGTCCTTCTGCCAGCCATCCTTCGTCAACAGTTGCTCTGCCGTTCCGTCCAGCGCTTTACGCTCAACTTTACCGAAGGGAAGAATGCTCGGGAACGGGCTGCTTGCCTCCGTACCGAAGTCCCTCATGACGGCGCTCACAATCGATGCGCGTGGAATCAGGCTGTCCACCACCTTACGGTTCGCCACATCCTTGAATACTGGCGATTCCATATTGTACACGATCATATGGGTGCGCAAGGACGGAGCTGACAGCACTTGCAGCTTGCCGTTCTTTTTCAGTACCTCTGCGTTATCAACCGGAATATCCGTTGCTACGTCCACCTCACCGGATTGCAGTGCCATCAGGCGCGAATTCCCGTCCGTAATGAACTTCATCGTCGCTTCAGCCAATCGTGCCTTCTCGCCCCAGTATCCGTCATAACGCTCTACGACCAACGATTGGTCCTTGTTGAACGCTTTGACTTTAAAGGCGCCTGTCATCGCTGGGTAACTCTGTTCATCTTTCATCGATGCCACATCCAGTACAATCGTCGATGGATCAGCTAGATTAGACACCAACGCCGCATTCGGCTGGTTTGTCGTGATCTTCAAGGCCAGCGGGCCGCTTACATCAATGGACTTCACATTCAGTAAATCCTTCGCCAGATGGCTTTTCTCAATAGAGCGTAACAAAGACGCTTTTACACTTGCTGCATCCATACTTTTTCCATTATGAAAAGTGACTTTATCCTGCAAGCTGAACGTCCAAACTGTAGGGCTGTCCTGCTTCCACTCCTTTGCCAACCAAGCCACAGGTTCCAGCTTTTCATTCAAACGTACCAGCGTCTCGCCTGCACCGGATCGCATTACATCCCAGCTATTATCTCCGTGCGGGTCAACGCCTGACGGTTTCCACGTATACGCCATTACTAGCTTTTTATCTGTCGCTGTTTGTTGTGCTGACGCGTTCTCCCCCTTGCCGGAGCTATCCGCCGTCTTATTGCTGGCACATCCCGAAAGAGCCATAACTGCTAGCAGCAGCATCACCCCTGTACATACGAACCATGAACGCCTACTACGATTGCTAATCATTTCATGAGTCCCCCTCTATCTTGTAAAAACATATAAACCTAACGTAAAACGCCAAAAAAAGCATTCCGGACCACTTGATTAGCAGTCAGAAATGCCTTCAATATAAAATGCCAAAACTCACCTCGAAGCCAACTCTAATAATATAGAAGGGATCGGTTTCAGACATTCCGTATGCAGCACGCCTAACCACCTCCCCAGCAATCCCGTGGGTCTGACAGTGATGTCAAAACAGGCAGGTCTCCTGACTCCAGGCGTATCTTTCAGGCCTTCCCGGTTCTTCACAATTCCAGTGGCTGTTCTGAAAGCTCCAGCAGTATCCTGCTGATGCCTGTATACAGTGGCGGGCCCGTGTCGGAATCAACCGAACTTCCCTTTTAAGTGAACATGCTCAACAACTATGTACATCGTCTCTACGAAACCCCATACATAGAGTTGTCCGGCTCACACCTGTTTTCTTCCTTTATTTCTTTTCATTACGATCTTATTTTGTTGTCACAGGCTTGTCAATAAAGGCTGCACAATAATTTAAATTTGAACGATAAGGTAGAAACAAGACCTAACCTCCAATTGCGTGTACGCAATTGAAGTGTTAAAATTAGGTATAGAGTAAACCACCGTGTCCGTATACTAAAAAGAGTCTTCGCCGCGCCAACGGCAAAGACTCTTAGGACTTGAAAGGCTGTGGATCACCCACGGCGCGCTGCATAACTAATGGTTAATGCAAACGAAACCCACCGTTAGGGGCCAACCTAATTACGCGGTGGGTTTTCGCTTGTTCCGAAATTTCCGACGTAGCCAGCGATAAAGTTTACGAATACTAAACACCAGGCTTAGTAACGTAACCATCCAACGCAACACATCGTAGCACGACACAAGGTTGACCATCGGCTTCACCCCCTTTCGGGAAGCTGCACCGTGGTCCGAAAACATCCACCACTATTCAAAATCCATAAGGTAAATTATACCATGATATCGCCCGCTGCTCTAGCAAATTCTTCTAGTAAGTAAACTGGAAAACGCACCAAATTAGAGCTACCCATTTCATTCCGCAGTTTATCTATATATCCCCAGACAGCAAGGGGATCTACTATCTGGATAACCCCATGCCAAACAGCCGGAAAAGAGGCATACGTCCTCTCTCCGGCTATCTTTATTTATTTCTAATCATCAAACCTTCTGTGGAACCTCCTGAATCGTCACGCTTTTGACCGATTCCCCTTGTTTTCTCGTCAAAACGATGTTCAAGACAATCGCTGTAATCGAGCCCGAAACAATACCATTTTGCAACAACATTTTGGCAAAGCTCGGCAGCTGGTCGAACATTTGTGGCAGAACGGCAGAACCTAGGCCCACAGCAATACTGCATGCTGCGATCAGCAGATTGCTTTCCTTTCGCAGATCCACTTCTGACAAAATAGACATGCCTGATGCAGCGACCGAGCCAAACATGACGATCATCGCCCCGCCCAGCACAGCGTTAGGAATCACTGTCGTTAAGGCAGCCAGCTTAGGCAGCAAACCGAGAACAACCATGATACCGCCCGCAGCAAAAATAACGTTCCGCGATTTGACGCGTGTGAGTGAGATCAGGCCAACATTTTGCGAAAAAGCTGTATAAGGAAACGCGTTAAAAATACCCCCAAGCATAATCGCAAGTCCTTCCGAACGAAGTCCATTGACGATCTGCTTTTGCTCCACCTTCTGATCAATCGCTTTGCCTACTGCCAGATAAACGCCCGTAGACTCGACCATGCTGACAATATTGACAATAATCATTGTACATACCGCCATAATGCTAAACTCTGGCTTACCAAAATAAAACGGCTGCGCAACACTCACCCATGACGCATCGGCCACGGGAGCAAAATGCACCATTCCCATCGCATAAGCAACCACCGTGCCTGCAAACAGACCGATGAGCACGGAAATCGAGCGCATAAAGCCTTTTGCCAACCGATTCACAAGCAAAATAACCAGCAAAGTAACCAGCGCCAACAGCAAATTACGTGGCTGTCCAAAGTCTGAACTGCCCTGGCCCCCTGCTACATTGTTCATCGCCACCGGAATAAGAGATAGACCGATAATCGTAACGACCGAACCCGTAACGACCGTCGGGAAAAAGCGTAGCAGCTTGCCATACAGCGGTGCCGCAAGCACCACGAATATACCAGACAAAATAATGGCACCGTACGCTGTCGCCAAATTCGAGGTCGAAGCAATCGCGATAATGGGGCCTACTGCCGTAAACGTACAGCCTAAAATGACAGGCAGTCTACTACCAAAAAAACGTGTGCCCATAATCTGCAATAACGTAGCAATCCCACAAGTGAACAGATCGGCAGCCACCAGATAGGCCATCTGGGCTGGCGTCAGATGCAATGCTCCCCCTACAATCAGAGGAACAGCAATCGCTCCAGCGTACATTGCCATGACATGCTGAAAGCCCAGTGCAAATAATTTTTGTTTACTTAACATCCCACATTCTCCTTAACGGGAGGAATCACCGTGCCAGCTTCCTCTATAAAATGGACCTCGCCCGGTGCCATGGAAGCGATCCGCGCAAGAGAGCGCACAGCAATGCCTCTTTGCTCCAATAGTCCCCGGCCTTCCTGAAAGCTCTTTTCAATTACGCAACCAACCCCGGCCAGCTCCGCGCCTGCTTCCTTCACAATATCCGTAAGTCCGACCAATGCTGCACCAGTAGCCAAAAAATCATCTACGATCAGCACATGGTCGCTGGCATCGAGATATTTTTGAGAAATGCTCACCTGATAGGTTTCCTGCCGAGTGAACGAATGAACCTCTGCGAAGTATACCTGCTCATTCAGCGTGATGGCCTTCTTTTTCTTCGCATAAATGAACGGGACCCCCAAGGCAATAGCAGTAGCCATTGCAAATTGAATACCACTAGCTTCAATGGTAAGCACCTTGGTGATCGGAGCACTGCCGAACAGGCGTGCAAACTCCTTACCAATCTCTAATGCTAATGCTGTATCTACCTGATGATTCAAAAATGAATCTACCTTTAATACGGTGTCAGATAAAATCTGTCCTTCTTGACGAATACGTTCCTCCAAAACTTTCATTATGCGAGTATCGCTCCTTCTGTACTTTAAAATAGTGAGGATTTTGCAAAATCCTGAACAGTAAAACCTGCCAAAACCAAAAAAGGACAGGCTCCCTTGAGTTGTTTCTCAAGTGAAGCCTGTCCTTGGGGTTATAATCCCTGACGGATTGGCGCACAAATAAATGCCCGCATTCATCCGAAGCCGATGCGCTATCACTCATAGTCGGACGATTACAGTGGTCGTCCGGTAGAAACTTTTGGGCCATATCCCCAATATTATACGAGTCATATGAAATTGATATCTTGTATACTACACCCTCTGGCGGGCGGTTTCAAGACTATTTTTCATACAGACAGCAGCATTTGGAGAACCTTCCACAATTGGAATATCGTAAAATCAAATCGACCTTTGTTGAAGGTATATATATAGTAGAAAACAGATGTTAAAAAACAAAAATACATACAAAACAACATTCAATTTTAATTATAGTTTTAAAAAACAAAAATAAATCCACAAATTTCACTTCCGTTTCTGTTGACTGTAAAGAAAAACGGAAGTAGTATGGAGTTAGTTAAGAAAACAAAAGGCAGACTTTCAGGCTGCCCGTATTTTATCCATGCAAGGAGATTGGATATGAATAATTATCTTGCTGTTGATATTGGAGCTTCAAGCGGTAGGCTCGTAGGTGCAACTCTGCAAGGTGACCAACTACACTTGCAAGAGCTTCACCGTTTCAACAACTCCTTTACCGAAAAAGACGGACACGATTACTGGAATATCGACGAACTATTAAATGAGATTATTCAGGGCTTGCAAAAAGCTAAACAGAAGGGGATTCATTCCTGTACGCTCGGCATTGATACATGGGCTGTAGATTACGTGCTGCTTGATCAGAAAGGTAACCGCATTCATGAGGTATACGCTTACCGGGATGCACGTACCCTCCACGCACCCGACAGGCTGCACCAGCTCATCAGTCGAGAGGCTGTGTATGAGAAAACAGGCATTCAGGAACTAAACTTTAATACCCTGTATCAGCTGTTCGTCCATGACCGGGAACAGCTTGCCCAGGCGGATAAAATATTGATGGTCCCCGATTATCTGTACTATCGCCTGACAGGCATCATGATCAATGAAATGACGAATGCGTCCACGATGCAGCTTCTCAACGTGAACACCCGAGAGTTTGATGAAGACCTGCTGTCCCTGCTCCAACTGCGACGTAATCAGTTTTCAGAGCTCGCAGAACCTGGGCGGGTTCTGGGTTCTCTTTTGCCGGAGCTTGTTCATAAATATGATCTTCCGGACTGTCAGATCATTCTTGCGCCTACTCACGATACTGCATCGGCTGTTGCAGGTGTTCCGTCACAGCGGGAAGAATCTTGGGCTTATATTAGCAGCGGAACGTGGTCACTACTGGGAATGGAACGATCCGAAGCCTTGAATACGAAGGCAGCCATGCAGGCGAACTACACTAATGAGTGGGGCGCTTACGGTACGTACCGTTTTCTGAAAAATATTATGGGATTGTGGATGATTCAGGAGGTCAGAAGAGAAGGGGGCTGTGCACATAGCTTTGCCGAATTGGCCGAACTGGCTTCAGCAGAGACACCGTTTGTCAGTCTCGTCCTCTGTAACCAATCATCCTTCTTAAACCCGGATAGTATGACTGTTGAAATCCAGCGATTCTGTGGAGAAACAGGCCAGCCCATCCCCAGGACGCCGGGCTCACTCGCCCGCTGTATTTTCGACAGTCTGGCCTTAAGCTACCGTGATGCCTTACACGAACTGCAACGTCTAACAGACGAAACGATTACCAGATTGCACATTGTCGGCGGAGGTGCTAACAACGAATTACTATGTCAGCTAACAGCCGATCTCTTGGGAATTGAAGTTCAGGCAGGTCCTTCCGAATCTACGGCCATCGGCAATATTGTCGTGCAATTAATTAGCTCTGGAGTTCTTGAGGATCTCAAAGCTGCTGGCCGAACCATCACCCGCTCCTTTCCGACTCGGCTATATGAGCCGCAATCGGTGGAAGGCATGCAAGAACTTCTGGATCGCTGGGAGCACCTTAAGAGACAAGCGATGTCCACTATTCACATATCTCAATAAAGGAGTAAAGCCATGAACGAAGCCATTGAAGCCAGTTATAACGAAGCGAAAAAGCTGTATGCCCGCCATGGTATTCAAGTAGACGACATCTTACGGAAGCTTTCACAAATCAAAATATCACTGCACTGCTGGCAGGGAGATGATGTTCAGGGATTTCTATTCAAAGACAAACAGCTGAGTGGGGGCATTGCGGTAACGGGCAGCTACCCGGGCAGAGCCGGCACGCCGCATGAGTTGCGTCAGGATTTAGAAAAGGCTCTATCGCTCATCCCCGGTAAACACAAGGTTAATCTGCATGCGATCTATGCGGACACCACAGAACAAGTGGATCTGGATCAACTGGAGCCACGCCATTTTCAGAACTGGGTAGACTGGGCTAAACAGCAAGGGCTTGGGCTTGATTTTAATCCAACCCTGTTCTCCCATCCCAAAGCGGAAGACGGCTTCACACTGAGCCATAAGGATTCGGAAATCCGTGATTTTTGGATCACCCACTGCAAAAAATCACGCAGGATTGCCGAGCATTTTGGCAAAGAACTCGGTCAGCCTTGTGTTACAAACCACTGGATGCCGGATGGCTATAAAGATACTCCGGTTGATCGGTTGGCTCCAAGAGAACGTCTGCGTGATGCGCTGGACGAGATTTTTAGCGAGAAAATCAGCGAAGAATACAACATCGATGCGGTTGAAAGCAAGCTGTTTGGCATTGGCTCGGAAAGCTATGTCGTGGGCTCGCATGAATTCTATATGGGTTACGCCCTGACACGGGGTAAATCTATCTGTCTCGATGCTGGTCATTTCCATCCAACCGAAGTCATTTCGAACAAACTGTCCTCTGTGCTGATGTTCACCGACCAATTATTGCTCCATGTCAGCAGACCAGTTCGCTGGGACAGTGATCATGTCGTGACAATGGACGACGAATTGCTAGACATTGCCCGTGAGCTGGTTCGCGGTGAATTGCTTTCCCGCACCCATATCGGTCTTGATTTCTTTGATGGCAGTATCAACCATGTGGCAGCATGGGTCATCGGAACACGCAACACGATCAAAGCGCTGCTTCGCGCTATGCTCGAACCGATTGAAGCATTAAAGCAGGCGGAAGAGGAACGGGACTTCACCACTCGTCTTGCTCTAGTCGAAGAGTTCAAATCGTATCCGTTTGGTGCCATATGGGATTACTATTGCGCTCAAAACGGCGTTCCTGTTCGTGAGGAATGGCTGGCCGAAGTAAAAGACTATGAACAACAGGTACTGCTGAAACGTTAACTACTGTACTGATAATGCTTATATTCATATCATCCAAAGGGAGAGATTATCCATGACTACTGTACTGGGGAATCAAAAAGAACGAAAATCGGGACTGGATATCCCATTTGTCCGCGAGATGGCGGAAATTACACAAAACATGTGGAAATTCGGCTGGGATGAACGCAATGGAGGTAATGTAAGCTATATTCTGGATGAAGCTGAGGTTGCAAAATATATAGATATTCATCAGGTCATTCGGACGATTAAACCTGCTTTCCCGGTAAATGAACTGGCTGGTAAATATTTTATCGTCACCGGATCAGGAAAATATTTTAAAAATGTAATTGCAGATTCAGAAGCTAACTTAGGGGTCCTTCGTGTCTCCCAGGATGGCGAGCAGTTGGAAGTCTTGTGGGGCCTCAAACATGGCGCAGTGCCTACCAGTGAGTTGCCTTCTCATTTTATGAGCCACATTGAGCGCTTGAAGGTCGATCCTAACCATCGCGTTGTGATTCATAATCATGCCACCCATGTTATTGCCATGACCTTCATTCATAGTCTGGACGAAAACCAATTCACCAAAACGCTGTGGGAAATGTGTACCGAATGTATTGTCGTCTTTCCAGACGGTATCGGTGTAATCCCTTGGATGGTACCGGGTTCCAGCGAAATCGGCCGCGAAACGGCTAAAAAAATGAAGGATCATCACGCTGTATTATGGCCTCATCATGGCATTTTCGGAACGGGCAGCTCCATTGATGAAGCGTTTGGCCTCATTGAGACGATTGAAAAAGCAGCACAAATCTATATGCTCATTGCCCACCATGATATTCGGCAGCGGATTACAGATCAGGAATTGGCCGATCTGGCCAAAGCCTTCAACGTTACTCCAAAAGAAGGAATCTTGAACGTATAAATATAGGCTAATCTCCTCTCATAATACAGAACTTAAAAGGCTCCATGGCTCGTCTCAAACCGGCCATGGGGCCTTTGGCATACGTAGTTTTAATTATATAACCCTTAATTCCAATGAATTAACTTGTAATTGTGCTTTCCTTTATATACAATAAAATCAAAATTCCCTTATCTCCACCAAAGGAGAGGTGACAAGTTATGAAAAGAGCAAAAAATGAAGATCACTTCGACATCGTGGAAGACCATTATTTCACAGCTACCGAATTGGAAAAGTCCAGCGCCATTTGGCCTGTCAGACTGGGTATGGATATTTCGAAAACAAGCTGCCATGTCGGTCCCAAGGCTGTTCCTTATTTTTATTTGATTTTTGTACTTGAAGGTCAGGCTGAGTTTATTTATAAGCAACAGAAGTACCGTGTCCAAAAGTCTGATTTATTCTGTTTTTTTCCGCATCTTGCCCATGAATATTACACCGATCAGGAGCACCCGTTGCAAAAGGTATGGATTGCCTTTGAGGGACCCAAATCCCTCGAACTGCTGGAGCGGATCGGAATTAATCCCTCTACGCCATTTATGGCTAACGCCGTGAGCGAGCAAATCCTCGGACTTATCTCCAACCTGTTTTCCATCGCGCACGACAACAGCAGACAGGGCAGCGATCTGGCCCGCTTGATTACACTGCACCAGATCTTCGAGGAGTTATCCCGCAACACATCTGACGTGCTGCGCAACTTTGTATGCTCTGATTATTGGCTCCAGCAGGGGAAAGATTACATTGAAATGCATTATTGTGACCGTGTTACGATTGAGCAAATTGCCGAGCATGTAGGTGTGGATCGTGCACATTTTTCACGTAAGTTCCATTCCACCTTCCTCATCTCTCCCGCCAAGTATTTGCAAAACCTTAAGATTAACGAAGCCAAAAGATTACTGGAGCAGACAACTTACAATTTGTCGATCATAGCCCAGTCCATCGGCTATACCGATATGTCCACCTTTTCCAAAGCATTTAAGAAAACAGCAGGGATTCCGCCGCGTGAGTATCGCTTCCGACATCAGTCCCGGCAAGAGATTCGTACCGTCAATGCCTAGCTGGAATCCAGTAACGTTCAAGAGAGCCGCCGTATACAGTGGCTCTCTTTTTTTATGACCTGATCCTAATTTGTACTTGGTTCTGAGACCTTTCAACGTTATAATAAGCATCAAACCAACAGGAAAGGTACGTGAAATCCATGCTGCGATTCAATGCGATACGTACGGGCTATCTGCTGGGCATCTCTCTGATACTTGCCGCAATTATTTATTTTTTCGCCTCCAATTGGGGCGGACTGGATCGGACAGTCAAGATTGTACTGGCTGCTGCGCTTATTGTTCTGTTCTATGGCTTGTCTTTTGTATTTGCACGGATACGTGCTGTTCCCGGCCAACAAGCTTTTCTGTCTAATATGTTTTTGGTGGCTGGCTGTATAGCCTTTGGCGTTTCTGTGGCATTGCTCGGTCAAATTTACAATTCCCATGCGGACAGCTACGGATTGTTTTTCATTTGGTCGGTACCGGCTCTGCTACTTAGTTGGATCACTCGCTACAATCCTTTTTATATGCTGTCGTATGTACTGATTCATCTTGGTTTGTGGTTTTATTTTTACCCTACGATGCAAAGCCCGTCTTATAGCGAGCTGGAATCGTTGTCCATTGCCGGAGTGTTCGCACTGGTCAATCTGGTGTTGTTTCTATTGACGTTCCTTCATCGTATACACTCTGCTCCACTACAATATATGAGCTTTACTGTTTTTCATATAGCCATGTTAGCGATGACTAATTCTTTTGCATTTGATGGCTATGGCCTGGTCATGAATATACCGTATATCGCTGTGATTGCTTTAGGATTTTATATATTTATCAAGGTACGGCTGAATAAAACACTACTGACCTTGAATGCATTGGCGCTCTCCGCTTTTGCTGTCTTTAAATTTATAGAGCTGACAGAAGCTTACTACTCATCTCTGTTTTTTGTTTTTGGTTTGATTTTTGTGGCGCTGCTGCTGACCGGTAACGTGTGGTTTTTCCGTTATTTGAATCGTTTGGGGAAAACACCACCGGAAACAGGGGAGATATTCAATGGGGAAAACGGGGATATCGTAAAAACCGATGTGGAAACAACCGTTCCCGAGGAACGTGGCAGTGAATGGATCAGCAAAACCGTATCCCGTGTAATCAAAGTGGTTGGAGTGCTGATCGGAAGTATATCTCTCATCGGATTGATTATGATTAGCACGAATGTAAACCACACCGAATATGTACTGTTGGTTGTGTCATTGCTACTTATGATTTTGATGATTGTCATACCGGAATCCAAGCTGGATTCGGTCATACGTTATACCCTGCTGACCATCAGCTATATTACAGGCTTGGCGGCCATTCTATGGTCAGATCAGTCGCTGCTTTCGGTATTATTTCTGATCGTTTCCATCGCTGGATGGTTTCGCTCCAAGGGGAAAAGGCAGTTGTTTTTTGCCTACACCTTTGTAAACCTGAATCTGGCGACCATTTTATTTCAGCAGTATCAGGAGTGGGATGGTTGGAACTGGACCTACAAGTTCATCATCTTCTCTCTTTTCATCGTCAATGCCGTGTTATATGGGGTAAGTTACTTTATATCCAAGACGGAGTTAAAAGAACATCTGCGGAATAGCTCATTATTTTTCAGCTTGCTGTTCCTGTTTTGGGCGACGTTCTTCGAGGATGTCGTTCCACACTCTTATATGTTCATTAACATTTTTTATTTTGTTATCGTTACCGGGATGGTCTTTGCCTTTGCCCGTCTGAAACAAAAATCGGAGGCCATCATGAGTGTTGTCTTCTGGTTTATTTTTATCGGCTTCAAATACTATGATTTATTGTGGATGCTACTGTATAAATCTTTTACGCTGGCGTTACTGGGGATCATTGCGCTCGGAATTACCTGGTGGGCGGATCGGCGAATGGCCCATAGCGGCAAAGCAGCATTCGATGCCGATCACCGCAGCTTTAGCTTTATGCGCTTAAGCCCGTTACTCATTGCCATTGTCATCGTGCTACAGCTGGGGATCATCGGGTATCAGACGGTGAGAAGCGAAACCCTGCTCGCCACAGGGGCTTCCATTAAGCTCAAACTGGCTCCTATAGACCCGCGCTCCCTGCTACAAGGCGATTATGTGGCACTGAATTACGACATATCTACCCCTCCTTCCAAGACCCCTCTTCAGGAGGAAGAATGGAGCCGAGGCAAGTTCAAAGTCGTTCTCACACCAGATAACCAAGGAGTATACGTCGCAGACCGCCTCTATCAAGATGGCGAAAAACTTGCCAGTCATGAGGTCATTCTAAATGGACAGTGGTATGGTTCTCGTATTGTGTACGGTATTGAGAATTATTTCATCCCTGAGGGAACCGGACGTACTGTAGAACAGAACGCACATTTTGCCCATATTCGGGTGAGCCGCAATGGAGACGCACTGCTGGAACGTTTGGCAGAAAGCTGACCGGATCGGCGCAGATAGTTAACGAAGCAGGCTGAACCAAGCTGCTCCATTGCTGGAGCACCACTTGGTTCAGCCTGCTTGTTTTTTCGGGTCATCGAGTTACCCTCTTATAGATAACCTTTATCCCTACGCTACGCTTATCCTCGTTTATACATCTCTCGTCCATGATGCTATTTCCTCAATATCCTGCGGCTGAGTCCGGCAACAACCACCAATCAGACGAGCTCCCGCTTCATACCATTGGCGGGCACTTTGTCCGAACGTCTCTGTACAAGTGCTACCGTGCCATGTCTTGGTGACCGGGTCATATTCCTCTCCCAGATTGGGATATACCACCACAGGCTTATCCGTGTGGCTGCGTATTTCGTGAATAAGCGATGGAACGAATTTCGGCAAAGTGCAATTGATTCCTACAGCAGCCACTTGCTCATGCCCATTCAGCCACTCAGCACATGCAGCGGCAGACTCACCATTGCTGATATGCTGCCCATCCTTTGCGCTAAAGCTGATCCAGGCATACGTACCAGGGAATTCCTTCAGCAATCGGGCGATGGCCTTGGCTTCAACCAGACAGGGTATCGTTTCACAAGCTAAAATATCTGCACCCGCCTCAATCAGAGCTTTCATACGCGGCCTGTGAAACTCCACAAGCTGTTCCTCGCTCAGCTTGTAATCGCCGCGATACTCTGATCCATCTGCCAAAAACGCCCCGTAAGGGCCGACGGAGGCCGCAACTAGCGGCTTGGGACGATGTCGCTGACTTGCAGTAGCCGTCACGTCAGCCCAAAACTCATCTCGTGCCTGCACAGCAATCCGCACCGATAATTGAATCAGTTCCAGCGCCTCAGCTTCGCTTAAGCCTCGTTTAACATAGCCTTCAACGGTAGCCTGATAGCTCGCAGTAATCGCACAGTCTGCCCCAGCCTCAAAATAATCCCTATGTACACGCTTGATCGACTCCGGATGCTCATGGAGGATTTTAGCTGACCATAAGCTATCGTTCAGATCATGTCCATGACGCTCCAGCTCGGTCGCCATTGCGCCATCCAGCACGATCAGCTGAAATTCGTTCAGTATATGTTGTATCGGATTCATGCGGCCCCTCCTGCTCGTCTTTTCTATTTAACCCACCAATCAAGTAGGGTTTAATGATTTACATTATAGCACGGATGTTGATGAGCATTCACAAAGCCAAGAAATAATCATTTTGTGAAGTGAAGACGCCCCCTCTCGTTTCATTTGCTATCTGATGTAACGTATAAATTTTTTAAATTAGTTTCATAAGTTAAATTAATTAGATATTGTTCTTTTTTTCACAAAGTCATTTTACTATAAAGGTGCAAACCAACACTTTGGCCAAAAGATCAGGGCATTGCATCGTCACATTCTGCATCGTCATATATGTGAAAAAAGGTACAAGAGAGGGTTTTATTTATGTCTTTACTAGAAATGATTACCGCGACCTTAACAGATAACAAAATTGTCAGTTCTATCGCTTCCACCGTTTTTATTATCCTTCTTGGTTTCTTTTGCCGCAAGAAGGGGATTTTTAACGCAGCAGTAGGAAAGATGTTATCCAAGGTTGTTCTAACCGTGGCTCTACCAGCGCTAGCCTTTAATTCTTTCATGCAAGATATCAATCCTACAATGTTAAAACAAGGAATGAATGTTTTAATATGGGGAGTTCTAATTTATATTATTCTCATCTTTATATCTAAACCGTTCTTCCTGAGCTACAACAAGGATAAACAGGATGTTTTGCGGGTGTTAACCATTTTCGGTTCTACGACTTTCTTCGGGATTCCAATTGTCGGAGCCATTTACGGCCCTACCGGAGTGATGTACAGCTCCATTTTTAACATAGGGTACCGCATTTTCTTATACTCCTATGGCTATATCAAAATGAGCGGTCTGAAAATGGAGCTTAAAAATCTCAAAACCATGTTTATGAATCCCATTGTTATCGCCACGTTTCTAGGCTTGTTTGTTTGGTTGTTTCAAGGTTATTTGCCACAGATGAGTATAGCTACAGAGGATGGGGCCATTCAGCAGTTCGCCTTTCTAAGAATTGATCAAACGGCTGTCTGGCTGTTCAAGCCCATGACCTACCTTGCTGGGCTAGCTTCTCCATTAGCCTGGTTATCGATTGGCTCGACATTGGGGGAGATCAGCTTCAAGTCGGCAGCTACGGATAAGACCTCTTGGTATTACAGCATCGTTAAGGTTTGGCTTGTACCTATTGTTAACATCGTCTTGCTGGCCTTGTTGACTGTATCTCATATTCTGTCAGTTGATTCTGTCGCTTTAGCTACTATTGTCATCATGATGGCTACTCCTACAGCTACCGTAGCCGCAGCCTATGCCATCAGTTTTGATAAGGAAGCCATATTGACTTCCAATGCATCACTTCTATCAACTATCACTTCTGTCGTCATGATTCCAGTGTGGATCATTACGCTCAATGTCATTGATAAAATTGGAATTTTCTAAATCAGGGGGTAAACAACATGTTAAAAATCATTTGCTATGGTGTCCGTTCTTATGAGAAACCCTATTTCCAGGATCTCAATAAATATAACTTCCAACTAACGCTGGTAGAAGAGTTGTTAACCACCAGCAATGCAGAATTGGCGCAGCATCACGATGCCGTTTTGCTAAGAGGAAACTGTGCTGCCAATCGGGAAAATATCACAAAATTCAATGAATACGGCATTCAATATATTTTCACCAGAACAGTCGGAATCAACCACATTGATTTGGATGCCTGTAGCGAATTCGGAATGAAGGTGGCACGCGTGCCATCCTACTCTCCGAATGCCATCGCTGAGCTCTCCTTAACTTTGGCTATGATGCTGTTCCGCCACACCGCTTATATGACTACCAAAAGCTCTTTCAAAAATTTTATTGTGGATGAGCATACATTCAGCAAAGAGATCCATAACTGTAAAGTTGGGATTATCGGGGTTGGACGCATTGGTCTGACAGAGGCCAAATTGTTTAAAGGATTAGGAGCTTCTGTTATCGGCTATGATGTGTACCAATCCGACGCAGCCAAGGAAGTCATTCCATTCACAACCTTGGATGAGCTACTGGCAGAGAGCGATATTGTTAGTATGCATGTTCCTTATCTGCCGGGACAGAACGACCAAATGATTAATGCTGGCTTTTTAGCAAAAATGAAAAAGGGATCTATCCTCATCAATACCTCACGTGGAGAATTACAAGATAATCAAGCCATTCTAGACGCTTTACTCAGTAATCATTTGGAGGGATTTGGGACAGATGTCTTCCCTAAAGAGGAAGAACTATTTTTCAAAGCGTTTGAACCATGGCAAATGCTCCCGGACCCAACGATCCAGAAGCTTGTGGAGCTGTATCCAAGAGTTTTGGTAACGCCTCATGCTGGCTCGAATACCGTTACGGCGTTATCCAACATGATTGAAACTAGCTACGACAACTTCCATGATATCGTTACAACTCATTCTTCGGATAACCTGGTCCCACTTCCTGTCCTCTCTATGAAATAATTAGGAAGCTCGGTACTCTTGTTGAACAAAAAAAGAACCGCTATTTCCAGATTACAATGGAAATGGCGGTTCTTTTATATCAGGATTCAACTGATAGAGCATTAGCGGTCTGCCAACCTTGTGGTATTCTATCGATTCAACGAGAAAGCCATCGTCCACCAGGAACTGAATATATTTTTTGACCGTGATACGGGACAAGTCCACTTCTCTAGCTAACGTTTCAACTGAGAAGGGTCCGTCCAGCTCTTGAATACTCTTCAGTATTGTGGTCATGGTCAGTTTGGACAAATTTTTAGACAGGTTTTTCGATACATTATGCGGTGGATGTTCAACAGGTTTTTTATTTTCCACACCCGTGTGCTCTTCTTTATTAAAATAATGGTCAATAACAGCTTGATTAATTCCGTTCCCTTCCTCCATCACCGTGGCCAGACGCTGGATTTTCTCAACAGCCAGTCTAAAGCGTTCGAATGTAAAGGGTTTAATTAAATAGTCTGCAACACCATAAAAAACAGCTTCCTTCACCGTCTGAATATCTTTTGCAGCCGTAATTAAAATAACTGAAGCATGATATTGATGCTCCTGCATATGAGATAATAAAGTTAATCCGCTTTTTCCAGGTAAATAAACGTCCAGTAATACCAGATCCGGTGACCATTTTTGAAGACAGTCCTGTGCTTTCTTGACGGTATCTGCCTTACATACAACATCCAAATTGTCCATGCGCTCGATAAACTGTTGATTGAGCTCAGCAACCATCGGATCATCCTCAACGATTAGAACTTTCATTATTTGTCACCTCCAATGTACAGGGCAACTCTACATATATACTTGTTCCCAGACCCGGTTGGCTATCAAGCTCAATGATTCCTTGATGATTTTCCACCATGGTTTTAACCAGATTCAAGCCGTAGCCTCTGTCTTCTCCTTTGGTTGAAAAGCCATGCTCGAATATCCTTTTTTGCATCTCAAAATCAATCCCCAACCCATTATCTTTTACTTTCAGAATGAATACATTACCCTCACACTCATAGTTCAATTTAAGCTCAATTTTGCCGGGTTCTTTTTTTTGTAAGATGGAATCTATGGCGTTGTCAAAAAAATTGCCCAGGATGTGTATGACATCATGAACGATATCCTGCATCTCCACATTAGAGACATCCGAGCTTTCTGCAAGAAGAACCGAAATATTCTGTTCGCGTGCTTCGTTGATTTTACCCATAATAAAACCTGCTAATGCTGGTACTTTAATTCTCTCCGTCAAAAAGCCTACCTCATCTTGATACCGGTGATTTAACTGATGAATATATTGACTGACCTCCGCATATTTCCTCATTTCAATCAGCCCGGATATTACGTGCATTTTGTTCATAAATTCATGGGTCTGTCCGCGAAGGGAGTTAATATAATATTTTGTACCACTTAACTGGTTGCTGAGATGGATCATCTCGGATTGGTCGCGCAGCGTTGCAACTGCCCCAAAAAATTCATTTTCAATATATATAGGGGTTACTGTCGCAATGACCTCTATACCATTCACATAAAATGAGCGATCCTTGATTTTCTTTTTATCATCGAACACTCTCTTGAAAAGCACGTTATAAAAGTTGGTATCTAGCTGCTCGCCAATCGGGGCTTTCATTTCTTGGTTTGCCAGTTGATACTTGGCCTGAGCTTCTTTGTTCATAAGCATAATTTTCTTGTCAGCCGAAATGGCTATAATACCTTCAGCGACCTCATTTTCAATAATTTCTTTTTCGCGCAATCGTGTTGCTATCTCTTGCGGCTCAAGCCCAAATAAAATGGTTTTGATTTTCTGAGCCAGAATGATCGCGCCTAGAACTCCACTAAAGAGTCCCAGCATCAGCCCCCCAAAAATGGTATACTGCGCCTGCATCAAATCGTGATTTAGGGTTCTCATGGTCAGCCCTACACATACAATCCCAATGACCTCATGCTGTTGATTAAATATCGGCGTAAAATATCGGTAACCTTTGCCCAAAATACCTATATTCTCAGAAAAATGTCCCTGACCGGATAGCGCTCTTCTGGCATCATTCAAATCCGAGAACGGTTTGCCGACCATCGTTGCATTCGGATGAGATAGCCGAATTAAATCGTGGTTCAGAATGACAACAAAATCCACATTAACGTTATGCATGACTCCAAGCGAATAGTCTTGGATCTGCTTCACAGGAGCTCCTTGCTCGACATTACGAATAACATCGTTGTCACTGGCAACCATCTTGGCAACACCCGAAAGTTTTTCCTTTGTATTATCAAAATGTTTGTTAATCACGAAATTACGAATGAGAAGCAAGGATATAATTAAGGAAATAATGATAACTAAAACAACCAAAATAATAATCATGAATTGTAGCGAAACTTTGAATTGTCGTCTCGGTTTCGACTTACCTTTTGACCGCAACCCCATCACCCAATTTCTATATCAAGCTCTCCATTGGGAAGAAGAGCCTATCTATTCCCCTATAACCCCTTTTTATTCGACATTGTTTGACAATTTCCTTTTTATTTTGCAAGCTTTACGCGCCTCATGATCCTTTACCTGAAATAAAACTTTATGCTGAATAAGGAAAGATCAAATCTCCATAATAAGGACGTATACCTAACGAAAGGGAGGATCACGGATGATTGACAATCTCGAAAGCAATTACAACTGCGCTAATGCAGGACAAGACCTTCATCAGCTCAAGCAGGAACTCGCTGCGCTTCAGGAACAAGGTGCAAACGACCAGGCGTCCGAGGAAGCCATTCATCGGCTGGAAAATCAAATTTCGTTCATCTTGAACAAGTGCGATATTAACCACTAATGGCGTTTGCTGTTTGGTCAAATAAAAAACAAAACCGGCTTGTCTTTTAAAGACAAGCCGGTTTTATATGAATTAGTGTATGCAAAATGGTTCCAAATTCACAAAATTCCCCGTATCTCATCCAATGACTGCACCTTTTCCCGCTGCATCCATTGTTCAAGGCCATGTACCAGCTCGGCCCCTGCATGTAAATGGACAAAATTGTACGTTCCTACCTGAATGGCAGCGGCACCTGCCATGGTGAATTCAATAATATCTTCCACTGAGCTAATCCCGCCCATCCCGATCACCGGAATCGACACCGCCTGTACCACCTGGTGAACCATACGCAAAGCAATCGGCTTAATTGCCGGGCCGGAAAGACCCGCATACGTATTGGCAAAAACACTACGACGCCGACGTATATCAATTTTCATCGCAGAAAATGTATTGATCAACGAAACTCCGTCTGCGCCTTCTTCCTCGCACATAACCGCCATCTGCGTGATATTCTCTGCGTTGGGAGACAGCTTGACAACCAACGGAAGTGCCGTCACATTGCGCACCTGACGCACAACCTCCCGCGCTACCTCCGTCTGGATACCAAATTGCATTCCACCCTGCTTCACGTTGGGACATGAAATGTTCAATTCCAGCATATCAACGCCTCTGCGGTTCATCGTGCGACGCTTTTGTGCATTTTCCGTAATCATCGCTACGGCCTGAACATATTCCTCCAGATTGGAACCGCCCACGTTGGCAATAACAGCCGTGTTCCAGTGAGTCATGTCATCCAGTTCATCCTTCAAAAAGGCGGCAACACCCGGATTCTCCAGCCCCACACTATTGAGCATGCCGGATGCTGTCTCATGTATTCGTGATCCCGTATTACCAGCCTTCGGATGCAGGGTTAGTCCCTTGCCGACGATGCCGCCCAATAATTCAGGAGAATAAAATTCCGCATACTCACGTCCGAATCCAAACGTACCGGAAGCCATGATGATCGGGTTCTTGAACGGTACACCCGCAATATTACACGCCATGGAGATCATCGAACTCCACCTCCTCCACCGGGAATACAGGCCCTTCTTTACATACCCTCCGATTGCCTCCACGGGTACGCATCGTACAGCCCAAACATGCGCCAATACCACAGGCCATGTGTCTTTCAGTTGAAATATATAAACGGGACGACGTATCCACCGTTTTTATAGCGAGTGCTTGCAACATCGGAGTTGGCCCGCAGGAGAACATATTTGCATAAAGCGTCGGATCGACCTGTTCGACGATGCTTCCCCCTACCTTGACCTGTACAGATGCCGCCACAGCTTCGAACGCTTCAACCCCGAAGGCTTGCTGTGCAAACCCTAGATAAACATGCGCATGCGGGTAATACTTTGCAGCCAACAGCAACGGAGCTGTACCCATGCCACCGCCGATTAAAGCCAAACTGCCCTCTACCTGCGGAAAACCGTTTCCGAAAGGTCCTTCTAACTGAATTTCCTGACCAGGCTGTAATTGGGAAAACAAATTTGTCCCCTCTCCAACAACCCGATACAAAAAGGAAATACTCTCTTCCCCGATATCATAAATGCTGATGGGTCTGGGTAGCAGTGGGTAACCTGTCCCGCTGCGCAGCATGTAGAACTGCCCCATGTTCCCTTTAAACTTTCCCTCTATTTTCATCACATAAATGCCCGGAACGAGCGCCACATTCGAAATTACGTTAGCCATATAACCCCTCCACTAACCACTCACTATAACGTAAAAGCAGCAACTATTACGTGACTATTTTCACATTTCTGGGTAACGTTTCGCCCTACGGCTCGTGATATAAAAAAGCGTACTCCTGTTAGAGAGTACGCTTGTGTATTTAACTAATGGCTTCGCGCTCCGCATTGCGGCTACCCTTGGCATCCTTGCGGATTTGTTTGCTGCGTAGCTGTCCGCAGGCTGCGTCAATATCGACTCCATGCTCCAGCCGAACACTACAGCTAATACCTTGTTTCTTCAGCACATCATAGAAGCCCGTAATCGACTCCGACTCACTCCGCTGGTATTGGCTATGCTCATCCACTGGATTGTACGGAATGAGGTTGACATTGGCCAGATTACGACGATGGCCCACCAGCTCAGCCAGTTCGAGCGCATGCTCCTTACCGTCATTAACATCCTTCAGCAAGATGTACTCCAGCGTAATTCGACGATTTGTTTTGTCCAAATAATAATCAATGGCCTGCATGAGTTTCTCAATCGGAATCGCCCGGTTGATCTTCATAATGCGAGTACGAATCTCATTATTCGGGGCGTGGAGGGAGATCGCCAGATTGACATGGAGGTCTGAATCTGCAAATTCAATGATTTTATCAGCCAATCCGCTTGTGGAAACGGTAATATGCCGCGGCCCAATCGCTAGCCCTTTGTGATCCTTAATCACCCGAATGAAATCGGACAGGTTCACGAAGTTATCAAACGGTTCGCCAATTCCCATCACAACAACATGACTGACCTGGTCGCCCGGGCGTTCCTGATCCAGATACAGCTGGACCTTCATAATTTGCTCTACAATCTCACCACTGGATAGGTCGCGGCTCTTCTTCAACAATCCGCTCGCACAGAAGCTACATCCAATATTACATCCTACCTGTGTAGTCACACATACGGATAAGCCAAACTTATGCCGCATCAATACCGTCTCAATCAAATTACCATCCTGAAGCCGGAACAAGAACTTGACCGTCCCGTCTGCTGACTGTTGCTTCACGTGTTCTTCAAGTGTTTCAATGGAAAAGTGCTCTGCCAACAGGCGTGTACAATCCTCATGAACCTCTGCCATCGCTGCAAAATCAGTAACCCGCTTCCGGTACAATGCGTCCCATACCTGCAATGCCCGGGATTTCTTATGCCCATGCTCGATGAGCCATGCTGTCAATTGATCTAGCGTTAATCCATAAATGGATTCTTTTTTCATGTTCGATCCTCTTTTCAAAACAATCAAATTCGTATTTCTATATATAAACCCTAGCCATCACGACTCGTCTCAACGATCATTGCATCATAGCATGTTTAAGCAATCTGCGCTATTTAAACGCCTCTTTCATTGTCCCAAATTTTAATTATGAACACAAGGGGGCAGGCACATTGTTTTTCCTGTTCAACAAGAGCACGCAAAGACAGGATTACAGATACTCCTAATGATATGATTACAACCAAGGAGGTGATGCGGTTGGAATGGTTGCTTCGGATCAAGAACGCACTGGATCTGATGGAAGAGAGAATGCAGCAGCCACTCGATATCGATGAAATTGCAAAGGCAGCCTATTCGTCTCCTTTTCATTTTCAGCGAATGTTTCATATGCTAACTGGCTTCACGGTAGCAGAATATGTGCGCAAACGTCGATTGACCTTGGCTGCTCAGGAATTGAGTCTTTCTTCCGCCAAGGTGCTGGATGTAGCGTTCAAATACGGATATGATTCCCCCGAATCTTTTTCTAAAGCGTTCCGAAAGATACACGGTATTTCTCCCTCTGAGGCCAGAAGCCCTGGGGTGAACCTGAAAGCCTTTCCACGCATCACCTTCCATCTATCGTTGAAGGGAGATCAGGAAATGGATTACAAAATTGTAGAGAAAGCGGCCTTTACGGTCATTGGCAAGTCCATTCAAGTCACCACTAAGAACGGCGATAATCTTCGAGAAATCCCAAAATTCTGGAACGAACTGAATGCGGATGGTACATCAGATCGGATTCATGCCTCGGGAACAGGCGACGATATACTCGGTATTTGTTTGGATTTCAAGCATGGGGAAGAAAAATTCACGTACCTAATTGCCGCAGAAGGCAGCGAGGATGTAGCGACCGCAAATGGGCTGGAATCCAGAACCATTCCGGCTTCAACCTGGGCAGTGTTTACATCCATCGGCCCTATGCCTCAGTCGATTCAAAAGGTATGGCAAAGAATTTTCCAAGAATGGTTCCCTGCCAGTAATTATGAGCATTCAGGCGGGCCGGAACTGGAAGTGTATACTATGGGAGATTCACATGCTGAAGACTACCGAAGTGAAGTTTGGATTCCGATTAAGAAAAAGTAAACAAACCGAACCGACTGCGTATTGCAGTCGGTTTTATACCGTACTGCATTTACATCGTACGGTGACAGATAACACACTTCCCTGCATACTCGTTACCCTAGCTCAATGCACCGAGAACCATTCCCAAGCTCCTCTTTCAACACAGAATATAGCCTTGAACCTGCCGGCTTTAGCGGATAGTCTGTTGCTTTGCAAGAAAGGCCGAAGGTCATATCGATCATGCTACCGCTTAATTCCCTCACCGCTGTTCCTGCCGGGACAGAACTGACCAGAAGTTGTGGCACAAGTGCAATCCCTAAATCGCTTTCCACATAAAATTTCAGAGCCGTCATGCTGCCAATTTCCATCGTATTTAACGTGGTTATTCCATATTCCTTCATGACCATTTCAAGTTTGCGACGATAGGGACAAGTAGCCGACGTAATAAGCAACCGCTGCCCCTGTAAATCCTCCGGCCCAATGTTTTCTTTTTCCGCAAGCGGGTGATTTTCAGGCATTAAAACTACAAATTTCTCCCTAAATAAAGGCTCAAAATATAGCTCTGTGCCCAAATCTGGTGTGGAACACAGCGCTAAGTCAATATCCCCCTTGAGAATACGCTCGCTTAAGGTAGGGGTATTTCCAAACTCAACAGAAACCCGAATGTTCGGATAATGGGTTAAGAAACGTTTTAAAATTCCTGGTAGTCGATAACTGGCAGTCGGTTCGGTCACTCCTATACGAATGTCGCCTGCGGTCCCTCTTTGCAGATTGTCCATATTTTCCTGCAATTGCTCCATATCCTTTACAATATGTAGACTTTGCTCGTAAAACATCCTGCCCGCTTCAGTTAACTTTATTTTCTTGCCCCGTTCGATCAGTTGAATTCCCATATCGGACTCCAGCTTCTGTATTTGCATCGTCACGGTAGATTGTGCATAATTCAACTCTTCCGCTGCACGCATAAAACTTCCGTAATTCACAATCATTTGAAATGTTTTGAGTGTTTTAATGTCCATTATCAGACTCCTGTATAAACAATTGATTCAATTTTATTGAATTATAAATTCATTTAATTCAATTATACAGAATACAATACCTCCTCTACAATGATACATATCAGATCGTATTATTTTTCAGACGCAAATGAACTGGATGGAGAAGGAGCGAATTTACATGGATTTACATCAAAAAGTAGCATTGGTTACAGGTGGAGGTACAGGAATTGGGAGAGCCGTGTGTATGGCCTTGGCAGATCGAAAAGCTACGGTAGTCGTAAACTATTCCCGCTCTAAAAACGATGCAGAGGAAACTGTACGTATGATCCTTGAAAAGGGCGGACGTGCTATCGCATTACAGGCAGATGTTTCCCGAGATCAGGAAGTTCGAACTATGGTTGACCAGATTGTCCAGCAATTCGGTACGATTAATATACTCGTGAATAACGCTAGCATTACACATCACATTCCGATGGATGATCTGGAGGCAGCCACGGAAGAGGTATGGGATGATCTATTTGATGTAAATGTAAAAGGCATGTTTTACTGTGCCAGAGCCGTAGCTCCTTTTATGAAGCGTAGTAAACAAGGAGCTATCGTCAATCTGGGAAGTATAGCAGGGCAAACAGGGCTAGGTTCTTCGCTTCCCTATGCGGTATCCAAAGCGGCCGTCCACGGGCTGACCAAATCTTTAGCACGGGCACTTGCGCCGAATATTCGCGTCAATTGTATCGTGCCGGGAGCTGTAGCGACAAGATGGTGGTCAGGCAGGGAAGAGCAAATGAAAACATTGGCTCCTCATTTACTCCTACAGCGCATTTCCACGCCCGAAGATATCGCCAGCATGATCTGCTCTGCTTTGGAACAGGAAGCCATGACAGGCCAGATTATTACGGTAGACAGCGGACAAACGCTGTAAAGATACTGGGACTTCTGAGTAAAAACAAGCCGCCTTCTCAGACAGAAGGCGGCTTTTGAGCTATCGTATACCGTCGTTAAACTACGTTTTAGCTTAAAGATACCGCAATTCGTGTACCTTTCACGAATTTAGCAAATAAGTACCGAACAAGCGGCCCTACAATTAAGAGCTGCAGAGGGAAAGCAAAAATAAAATTCTTAAAAACTAAAGATAAGTAATTTTTAAATAATGAATCTCCCGAAAGACCATTAAAAAAGTAAGCTGTCCCCAATCCATAAAGTGACATACAGAGAACCATTCCAATGACCATACAGCATGAAAGGGACAGAATCACAAATACCTTTTTGGATTTATCGTATGGTAATGAGAAGGCTATTTTCTTTGCTAATGGACCGACAATAAACAATTCCAATACGAAAGCAATGATAAAACATAAAATAAATTGAAGAAACATTACTTTTAGAGAGATTGTGCCAATCAAGTCATTTGTATATAGATTATAAAATGTCATGAATACGACCATCCCCAAGCACATCATGAAACCAAAATAAAAATCTTCCTTCTTCGTTGTTGGCAATTCCATCATCCCTTCCGTGTACCTTGGTAATTATATAAATAGTCGAAACCTCCACATAAGTGAACTTTCTGTGAACTTTTTGGCAAACGTTTTCTTTTTTAGAATATAAGAAATAGGCATCGTTCAGCTCAACGATACCTTGGAATGTTGCAGTTCATATCCCTCAATGATCTGCTTTTAAATCTAAGCCAAATCTCTTCAGCTCAATAAAAACACCTTCAAGTCGCTTCCCCTTTTCCGTTAACGAATATTCAACACGTGGGGGAACCTCGGCATATACCTTTCTCTCTAACAGACCGTTATCTTCAAGCTCTTTCAGGCGTAGGGAAAGCGTTTTGGGACTAATCCCCTTCATGGACTTCTGAAGTTGGCTGAATCTCAGTGTTCCTTCGATAAGCAGGTCACGGATGATTAAAAAAGTCCATTTCGTTCCGATCAAATCAAGTGTTTGGGCAATAGGACACGGCTTGCCGGGTATTCCTTTGGTCAATTCAATAGGTTCTTGGTCGTGCATAGGAACTCCCCCAAAAATTATCTGTTAAACCCAATGATATCACAATAGTTCCTTTAGGGAAACTATATGAATTAAATATCACTACTTCCCTAAATAAACTTACTACATATACAATATCGCTGTAGCAACTAACGTTTTCTCTAATACAAGGAGGTGAAGAGATGAAAAATATACTAATCATTAACGGTCATCAAAAATATGATTCGTCTGAAGGGAAATTGAACCAAACATTGATAGACAATATGGTGCGTCTCTTAAGTGAAGAGAACAAAATCAAAATAACGTCTGTTCAAGACGGCTATACCCTCAGCGAAGAACAAGAAAAATTTTTATGGGCGGATGTAGTCATTTACCAAACCCCCATCTATTGGTTCAGCGTTCCTGGATTATTAAAGACTTATATGGATGAAGTCTATGCTTACGGTGTATTCTTCACGGGTGCTCATGAATATGGGAGCGGAGGTTTATTAACCGACAAGAAATATATGTTCTCCACAACTTGGAATGCTCCGGAAAAAGCCTTTAATGATCCAACTCAATTTTTTAATGGGGCTAGTCTAGAAGCTGCACTCCGTCATTTGCATTCTGCGCATACATTTCTCGGTATGAAGCCCTTGAAAAGCTTTGCATGCTACGATGTTATTAAAAATCCAAATATACCTAAATTTATTGCTGATCTTGATACACATCTACAAGCCGTATTACATGATTAACAAATCCAGATGAATACTAGGAGGGAATCCATTTGCAAAACCAAAAGATTGTCATTATTGGTGGAAGCTCAGGTATTGGTTTAGAAACAGCTAAGCAAGTCATTTCGCTTGGAGCGGAAGTGGTAATCGCCAGCCGCTCGGAGGATAAATTGCACAAGGCCAAAGAAATGCTGGGCCCTCGTGCTGCAATATATGTGCTGGACACGTCAGATGAGCAGCAGGTAAAATCTTTCTTCGAAAAAGTCGGCCCCTATGATCATCTTATCGTTAGCGCGGCAGAAACATCAGGTGGGTCATTCCTTCAGTCGGAGACGGATCAAGCCCGCAAGCTATTCGAAAACAAATTTTGGGGCCAGTATTATGCAGCTAAATACGGGGCTTTCCAACTCTCAGCCGAGGGTTCCATTACCTTATTTTCAGGAGTGGTGGCTTACAAGCCGATGATCGGCTCCTCTGCGCTCGGTGCTGTGAATGCAGCCGTTGCGAATCTTGGTCAAACCTTGGCGTTAGAGCTTGCTCCCATCCGCGTGAATGTCGTCTCACCCGGCATTATTGACACACCTTCCCGTAGCAAAATGCCTGAAAATACACGCAATCAATTCTATGATACGGTCGCGCATAAGCTCCCTGTGAAGCGAGTTGGACTTGCGGAGGATGTTGCACGAGGCATACTTTATTTGATTCAAAATCAGTTTGTGACCGGAACAGTCCTTCATGTGGATGGCGGACACATTTTAACATAAAAGCTTCGTCCTAAATCTGTCAGTCATTTACCAAAAAAAACGGAGAACGCTCCCGCACCTTGGCTTGGGCGTTCTCCTCCTTTTCTTATCCATGAATGATTTCACAAACTTTATCCTAATGATGTATACGACGTTTGTTTCTCAAGATGTTGCGAATCATCTTGTGATTGGGGAGCTGCCTGAACAACATATGTCCGGGATGCGGATTGGCCTCGATAATCCAAATTTGGCCGCTCTTCTCAATAGCAAGATCGATGCCCAACTCGCGAACCGGATGATTTTTATCTATCGTGTCGGCAATGATTCTAGAAAGCTCGGTGACCTGGTCCAGAATCTCTTTCATTTTTGTTCTGTCATTTTTAAAGACCCTTAAAAGCACTTTGGACAACGGCGCCGCATGTCCTCCCTTCCGATAGTTGGTAACGACTTTTCGAGGTGCAGCGACACGGCCGGTTATTCCTGAAATGACCCATTCCGATTCCGGCTTCTGCATATACACTCTGGCATCAAAAATCGAACCTTTGTACTTGGCTAACTTAAGTCCTTGCTGTACCAAATAGCGGCGATGAGGTCTTCGATAGGTTCTAACTGCTCTTCTTACGGCGTGAGATCTAACGATTCTGCGACTGGAGCCACAACGAACCTCATATTTCCTCCCCAGCTTTTTCGCACGTATGATGCCAGTCCCTCCACTCCCATAATTAGGCTTGATGAAGACTGTGCGATAGGTATCCAGCATCCGTAAAGTCCTTGCATTACTGATCCAGCGGGTTTCGGGCAAGTGAGAACGTAAAATGGGATGTTGTCGCATTTCCTTGTATTGAATCATCTTTCCAATGGGCACGAATATCCCTCGATTCTGTTGGGTTTTTGCACACACTACATGAATATGCATCTATATTCTATCTTGGTAACGGCGAATGCCACAGTTTGCTATGAAGAGGCAAATCTCCCACTTTCTCAAGTCGAGTCTTCTTTGGTTTCAAGAGAGAGATGGACAATGTGTCTTTACATGACAAGATTATTGCAAATACCTATAAGGTTGATTCCAATAATATATTAGACCAATAACAATTCTGGATATATGATGTATTAAAAAATAACGTGAGGAGGAACGTTAACATGTCTATTTATGATTTTCAAGCAACCTCAATTAATGGGGAACCGATTGAACTCTCAGACTATAGAGGTAAGATTCTCCTTATTGTAAACACTGCCAGCATGTGTAGGTTCTCCAGTCAATTCACTGATCTGCAAAAGCTCTACGAAAAACGGAGGGAACAAGGTTTTGAAATCCTTGCATTTCCTTGTAACCAATTCAATAAAAAAGAGCCGGGTAGCAATTCGGAGGTTCAGGGAATTTGCCAAATTAACCATGGAGTAACCTTCCCACTATTTGAGAAGACGGATGTAAGAGGCTTATCTCTTCATCCTTTATTTCAATATCTGACCCAACAGGCACCGTTTCAAGGCTTCGATATCCAGACCAAAGACGGTCAATGGATGGAGGATTTCCTGCGGGATAAGTATCCGGATATATACGCTGGCGACGGTATCAAGTGGAATTTTTCTAAATTCTTGGTCGATCGCGATGGCCATGTGCAAGGGAGATTTGAAGTAACAACGGAGCCCTGGGCCATTGATCCCGTCATCGAATCGTTATTGTAGTATTTCTGTTCACTTCTTTGGATTCTTTAAAAAAAGGGTATCAAATGACAAAAACGTATATTTGTCATTTGATACCCTTTATGTTATCCTGACTTTAAGGAGGTGACTCACACGGCACTTGACCGTGTCCCTATGGAAAAATCCTCAGATGTGCTAACCAAGGAACAGATTCTTATCGCTACAGAAGACACACTTAGGCGTTTTGGTATAGCCAAAACCTCCGTGACCGATGTTGCCAAAGTATTGGGAGTAAGTCATGGTACCATTTACCGACACTTTAAAAGTAAAGCCGAGCTTCTTGAAGGTGTGACCGAAAAATGGCTGAATGAAAAGATTATCGGCCCGTTAACGGAGGTCTGTCAGAATTCATCTATACTGGGAACGCCACATTTAAAACGATATATACAGACCTTGGTCGAACTTAAGCAGTATTATGCCCGCGACGACGAGGAAATGTTTGAGATGTATACGAGGGTCACCGAGCAAGCGGCTGATTTAATCGACCAGCATATCGCCCACATTGTGGATCAGCTCGCTGATATCATTATACGCGGAGACATCACATCGGATCAGCCAGCCCAACTGGCGCGTACCCTTTTCTATGCCACAGCCCGTTTTCATCATCCCGCTCATGCTTACGAATGGAAGAATCCCGTGATTAATCGGGAGTTTTCGGATGTGTGGATGCTTTTAGAAAAAGGAATCACTTAAAATAGATATGGAAGGAAGGTCCAAACACATATGAAGCATTTGGACGGAAAAACAGCAATTATCACCGGGTCCTCTAGAGGAATTGGACGTGCCATTGCCGAGCAACTGGCTGATCTGGGCGCTAATGTAGTCATCAATTATGCCAGCAGTCCGGACAAAGCTCAAAAAGTCGTGGAGAGGATTATTCAAAAAGGCGGCAAAGCCATAGCACTTCACGCTGATCTGGGCAAAATGAGTGATATTGAAGCATTATTTACAAATACGATTGCTGAATTCGGTAAAGTGGATATTCTGGTTAACAACGCTGGGCTGATGATCACCCAACCTCTGGCTGAGGTAACCGAAGCTGACTTTGACAAACAATTCGCACTGAATGTAAAGGGCACCTTCTTTGCCTGTCAGCAAGCCATGAAATATATGGAGAACTACGGAAGAATCGTGAACCTGTCCACATCCGTGATCGGACAAATGTTCCCGACCTATAGCGTATACGCAGGTACCAAGGGCGCAGTGGAGCAATTTACCCGTCAGCTAGCCAAGGAATTCGGAAGCAAACAAATTACGATCAACGCCGTGGCTCCCGGTCCTGTGAACACCGAGCTTTTCCAAGCTGGAAAAACCGAGCAGCAAATCGAAGGCATGAAAAAAATGAATGCTATGGGTCGGCTCGGCGAACCGGAAGATATCGCTGATGTGATTGAGTTTCTGGTCAGCGCCAAATCACAGTGGGTTACCGGGCAGACAATCCGCGTCAATGGCGGGTTCATCTAAAAAGCTGGAATACATGGAATGGAGGTTATTACGTTCATGATGTTACACAAAGGTGAGACCTTATTTCGACAAGGAGAATCTGGCCCTTTATATCACCTCAAGAGCGGCTTGTTAAAAATTGTCCGAGTCCATGAAGACGGCTCGCAAATTTTAGTTAATGTGATTGTGCCCGATGAAATCATCCCGCACCACTCCCTGATCAGCCCCAATCCTTATTATGGTACAGCAGTCGCGCTGGTAACCTCTGAGGTTGAGGTTCTGTCACAAAAAGAATGGTATCAGGCGCTGGAGCAAGACCCGACTCAATGTCGGGCTATCGCTTTACAGCTACAGGATAAGTTGCGCATGATGCAGCAACGAATTGACCAGCTCACCGAGGTGTCACCTGCCGAAAAGCTTCGGAAGCTTCAACGCTGGTTCCACTCCTACATCGCACCCGCCACGTTAACGGACGTGCTGACGCAGGAGGAGATCGGCCAGTTTATCGGGCTACGCCGGGAGACGATTAATCGGCTATTGCGTGCTTCAAGCGCTCCTTCTGCAAAAGATGATGACGATAATGCATCTCGATGAGCGAAAACCACTCTCCAGCATTCAACGCGCCGAATCTGGGATGAGAGACGTTAGAAAGCCCTGTTGATTTCCCAACGATCGGCTCAATCTCTCTCATTTTACGGATCACAGCATTTAAACCCTCCACAATTTCTTCTTTGCTCGTCGGTTGTGGGGGAGTATACTGCGGAGATGGTGGAACTTGGATACGTATGGGCGGAAATCCTCCTAGATTAAAAACGGCCGTACCCGCCTCCGTTTTAACCCCTGTCTCCCCATTAGGCTGTAGACAAACATCAATGTTCTTCAGGTGCATATACAGAGCAGAGTTCACCAAATGAAGATACATTTGTCCAAGCGACCATTGGTCCTCCTGCGGTGTGTACTGCAATTGCTCCAAGCTAAAGCTGTCCAATTCAAGAAGATAGTGTTGTGCCGTTTCTTCAAAACGCTGCAATGTTTCGGTTGTATTCATATATTAGTGACTGCCCCTCTCTATTAAAGTAGCTTTACTATACAAAAATGCTACTGACAGCATTATGTCAGTAGCATTTCAACATTTTTTCCACTTCCGCACGTATCCGCTCCCGGAGCGACTCAGGCTCCAGCACAACCATATCCGCGCCCCATCCAAGTATCCATTGCAGTAATTCCTCCGGCTGTCTAACGCGGAAAAGTATATGCAATCCATCTGCACGCTCCTCTATAGCCTCCATATAAAAGTTGTTCGCTTCCTTCACCTTATCTGCGATATCGGAGCGTGCTAGTATGCGAACAGTCACATGACGGTCATCGGTTTGCTTATAATCCTGCAAATGAAAATCGACAGGCAAATGAAACCTGTCCTCCAGTACCATAAGCTCGTCCATACGTGACAGACGGAAATGGCGAAGCTGCTGCCGCAATTCACATTGCCCGATTAATACCCACGAACCACGAAGCAATACCAGACCATAGGGAGCGACCACACGCACACTTTGACGATTCCCGTCAGCCTCTGGCATTCTTTTGGAGTAACCAAACCGTACCATTCGTTTTTCCAATACAGCAAGACGCAGCGTTTCCAAGTAGGTTTTCTCTCTATGGTTTGCCCCTTCACCCACAGCGAGCAATCTCATGGTTGTACGCACCCGGGAAACTTCCCTGCGGACGCTCTCTGGTAAAATGGCTTCAATCTTCCTGCGGGAGGTTTGCGCCTTGATACCGTAGTCTGTATCAAATTTTTGTTCGATAAAATCCGTCCCGATTAGCAACGCCACAGCCTCTTCTGCAGTAAAGCTCACTGGGGGCAGGAAATACCCCTCCATCAAGGAATATCCAATGCCCGGTGCTCCTACAATCGGTACGCCCGATTCGCTTAGAGCCTGAATATCCCGATAGATGGTTCTCACACTCGTTTCGAATATAGCCGCCAAATCCTCGGCTCGTAAAATATCCTTACGCTGTAACTCTAGCAAGATTGCTAGCAAACGATCTGTTTTGTTCATACCATGGCCCCTCTCTGGAAGGATCTAAAATGCAGAAATACAAAAAAGCAATAAGGGCAGTACAGTCACTGCGACTTATTGCTCTTTTTTTCATACGGAAGTTACTCCATTACTTAAAAAATACTTTTTCAACGTTATATTTAGCCTTTTGTGAATTGATAATGTAGGTTTCATAAATTTCTCGCTCTACCGCATCTTCTACAATACAAATCTCGATAATCGCAACTTCATTCCGCTTGTCCTTGATCGGCGATACGTTATCTTCAAAATGCTTTTTGATTCTTGGTCTTAACTTTCTCGCTTTACCAACGAACAGCAATTCCTCCTGCGCATTGTAGAACATAAAGACGCCAGCCTTATCTCTAGGGATCAGGTGAAAGTCGGTAAACCCGTAAATATGGCTGAGCTCAGGGTTAACCTGTTTGGTAATCGTGATATCCGGAGTTGGAATTGTTATATTAATCACTATGTCACTTCCTCATTCTATATAGGTGTAAATATTATCACAAATCCTGCGGTAACACCATTCAAGATAATCAGGGAGTGTCCCCTGGAACAGGCTTCGTCGTTTTCTCAACGATTCTTTCCAGTACCCAGACAAGTACCCCCACTGCAAGGCTGGCGATGACCGCCATAATCGCCGATCCGCCAGCATGTAGCAGCAACACGGGAACCCAAAGCAATCCGAGCAAACGGTGTACGGTCCGCATCCACTTGTTACGAACTTTGTTAATGAAGAAGCCATACCCGGCGATCGCCAGCAGAATGACAAATCCCGCAATCCCGGTATAGGTTTTGTTATCTTGAAGCTTGGTTATCAAAAAATAAATACCATGAGCGGCAATCAGGATCAAGGTCGCCCAACCCAGAAGTTTATGGAGGGAATGTAACAACCGCCCGGCTCTTCTAACCAACATTGATGGCGATCTTAGCTTCTTCTTAAACCAGAACCAAGAGAAAGCGGCCGCACCAAGAAATACGGAAATCGTACCCAAAGTCTTGAATATTTCCCCGTTGCCCCCACGCCCTTCTCCACGAGGATGTACGCCCACAGGCCCTGTAGACCCACCTTCTGATAGCCGTGGGCCAGGTCCACCGCCGGAGAGCGATGACATGTAGTAATAGTAGATGACGAGTAGAACTGCTACCGTAACTGCAATCATAGCTGGAATCCAAACGGCCCTTTTCGTCTTCATTTGTTATACATCCTTCCTAGGAAAATTGCCTTGAGTGTACCTGGTCAAGCTTAAAACAAGATTAAAGCAAGCTGAAAGTATTCCTTTTACCTCAGTCAGTATCGAGGATGGTCGTAATAACGTTAATACAGGCACCGTAATAGATAGAAATCTATGAATTCCCTACTATGCGAGCACGCCGGTTTCCGTTACAATATGTCAGTGTGATTCTGGCATCGGCAGATTGACGCGTATTTGAACATTATTGGAGGCTTCTATTTTTTCATGCAAAATGAATCTCATGCTAACGTAAAAATCATAACGGCCGATCCGAGTGCGATCGGCCTGTTTGGCTTGGCTATTGTAACACTTGTAGCTTCATCCCAAAAGCTTGGTCTCACTGAAGGCTTGAGCTTTATTATCCCTTGGGCTATTTTCCTTGGTGCCTTTGCACAGCTGTTTGCCTGCATTCAGGATGCAAAGCATAACAATACCTTTGGCATGACGGCATTTGGTGCTTACGCCTTCTTCTGGTTAGCCGTAGCTAGTAGCTGGATGATTAAAATGGGCGTATTCGGCTCAGAGCTAGCATCTGCTGTAGATGGCAAACAGCTCGGCTTTGCCTTTGCCGGCTATCTCATCTTCACGCTCTTCATGACCATTGGAGCCATGGAGACGCACAAGGTCCTATTTTTTATTTTCGTGTTGATTGATTTTCTATTCCTCGGCCTTAGCTTCGATGCATTCGGCATCGCCCCAGAGGTGTTCCATACCATCGCCGCTTATGCTGAAATGGGCATTGGTCTACTCTCGCTGTACGGTACAGGAGCTGCCGTTCTGAATGCACATTTTGGCCGAACATTTCTGCCCGTAGGACGTCCTTTCGGCATTTTTAAACCACGTCCTTAGCTGCATATTTAAACCCACAAAGCCTCCTTTCGCGCCGATCCGCGTTAAGGACGGCTTTGTTTCCTTTCCATCACTCCCTCCTGTATCAAAAAAATACTAAAGAGAGTCGTTTAGTGAATATAAACCCCCACAATGATAACAATATACATAAATTGTAATCAAAGGGGTTTTTGTAAAAATGACACAAAGCAAATCTCGTATCGCATTTCCGCAATTTCCCGAATCGTATTGGTTAGCTTCCACTGACATCCCTAACTTCCCCAAACTTAATGAGGATATTCAGGTGGATGTTGCCATTGTAGGTGCGGGGATTACCGGTATTACCACTGCTTATTTACTTTCTAAAAAAGGATTAAACGTCGCCGTCGTCGACGCAGGGCGGATACTTCATGGGACAACCGGTCATACTACCGCCAAAATTACCGCACAGCATGATTTGATCTACAGCGAGTTTATTTCCCATTTTGGCAAGGAAAAAACCCGACTCTATTACGAAGCCAACCACAACGCTCTTCAATTTATCAAACAAACGGTAGAAGAGTTTAATATCGATTGTCAATTTACAGAAGAAGATGCCTACGTTTATACATGTGAAGATACGTATGTGGAAAAAATTGCCGACGAATATAAAGCTTACGAGCAACTTGGCATCCCGGGAAGTTATATCGAACAAACGCCTCTGCCGTTTTCAACTAAAGCAGCTATTAAGATGAAAAACCAGGCCCAGTTTAATCCTGTACCTTTCTTAAGATATTTGGCAAACCAAGTCATCCGTCAGGGCGGGGAAATTTATGAGCAAACCACCGTTGTAGATGTTGAAAAAGGAAACCCTGCCATCATTACAACCAGCGACGGAAAGAAAATTACCTGCAACCATGTCGTATCCTCCTCACATTTTCCATTCAATGATCCCAACGGTCTTTATTTTGCACGATTGCATGCCGAGCGGTCTTATGTACTCGCGGTCAAAACCGATAAAATCTATCCAGGTGGTATGTATCTAAGTGCAGAAACCCCAAAACGTTCACTTCGCTCCGTAATGGTAAACGGAGAACCAATGGTTATCGTCGGTGGGGAAGGCCACAAAACGGGACAAGGAATCTGTACTTTCCAGTACTATGAAGCTTTACAAAAGTCCGCGGAGCAAACATTTGGACTAAAGGAGATCGTTTATCGCTGGTCGGCCCAAGACTTGTATACGCTAGACAAGCTCCCTTATATTGGGCAGGAACTATCCAACACCTCTAACATCCTCGTTGCTACGGGTTATAGAAAATGGGGGATGACCACAAGTGTAGCGGCAGCCTTATTAAATACGAATCTGATTACCAGAGAGGAAAGCCCCTACCAGGATCTTTTCTCCCCTTCAAGGTTTCATATGGACCCCGACATTAAAACATTTGTAACTCAAAATGCAAATGTGGCTAAACATTTGATTGCTGGAAAGTTAGACATCAGCTACAAAAAAGCCGAAGAACTGGAACACGACGAAGGGTCGGTCATCCGGGTAAACGGCAAAAGAGCGGGCGCATACCGAGACCCACAAGGAGCATTGCACCTAGTGGACACGACATGCACCCATATGGGTTGCGAAGTCGAGTGGAATGAAGCGGAAAGAACATGGGATTGCCCTTGTCATGGCTCTCGCTTTTCATATCAAGGCGAAGTCATTGAAGGACCGGCCAAAAAAGCACTTGGCAAGGTTGAAGCCGAATAGCACGATCCTTTCGAATAAACCTAGTTAGGCTGGATAACATACCTTTGAGAAACATAAAAGAAAGGTGATCCGATGATAAACCAACAGTCTACATTAGCGGCGCATGAGTCCTTAGAAATCCACGAAGCGCTTAATTTTAAAACGTTATGCTTAGCCAAGTCCAAATTAATGCAGGGCTTGGTATTCGATCAAGAGCTAAAGGATTTAATGGAAAAAGATGTTCAGCAATCTATACAAGCTATTGCCGATTTGCAAGCATTGTATGTTAAAGCACCGTTTCAGGCACCTGTTCCAGAATTCCGACCAACACCAATTTTAAATTGAGGTGAATGATGTGACATTAGATCAGACCCAGTCCGCTAAAATGGATTATGTGGATCCAAAAAACTCATTAAACATGCCAGAAATGGCAGACACGACCTTAGCGATGGATTTTCTGATTCGCGTCAAGGAAGGGGTTCGAAATACAGCCGTAGCCTTGACGGAAACCGTCTCTCCAGATGCCAGAACTCTGTTGCGCAATCAACTGCATCAAGGCATCGCTCTTCATCAGGAAATCACTGATCTTATGGTACGAAAAAAATGGTTTCATCCTTATGATCTGCAAAAGCAGTATCAATTGGATCAACTATCAGCCAACAAGACGGTGGACATCAGCAAAATGAAACTGTTCCCAGACGATACCACCCGCAAGGGTATGTTTGATCGCACGCCGGACGAACATATGGGAGGAAACCAGGCATGAAAGCAGTGACCTACCAAGGTATCAAAAACGTTGTGGTTAAAGAGGTTCCGGACCCAAGTATTCAAAAAGACGACGATGCGATTGTCAGACTGACGACAACCGCTATTTGTGGTTCAGATCTGCATCTCATTCATGGAATGATTCCGAATCTACAGGAAGATTATGTAATTGGTCATGAGCCGATGGGGGTTGTAGAGGAAGTTGGCAGCGGCGTAACCAACTTAAAAAAGGGAGACCGCGTGATCATTCCGTTCAACATAGCGTGCGGTGAATGCTTTTATTGTAAAAACCAATTGGAAAGTCAATGTGATCATTCTAATGAGCATGGAGAAATGGGCGGTTTTTTCGGCTATTCAGGAACAACTGGTGGATATCCGGGTGGACAAGCTGAATATTTACGTGTGCCTTTTGCCAACTTCACTCACTTCAAAATTCCGGAGAGTTGTGAACATCCTGACGAAAAGCTCTGCTTGATCTCTGATGCCATGACCACTGCGTTCTGGAGCGTCGATAATGCCGGGGTAACGGACGGGGATACTGTCATTGTTATTGGCTGTGGGCCGGTAGGTCTGCTAGCGCAGAAGTTCGCCTGGTTCAAAGGGGCAAAACGAGTCATTGCGGCAGACTACCTGGATTATCGTCTGCAACATGCGAAGCGTACAAATCATGTGGAAATTGTTAATGTGGAATCGCAAGAAAACATCGGCAACTACCTGAAGGAGATGACCAAAGGAGGTGCGGATGTAGTTATTGATTGTTCCGGCATGAGCGGTAAAATGTCTCCGCTAGAATCCTTGGCTTCTGGTCTCAAACTTCATGGTGGAGCTTTAGGAGGACTAGTCATAGCTACACAAGCTGTGCGCAAAGGTGGCACCATTCAAGTTACCGGTGTATACGGCGGACGATATAACGGTTTTCCTTTGGGAGACATTTTTCAGCGAAATGTTAATTTACGTACGGGACAGGCTCCCGTTATTCACTATATGCCATATATGTATGAGCTGATTGATACGGGAAAGGTGGACCCAGGAGACGTTGTTACACACGTCATTCCGTTAAGCGACGCCAAACGTGGATATGAAATTTTTGATACCAGACAGGACAATTGCATCAAAGTTGTACTTAAACCTTAACTATATATTGGAGCATTGGAGGTAAACGTCATATGGTGTATGGCCTGCACGAAACACTTGAAGTCCATGAATTGTCAGCGTTCAAAACAGTTTGTCTTACCAAGTCTAAAACCATGCAAGCATTAATCTCTGATCCAACTCTCAAAGCTATATTACAGCAGGATGTTGACTTATCGACCCGCCAATTACAAGAACTCGGTACCCTCTTAGATCAAGCCATCTCACAGGAGGTTAAGCCATGAATACACTGTTGGAGCATTTGACCGGACTGCATACCTTAACGGACCAAGTCATTGCAGCCGATTTTCTGAACGCGGCCAAAAGTGGTGTGAGAAATTACGCTATGGCTGTAACGGAAGCGGGAACTCCAGAAATTAAAGCTATTCTTACGAAGCAACTGGATGAGGCTATTGATACACATGAGCAGATATCAACATACATGATTGAACGTGGCTGGTATCACCCTTGGAACGTAAAAGAGCAGCTTTCGATGGATCTACAAAATATCAATACTGCATTGCAAGCCCCTGTTTTATAAAGATAGGACGCTCACTTCGGTCGTACATTCCTGACCGTAAGACGTCCCTTGGGAATTTTAAAAGCACACCCTTAGCAGTATATGTAAACCCACAAAGCCGCCTTTCACGTCGATACGCGTTAAGGGCGGCTTTTGGGATTAACATGTTATCTTAATTATTCGGCTTGCCAATTCGGCATCCGTTCTGCAGGATAACGAAGACCCGCTGCCATTCCTTTTGGAATAATTGCGTTAATAGCTTCCATTTCCTGTGCGGATAAAACAACATCGACGGATCCTGCATTTTCCTCTAAATACGTAACCCGCTTGGTTCCTGGAATCGGTACAATTCCCTCTTGCGCAAGCAGCCATGCCAACGCCAGTTGAGAAGGTTTGACCCCTTTTTGGGCGGCAAGGTCCTTAACATGCTGCACGAGATCCAGATTTTTCTGGAAATTCTCAGGTTGAAAACGTGGCACAGAGCGACGGAAATCATCTTCTGCAAAATCATCAAACTTCTGAATTTGTCCGCTCAAAAAGCCGCGTCCAAGTGGACTGTAGGCCACAAACTCGATGCCTAGTTCCTTACACGCCGGTATAACTTCATCTTCTGCTTCCCGGCTCCATAAGGAGTATTCCGTTTGCAGAGCTGTAATCGGGTGTACCTTGTGAGCGCGTCGAATGAGTGCAGGAGAAGCTTCGGACAGCCCCAAATAGCGGACTTTTCCTGCCTGAACCAAATCACTCATCGCGCCAACCGTCTCCTCGATAGGTACATTCGGATCGACACGGTGCTGGTAGTACAAATCAATCACATCTACTCCCAGTCTTTGCAGGCTGCGGTCACATGCCTCTTTTACATATTCAGGACGGCCGCTGACACCCAGGAATCCCCCATTCTCTCCGCGCATAATGGAAAATTTAGTAGCCAATACAACTTCGTCGCGGTGGCTCCGCAAAACTTGGCTAATCAGTTTTTCATTTTTCCCCACACCGTAGACATCGGCCGTATCCCAGAAGTTGATCCCTAGCTCCAGCGCACGATGAAGCGTTTTGATCGACTCCTGATCATTCAACTCACCGTAATATTCGGACATACCCATGCAGCCTAGACCCAGTGCAGATACTTGAAGGTCACTGTTACCCAGTTGTTTCTTTTTCAATTTCTATCACTCCTCAATTGTCAGAATAGTCATCGCATTTCCTAATCACTACGTCACATTCCGTATGTTACTACTTAAAGTTAACTTGAAGTCAAGCATTGTCTGGTTTTGAAACGAGAATTATTATGTATGAACAGAAGCGCTTCGGTAGCTTCTGGACGGTAGGGAGATTCACTTACAAAGCTAAGGCTTCTTCCGTAATCTTCTTGATATCAATGGATAAAGGCGTTTCTTCCTTGACCATATCGGGCAGGATATTCTCCAAAAAATACTCAACGCAGTGTAATTGAATATTCTTGATTTTTACAAGTGCATTACGGTACATGACTATAAATTCTTTTTCCGTATTTCCCCGCTGAAGTTCTGCAAATGCTTCGTATACCTGATCCATCTTGTCCGCAACTTCAAGGATTAAACCTTCTACAGAATCATCTTTACCTTCCCTTAGCTGTTTGCGAAAAATAGCCTTAAAATCCTCGGGAATATTCTCTTCAATAAAATACTCAATCATACCCTCTTCGACCTGTTGGATTAATAATCGTAGTTCCTTAGAGGAGTGCTTAACTGGCGTTTTGATGTCTCCAATAAAAATCTCCCCGTAATCGTGACTGCTCGTAATCTCGTATAGCTTTTTCCAGTCAATACGGACACCATTTCTCTCTTCAATATCAGCCAGCGTTTTGGCGTATTGTACGACTTTCCAAGAATGTGCCGATACGCTGTGTTCCTCGAATTTAAACTTACCCGGACAACGGATGATTCTTTCCAGCTCATTTAGCGACCGAAAATACGTGTGAATCCCCATCATTGCATCCATCCTTTAATATATATATGAGATAGTCAATCTAAATCCCACTATAAACCTCAACTATTAACAGCAGATTATCGCAATATCAAGTGGAATTCACACATGTAGCATATACACAATTTTTGCTATACACTTTATAAAAGAGGAATTTGCAAAATCCTGAAAAAAATATAAAGTGGTGAATTCGTTGTTCAAAATCTTATTAATTGAAGATGATGAAACTTTGTTCCATGAAATGAAGGATCGGTTAACTCAATGGAACTATGATGTGTATGGCATCCAGGACTTTAATAAAGTCATTCAGGAATTCACAACGATAAAGCCTGATCTGGTCGTGATAGATATTCAATTGCCGAAATTTGATGGGTTTCATTGGTGTCGAATGATTCGATCCCACTCTAACGTCCCCATCCTCTTCTTATCTTCACGGGATCATCCTACGGATATGGTGATGTCGATGCAGCTTGGAGCGGATGATTTTATCCAAAAACCGTTTCATTTTGATGTACTCATTGCCAAATTACAGGCGACACTCCGCCGCGTATATAATTACAATACAGAACCTGTCTCCCTTAAAACATGGTGTGGCGCAACGGTCGACTATGAAAAAAATGTAGTAGCCAATGAGACTGGCTCCATCGAATTAACCAAGAACGAGATTTTTATTTTGAAGCTGCTGATCGAACAAAAAAATAAAATTGTTGCACGTGAGGAATTAATTAAAAGCCTCTGGGATGATGAACGTTTTGTCAGCGACAATACCCTGACCGTCAACTTGAACCGCCTGCGCAAAAAATTGGACGAGCTGGATTTGGGCCGTTTCATTGAAACGAAAGTCGGGCAAGGCTACATGGCTACAGAAGAGGCACCTGCCTATGATTAAAAAATACCTTATAGAGAGGCGGAGCTGGATTCTACTGTTTGTGTGTCAGCAATTCCTGATCCTGTTCATTGCTTATGTGGATGCAGCAATTCCGTTAATGCCGATTCTTTATATCGTCTTCTTATCTATGATGATTTTCTTGGTTTTTTTAATCATTCGTTATCCCAAGGAAACCAAGTTCTATACCACACTAGAAAAATGGGAGAGTTCTCTTGAACTAACGGGTATAGGCGAACCGGAGAGTCCGTTTGAGCAAATCATTGAACAAAAAATCACGGGCCAGAACGAACGGTTACAACAGATCATCTCGCAAAATCAATTGACACTTGAACATGAAAAAGATGAACTATTATCCTGGATTCATGAGGTAAAAACACCTTTGACCACCATGCATTTGATGATTGAGCGGTTGGACGACAAGTCCCTAAAAGCTCAGTTAACCTATGAATGGCTACGAATTCACTTACTGCTGGATCAGCAGCTCCATCACAAACGAATATCTTTTATTGAAAATGATCTGTATGTCGAGCAAGTGGATTTAAAATCTCTGGTTTTTAAAGAGATCAAAGCATTACAGTCATGGTGCATCCAAAAGGGGATCGGTTTTGACATCCAACTTGAGCACATGGAAGTGCTGAGTGATGCCAAATGGCTGGCTTTTATCATCAGACAGCTCTTAACCAATGCCATCAAATATAGCGATGCCAGTGATATTATCATCCACAGCTATGAACAAAGGGATCGAATACAGCTTGAGGTTCAAGACTTTGGACGCGGTATTGATCCGAAGGATATACCGCGTATCTTCGAGAAAGGTTTTACCTCCACAACCCAACATTCTGATCACACTTCAACGGGTATGGGGTTATATTTAACGAAAAAGGCAGCACAAACCTTGCTCATACATATAGATGTGCACTCCAAACCGAACGTAGGTACAACCTTCACTTTAATTTTTCCCAAACGAAATGATTTCGTGAGTGTGGTAAGCATGTGACAGAGATGTCACATGCTTTTATGTATTGTTCGCCCAATCAAAGGAAAAACATCGGCTCTATTTTTATAATAAGGCTACAAGAACAATAAGGAGTGCATCGAAGTGAACATTTTAGAAGCTCATAAAATCCGTAAAAGCTACGGTAATAAGTTCAATATGCAGGAGGTTTTGAAGGGAATAGATATCCTTATTGAAGAAGGGGAATTTGTCAGTATTATGGGAGCCTCCGGTTCAGGTAAAACCACATTGCTGAATGTTCTTTCCTCTATTGATAAAGTGAGCCAAGGTTCCATTAGAATCAATGATATCGAAATGACGAAAATGAAAGAAAAGCAACTGGCTGAATTTCGAAAAGAGCATTTAGGCTTTATTTTTCAGGAGTATAATCTGCTGGATACGCTAACGGTGAAGGAGAACATCCTCTTACCGTTATCCATCACCAAAACGCCTAAGAAAGAAGCCAACCGAAGATTTCAGGAAGTGGCTACAGAATTGGGGATTTATGAGTTGAAAGATAAGTATCCCAATGAAATTTCGGGTGGACAGAAACAGCGTACATCAGCGGCCAGAGCGTTTATTCATGAGCCCAGTATTATTTTTGCCGATGAACCTACGGGTGCACTGGATTCCAAGTCGGCTTCCGATTTATTAAACAAGCTGGGCCAGTTGAACCAAAAACGCAAAGCAACCATTATTATGGTCACGCATGATCCTGTCGCTGCCAGCCATTGCAGTCGGGTTATTTTTATTAAGGATGGGCAAATGTATACGCAGCTTCACAAAGGCGAGCAGGAAAGACAAAGCTTCTTCCAGGATATCATGAAAACCCAAGGGGTCTTAGGCGGGGTCCAATATGAACATTAATCTGCTCATTCTAAAAAATTTGAAAAAAAACCTGAAAAATTATTACCTTTATGTTTTTGCCCTCATTTTCAGTGTTGCACTCTATTTCGCTTTTGTCACACTACAGTACGATCCCTCCATGGACGAAGTGAAGGGGTCTGTTAAAGGTGCAGCTTCCATACGGGCAGCTTCCATTTTACTGGTCGCTATTGTCTGCATTTTTCTTATGTATGCCAATAATATTTTTATAAAAAGACGAAGCAAAGAAATTGGCCTATTTCAATTGATCGGAATGACTAAAAGTAAAATTTTTCGCATCCTGAGTGCTGAAAACCTAATTTTATACTTTAGTTCCCTCTTCATTGGGATTGGGGTTGGATTCTCCTTTTCCAAATTAGTGATTATGATTTTATTTAAGACGACGGGCGTCGAAGCCATTGCCACTCTATATTTCTCTAACCAAGCACTGACTCAAACACTCATCGTTTTTGTTGTCATCTACCTGCTGATCATGCTCATGAATTATTCTTTTATCAAAAGACAAAGTATTTTGTCCTTGTTCAGAGTGACCTCAACCACCGAAGGGAAAATCAAGAAAATATCGATCTTTGAGATGATCATCGGGATCATTGGCATCTCTCTCATCGCTTTAGGTTACTATGTTTCCTCCAAATTATTTGGTGGAGACTTTACATCCATAAATGAATTGTTTATGGCTATGGTGTTTATTTTGGGCACTGTCATCATCGGAACACTCCTTTTTTATAAAGGATCTATCCGCTTTATTTCCAATATCATCAGAAAGAGTAAAGGCGGCTATTTGAACATTAATGAGGTGCTATCTCTCTCATCCATTATGTTCCGCATGAAGTCCAATGCTTTGTTGTTGACCATTATTACGACAGTATCAGCACTTGCCATCGGTTTACTTTCCTTAAGCTATATCGCCTATTATTCTGCGGATCAAGCAGCTGAGGACAATGTACCTTCCCATTTTGCCATGACGAATGTACCGGATGCGGAGAAATTCAAAGCGTTACTTCATGAGCATGATATAAAGTATCGTGAAAAGAAAATTGAAGTGATTCAAGTCAGTGTGAAGACAGCGCAAATTATGGAGACTCCTATGGAACAATTAAATGATGGTACGGATTCCATGACACTGCCTGTCGTAAGCGACCAATCTGTGGAGGGTACGGATGTAACTCCAGGCCAAACGGTTTTAACGGGCTATAATGATATGTTACAGAAATTCATGTCCTTGAAAGACTTTGGCCCCTTGGATTTGAAGGGGAAAACAGAAGTCATACCTCAACAATATGTGGGTCTAAAAAAGGATTATGTCATTCCCTACTATTTTGCAGCCGGGGGAGTACCCACTGTCATTGTAGATGAAACCATATTTGAGCGGTTAAAGAGAGATGCAAATCCTGAGATTCAAAAGAAATCATCCTTATATATTGGAATTGATATGATAAATGCAGAACAGATTGAAGAAGCCAATCGTCTCTTTGCAGCTGCGAATTTTAATGATCAACAAACATCCCGCCTTGAAATGAGCAGCAATCAGAAGCGGAACATGGGAGTGATCATGTTTGTAGTTGGCTTTTTGGGACTCACCTTTCTCATTACATCAGGCTGTATCCTTTACTTTAAGCAAATGGATGAGAGCGAAGACGAAAAGGCCAATTATACTGTATTGAGAAAGTTAGGCTTCACCCAAAGTGACCTGCTGCGAGGCATTAAAATAAAACAACTCTTTAACTTCGGCATTCCGTTAGTGATTGGCCTATCACACAGCTATTTCGCCGTCCAATCCGGCTGGTTCTTGTTTGGAACCGAAGTTTGGATGCCTATGATCATCGTAATGGTACTATACACTGCCCTATATTCCATTTTTGGAGTGCTATCCATTCTGTATTATAAAAAGGTCATTAAAGCAGCTTTATAATCAGTCATACGCCCAAAAGTCTCTGGCAAAAAAGTGCCAGGGACTTTTCCAAATATTTGAGCATTTTCGTTCCTGCGTGTACAATAAAATAACTATCATCGTAGCCCCAAAGGGGGAGAGCCTATTTTATTATTACTCATCAATGGCGTCGGCATTATAGTGAATATTATACTCGGTTCCTCTGTAGGGGTGGCTATTATCGTAGGAATCGTCTTTTTCCTGATCGGCTTCCCTGAGTTTAAAAAATCGCCCAAACTCACGAAAAAGGCTAAAAAAGATATCACTTATATTATGTCAACATTATTAACGCTTGTGATATTCGTAGTTATCGTTTCTTGGAATATTCATACTTCAGGTGACCTGTTTCTTGAAGGTCCGCTAACACCGCAGATGAAGCTTCACTGGGGGCAAAAGGTATTGATATTGGGGTTGGTGGAAGGTCTATGGGCTGTCATCAGTCTAAAATGGCTGTTGCCCATCTTTTTTGATCCGCTGGATCTCAGTAAGAAGCAAATCCTTGTTTTAGTGAGCGGGATTGCACTTAGTATGATTTCAGGCATCTATGCGATGCTTGAAGCAAGTTAAAAAGTCTCGCCCTTCTCTGTTAAGGACAGGAAGAGCGAGACTTTGTTATTAGAGGCTCGTGTGAATGCTTAACGCAAAGGTTCAAAACCCTCTGCTTGCTTCAGAATCCGCTCAATTTCCGCGCATGTCTCCGGTTGCAGCCTCACTTCGACTGCTTTTACATTTTCCTCAATTTGTGCCGGTTTAGTAGCCCCAATAAGTGCAGCGCTGATACCCGGTTCTCTCAGAATCCAAGCTAGCGCGAGCTGTGACAGGGTAACACCCAAATTCTTCGCCAGCTTATCCAGCTCCTGGACACAGTTCAGAACGGTATCGTTCATGTAACTACTAATGACATTATTGACAGAGGCATCAGCCCCGCGGCTACCCGTCGGTAAAGGTTGTCCAGGCTTGTATTTCCCCGTGAGGACCCCTTGGGCCAGAGGCGAAAATACAATTTGGCCGATGCCTACCTGCCCGGATACCGGAAGTACCTCATGCTCGATGTAACGTTCGAACATATTATAGATCGGCTGATTGGCAATCAGCGGGCGCAGATTCAGCCTTTTTCCAATCCCATAAGCATCCATGAGCTGGGCAGCACTCCATTCGCTGACAGCAGCGTACAGAATCTTACCCTGAGCCTGAAGGTCATCGAGCGCTCGCAGCGTCTCTTCTAAAGGAGTGTCTGGATCATAACGATGACAAAAGTACATGTCGATATAATCCGTACCCAGACGCTTCAGACTCGCTTCACATTGCTCCATAATGTGCTTGCGTGACAGTCCCCTGTCATTGGGACCGGTATCCATAGGGAAGTACACCTTGGTAGATAATACATAGCTATCTCTTCGATAGGACTTCAAAGCAGCTCCCATAGCCTTTTCGCCTTCTCCCCGGTTATACGCGTTCGCGGTATCAAAGAAATTAATCCCGAGTTCAAAGGCTTTGGCAATACAGGTATGAGCTGCTTCCTGCTCGGCGGCTGTACCGTACGTCAACCAGCTCCCCAAGCCGATTTCACTAATTTTAAGACCACTGTTGCCTACATTTCTATATTTCATATCTACTCCTTCTTTCATAAGAGAATTATATTTTTATATTTTAACATGTAAACCCTTTCATAAAATCATTGATAAAGGATTCATGGAGTTACATGAAGGATATCTACCACCCTGACTGTTAGGGTGGTAGATGCTTTAGTTTCACAATTTCAAATCATGTCTACTTGCTTCCTACAGGAAAAAGCGCATCATATGCAGGACAAGGCAGTTTGTCGAGAAACTCCTGAAGCTGCTTCGGTTTATTTTTGTAAATATCCTTTAAGGATGTTCCATCATAAATATTGCCGATGACCACAGGATGGCATAGCTCACAGATCAGAATGTCCCCGTTCCCATGCAGATGGAGCTGTTTTTTACCATCAACACAATTGGAAAAATACACACCCGGCTGCTCCTGAAAGCCCAGCGCTTCTGCAAAACGATCCATGCAGGTAAAATACAATACAGTATCATCTTTTTTATGTGCAATCAGGTCATGAACGGAACGGACGAGCGCTTCCTTGGTGGAAATAGCGTTCCAGTTGGTATGATCCATCACAATGCTGTTTTGGATTTCATGGATGCGCACACCGAGATCATATACCATTTCGCTAATAGCTGGCATGTTGTTTTGTGTCTCCGCAAACAGCAACGTCTCCAACACCGTTTCCAGCTTGGCCTCGGTACATAACCGGATATTTTGAACAATTTTCTCATACATGCGAGGATGAACATGATAATAGGCTGCATATTTATCAGCATCCGTGAAGTTGAAGGAGATATGAATGTTGGAAAGACCTGCATCACGCAGTTTCTCAATTCGTTCAGGGCTGAGCAAGCTGGCATTGGTGTTGAGCTGGGTAGCGATTCCTTTGCTCGAACAGTGAGCCACAATGTCCAGACAATCCTCATACTTCAGGGTCACTTCTCCCCCGGACAGTCGCACACGTTTTAACGTTGGAATGTCATCAATAATATCAATGACCTCTTTGCTGCTAATGCATTGCCCATCGTTCCGCTGATATGCGCAGCAGTAATCACACTTGAAGTTGCAATTAGAGGTGACCCCGACTTCCAGTCCCTCCAGCTCGTAGATGCCCGGCTTTTCCAGTTCAAGTGCTTTATATTTGTTCTCTATACTCACTTTCTCATGATCCTCCCGATCTCAGGCTTGTGTCTTGAATTCCCCTTGAGATTATACAGAATGGGACGGTTTGTAGATATGACATTGGTAACGGCGAACCGTTGCATAAGTAGCGTCATGTTTTGGGTAGGGAACTGCAGAAAAAGCGCAGAAAAGGATTGGAAGCATATTGTTAAATAGTAAAAAACTCAATGTTAGAGGGTTACAACCGCCTAGCCTATGGAAACAGTAACTTATACTATTCCCCGTTTTTTTCTTCCCTCAATACATATACTATATCTCAAAATTGTATTCTTAGGGGGAGAGATGCGAAGATGAAAAGGTTAGTTTATGCATGCATGCTTTCTTTACTTCTTATGACTCCGATACAAATCGTGGGAGCAGCTATAAATACAGCGGAAGCTAGACCAGTTAAACCAGAGTTACTAAGTTCTCTTCGTCAGGGTGGATACATTCTGTTCGTTAGGCACGGTGAAGCAACGCTAGGAGAAGATCAACCTAATCTCGTCTTAGGCGATTGCTCACTCCAAAGGAATCTTTCCGAGGAAGGTAAAAGACAAGCCTTACTTTTTGGGGAAAGGATAAAGAGCTTACAAATCCCCATTCAAACCCCAGTTATAGCAAGTCCCTTTTGTCGAACAAGGGAAACGGCAGAATTAGCTTTTGGAGCAGAAAATGTTCATGTAGATCCCTTCTGGGTTAGAATTTACAATCTAAGTGGTGATGTAACCGCAGCAGAGAAGGAAAGTACATTAGCCGAACTGACTTCTGTGTTAGAGAAAGTTCCACCTTCTGGGACCAACAAAGTTATCATTGCTCACAGTTTCCCTCAAGGCATTGGTTTGGGCGAGATTCCGAACTTGGGTACTGTAGTTGTGAAGCCAAGAGGACAGGGAAACGGTTTTGATATTGTAGACAGGATATCTTTTGCTGAGTTGTCGACTGTGCCGTGAGAAAAATTTGCGGCTTCAGACAACACAGTGAACCATGCATAGTTTTCATTCCCAAATCCATACTGAATATATCTGTTGGTAATGGAGGCGGGAATTGTGGATAAAAGGATGAATCTGCTTATGTTCAGCGGCGATTATGATAAGGCAATGGCTGGACTGATTCTGGCAAATACAGCGCGGGAATTGGATGTGGATGTGACGATGTTTTTTGCGTTCTGGGGATTATCACTGGTTCGTGATCCCGAGAAGATGACGCTTGAGGATAAGACGATTTACGAGAAACTCATGGACTTGATGACGCCCAAAGGGCCTGAATCCTTACCGCTGTCCCATATGAATTTTAGTGGTCTGGGAAAACTGATGCTAACGGAAATGTTGGAAGACAATGAAGCCCCAAAGCTGATCCACTTCCTAAAAGGTGCCCGGAAGAAAAACGTCAAATTTTATGCCTGTAAGCTATCGGTGGATATTATGGGTTTTAAACCGGAAGAATTTATACCTGAACTGGAAATTATCGAGGCCAAAACGTATCTAAAAGATGCGCTCGAATCCGATATGCAGTTGTTTATATAGGATAGACTTGCGCCTTATCCGGCTGTTGGATGAGGCTTTTATTGTGACTAAATGATGACACTCGCCTATTTTTTTTAACCCATTCGGACCTACTTACGTACCCTAAGAAGACAGAACGACTTGGGAGGCGCCGTATGCTCATGGCTCGAATTGGAAGCAGTAATTGTAGGTATCAGCCTTCTAACGAGGCTTATTTCCAAAGGTATCGCGAAAGTACAATCGGATATCACCAGACCTTTGAATCTCCATATGGGCAAAAAAAGCTGATTTATGCGGATTGGGCAGCCAGTGGCCGTCTGTATGGACCCATCGAGTCGAAAATAGCTCATGAATTAGGCCCTTTTGTGGCGAATACGCATACGGAGTCTAATTTGACAGGAACTCTGATGACCCAAGCCTATGAAGAAGCGAAACAAATCATTAAGAGCCACGTTCATGCCAATGAACGTGATATCATCCTGTTCGCCGGGTCAGGTATGACAGGTGCAGTGAACAAGCTTCAGCGACTGTTAGGATTGAAAATACATGAAAAATTAAAGCCCCTCTACCCCATCGCCAAAAAAGAGCGCCCCGTTATTTTCGTTACACATATGGAGCATCATTCCAATCATATTTCCTGGGCAGAAACCGTTGGAGACGTTGTATGTCTTCCTCCGGGTCCCGGCGGGATTGTCGATCCAACTCATCTCGAACGACTGCTGCTTCAATTCCGGCATCGCCCTATCAAAATCGGCGCCTTTACCGCCTGCTCTAATGTTACAGGGTTCGAAGTACCGATTTACCAGCTATCTCGCAAAATGCACGAACATGGCGGCGTTTGTTTCATTGATTTTTCAGCAAGCGCACCTTATGCCGAGATTAACATGCACCCCACAGATCCTCTCGAGAAACTGGACGGGATTGTATTTTCACCCCACAAATTTCTTGGGGGTCCCGGTACAAGCGGCGTTTTAATTATGGATTCGAGACTATGCCTTAGTTGTGCTCCGGATCAGCCCGGAGGGGGTACAGTTAGCTGGACCAATCCTTGGGGTGGATACGAGTATAAGGATAATACTGAAGCCCGTGAGGATGGAGGAACCCCTGCCTTTCTACAGGCCGTTCGAACGGCGCTCTGCATTCGGCTGAAAGAACAAATGGGATACAACCGCATGTTGGAGCGAAAAAAGGAACTGACATCATTATTACTAAAAAGCTTGAGTACCATACCAGGACTACACATTTTAGGAGGAAGCAGCCAAGAACGAATGGGAATCGTTTCTTTTGTTGTCGGTCCTATTCACTATAACCTGATCGTAAAACTATTGAATGATCGGTTTGGCATTCAGGTCCGGGGCGGCTGCTCTTGTGCAGGCCCCTACGGACATTATTTGCTGGGCATTGACCCACAAACATCCAAACAAATGACAGACCTGATCCATGCGGGAGACTTATCTCGAAAACCGGGCTGGGTGCGTCTGTCGCTCCATCCCATGATGACGAATCAGGAAGTCTCCTATATCGCCTCTTCCATACGGGCAATCGTGGAAAACATCGTGACCTGGCAAAAAGATTATACCTATCAACCAGAATCAAACGAATGGAGATCTATAAATGAACATAACAAAATAGACATCAGCAAATGGTTCAATTTTAGCGATTAAGAGACTCGTGTCCGTTCCCTTCTTTCAAAACTCTCATAGAATACTCTGTAGGATTACTATATGAGGAAAGAAGTGACGACAAATGGGTCTCAATTTTCGCAACAGTACCAATGCGGCTATCTTTGTGGTCTTTGCCTATCCGGACTTCAGCTGTACTCCTGTTAACTATTCTAAAGCAGGCTGGTACCGTGTTAACCCTGGACAGACTATTCAGGTTTGGAGCGGCTTCGCAGGAGGGAATACGTTCTTTTATTACGCTGAAGATGATTTTGGACGCGAATGGCGGGGTTCATATTTCACTCAAGTTCCTGAGAATGCCTTCAATTGGTGCTGGGATACAGGTTGTACCACTTGTAGAAGCGTGGGACTGCGGAGAATCGCAGTTAGTCCATTCGTCTTGGACTACACCATCAACTTTGTAACGAGCAGCAGTCAAAGAAAACCTGCATCATCCACACATCGCATGACATTGCCTTCCAAGGCAACCCAAGAGAAACCTATCCTGCGCAGAGTCCCTGCTAAACCTAAGAGACTAAAACAAGGTAAAACCCTGTTGCAAAAGCGCATCACGCATAAAAAACGGACAAAATAAAAAATGATCTGATCAGCTCATATATAGATTATTTTAGAGTTAAGAAAGGAGCGGCCATATCGCTCATGGTCTGCCCCTTTCTCCTTTGTCTACTGAGATCAATCCACCTATTTACTCTCGGATTCCCACTTGGATATCTCTTCACGAACCCGTGGTGCTACCTCTGTTCCCAATAGCTCAATAGCTCTCATGACATCATCATGCAGCATCGTCCCGACGGGTACGTGTAACAAAAAACGTGTAATGCCTACCTGTTTACGCAGATGAATGATTTTTTGGGCAACCGTGTCGGAATCGCCTACATATAACGCTCCTTCAAAGCTGCGTGCGGCATCGAAGCTGGAGCGAGTGTAAGGGCCCCAACCGCGTTCACGCCCAAGCACATTCATGCTCTGCTGAGTGGAAGGGAAGAACTTATCCGCTGCCAGCTCAGTAGTCTCTGCGATAAAACCATGTGAGTGTGATGCAACCGGAAGCAGCGATGCATCATGACCGGCATGCCTCGCGGCTTTTTTATATAGTTCCACCAACGGGGCAAACTGTACAGGGCTACCCCCGATAATCGCCAGAACCAATGGCAAACCGAGCAATCCTGCACGAACCACAGATTCCTGATTCCCCCCACTCCCAATCCATACGGGCAACGGATTTTGAACTGGACGCGGATACACGCTCAAATTGTGAATTGCAGGCCGATGTCCGCCCTTCCAGGTGACTTTCTCGGATTCTCGGATTTTCAATAACAGCTCCAGTTTTTCATCAAATAACTCATCGTAGTTATCCAAATCATACCCAAATAACGGGAACGATTCGATAAAAGAGCCCCGGCCTGCCATAATCTCAGCTCGTCCATTCGAAATGCCGTCCAGTGTAGCAAAATCCTGAAACACACGTACGGGATCATCCGATGAAAGTACCGTAACTGCACTGGTTAACCGAATCCGTTGGGTCTGTGCAGCAGCAGCAGCGAGGATAACAGCAGGTGCAGATGCCGCATAATCTTTACGATGATGCTCCCCGACGCCGTACACATCCAGCCCTACCTGATCTGCAAGCACAATCTCCTCGACCACTTCACGTATTCGTTGTGCGTGACTGATAACCTCCCCCGTTTGGGGATCCGGCGTTGTTTCTACAAACGTGCTTATCCCTATCTCCACTTGCTCTACCCCCTATTTTCATGTTTCATTCTCATTCGGCTGCTTTCGAAGCCAATCATTTTAAAAACCGATATCTTTATATTGAACCTTTTTTGCATCTTTTTCAAGCTCTCCTTTTCTGAGTCTGAAAATCAGCCAAGGGAAGTGTCAAGATTCGCCGCAGGAAAAGAAGTCTCTTTGTCGAATATTGTATGGAACAAAGAAGTTTCCCATCCCCACACCATGAATACAACAAGGAGGCACTTACATTTATGGCTTTTGTTATTAATAATTTAAAGGATAACAGCAATGTTGCTATCACTGACCAATTAGGCGGATTTACGGTACTGGAATACATAACAGATTTGAGCTGCACCTCGGTTGCGGCTGCGCAAGACAATTACTATATGAGCAAAAGTAACATGCGCCGCAAGCAACTCATGATCGAAATCAACAATAGTGAGATTATGATGAAGGCGGGAGCCATGCAATATACTGTGGGTAGCATGGAAATGACTACCGGTGTAAAAGGCGTGGGAGGCTTAATGCGAAACTTGGTGTCCGGCGCTGTAACAGGGACAGGTGCCATTAAACCGCACTATAAAGGCACGGGTACCATTATGCTGGAGCCTACCTACCAATATATTTGGCTTATTGATGTCGACAATGATGATATTGCCATCGAAGACGGCTTGTTTTTGGCTTGTGACACGACGCTGGACATATCCGTCGTTGCACGTAGTAATCTTTCCTCTGCCGCACTGGGTGGAGAAGGGTTATTTAATTTAAGCGCCCGCGGAAAAGGAGTTCTGGCACTTCAAGCGCCAATCCCTTCCGAGGAAGCGGTCGTTATAGAATTGCAAAATGATGTGCTGAAGGTGGATGGTAACTTTGCCCTCATGTGGTCCAATACCTTACAGTTCACCGTCGAAAAATCTGGAAAAACCAAAATGGGCTCGGCTGCTTCCGGCGAAGGGCTGGTAAATGTGTACAGGGGAACAGGAACCGTATGGTTAGCGCCCTTATAAACAAAAAAAGGAGAAGCCCTCGGCTTCTCCTTTCTTACATTTTAATTCTTTTTTACAAACTCCGATTTTAGCTTCATTGCTCCAAAACCATCAATTTTGCAGTCAATATCGTGATCGCCATCCACCAGACGGATGTTTTTTACTTTGGTGCCGATTTTTAAGACGGATGAGCTTCCCTTCACTTTAAGGTCTTTAATGACAGTTACAGAGTCACCATCCTGCAGAATGTTACCATTCGCATCTTTGACGATCTTAATGTCTTCACTGCTTACCGCTTCTGACTCGGTAGACCACTCATGAGCGCATTCCGGACAAATGAAAAGACTGCGATCCTCATAAGTGTACTCTGAATTACATTCAGGACAATTTGGTAAATTAGACATGGTATTATGTACTCCATTCATTTTCAAATTCTACTGCTGTGCTAAGCTTCCCTGGATAGACCAAGCTTGCTCCAAGTCTTCCTTGGAGTTCCCTACAAGTATATTGGATAATCCGTCACGATTCCACTCATGGATGAAACTAATCTGAGTATTGTTGCACCTCATATGTAAGCGTTCTGTCTGCTGAAAATGTCCATAGGTGAACATATAACTAAAAACGGATGTTGCCTAGGTAGGCAGCATCCGTTTTACGGCACGTTTATTATGCTTGGATTTGCTTGATTAGTTCACTAATTCCTTGGCTAAGCGGTGTAAGGGAGCGTTTCAACAGCTTTTCAAAATCGCTGCTTACGACATCCAAGGCTCCTTCACGAATCGCTTGTTGAATACCGACCACAATAGGGATTGCACCTTCCGGGACTCCCGCACCGAGCATAACCTCGGCATACGTAGCATCATCCACCTGCTGTACAGGAACATCTTTGCCTAGAACCTCAGCCAGTATCGCTGCAAACTCTTCTTGGGTAATCGGCTTACCGGAGAGCTCATATATTGTATTCTCATGCCCTTCGCCAGACAAAACGGTTGCAGCTGCTTGCGCATAATCTGCGCGGGTAGCCCAACCTACTTTACCGGTCCCTGCCGAGGTAAGCCAAGGAGCCCCCGCGAGTACGGATTGGATCGTGCCTGCCTCATTCTCCAGGTACCAATTATTACGCAAGAAGGAGTAAGGAATACCTGACTCGCGAATGAACTCCTCCGTGATGCGATGTACGGGTGCAAGGAATAGAGTACTGTCAGCGGCATTGGCGGCGCTAGTATAGGCGATGAAGCCTACTCCAGCACGTACAGCAGCATCAACAGCCGCTTTATGCTGACGGATTCTAGTATCATTATCCCCGTCTGCGGATATAATCAGCAATCGGTCTACTCCAGCAAACGCCTGATCCAGCGTCTCCGGTTTATCAAAGTCGCCATGACGAACATCAACGCCACGAGACCGTAAGTTCTCTGCTTTTTCTGGATTTCTTACACTAACAATAAGATCGTTTGTGGAGACAGATGTAAGCAACGTATCTACCACGATGGAACCCAATTGCCCCGTTGCTCCTGTTAATGCGATTTTCATTTGAAATCCTCCATTCAGATTGTATTTACTTTTATATAGTAACTAAAAATATAACACATGTCTAATCTAGAGTCTAAAGGTCTGCTTTTCGGGTAAGAGTTGGTACAACAAACTCTCCCCAGAGAAAGGAACATGTATATGAAAAAAGCTATGATCATTGTAAATCCCTCTTCCGGCAAAGAGGAATCTCTCCAACATGTCAGAAACGTAGAAGAAATTCTACGTGATCAAGGATACGTTGTTACGGTTAAAGAAACGGCAAAGGAACTGGACGCCACCCGTTTTTGCGTTAATGCGTGTGAGGAAGCTTGTGACCTAGTCGTTTCCATCGGCGGGGATGGCACACTTCACGAAACCATCAACGGTTTCATGGATCAAGACCACCGTCCAAGACTGGGGATTATCCCCCTTGGGACAGTCAATGATTTTGCCCGTGCCTTGCAAATTCCGCTAAGTCCCGAGCTGGCGATCCGTACACTGACTTCTGCCCGCGTGAAAAACGTAGATATGGGCCTCTTAAACGGCCGAATGTTTGCCAATGTTGTTGCTACAGGTTCGCTTGCTGAATCGCTATCAGCTGTATCGTCAGACGATAAATCCATGTTTGGCACATTTGCCTACTTCAAAGAAGGCATGAAAGAGCTTATCAGCCATCCAGCCCACTCACTTATCGTCCGCTATGATGACAAGACCTGGGAAGGAAAGTCCCCACTCTTTTTGGCCACGTTAACCAATTCAGTTGGCGGATTCGAGAAACTGGCACCCGATGCGACTGTTGACGATGGTCTGCTTCACTGCTTTATTTTTAAAAACCTCAATATATTGAACACCGTGACGGCCAGCATATCCTTATTTTTAGGCAACCTGAAGGATCATAGTGATATCGTTTACTTTACTGCAAAGCATGTAAGTGTCAGCTCCGCAGAACCGGTCAGTACGAATGTAGATGGTGAGGAAGGGCCGTCTTTGCCTATCGAGCTTGGTATTTTACCGCGTCATATCGAGGTAATTGTGCCGGAAGGGGTCTAGGTCATGCGGTGCTGGTCCTCAAGCTTGAGGATCATACTCGCTCAATTTCCCCTCGTAGATCAAATGGAATCGATCACTTTGCCGAAAATCGTCTGGCGTAACAAGAGCGGGCAGTTTGTTCCATATTTTTATGCCGGATCGCTGTAAAATTTCCGCGACGAATTGCGAACAAAAATAAGAATTGCTGAACTCGACTGGTTCTTTGAGTGCAATACCAATCAAACCCAGTAAGTTATACATATATTTTTGACGACTTCGGATAAATACATGTAAAACTCGCTTCATTTTTTCAACTTCACGGTCGGTTACTTGAAGCTGGTAGATAACACATGTTGTATTCGGAAATCTGCTGTATGTACCTGTCTTAATATCCTCTTTCACGAAACCACCATCCAGAGGGTTATTAGGGGTCTTTCTGCCGAAGCTGTATAACTCCGAAAGTTCCCGGTTGAAGGAAATGGAGGCGTGATTGTATGGCGCTCTCGTATAGCTTTTAATGACTCTCGTAAGAAACGTTCCCGTATTCGTAAGCAAGATAAAGACGGATTGATCTGCTACCATTTACGAAATTTCCCCTTATCAAGTTGGAATTATTCCTTCATAATAACATAGGAACCCTAATGGAACCCTATTTCGCGATAAGTTGGTGAGTGGTAATGGACAGTTCGATATTAACGTTAATCCTTATTTTTACAGCCTTATTGGTCATCCATCTGATTTACATAGTAGTAGTCAAAACACAGCCAGACAAAGACTATGCAGGGATTGGGCTTCGCATCAAGACATGGTGGGGTATGTTCTTTATCTTTTGCTTGGCAACTCTTTTCAATCCGATTGTTTCACTGCTTTCCCTGATGGCACTCACCTTTTTTGCGCTAAAAGAATACTTTTCCATGATTAGATCCAGAAAAGCTGATCGCAGATTGTTTCTATGGGCGTACTTGGCGATTCCCGTACAATTTTATTGGATTTATATCGGGTGGTACGGAATGTTTATTGTTTTTATTCCTATCTATGTATTCTTACTGCTACCGCTCCCGCGATTGATCAACAAAGGAACGGTTGGATTTCTGCGCAGTGTCAGCTCGACCCAGTGGGGACTCATGCTGATGGTTTTCGGGTTGAGTCATCTGGCCTATTTTCAGTTTGCTACGCCGCAATACGGAGCGAAACTTGTACTTTTTCTAGTGGTACTGACGCAGCTCAATGATGTCGTACACTATCTAGCATCACTCTATTTCGGAAAACGGAAAATCGTCCCGACATCCAATCCCAATATAACTTGGGAAGGCTTTGCATTCGCTTTTCCCGTAACTATAGCGGCTTCCTATTTCATCTATCCCTATCTGACGCCGTTTGACCTGAAATTTGGAATTATTTTCGGCATGCTGATCAGCTTGAGCGGTTTCTTTGGCAGTTTAACGGTTTCCGTGCTGAAGCGGGATTTATTAATCGGCGATGATGATAAGTTCGATGCTTTGAAAAAAAGCTATTTAAGCCGGGTGGATAGTTTGACCTACACCTCACCCGTCTTTTTCCACGTAATTCGTTATTTTTTTGACTTTATGTAGCGATTACCTCCGCAATACTCCGCTTCTCATCGGTTTCATTTTGGTTAGCCGGGGTAAGTACTACCGTACCGTAAGCAGTCCTTATCCTAGAAAACGATCTTGAGGAGGCGTTAGAAATGGCAGAGCACAATCATGTTGTGAATAAGGAAGGCGAAGTGGCCTTGAACAAGGTAGATGACGTATTAAATCGGATAGACGACAACAAAAAGGATGACATTCTGGGCAGCTTTGATTCATTCAAAAGTTATTTGAGCGACAAGATTGAAATGGCTCAAAATATTGGTTTGAATGAAGAATTGATCGCAAAAGCAGCTGAGAAGATAGCTGGATATCTGGCAGCCAAAGAAGAACCTCGAAACAGCGAGGAGAAGCTCCTCCAGGAGCTGTGGAAAGCGGGGGACAAGGAGCAGCAGCATGCGCTTGCCCATATGCTAGTACGCGTGGCTCAAACCTCGTATGAATAGTGATGATGGAACACAATATCTTGCTATGAAAAGGGCAGCCTATCCTCACCTAAGGATAGGCTGCTTTCGCGTTTACTACCGTTGCAGTGCGTTCCTGATTCTGCGAACCCCTTCACGAATTTCATTTTCCTTTAGATGCCCATAGCCCATGAGCAGCCGGTTCCCTTCAAGCTGTGCCGCAAATACATTTTGACTATGGAGACATTTCGGCAAATCCTCTCGGAACGGGAACTGAAACTCTGCTACCAAATGTAAACCCGCCGATCGGCCACACACCCGATATTGCCCTGTAAAATGCTGCTCAAGGCTATCAATCAGGACTTGACGACGCTTGGCATACACTTTCTTCATCTTATGTACATGTTTATGAAGGAGTCGCTTCCTGATATACCGACTCAACACAATTTGCTCCAGGCTCGCCGTCTGGTAATCCGCCAGTTGCTTTAAACGGATAAAATCAGCGACTCGTGACGAGGGAAGAACAATATAGCCGATCCTCAGCGCGGGGAATAATATTTTGCTAAACGTCCCGACATATAGCACCCGTTCTGGGTCCAGACTCTGCAAGGAGTGGACGGGCACCCCGTCATACCGGAACTCACTGTCATAATCATCTTCGAGCAGAAGACATCCTGTCCGGGCTGCATACTGAATTAGCTCGATCCGCCTTTGGATCGGCAAGATACCCCCCAGCGGGAACTGGTGCGAGGGTGTCAGATATGCCAGTTTGGGGTGTTTCTTTTGCGGCAGATCGGCTGTTATAACTCCCGAATCATCAACAGTCATACTCCGCAGTGTGGCTCCTGTGGCCGCCAGAATGCTTTTTAAATCTTCATTTGTCGGTTCCTCTACCAGGGCTTCATCTCCAGCTGACAGTAACAGACGGGTGACAAGCTGAATCGCTTGTACTGCTCCGCTAGTGATTACAATATGTTCCGGGCTGACTTTCACTCCTCTGGTGTGACTCAAATAGTCGGCTAGCTCCCTGCGTAACTCAGGCTCTCCAGCAGGATCGCCATAACCTAGTGCCAGATCAGGAGCCTCTTTGCATACGCTCTGAAGCAAGTCAGCCCATGATTTGCGCGGAAGTAATTCCAATGCAGGAAGGCTGTCCGGAAGGAAATTACCGACATCTCATTTGAATATGCAGATTCCACTGCAGACGCAGACGCCTCGATAGGCGGTGCGGATACATAACCTGGAAGGACGGCCCCTTCGGCTACATAGGTTCCTGAACCTGAGCGCGCAATGGCTAAGCCTTCGGCTAGCAGCATTTCATAAGCTTCGAGGATAACATTCCGGGAAACGTTCAACTGTAAGGCCAGCACCCGGGTCGAAGGAAGTTTATACCCTGCATTCAGTTCTCCAGCTAAAATACGGTCCCGTATTGCTTGATATACCTGACGCAGCATCGGAACTGTCACATTCTTATCGATAGATAACCACATAGCTACCCCCCAAGCGGTACTGTCGAAAACCTCTTCAACTGGATCTACAAGTGCCCAGTTTCTATTGCTACAGTATATATCAATATCTGTACAAGAGGTGAGATAAAATGAACAAACCAACCTTTTCGACTTACATGGAATTAGTGATCGCCACTTCCATTGTCGGCAGTTCTGTGGTAGTCGGCAAACTGGTCGTGATGCAGCTGCCTGTTTTTTTATCGCAATCTGCCAGTCTGGCTGTTGCCCTTCTGTTCTTGGTACCCATTGTATTCATCAAGAAGTATTCATTAAGGATCAGCAAACGGGATGCCTTAATCCTGTTCATTCAAGCACTGGTCGGCATGTTTCTCTTCCGTGTCCTAATGCTGTACGGGCTGGCCTACGCCTCTGCTTCCGAAAGCGGAATTTTAACTAGCTTAACCCCAGCTATTGTTGTACTTCTTTCGTATGTGCTGCTGAGAGAAAAGATTACGCTCCGCCCCGGACTAGGGATTGCCTGTTCACTGCTCGGTGTTTTGGCACTACAAGTACCTCACATATCGGCGCTCTGGTTCAATGCTCCTAACGCAACCTCGTTCATTGGCCTGCTGCTTGTTCTGTCTGCTGTGTTCGGAGAAGCGGCACTGACAGTGTTACGCAAGATGCTATCCAGCCATGTCTCTTCCCTGCTTGGAACCATGTATATAACACTCTTTTCATTCCTCATGTTCCTGGCTTGTTCCTTTGTGGAGGCCCAACAGTTCAACTTTAACCACGTTGGTGTAGGGGAGATTGGGCTAGTCTTATATTATGGTATCTTTGTCACCGCATTAGGCTACGTATTATGGTTTAGGGGTGTATCAAGAGTACCGGCTAGTACAGCAGCTGTATACACGGGTTGTATTCCCGTCAGCACACTGCTGCTGTCCTATATCATCCTCCGTGAATCCTTCTCATTTGCTCATCTGGCTGGTGCAGGCTTTGTATTTCTCGGCATCATACTTATATCACGCGGTGAACGCCGCTGACTCACGCAAAGACCTTCTCAAAAAAAAGGCTCCCGGCTGAAACTTCGGGAGCCTCTTTTCTTTATTTTAGGTTCTTATCGCATTGAATTAATGCACCTGATCCAGCAATTGATATGCTTCTTCCTTCGTAGTAACTGCCAGAAGCGCCTCTCTGAAATGATCGTCCATCAGCTTACGCGATAACATTTGCAGCACTTTCAGATGCGCATTTTCCTTGCTGTTGCGCGGTACGGCAATCATAAAGATCAGTTTTGCCTTACTTCCGTCTGCACTATTCCAATCAACACCGCCCTGCTTGATGCCAAAGACCACGCTTGGCTTCAGGACAGCTTCCGATTTGCCATGAGGAATGGCAATATTCATTCCAATGCCTGTGGAGCCTTCTTCCTCCCTGGCTAATATCGCCTGTTTGAAATCACGGGCAGAGCTTACGGCTCCATTTCTCTCAAGTGCTCCGATCATTTCATCAACCACAGCATCTCGTGTCGTTCCTTCCAGATCCAAATTAATCAGATCCATCGTTACAATATCCGTCAGTTTCTCAATGTGAACAGCTTGCAGAGACACGGCTGGCCCGTTATTTGTGACAGTTGTTGAAACAGATGACTCCGCAGCGGCCGTTGTAGTAATCGCAGATTGTCCAGCTCCTGCGGTAGAATGTCCAGGCATCGCTTCCCCAGCAGCATCCGGAGTTACAGTTGCTGCAATATCTTTTTTCAGCAAGCTCACCAGGACAACCGATACGGCTACGCCGACAATAACGGCGATGAAGAACATAAGCACGTGGTCCACTGCACCAAGTACAGCTACAATCGGTCCACCATGAGCTACCTTGTCACCTACATTTCCCAACATGGCGATGACAGAACCGACCATGGACCCTACCATGATACTGGGAATAACACGTAGTGGATCTTGCGCTGCGAATGGAATCGCACCTTCGGTAATACCGAATAACCCCATCGTAAATGTTGCCTTCCCAGCCTCACGTTCTGCAGGTGCAAATTTACGTTTGTTGAGCATCGCTGCAAGTCCCATCCCAATTGGCGGGATACAAATCGCAACGGCGATCGGGCCCATAATTTCATAATTCCCTTCGCCAATCATGGCCGAACCGAATAAGAATGCAACTTTGTTCACAGGGCCACCCATATCAAAGGAGATCATCGCACCTAGAATTAATGCCAGTAGGATTGAACTTGTACCTTGCATACCTGCAAGCCAACCCGTTAAAGCTTCAAACAATTGTGCGACTGGAGCACCAATCACAAAGACAAAGATTAATCCAACAATTAAAGATGCTAATACAGGGATAATAATAATAGGCATGATCGGCTGTAATGCTCGGCCAACTTTAATTTTCCGAATCCCAAGTGCAACATAACCCGCCAGGAAACCAGCGATAATGCCGCCGATAAATCCAGCCCCCGCCTCACTTCCATAAAAGCTGCCGTTTGCAGCAATGAACCCGCCAATCATACCCGGCGCAAGCCCCGGTCTATCCGCAATACTCATCGCGATAAATCCGGCGAGGATCGGTATCATAAAGGTAAACGAAGCCGAACCGATATTCTGAACCGTCTTCCAGAAAGAACCGTCCGGTATAACCAGACCGCCTGGTGTCTTCTCACCGCCAATCGTCAACGCAATAGCAATGAGCAATCCCCCAATGACGATGAAGGGTACCATATAGGATACACCGTTCATCAAGTGGCGGTAGATGGGATTTTGTTTCGGTTTATTCTCCTGTGAGCTACCTTCAGCAGAACGTGACTCTGCTTGGTACACAGGTACATTACCCTTCATTACCCGCTGGATCAATTCTTCCGGACGGCGAATGCCATCCTGTACGCCAACGACCAGCAGTTTTTTACCGACGAAACGGTCTTTAACCACCGTTTTATCCGCTGCAATAATAATGCCATCTGCCTCACGGATCTCCTGCTCGGTCAGTTGATTTTCGACTCCAATGGAGCCTTGTGTCTCGACCTTCATCTCGATGCCCAGCTTTGCTGCTGCCTTTTGCAGATTCTCAGCTGCCATATACGTATGTGCAATTCCGTTAGGACATGAGGTAATCGCCAATATCTTCATAGTCATTCCCCTTCTCTCTGATGTTTCCGCTTACATTGATAGTATAAACGCCTATCCTGCTGCTATCAGACGAACTTTTTACCGGAACTTTCGGAAAAACGGAATTATACCGACAAAAAACAGGACTTATCTATAAGTCCTGCTCCAGATCACAGCTTTTTGATTTTAGTTTATCCCTTCATTCTCCCTAATAATCTCATCGCATCAGTCTCCTTAGATAAGGCATGAACCAAAGCAGGTTGCTCACTGATCAGGGACAATTCCTTGAATAACTGGCGCATCTCTTCCCGCCCATCCTGTTTAACCGCAAGCAAGAACACAAGCTCTACTTTCTCGGTCCCCCAGGTAAGCGGCTGCTTCAAGGTAGCGATTACAATAGAGGACTGCCTTATCCACTCAGAACCGCCATGAGGGATGGCTATGCCTCCCCCAATCGTCGTAGCTGACATTTTTTCTCGCGCCAGTACGCTGTCCACATAACCGGGCTCCACATATCCCTTGTCCTCCAGTATTTGCGCCAGCTTGGAGATCAATTGTTCCGGATGCTGCACTTCCTGCTGAGGAAAGACCAAAAAAGGTGTTGTATATTTAAAAAATACAGATTCGTCTGCCGCCCTATGTTCCGGCTCATCCAGTCGTCGGATCACTTGCTCCAATCGACGCTCGTCCTTGGCATCCAACAAGGGAGAGACGAGAATGTGCGGAATGTTCATCTCTGGGAGATCTACAGTGGTAATGACGAGATCCACCTCCTGGGCTGCCAGATAGTCCTGGACTTCTGCTTTGGAAAGGGTGGTCTCCACATGTACAGCCGGAAATTTACGTTCCACCTTGGTGCGCAGCAGTTGGGACATACCGATGCCCATGTGACACACGATAATGGCTCTCTGGGGATGACTCTCTTTCCGGTGCAATCGCTCCACAGAAGCCTGAAAATGCAGCGTTAAATACGCCGCTTCCTCCTCGGGGAATGATAGCCGGACCCATCTCCCCACCTCTTCCAGCGTAATAATAACTCGGTCGAACATGTAGGGGTACATCTTCTTGATCTCGGCCAGCATAGGATTGGACACGGTCAACCCATATTGAAGACGGTTCAGGGTCGTATATAAATGGACATTCAATCCTTTCAGCAACATCTTGTCCTTGGAAAAGGCAATCATATTCAGCTCGGACATCCGCCGGACTAACTGCTCAATCAACTCAGGCAAAAGCGGGTGGCTATCTGCCAGCTCACCTTGTTTTCCTGTTCTTTCCTCCTGCTGGTAACGGAACTTCCCGCTAAGCAGGTGCAGAGTTAAATACGCTGTCTCTTCCTTGGAAAAAGGCACGGCAAACAACTTTTGCAACTGCTGCAAAAAAGACATAGCCCATGTAAATTCGCGTCTCTCCTGCAAAAAGGCAATGTCCTGCTTGGAGAGGGAAATGGGTTGTCCCATCTTGGTTCGTTTGACCATTAAGAGGATATGCAGCATTAGAGCTTCGAAAGCTTCGTCAGTAAAGCTGAGCTCATTGCGTTTTTGCAATGCTTTTAATTCATGATTTATGGTTGTAATCTCGTGCGATTCAAACTGTTTGCGCATCAACTGTCCTGTTAACTCAGGACTGTCAATCAGCTGGTTCATCCGCGCCAAAGCGATGCGCTTATTTTTCTCAGAGCCTAGGATGGTCAAGCCTACGCGCTGCTTGGTAATTAAGGCCAGATCAAAGCTGTGTAGCCAGCCATCAATCTTCTCCATATCTCTACGAATTACCGTCTTGTTCACATAATACTGTGAAGCTAGATCCTGGATGGTCACAGGCTTGGCATTCATCAAGAGCCGATAGGCGAGATGCAGTACCCTTTCCTCATCCGACTCATGTTGGGCCGTACTCTCGTCCGCATACAGTCGATGGAACAATTCATTCTGATCCGCTTCACCCATCTCCAGATAAATGCCGCGTCCCGGCCTTCTCACCAGATTGGCATCAGAATGCTTGACGATATAATCTTCAATTACTTTCAGATCGTTGCGGATCGTCTTTTCAGAGCAGTCGGTCAGATCCGCCAGATCCTGCGCTAACCACAACCGGTCCGGTTCAGTTAACAACATGCGTAAAATTTCCATTTGCCTTTTATTCATTCCATTCTCCCATCTTCCAAGTTAAAGAATGTCCAGGGCATTTCGAGCTATATTTTTGCTGGTTTTGTGTTGACTTTAAGTATACTCCAAGTAGTACATTTAAAGCATGGTGGCCGCCAAATTCAAGAATAATGAAAAGAGGAATCACTCATGACCATTGGAAAAACAGTTCTTATTACTGGGGCCAACAAAGGCATCGGGTATGAAACAGCCAGACAATTGGGGGGTATGGGTTATACAATCCTGATTGGCTCACGGAATGAGCAGAGCGGCCGGGAAGCGGTGGCTAAGTTGGCTAATGAGGGAGTAAAAGCCCGATTGATTTTGTTAGACGTGACGAATCACAGTACGATTGATTCCGCAGTCCAACAGATCAAACAAGAATTCGGTTCCCTTGATGTACTCATCAACAATGCCGGTATATCTTTGGGAGGAGCCACTCCTCCAAGTCAGTTCTCTTTAGACGATTTAAGAGAAACGTATGCAACGAACTTTTTCGGTTTGGTCGCGGTGACGCAAGCCATGCTGCCTTTATTGCAAGAATCTCCATGCGGTAGAATCGTTAATTTATCGAGTGGCCTTGGTTCGTTAACCTATAATAGCGATCCTGAGCATGAGCATGCACAATTTAATTTGCTTGCCTACAATAGCAGCAAAGCAGCGGTTAATATGTTCACCGTCACCCTTGCCAAAGAATTCAAAGACTCACCTCTCAAAATTAATTCGGCTGACCCTGGCTTTACCGCCACTGACTTAAACGGCTTTACAGGACCGGGTTCGGTACAACAGGCTGCTGCTGTCGTTGTACGTTTAGCCGCTTTAAATAATGACGGGCCGTCAGGAGGATTTTTCGACTCGAATGGAGAAGTGCCTTGGTAATCGTTACAGTGAAGGAGTGGGGTACTTTGCAGGAAATTCCGGAGACCATAACCTCTATTAGTCAAGCTGCAGAACTAACAGGCTTAACAGAGGATACCATACGCTATTATGAGCGAATTGGCTTGCTGCCTTATGCAGAACGAAGGGCTAACGGACACAGGTTCTACAGTAGAGATCAGATTCTGGGGATTATCTTTCTAACCCGATTAAAAGCCACTGGAATGACCATAGAGGAAATGAAGCATTATCGAGAACTTTCGATGCAAGGCAACAGCACCATTCCGATTAGACACTCCTTACTTGAAAAACATAATCAGAAGATTCAACAAGAAATCTCCAGACTGATGGAGACCCAAAAAATTATTGAATATAAGCTCAGCCATTATCGCGACCTCTCTACCAATCCTGATCTTAGCGACACGAATTGTAACCCTACAACCCCCAGCACCAATCCCCTTTTTTAAGGGGTTTTTTATTGCTTTATCCAAAAAGAAGGTCGATCATGTTGTACAATGATCAACCTTCTTCCTACCCATGCTCCCCCGCTTGATTCACCTCATCTATCATTTCTGAGAACGATTGATATACTCTGATTTGACCAATGCGCACATGTAAAGATCATCATATTTCCCGGACGTAAATTCATATTGGGAGAGGAGCCCTTCCTGCCGAAAGCCTGCTTTTTCGAGCAAACGCAAGGATTGTGCATTCTCTGGCTCTACTAGCGCCTGAATGCGGTTCAATGAGAGGGTATTAAACCCATAGTCGATTACAGCTGCAAGTACCTCCAACATTAACCCTTGGCCCCAATAGTCTCTGGACAATTCATAGCCCATTTCTGCCCGGTGATGACGTTGGTCCCAGTTATGAAACCCGCAAGAACCGATGATTTTACCTTCATTCGTTTGAAGAGCCCAGCGTATTCCCTGATCTGTCTCAAAAATCCGATCATACCAACTGATCTCATCCAGTACATCCTGTTCAGACTCAAACGGGCTCAGTCCATAAAACTTCATAACCTGCTCATCTGAAAAGTATTCCAACATGTCCTTGCTGTCCGTCGCTACCATTTTTCGTAATACGAGACGTTCGGTCGTTATAACCGGAAACTCACCTTTCACATTCTCACCTCTTGCTGCCTTGTTCGCTTTTGCCAGCTCTTCTTGCATACCCATACCTCCCGAGTCTATCGTTACTTTCTTCTTCCAATTATAGAGTAAATGAGAGGAAGGGATATTTATAATAATTTCTTTGTTTATAGAATGTTTTCCTAAACATGGATTGTAAAATGACCGTTAATATAAGGAGTGTGTTTTTAATTATTAAGAAGAGGTGTATTTTTTGGACGAACAGCACGTACCACACAACCCGCAGGAATCTTCAAGACAGATGTACATTCGGCATGGTCAAAATTATGGGGTAGATCCAAACAGGATGGCGGCGTTATCAAAAACATACGGGAACTCTACTCTGTTTAGACGGTGGGGAGCAACAGTTTTTGATTGCATATTTTTTTATCTTGGGTATATTTGTTTCTTTATTTCTGTCATTCAAATAACGGATAGATGGTTTTGGCCTTTAGCGATTGCATCCCGTTGTATTCTGCTTATTGCTTTCTTCAGCTATTATTTGCTTTTGGAAGGTTACACAGGCTATACGCTGGGTAAGTTCGTCTTTCGTATTAAGGTGGTTAACGGGGAAGGTAAGCCTCCTGGTTTTCTTAAATCACTCATTCGTACGCTGCTCAGGCTAATCGATACCAATCCGTTGCTAATGGGTGGGATACCTGCTGGTATCAGCGTGTTAGTAACTGCATCTAGACAACGAATTGGTGATTTAGCTGCAGGTACATATGTTGTAAAGGTACGGGATTTAGAGCCGATTAGCAAAAAGACAATGAAACGTTCGCTGTTTATATTTTTTACCGCCATAGTGATCTTGGGAGCCTCGTTTGTAAATGCTATTTTTATACTGGCAAATAGTTACGTGCCTCCTGAAGCTCCAGTGAGCAAGAAAGAGCAAAGCTATGTGAGTAAAGATGGACGATTTCAAATCACAGCCCCACTGGACTGGTCAACAGATCCGGACCGTGAAGGAAAAGCAGAGATTGCGATATTTAATCCGTACATTCAAAAGTCCGTTGTGGTACTATCCCACTCGAAAAAGCAATTGGGCAATATAACTCTCCAACAGTATGGTAAGAAAGCTGAAAATAACTTAACCAAAGAGTGGAACCTGTCCAGTGTAGGACCTGTCTCTAATACAACCATTCATGGATATCCTGCCCTTGAGTTCGCGATTAAAGGTAAAAAAGATGTGGATAAATATATCACCCACGTAGCGATTATAGAGACCGAAAAGGATTACTACCAGGTGCTAGGATATGCCCCAGCGTCTAAAGACGGCCGTTTAAAGAAAGAACTGCACGACATTATCTATAGCTTCCGCGAGGTTCGTCATTAGTCAGCGTGGCTGGCAATAAAAAGGATAGACACAAAAAGCAGGTGCTCCTTAGAGCCCTGTTTTTTTGCGTACAACGATTCTTCACATCTATGATAAAATGGACTGACATGCTCGGCGACCTGCCTTATCATATTGTTCAGATGCACAATAAATTGGAAACCCTTTCATAAAGGTAGTACATTAAGGTACACTATATCACGATAGATAAAGGAGGAATCCGGATTTGTTTCAGCTCTCCGAAAAACAAGCCCAAGACATCGTAGACAAAATGATGAAGGATATTCCATACAATATCAATATAATGAATGAACGAGGCATCATCATTGGCAGCGGCGAGAGTGAACGAATCGGAACCATTCACCAAGGCGCTGTTCAGGCGCTCGAAACCGGGAAAATGATTGAAGTGTGGCAGGACGGCCACTATGAGAAAAAGGGAACCAACGAACCGATTGTCATTCATCATGAGTTAGTTGGCGTGATTGGTATTTCAGGTAATCCTGATGAAGTGCGTCCTTTTTGCAATATTGTTAAAACTACAGTATCTCTCCTGATCGAACAGCGCATCTCATTGGAGCATCTGGCCTATGAAGCCAATCGCAAAAAATCTGTGCTGGAAATGTTATTGAATCATCAGGGAGCCTACACGCAAAAAATAAAAAAAGAAGCAGCTCAATATCACATTGATTTGCTTCTAAAAACTTCGGCTGTATATGTAAAGTATCTGCCTGCTGATCCAGCTCATTTAGCCGAGTTGTCCAATATATTCATGCAGCATCCCTCCTTTCGTATGGAGGAAGATTGTTATCTCGTCCTAATACAAAATCAGGAACCGACAGACAAACTGCTAGAGCCACTTGTGCGCAGCCATCCCGATGTGCTGATTACGGTCAGCAGACAAGAGCACAACATTGCGGATGTTTATATGCAAGCCAAGTCAGCTATGAATGTTTTACTGGCTTTGCGCCCGCCTGTGCAAAAAATTTCTTTTGCGGAAGTCGAATTTCTGGTCAAATTGAGTCAAACGAACCTGACGAACACGATCTATCTGGTGAGCAAGCTGGAGGATACCGTGGATTTGCTGGATACGCTGCGAAGCTTTATTAACCATAACGGCAGTGTCTCCTTTACGGCAGATGAATTAAACATTCACCGAAATACGCTGCAATACCGCCTGAAGCGCATCCATACCTTAACTGGTAAAGATCCCCGGAATCTCCTTCAGCTTTTTGAGCTTACGCACGGCTTATTGGCACTGTATCAATGAACAGCTGTTTCACGCCCCTGACCATACGCCAGAAATATCATGTATCCGCTCGCCGCACTCCCAATTTCTCAGTCAATCCGGCTTTAGCTAAGCTCGGGATTACAGGCGAGCGCTCGTATTATTCGGTTCACTTCTCGCTGAATTGAAGTACTCTTGCGATATTCTCGCACGTACGCTCTACGTTTTGCGGCCCTTCGGCCAGCAGCTTACCGAGCTCCGAGGCTCCCGGTACGATGCCGAACACCGCATCTATTCCTTCCTTGTACAACGTGTCGATCCCTTCCCCGATATAACCTGCAACCGCAATAACCTTTTTGCCAGACTGTTTGGCCGCCTGAGCTACTCCATAAGGAGTTTTACCGAATTTAGTCTGAAAATCAATACCGCCTTCCCCCGTCAAAACGATATCGGCCGTGGCAAGCTTTTGTTTTAAACCGGTGTATTCAATCACAATTTCAATGCCTTTTTGCAGCGCCGCTTGAGTGAAAATCAATAAGCCCGCACCCAATCCACCTGCTGCGCCTGCGCCTGGGAGATCGCGCACATCCTTGCCTAGTTGCTGCTTCACCACATCGGCATAATGGGCAAGATTGGCATCCAATTGCTGCACCATCTCCGGGGTTGCCCCTTTTTGTGGCCCGAATACTTGAGAGGCCCCATGCTCTCCGCACAGCGGATTTGTCACATCACAGGCTACAATCAGTTGTACCTGCTGCAACCGGTCATCCAGTGATGAAATATCGACACTGGCCAGCTCGCCCAGACTACCGCCACCGCGCGGAAGAGTATTGCCTGTTGCATCCAGAAATCTGGCGCCCAGTGCTTCCGCCATTCCTGTACCGCCATCATTCGTCGCGCTTCCGCCAATGCCGATGATAATTTTTCGAATTCCCTGGTTCAGACATTCACGGATTAACTCCCCTGTACCGTAGGTGGTTGTCTTTAACGGGTTCTTGTTATCCTTGTTAACCAGATGGATTCCACTGGCGGATGCCATCTCGATTGCCGCCGTGGTGCCGTCTCCCAGCAAGCCGTATGCAGCAGTTACAGGTTCTCCAAGTGGTCCTGTCACCTCAATATAACGAACCTGTCCGCCTGTCGCATCCACCAGTGACTGCACCGTTCCTTCACCGCCGTCCGCCATCGGTACGTGGACGTAATTCGCTGCTGGATAGACCTTGCGCAGTCCTTTCTCCATCGCGATACACACTTCTTTAGCCGTCATGCTTTCTTTAAAAGAATCTGGTGCCAGCACAAATGTTTTCTCTCTCATCTTCTCACCCCATTGTAAATATTAAAGTAAAAATCCATACATGAGTGTCGCTACAATTGCCATCGTCCCACCCACAATAGCTTCGTAAGGAATCAATCCCATCCGTTGTTTAATGCTCATTTTCATGCTGTCTGCCGTGACGTGAAAATAGTTGCCCTGCGGCAAGGAATCAATGACTGTAGCTCCTGTATGCACCATCACAGCTGCGGCGAGCGGGGCCGTCCCCATGTTCAGAATGGCTTCCCCAAACGAGCCTGTCGCCAAAATAACTCCCGTCGAGGTGGACGCCGTGGCGGCTGCCATCAGAATACCTGCAAGCGGTGCCAAAAATGTACCGGAAACTCCCGAAGCTTCAATCAGGCCAACCACCTGTGCAGACAAGTTGGAGGCAGAGATCAGACCGGCAATCCCGCCTGCACCGATCAAAATCAGCACAGTCGCTGTCATTTTATTTAAACCGGAGGCCGAATACTTCAGGATATTGCGCCCTTGTCCCATGGCCAGCATACCCACAATCCCGGCGATCGGCAAAATGTACATCGCATCCACCTTGAAACTCGAAAGTGCTTCAATGCCGGAGATGGAACCAATCGGGTTAATCATCAGCAAAATAACAGCTACCAGCGGGGCTACAATCGCCCGTCCCAACGCTGAATATTTCGATGTATCGACATCACTGTCCATAATATCCTGGTCGGACACCTTCACACCTTTGGTTTTCAACATAGATGCCACCAATACAGTCATGATTAAACCGCATATCGCAGGAACCACGCCCGCCAACATCACGTGGCTTAAATCCAGATTAAATCCGCGCGCCGCCGCAATCGTATTAGGATTGGGAGAGATGATGTTCCCCGCTTTTCCGCCTCCAGACAAAGCCAACAGGAGCGCCAGCTTGGAAATCCCCATTTTGTTACCGACCGACAATGCAATAGGTGCCACAATCAGCACGGCAACGGGAATAAATACACCTACCGCCGTAATAATCATCGTCGCTAAGGCTAGTGCGAGTATCGCTTTACTACCGCCAAATTTCTTTACAATAGCCTGCGCAATCGTCTCCGCCGCCCCGGATTCCATCATTACGCCTGCCAATACACCTGCGGCAAGCACACGAATGACCGTCCCCATCACACTTTGCGTACCGCTTATTAACACGCTGATCGTCTGCTCCAGATTGGCTCCGCCCAATAAAGCGCCTACAATAGCTCCCAAAAATAAAGCATAAACCGGATTCAGCTTTCTTAATATCAGAATAATTGCAATAGCCAGCCCTGCCAGAGCCCCTATCCAACTGATCGTCAATCCTTCCATCTGTCTAACCCCCCGGGCAATTTTTGATTACGCTTTCATTATATCGATTGCTGTATGTGAAAAATATTGAAGAACAGACGAAATTGATTGTGCATTTGCACAAAAAAGTCCGAACAGGCTTACAAAACAAATTTAATGAATACGCTTGCAAATTTAAAATTTAAGATTATAATACCTGTATACAAGTATACTTGATTAATTGAGAAGGTGAAATGATGGTCGAATCAGAATTCCTATATCCCTCCAAATGGCTTTTAAAAGCCTCAGCTGGTGATCGCGTAACTTCCGAGCTTAGAATGCGCATTATTTCTGGCGGGATTGAAAGCGGTACCATATTATCTGAAAATAAACTAGCTGCTGATTTCACTGTAAGTCGCTCACCCATTCGTGAAGCGTTAAAAATACTGGCATCCGAAAATATCATTCGATTAGAAAGAATGGGAGCCGTTGTTATTGGTTTATCAGAAAAAGAAATAGAAGAAATTTATGATGTCCGTCTGCTCATAGAATCCTTCGTATTTGAACGTCTTGTAAAGATGGACACTGATGATTTGGCGAAGGAACTTAGTAAAATACTCGAAATGATGAAAGTCGCCATTAAATATGGTGATGCTGATGAGTTTTCATATCAAGATGTCTTATTCCATGAAACGATTATTCGTGCAGTCAATCATTCTCATATTCTGATGATTTGGAATAATCTAAAGCCTGTTATGGAAAGTCTCATTCTTTTGTCGATGCGTATGCGTTTCAAAGAAAAGTATGAAGATTTTACACGGATTATAAACAATCACGAACTTTATATTGAAGCAATCAAAGCAAAAGATAGAGACCTCATGATCAAGTCTTTACATGAAAACTTTGATGATGTTCAAGGTAAAGTAGAAGACCTATGGATGTCACAACAAATGCTATCTAAAGGAGTCGTGCAACCAAATGACTAACTATATGTTGGGTGTAGATATCGGGACCACAAGTACGAAAGCCGTTCTATTTAGCGAAAAGGGCGAAGTCATCCAACAAGAGAATATTGGATACCCGCTTTATACACCGGACATAGCGACAGCTGAACAAAATCCAGAAGAGATATTTCAGGCTGTCCTACAGGCCATTTCGAATATCATGAAACATCACTCACAAAAAAAGCTATCGTTTGTTTCATTTAGCAGTGCCATGCATAGTGTCATTGCGATGGATGAACATGACCTCCCACTTACGTCTTGTATCACTTGGGCAGATAATCGAAGTGAAGCATGGGCACATAAAATAAAAGATGAGCTGAATGGCCATGAAGTCTATAAACGAACAGGAACACCCATTCACCCCATGTCACCCTTAACAAAAATAGCTTGGATTGTGAATGATCTTTCTGAAACCGCTGTCAAGGTTAAAAAGTATATCGGAATTAAAGAATATATTTTCAAAAAGTTCTTTGATCAATATGTAGTGGATTATTCCCTAGCTTCTGCCATGGGCATGATGAATCTAGAAAAATTAGATTGGGATGAAGAAGCATTAAAAATTGCGGGTATAACCCCTTCTCAATTATCTGAGCTCGTGCCAACAACCCAGATATTTACCAACTGTGATTCAGATTTAGCAAAAAAGATGGGGATCGATCCACAAACATCGTTTGTTATTGGAGCTAGCGATGGAGTCCTTTCTAATCTAGGTGTAAATGCGATACGAAAAGGCGAGGTTGCCGTCACAATTGGGACAAGCGGTGCCATTCGAACCATTATAGACAAGCCTCAAACAGACGAAAAGGGAAGAATATTTTGTTATGCCTTAACAGAAAAGCACTGGGTTATTGGGGGGCCGGTGAACAATGGCGGGATGGTCCTTCGCTGGATCCGTGACGAACTTGCCTCATCAGAAGTAGAAACAGCGAAAAGACTAGGAATTGATCCATATGATGTACTAACCAAGATTGCTGAACGTGTAAGACCAGGATCTGACGGATTGTTATTCCATCCATACCTGGCTGGTGAACGTGCGCCATTATGGAATCCAGATGTACGTGGCTCATTCTTCGGTTTGACGATGTCACACAAGAAAGAACATATGATTCGCGCAGCCCTAGAAGGAGTCATTTACAATTTGTACACCGTATTTTTGGCATTAACTGAATGCATGGACGGTCCCGTGACCCGAATTCAAGCTACTGGAGGCTTCGCGAGGTCAGATGTTTGGCGGCAAATGATGTCCGATATATTCGCATCTGAAGTCGTCGTTCCAGAAAGCTACGAAAGTTCTTGTCTAGGAGCTTGTATTTTAGGCTTGTATGCCACCGGAAAAATCCAGTCCTTTGAAGTCGTCTCTGAAATGGTTGGCAGTACCAACAAACATACACCAAAAGAAGAAGCAACCAAGGAATACAGGAAATTGCTGCCGATTTTCATTAACCTATCCAGAGTATTAGAAGACGATTATACACGGATTTCCAATTATCAAAGAAGCTTAATTAAACACTAAAAAGATAAAAAGCAGGGGGTAATTACAATGCCATTAGTTATCGTAGCGATTGGAATTTTAGCATTACTCGTTTTAATCATGGGCTTCAAATTGAACACCTTTATTTCATTAATCATTGTATCGTTCGGTGTCGCTCTAGCACTTGGAATGCCATTAGAGGAAATTGTCAAAACCATCGAAGCCGGATTAGGCGGAACCCTTGGTCACTTAGCGTTAATCTTTGGACTTGGAGCGATGTTAGGTAAGTTGATCGCTGATTCTGGTGGTGCTCAACGAATTGCCATGACCCTCGTAGACAAATTTGGTGAAAAAAATATTCAATGGGCGGTCGTAGCTGCTTCATTCATTATCGGTGTAGCGCTATTTTTTGAAGTAGGATTAGTATTATTAATTCCAATCGTATTTGCCATTTCAAAACAATTAAAGGTTTCTATCTTACATCTCGGTATTCCGATGATTGCAGCTTTATCCGTAACACACGGTTTCTTACCTCCACACCCAGGGCCGACAGTTATTGCCCGTGAATATGGCGCGAACCTTGGTGAGGTTTTACTTTACGGTTTCATTATTGCCATTCCAACCGTTATCTTAGCTGGACCTGTATTTACGAAGCTTGCCAAAAAACTCGTACCTGCATCATTTACGAAAACTGGTAATATTGCCTCTTTAGGTGAACAAAAAGTATTTAAGTCCGAGGAAACTCCTGGATTTGGAATCAGTGTATTTACTGCAATGCTTCCTGTCATTTTAATGTCTATTGCTACGATTATAACTTTGCTTCAAAAAACAATGGGATTTGAAGATAATAGTTTACTAGCAGCGATCCGTTTTATTGGTGATGCATCAACTTCCATGTTAATTTCCTTACTGGTAGCTGTCTACACCATGGGAATAGCAAGAAAAATCCCAATCAAAAATGTAATGGCATCTTGTACAACGGCTATTACTCATATTGGGATGATGCTCTTAATCATTGGGGGCGGCGGAGCCTTCAAACAAGTACTGATTAATGGCGGCGTAGGCGACTATGTAGCTGAATTATTCAATGGAACTACATTATCACCCATTTTACTTGCCTGGATCATCGCTGCAATCTTACGTATTTCCTTAGGTTCTGCAACTGTTGCAGCTTTAACAACCGCTGGTTTAGTTATACCGATGTTAGGACAATCCGACGTTAATCTTGCTTTAGTTGTGCTCGCCACGGGAGCGGGTAGTTTAATAGCTTCACATGTTAACGATGCTGGTTTCTGGATGTTTAAAGAGTATTTTGGTTTAAGCATGAAAGAAACATTTGCAACATGGACATTGCTTGAGACCATCATTTCGGTAGCCGGATTAGGATTTATTTTAGTACTAAGTTTATTCGTATAAACCACGATTCCCGGGCGGTAGATCCCCCACTTATTTTTCTTAGAATCTTCTAAGTTTATAAGTGAGGATCTACGGCCTATTCATTTCAAACAAAAGGAGCAGAAAAAATGTCCAACACAATTGGTGTCATTGGTTTAGGGGTAATGGGCCGTAATATCGCCTTAAACATGGCTGGTAAAGGCGAGCAAGTCGCTGTCTATAATTATACGAGGGATTTAACGGACGATCTTGTCAAAAAAAGTGAAGGTCACTCCATCCATCCCTACTACGAAATTCAAGATTTTGTCTGCTCCTTAAAAACTCCAAGGAAAATTTTCCTTATGGTAACAGCGGGCAAACCGGTTGATTCGGTAATAGGTACATTAGTACCCTTCCTTGAAGCAGGCGATGTGATCATGGACGGTGGTAACTCCCATTACAAAGATACGGAACGTAGATATGATGAATTGAAGTCAAAAGGAATCGGTTATTTAGGAATCGGTATTTCCGGCGGCGAAGTTGGGGCTTTACATGGACCTTCAATCATGCCTGGTGGAGATAAAGACGTATATGAAAAAGCAGCTCCTATTCTAACAAAAATAGCAGCCCAAGTGGGCGGAGATCCTTGCTGTGTTTATATGGGTCCAAAAGGATCCGGCCACTTTGTAAAAATGGTACATAACGGAATCGAGTACGCAGATATGCAATTAATCGCAGAAACCTATACATTTTTAAGAAAAAGGTTACGTTTATCTGTGAATGAAATTGCTGATATCTTTGAAATATGGAATCAAGGGGAACTGAAAAGTTATTTAATCCAAATCACAGCAGAGATTTTACGGAAAAAGGATGATGTAACAGGCTTACCATTAATCGATGTGATTCTGGATAAAACGGGGCAAAAAGGCACAGGTAAATGGACAAGTATTCAAGCAATTGATCATGGAATCCCATCATCCATTATTACAGAGTCATTGTTTGCCCGTTACATCTCCTCTTTAAAAGAGGAACGAGTTTATGCAGAAAATATCCTGACAGGCCCAGAGATTGATCAGCGAAGTTTAGATAAAAATGTGTGGATTGAGTACATTAGACAAGCTTTTTATATGGGTAAAATTTGTGCCTACGCGCAAGGATTTATACAATATAAAATGACTTCTGAGCTTTACGGATGGAATTTACCTTTACAGGATATTGCCCTTATTTTCCGTGGTGGTTGCATCATTCGTGCCAAATTCTTAAATGTAATAAGCGAAACATATCAAGAACAGCCGAATTTGGCTAATCTCTTAATCGCCCCGTATTTTGCTGAAAAGGTTAAAGAGTATCAATTGGGATTGCGAAAAGTAGTCTGTGAGGGTATTAATTCTGGTATTTCGTTTCCATGTTTAAGTGCTTCACTTACTTATTTCGATAGTTACCGGACAGGCATTTCAAATGCTAACCTTTTGCAAGCACAAAGGGATTATTTTGGTGCCCATACTTATGAACGAAGTGATGCAGCAGGGTCCTTTCATACAAACTGGCAGTGATCGATAGTGGTAGTAAATCTCCAGTGCCCTAATGAAGTGGTTCCTTCCCTTCATTAGGGCACTCCTCGTTTAAGCTAAATAAAAAGAAGCCTTGGGCGTATAACATTTCAGCCAAGACTTCTTCAAATAAACATCTACCCAGCCCAGACATTTGGCAAAAGTTTGCATCTGTTGGGGTTTAAGTGCCACCCATAGCTTATCTTTGCAGATATTGTCTCAGCCATTGGAGCGCGGGACGTTCCGTGCCGTTAGAGTTCAGCAGATGTGTGTTCGGCTTCCAAGTTTGTCCCTGGATATACCCCCAGAGCGTAACTCCCTTCACCGCAGAATGCTTCCATAATACCGGAAATTTCTCCTTGTATCTGGCAAGCTGGGTGTTGTCGTCGCCAGTTATATCCAGCTCCGACACATAGATTGGCAATCCTGTTGCCGCCAGCTTGTTCAGTACAGTGTTCATCGTGTTAACTGAAACAGTGTCCATGCTAAACTGGTGGCATTGGATACCAATTCCGTCAATCAGGCCTCTGCTCTTGAGCTGATTAATAATATTGACATATTGGTCGGTTAACGAAGGATCATTGATAATTCCATATTCATTGATCAGCAGCTTAGCATTGGGGAAGGCTTGTCTGGCCTGTTGGAACGACCATATGACCCAATCCCATCCGGTCGACCCGTCACCACCAATGGCATTGCGATAGGACGGCTTCTGATGCAGCGGCTCATTCACCACATCTACAAACTCCGCATTCGGATAGCGTTGACCTGCTGCTTTAATCCACTGAGTCACTTCCGCTTTCTGATCAGCAGCCGACAGCCCCCTAACCCAACCTGGCTCCTGGGCACCCCATACCAACGTATGGAACTTGAACGGGAAGCCATTGCTACGGGCATAATTGTAGGCGGTATCGGCCTGTGACCAGTTCATGTTGTTACGGTTGCCTTCAACCGATTCCCACTTAGTCGAGTTTTCCGGCGTCACTTGATTCCAGTATGTCCCGTAACTAGGAGGGACACTGCCCGCAATGACATTCCCCAGGAATTTGCTACCGTTCGCCATACTGGCACTAGCCGGGTTTATCAGAACTGATGATAACAACACACCCGCCAACGCCAAGCCGCTTACCAACTTGCCCACTTTAAATTTCGACATACAATCTCCTCCTCATACGTATAGTTTTTTAATATTCCTACTCTTAAATAAATCGCTTACATTTCCAATTATAAGAATGTAAGGTTATTATCTGCTACATGTAAAAGTAAAGATTTTACCCGAAAAACTTTACATCATTGCGGGGCGACTGAAAACCTGGTGCTCCTTTATCCCAAACAACTCCGAAATGACAAAAAAAGGTTGATGCAAAAAGTGATATGCTCCCCTTACAGTAGCAAGTTTTAACCTGCCTACTCTTTTGGGAACATATCACTTTGGAGACTGCCTATTTAATAGTTTAAGGATTAAGGGCTCTTGCAATTGCGTCTACATAACTTTGGCTAGCACGTTGGCTTACTTCTGCTTGTGGAACTATTCCCTCAAAATTGTGGAATGTGCCGGGATACAGATGGAATTCGACGTCCACCCCCGCTTGGGCAAGGCGTCCCACATATTCGATCGTCTCATCTCGGAATAGATCGAGCTGGCCTACGCACGTATAAGCCGGCGGCAGGCCAGCCAAGCTTTCTGCTCTCGACGGCACCGCATATGGGGACACCTCGCTATCTTCGGTACGATTGCCTAAGTACATGTTCCAGGCCGCCAAGTTGTTCTTCCGGTTCCATGGTGCGTTATCGGCCGTAATTTCATGACTTGACGCCGTAATACTGCGGTCATCGATCATCGGATACAGCGGCATTTGGAAAATGAGGGCTGGCCCACCTTTGTCACGAGCCATTAAAGCAAGTGCTGCGGTCAGCCCGCCGCCCCCACTTGCTCCTGCAATGGCGACCCGATCTAAGTCAATGCCCAGCAGCTCCGCTTCGTCGGTCATCCACGTCAAAGCGGCATAACAGTCATCGATGGCAGCCGGGTAGGGATGCTCAGGAGCAAGTCGGTAATCGACCGATACGACGACGCATTTGGCCGCCTGCACGAAGCGTTCGCACAAAGCATCGTCCATATCAGGATGGCCCATCACATAGCCTCCCCCGTGAATCCACAGCATGGCCGGAAGCCTAACGTCAGTTCGCTGAGCAGGTTCGTAGATTTTGACTAATATCTCGCCTGCTACACTCGGAATCATCCGGCTTGTCGTGCGTACGTGCTCCGACTGCTCAATAGGAGGACTAGACAAATAGCTTCTGCTCAGCTCTAAATTCTCTTCCAGTTGAAAACCAGGAAATTGTGCGATTACTGCCCTTAATTCTGGTAATAAACGATTTTCAAAATCCATGCAAATCACTCCTATGTTTGGTTTTTACAATCTTTTCTCCGTCTCCGCTTCCCACTTGGCTATTTCCTTCCGAACTCGGGGTGCTACCTCTGTTCCTAGCAGCTCAATGGCTCTCATCACTTCGGCATGCGGCATCGTGCTTAACGGAACATACAACATAAAGCGAGTAACACCTACATGTTTGCGAAGGTGAATGATCTTCTGGGCAACAGTCTCTGGATCGCCGACATACAGCGCACCTTCAAAGCTGCGCGCGGCATCGTAGCTAGAACGATCATAATGTGCCCAGCCCCGCTCCCTGCCCAATCTATTCATACCTGCCATCGTAGAAGGGAAATATGTATCTGCAGCTTGCTCATTATTCTCTCCGACAAATCCTATCGAGTGCGACCCAACCCTAAGCTTTGATTCCTCATGACCGGCGTGCGCTGCTGCCTTCTTATAAAGCTGGACAAGTGGTGCAAAATTTACCGGATTCCCGCCAATGATCGCGAGTATCAAGGGCAGTCCTAACAGACCTGCCCGGATAGCAGAATCCTGCCTGCCCCCGCTGCCAACCCATATGGGTAAAGGATTCTGAACCGGCCGTGGATACACACCCAAATTGTTAATTGCTGGCCGATGTCCGCCTTTCCAGGTTACTTTTTCGGACTCCCGTATTTTAAGGAGCAATTCCAAATGTTGTTCAAACAGCTCATCATAGTCTTCCAAGTCATAGCCGAACAGTGGAAAAGATTCAATAAAGGAACCTCGACCCGCCATAATCTCCGCACGTCCATTCGAAATACCATCCAGCGTAGCAAAATCCTGAAAAACGCGAACGGGATCAGCTGAAGAAAGCACTGTCACTGCACTGGTCAGCCGAATCCGTTTCGTCTGCGCTGCAGCCGCTGACAGCACAACTGCTGGTGAAGATGCAGAATAATCCTTCCGATGATGCTCACCTACACCAAACACATCAAGCCCCACTTGATCAGCAAGGATAATTTCCTCGACAACTTCGCGCAATCGCTGTGCGTGACTTATCACTTCACCTGTCTGAACGTCGGGCTTTGTTTCTACAAACGAAGTAATACCTATCTCCATCGTCCATCTCTCCTATTCTAATAGCTTTCTTTGTATGTTAATTAAATATCGGTAAAATATCATACCGATCGGTAAAATATTTTTCCCAGTAAATATAACTCATTAAAAAGAGTACTGTCAATAAATATAGTAAAAATCTTTGATTTATCCTCATACTGATATCTCCTTGGTGCGATAAACCAATCTGCATTTGACAATATAACGGGCTAATTATAAGATAATAACATACTAACTGGTACGCAAATAAAGACCCCTAACAATTATGATCAGAGTCATGGAATTAAGAATAAAATTACGAACAATGAGAGGTATTGATTATGGGACGAATCCGCGAATTTGACGAAGATAAAGTATTAGATGCAGCTATGCAAATATTTTGGGAGAAGGGATATGAAGCTACCTCATTGAGTGATTTAACTTCCAGAATGGAAATTCAACGACCCAGTATATATTCCACTTTTGGAGGCAAAAAAGAATTGTTCGAAGCTGCGCTGCGCAAATACATGATGTCCCGTGCTTCTCTGATCCGAACCAAACTTCAAAGCAATCCATCTGTAAAAGAAGCATTTCGGACTTTCTTTGAAGGTGTGGTCGATGAGGAATATGCGGAAAATCCTAGAAAAGGATGCTTTTGCATTAATACAATGGTTGAACTTGCGCCCCATGATGAGAAGTTTGAAATTCTTACAAGGGAGCATCAAATGTACCTAGCGGTTATATTTCAAGAAACCATTGAAAGAGGTATACAATCAGGTGAGCTTGAGATCGGGCTCAATGCGAAGGCTGTATCACAGGCGCTAGTCGTATCGTTAATTGGACTGACCGTAATGATAAAGTCTCGTCCAGAACGATCATTTATTGATAACACGATAGAGGTGACACTTACACTTCTTAAGTAATTCGGAATGAATTCAGTTTTGAATATATATGCTTTATTATGTATAATAATTCAAAACTAATAAAAAAGGGAGTGCATCTAATGTCATTTTTAATAAGGAACGCTAAGCCTGATGATTTAAACAGTTTAACCGAGTTAATGTATGAATACATCGTTGGTTTTTATCAAAACCCTAGGCCACCTATCGAAAAAATCCATAATTTGATACACACCCTTTTTGAGCAGCAAAGCGGTATACAATTTGTGGCGGAACAAAATGGAGAATTAATCGGCTTTGCTACATTATTCTTTACCTTTAGCACGATGAAAGCAGACAAAGTCACTGTTATGAACGATCTATTTGTATTGGAACCATTTAGAGATACAGAAGTAGAAACACAGCTTTTTTTAGAATGTCAAAAATACTCACGAAATCAAGGCTATGCTCATATGGCCTGGATAACTTCTACCGAGAATAAACGCGCTCAAATTTTCTTTAAAAAGATGGATGCTGTCCAAGGGAGAGATTGGGTTCACTTTTCATCGTAACAATACTTTTGATACGATTTTCCGCGCTAACGGCAGTTCAAAGGGCACCCGATTGGGTGCCCTTTGTTCGTAACACATGTTTTCACGCATGCGGATATGGAAACATGCTGATACCCATGCCTTCATGGCCTCCCTTTGCTGTCTGGATATAGAGTATACTAGATGAGTATAAGTTCGATACACGATGACATTATATATGTAATGGTATTCAAATACAGCGCAGAAGAGGTTGAAAATGAGTCAGAAGCATTTTACAGATTACGCATTAAGTGAAGAAATTGTAAGAGCGCTGAATAGCCTGGGCTATGAGACGCCAACAGAGATTCAGACGGAAGTCATTCCTGTGGCGCTTGAAAAGAAGGATCTTGTCGCCAAATCGCAAACAGGTAGCGGCAAAACAGCAGCATACGGCATTCCAATCTGTGAGCTAGTAGATTGGAATGAGAATAAGCCCCAAGCTTTAATCCTGACGCCAACCCGTGAACTCGCGTTACAGGTCACCGAAGACATCACGAATATTGGACGCTTTAAGCGGATCAAAGCAACACCCCTTTATGGGAAACATCCTTTTCATATCCAAAAGGCTGAGTTAAAACAAAGGACGCATGTGGCTGTAGGTACGCCAGGACGTGTACTGGATCATATTGAACGAGGGACGTTACCGTTAGATCGGATTGCCTATCTCGTGATTGATGAAGCTGATGAGATGCTGAATATGGGCTTTATCGAGCAAGTTCAGTCGATTATTCAAGCGCTGCCTAGTGATCGGGTTACCATGTTATTCTCCGCTACCTTCCCTGAGGACGTAGCCACACTGTCACGTAAATATATGAAAGATCCTGTTAGAATTGAGATTAAAGCGACTGGTATAACGACCGCTACAATTGATCACTCTCTTATTCAGGTGAAGGAGTCAGACAAGCTGGCACTACTGCAAGATCTGCTCATTGTTGAGAATCCTGACAGCTGCATTATTTTCTGTCGTACGCAGGAGAATGTAGATACATTATTCAGGGCATTGGCTGATCTTGAATATCCATGTGATCGCATTCATGGTGGCATGGAGCAAGACGAGCGATTTGAGGTAATGAATGCATTCAGAAGGGGTCAATTTCGTTACTTGATTGCAACAGATGTTGCCGCACGAGGAATTGATATCACGAATATCACCCATGTCATTAACTACGATATTCCCCTTGAGAAGGAAAGCTATGTTCACCGCACAGGACGTACGGGACGTGCTGGCAAAACGGGGAAGGCCATTTCCCTCATCACTCCTAAGGATGGCCGAAGATTAGCTGATATCGAAGCATATATTGGATTCGCGATTCCGCAGGTAAAGGCTCCCTCAGAAGAGGCTGTTGACCTCCGTAGAGAAGATTTTGAGCAAAAACTGCATGTAAAAACCGCACTCAAAAAAGATAAGCGCGAGCAATTAAACCAACAGATTATGAAGCTGAACTTTAACGGCGGTAAGAAGAAAAAACTTAGAGCTGTCGACTTCGTGGGGACCATCGCTAAGCTTGACGGGGTCAACGCAGATGATATCGGGATTATTACGATTTTGGATAATGTGACAGATGTCGAGATTCTGAATGGCAAAGGTCCATTGGTACTTGAAATTATGAAGAATACAACCGTAAAGGGTAAGCTGTTAAAGGTACGCAAAGGGAATAATAAGTAGATGTATGCTGCATAAAAGAAGGTGAGGCAACCCCGCCCGTACAGCCGATAGTTTTCGTTAACTAACGGGCGGGATTGCCGAGTTTACCTCTTGATCGTTTAATTCATCTTTCCATTTATCGATATCATAAATCACTTTAAATTTTTCTGTTAACTGAGTATCATCTTCAATTGGCACAAAGCTGTTTAATTCTATATGGAAGTCCGAAACATCTTTTTTATGGTCATACATCTCTCCTAGGATATCGATAATTGAGGAAAGTCTAGATTTAAATGATAACTTATAGTCATCTTCGTCCTTGAGTATACATCGATTTTCTACCCCTCTAAAAAAGGAGTTCTCTTCAAAATATAGCTTGTTACAGGTCATTTGGATCTGCATCAATGGTTCGCATATTTGCCAATCCGCTTGCTGCATAGCGGTTCTGAGTGATATATGTGCTCCACTAATGTAATAATAATCCCGATAAAAACACATTGAACAAGAAGCCTTCATCATTTTAATTTTTGAATCTACAGCAGGGTACCCTAATACAAATCCTTCAGCTAACAATTTCCTGGAAAAGTAATCTAACGATTTTACGAATAATTGGTATCCATGCTCCTTACCTTCCTCATCATCTTTATGACAGCAGTAATGAATAATATCTTCATTCACTTGTTTATTTTCATATTGATATCCCATCCCAGCCTCTAAATGACCAATATGAATTTCGACTCCTGCAAATAAGTCATTTAAACTTGTTATTCTGGAATGATTGCCTTTCAAATTTATGTTCAAGTCAGCAGTACATTCTCTATAAAGTATGCAGGTGTCTTTGATATTCAGGTTTATATCTTGTCTTTTCATAAAATCAGCGATTCTCTTGAGATGCAAGTAATCAATTCCTATAAAAATTATTTTCTCATATTCAATAGCCCCAGCAGCAGATTGGTTAAAATGAACAGCAATACAAACATCCTCATCGTATGCTATTAATGTCTCAATACTCTCAGCCACCCTATTCCGTAGCGCAACTTGTCGAGGAAATGGCATGGTTAATCCAATGTATTTTGATTCTAGGTTAGGCAGCAGCTTCATTTGATCATGAAGGTAAAGCATCACATTATCAAAATTATATTTCTTAGCACTTACATTCATTAGAAACCGTATCCTCTCCTATTTATTTACGAGATGGCCCCAAAGCGTCCTCATAAGGCTTTTTATGAAGAATTCCGTAGACCTCCTTCTTATCAATATCTTAATTTCATTTTAACACCCCCCACTTCCACAATATACCTTTAACTCTATAAAACTAACTACGTGAGTGATTATTGTTCTGCTTTATCGTACTCTCTTAGAGAGTAGATTTAATACTAAAAAAATTTAGAAAAGGTGTCCCTTTCGGTCATCTTCATTTGTTATACAGGTATAGTTTTCTTTTTGATCAGAGGAGGTGCCTAAATTTTTGAATGAGGAAATCGAATACAAAATCAAACGAGTTCAAGCTGGCGAAATCCAGGATTACGCCTACATTGTGAAGGAGTATCAGCGTCAGATATTTGTGTATTGCTGGCGGCTATTAGGAAGTGAGCATGAGGCAGAAGAAGCCGTACAGGATATTTTGGTCAAAGCTTTTGAAAAAATTAACATGTACAAACTGACAATGGGCTTCTCCTCCTGGCTGTATAAAATGGCCTATCATCACTGCCTGAACTTGATTCGCAGGAAGAATCTACAGCGCAAATTTAAGATTACCCTGTTCACCTCAACTAATATGACTTCAGACAGTGCTGCGCAGGTTTTGGAACGTCAGCTTTTCAGTGAACCGCTGAGCCGGGCATTAGACCAACTGAATGCAGAAGAACGAAACCTATTGGTGCTGCGCATTTTTGAAGAAAAAACGTTTGGAGAAATCGGGGAAATTATGAACAAGAGCGAGGAAGCTATCAAGAAAAAATACGGCAGAACAAAAACAAAGCTCAAAAAAATGATGGAACCCATAAAGGAGGACCCGAAATGCGTGAATTACAAGGCAGAAATCAGGAACAAAATCTGAAATACACCGATCCAAAAGACAAAGACTTAAAAAACATGGACAAGCTGACAGAACCAGAAAGTGTCCTAAAAATCCAAGCTTTTGACGTTTCTGACAAAGTGATGGAACAGGTCTACCAAAAGGTGACGCCCAAAAAGGGGTTCATTGTAAAAATGCGTCTTCAACCGCGCATTACCGCTCCCATTATGGTCTTACTTTTTGTGTTAGGGGCTTCTGTGACCGGATACGCCGCTTCGCAATATCTTGAATTCCGCAACAGTAAGGGCGACGTTGTATTAAATACCGCCAAAACACCTGCCGAAACGGACGCCTCGAAAACGTATACCTCCACCTACGCACAGTGGAACGAAAAAGTGAAAGATCGCTTGCAGCCCGGAGAGTATGCTGCCTATTACGTCAAGGACGATTCTATGAATCAGAACAACCTATCTAATCCGGCCCTGTTTGCGTACAAGCCAGCTGAACTTTCAAGTTTCAACAGCTTACAAGATGAAATCAAGCGAACTGAGGCTCCATTATTCAGCAACCCCACTCATCTACCAGATGGCTATCAGTTTGAATTCGGATACGTCTATCCAGGCGCTGCATATCCTAGGATGATGGATAAAAAGGAATATCGAGCTTTAACCGATAAACTGATGCAACAGGCCCAAGCTGCACCGGAGGGTGAACATCTGTTTATTCAAAAGCTGAGCTGGGACAAGTCAGACACCTCCTTTGCCCGGTATGCGAGAGGAAACGACTATGTAAACATTACCGTCACCAAATACACTCCTGAAGTCACAAAGACAACCATCATGCAAAATGAACAGGATTCGGCTGAGCAACTGACAATTAAAGGAACCAAGGCCTATTACATCAGGGCAAGCAAAACAAGCAATCCCTTGGAGGCCGGAAAAAACCGACTGGGCTGGCTTGATGAAAAAAGACGGTTACACTTCAACATATCTGATAACCAGGACAGTCCACTGACCAAGGAAGACCTGGTAAAAATAGCCGAGGATTTGCTTAACGGTTCACCGCAATAGCTATAAAAGAAAAGCTTTGAAGAGAGACCATCCTTTTTTAGGGGTGGTCTCTTTTTGGAGAATAGTCCTTATACCTTTTCCTCACAAACTATTACGGCATGTTCCACAATCTTTTCACCTCAACTAATTCCTGATCATTGAATTCCATTCTGTATACGTCTGGCTTGGATGTGTGTAGTAAAAAATCCAAATCGTACTGCTTGTCATAATACCCCATCATTAAAGTCATTACAGCTCCATGAGTGCCTAATGCGACTTTCCGTCCTCGGTAGATTTTTAGCAATTCCTTTAAGACTGTTATACTTCGATTCTGACAAACTGCATTAGACTCTCCTCCCGTTAAAGCAAAGTTGGGATCAGAAAATGACTTATCTAACAAAGGGAATAATTCATCATCAGGCATTCGGTTGTCTTCATTCAAAAAAATTCTTTCTTTAAAATCCTCGAGTATTAAAACTTCTTGTCCTGAGCATTGAGCTAATTCTTGAATGGTTAGGATTGCCCGTTGATATGGACTTGAAACGAAAACCTCGATCCCCTCTCCTCTCAATAACTCAGTTATTTGAAAAGCATCTGACTTACCTTTATCAGTCAAACCTCTTGTTCTTTCATTTCCTTCCGTCTTTGGTGATTCGCCATGTCTCACCATGTAAATGAAAGTTTTCATATTAACCTCCACGGATCACCCGATAAACTTCTCAATCAACTGAGACACTAAGAGAATTACGCAAATGTTTAACATCACTCATCGGTGGCCGTCCAAACATGCGTCCATATTCTCGGCTGAACTGCGAAGGACTCTCATAGCCAACGCGAAAGCCTACAGTGGCGGCCTCCAATCCCTCCGAGAGCAGTAAGCGGCGTGCAGCCTGCAGTCGAATGGCCTTCTGATACTGCAGAGGACTTATAGCCGTTACCTTTTTAAAGTGCTTGTGTAAGGAAGAAGGGCTCATGTTTACTTCCTTCGCCAATTCCTCGATCACAAGAGGCTTAGAGTAATCGCGGGTAATCAGATGGATCGCTTTGGAGATGCTATGTGCATAGCTGCCAACTACGGCAAATTGCCTGATTAAAGCTCCCTGCTCACCTTGTAATACACGATAAAGGATCTCGTGCGTGATAAGCGGCGCAAGAAACTGAATATCCGCAGGCGTATCCGAAAGTCTGACAAGCCGAAGCAGCGCATCAAGCAGCAGAGGGTCAAATTGGCTCACCAGTATGCCGCGTCCAGTCTTAACGTTACATGGAGGAGGACTCTTCTTGATAATGTCCAGGATGGCGTCTGGACTAATGGATAATTGAAGACTGAGATAAGGAAGCTCCGACGAGGCTTGAGTTATTTTACCAGTTACGGGAAGTTGAACTGATGTGACCATGTAGGTTGTTGGATCGTACACATAGTTTTCTCCAGCCAGCATTGCTGTCTTTGAGCCTTGCGCAACCACGTACAGGGAGGGCATATGGACCGTATGATTCAGCTCGGACACATGGCTTGCACGTCTGAAATAAAGTCCTGGCACAGACGAAACAAACGTACCGTCCGAAGACGCGCGTTGATCAATCAGACGAATCAGTTCTTGTAGATTCGTAGAAATATCAGAGGGGGGAGGAGACGAAACCATTCATGCTTCACCTTCCTTTCCGTTGAACGCTAATATTGATGTGCTAATTATATGCACGCCGAATAGGATTAGGCAAGAATTGGACTTGATCGGTCTACCTGTCTCAATTGAATTCTACTTAAAATTTACTTGCAAGGCCAACAAAGGGCCTAAGGCAAATAGATCAAAGAAAGAAGGATGGGGCTATGAGTTTGGAAGGAAGAATAGAGAACAAAGTCGTCGTGATTACAGGTGCAAGCAGCGGAATTGGAGAAGCAACAGCACTGTTGCTTGCCGACCGTGGAGCAAAAGTCGTGCTTGGCGCGCGCGGGGTGGACCGCCTTGAAGCACTGGCGACACGTATTACGAATAGGGGTGGCGAAGCTGTCTATGCACGCACTGACGTGAGACGGCGCGAGGATCTATGCAACCTCGTTACTTTGGCTTGCGAACGATACGGGAAGCTGGATGTTCTCGTCAGCAACGCTGGCGTTATGCCTATATCCCCTCTCGATGATCTGCGCGTGGAAGATTGGGAGCACATGATTGACGTCAACATTAAAGGCGTTTTGTATGGCATTGCTGCAGCGTTGCCTGTCTTTCGCAAACAGGGTTTCGGACATTTCGTGAACACTGCTTCTACTGCAGGACACAAGACCGTTCCGAACCAGTCGGTCTACTCTGGTACGAAGTTTGCCGTACGCGCCATCTCAGAGGGGTTGCGCCAGGAGGCTGGTGATAAACTGCGCGTAACCATCATTTCGCCAGGTATTGTGCAGACAAATTTCACCGAAAGTTTAACAGACCCGGCTATAAGAGATCAACTCGCCGTCATCCGGGATAAACTAGCCATGACACCAGACGCGGTAGCCCGCGCAATTGGATTCGCAATTGAACAACCGGCTGACATTGATGTGAACGAAATCGTGATCCGTCCAACCGCACAAATATAACATAAATAGATAGGGGCACCTCCTCTTGTGAGTGCGCCCCTATCTATTCATACATAAAGCTTTACCATGGAAGCTGTTCATCCATGTGACATCGAAAATGCAGAAGGATTGCAAAACTTTGTTTTGTTAAACAAACATTTTTAGCGGTGGGGATTTTCTTCCCACCGCTTGGTGTTGTTGCTTATTGGACTCTAAAATATATCGTAAGATTACTGTGCTTTTTATTAAAAATATTTGGATGATCGAGTTACTAGCCATGTAAAAATTAACGATGAAGCGGTTCCCTTTCGCCCAGACCGAGCACCTCCGTTGTGGAGTCATAAATTTCTTGGTAAAGCTCTGGGTTTTCCGCTAGTGACACCCCATAAGAAGGAATCATTTCTTTTATTTTTGGTTCCCACTCTTCCATATGTTGTGGGAAGCATTTTTCCAATACTTCCAGCATAACGTGAACAGCAGTAGAAGCACCCGGAGAGGCGCCGAGCAGTGCAGCTATCGAACCATCAGCAGCACTAACCACTTCTGTACCAAATTGAAGTGTTCCTTTACCGCCCTCCGTATCTTTGATCACCTGCACACGTTGACCCGCTACCACGATCCCCCAGTCCTCGATTTTGGCGTTCGGAATAAACTCGCGTAATTCTTCCAGACGCTTTTCATTCGATAACATCACTTGCTGAATCAGGTATTTGGTCAATGCCATCTCTTTTGCGCCTGCCGCCAACATCGTGATGAGATTATTGGGTTTTACAGATCCGATCAAATCCAAATTTGAGCCCGTTTTCAAGAACTTCGGTGAGAAGCCGGCAAACGGTCCAAATAGCAGTGCTTTTTGGTTACCGATATATCTTGTATCCAGATGCGGAACAGACATGGGAGGAGCACCAACCTTAGCTTTACCGTATACTTTCGCATGATGCTGGGCGACAACCTTAGGATTGTTACATACCATAAATAGTCCACTTACCGGGAATCCCCCGATATATTTGGACTCAGGAATACCGGTTCTTTGTAGCAAAGGTAGACTTCCACCCCCACCACCGATAAAGACAAATTTGGCAGTATGGTATTCGATTTTACCGTTATCCAGATTATGGACTTTGACTTTCCACGAGCCGTCGCTCGCACGTTTAATATCCTTTACACTATGCTTGTAATTGATCTCAACGTTTTTACTTTTTAAATGCTCAAACAACATGCGTGTTAAAGCACCAAAGTTGACATCTGTTCCAGAGTCGATTTTGGTTGCCGCGATTGGTTCATTCAATGTACGGCCTTCCATAATTAGCGGAATCCATTCCTTCAGCTTTTCAGGGTCGTCGGAAAATTCCATGCCTTGAAATAGAGAAATAGTTGAAAGCGCTTTAAACCTTTTTTTCAAAAAAGATACATTTTTCTCTCCTGTTACCAAACTCATATGAGGTATTGGCTTGATAAAGTCCTGAGGATTACGAATCAAATGGCTGTTTACAAGAAAAGACCAAAACTGTCTTGAAAGCTGAAACTGCTCATTAATGTCTACAGCTTTACGAATATCTATAGATCCATCAGCTTTTTCGGATGTATAGTTCAGTTCGCACAGTGCAGCATGGCCTGTACCTGCATTATTCCATTCGTTAGAGCTTTCTTCTCCTGCGTTTGCGAGTTTCTCAAACACTTTAATTTCCCATTCTGGTGCTAACTCTTTTAGCAATGATCCCAGAGTCGCGCTCATGACTCCGGCACCAATTAAGATAACGTCTGTATTTTTCTGAATGCTATTCATAAAAACCTTCCTTATCTCTTATATTTGCAAAAAAGAGCAGGCCCTCCTGCTTAGGTGATACAAGAAGCAAGGCTCCACTCAGGAACATATCTTTTCTGTCTCTATTATAACTAAAATATAATCTTTTAAAAATTATATTGTCTATTATCTGATAATTATAAATCATTTCTGCTAAAAAGTGAGAATTTTCTTTGCAAAATAATAAGAATGGATCTCAACACGCTGTATTATGGGGGCTTCACTTACTAGCAGTAATAACAGACACTGACAATTCTTCGGTAAACACACCCGTGGAGTCCATATCTAGTAGAACAGATGTTAAATCATTTTCAAATCGTACTAAATTATCACCAAAAAGGCGTCTTGAAGCAAATGATGTAGAGTACAGATTTCCAATGATCGAATCAACAGTCCATGTATATGAATAACTCGGTAAAATATGTCTTTGGACATTTTTGAATCCAGATTTTCTTACAATATCCTCATACCTCTCCTTTGGGGGAGTGTAAGTGCTATTACCAGCTCTTCTTGCGTCTCCTAGCCAACGTCTCACTACTTCGTTGACCTTGAGTTGCCAAAGTAAGGGTTCCTGCTTCCCAGTATTATCAATAATAGCTACGCCACCATTAGTATCAGAACTGTTATACAGAATGTCAAGAATGGACTCTCTATCCATCCAATGAAATGCTTTCGCAATTATAACGAGGCGAAAGACACTCCAGTCACATACGCGCTCTTCCGCCCTTCCTTGTACCCATTTAACATTGTCCAACCTTTTATCACTGGACAAACGGTTTGCTTCATCTAGCATTTCTGATTCAGTATCTACACCTACTATTTCTTCAAACCAATCACTAAATCTTAGAGATAGCTGACCCGTTCCACATCCTAAGTCAAGCAAGCGACCTTCCCCATTCAGAGAAAACTTGTTAACTAAAAACCGAATAAGCGACGAAGGATAAGGAGGTCGATACCTAGAGTAGTACCAAGCGGTACCTTTAAATAGATCTGGACCATAATCACTCATAGCTTATAACCTTCTCTCTACTGAACTTTTAAAACATGAGAGTCACAGGGCTGCCTGTAACGGCAAGTTTTTGGGCCAATCTTTACGGGACAGGCCCTTTCTAATTGCACTAACGTTTCCTCGAATGAGCTTCATGGTTTATAAATACTTCATCATGATATTCGAAACAGTCTGTTGTTGATTCACCCAATCATAATCGGAGTTATCCATAACAAACGATTGAAAAGGAAGTTGCTCAATAATTTGTAATTCTAGCTCTCGTCGATATTCAAGGAACTGAATATATCCCTCGTACCCATGAAGCCCCTTCTTCCTTCCATAATCTTGCTCTGTATGGTACCAAATCGTGAAATCTAACCATTCTTGAGATCTCATCGTTTTTACTCGCTCAATCGTCTCACGCACATCAGGTTGCTTCAAATAGAACAAAATTGGATTTAACTCCTGAATTTGCTCCGCAATCTGTAATACATGCCGAACAAATCGATCATTTCCAGCATCATGCCGGGCGAGTAATGCACACCCTGGGTTCTGTAAAAAACAGCATTCGAGTATGATTAGCTTTTCCTTTTCTCGCTGATCTTTAACAAAAGACTTCCAACGTTGGATCATCAATTCGCAGTACTTTTCCACGGGTACTCCATCGCAGATTTCATAACGCTGGATTTCCTCATACAAACTAGAAGGAATTTTATTTTGGGCTGATTGCTGCGCAAGCGCATATGCGATTAAAGAGTCGTTGCCATTCAAAGATACGAACGGATCAATGTAATGAAACACCTCGGAATAGATTGATCGGAGCCGATCAAGTTCTTCGTTCGGCATACATGCAACCGATTCATAATCAGCGGGATGCCGTAAATTTCCTTCTAAAAATAGTTCCGATTCTATTTGATGTGTATTTAACATGTCATGTATGTATCTAGATAATGTGGATTTGCCAGAGCCAGGTATGCCTTCGACGATAACCAATTTCGTTTTCGTAGCTGGTACATTCGCCATAGTATCACATCCTTATGAATTAAATGATTACCTTAAGGAGAATCCAATTATCTCGTTATATCGCCAGATAGCTTAGGAACCTTTCCTTTATCTCGACATCCTTAGAAAACCAATAAAAAGCATTGGATCCTAAGGACTGACCCAATGCTTTTATAGATGGCTATCTTCTAGTTATTTAATAATTACGTATTCCAGGTTAACCAGTTTTGCATAAGTCACAATTTGGTCTGTGGTTAGATTCAAGGAAACCACAGTATGGTGACCGCCACCGTTCTCAATCCATGCCTTAACTCCATCCTGGAAGTTAGGCTTCACGTTCCACAGTACACGGGCTACCGGAAGATTTGGAGCAGGAACTGTCGGTTCAAATGCCGTAACCTCATTGATCAGCAGTTTATAATGAGTGCCAAAGTCAGCCATAGAAACAACCACACCGTCTCCTGCCTTGCCGTCAAATACCAGACGGGCTGGATCTTCACGATCGCCGATACCTAACGGAGAAACGATGACTTTAGGCTTGTTGCTCGCCAACGTTGGGTCAACTTCAAGCATATGGGATTGAAGGATCGATTCCTGACCAGCCGCTAATTCATAGGTGTAGTCTTCCATAAAGCCAGTGGATTGGTTATGGCTCATGACTTTAAGCAGGCGATCGAGCGCTGCAGTCTTCCAATCTCCTTCACCAGCAAATCCGTATCCTTGTGCCATCAAACGTTGAACGGCAAGACCAGGGAGCTGTTTCATACCATAGAGGTCTTCGAAGTTCGTAGTGAAGGCAGTATAGCCGCCATGATCCAGGAATCGTTTAATAGCAATTTCATAGCTTGCTTGCACTCTTACACTGGCTTCCCAAGCTTCCTTGCTATAAGTACCATAATCGAATTCATAAAGTTCAGAGTATTCCGCAAACAAAGCATCAATCTCTTCTTCTTTCACAGCATTGACGTACTGAACGAGGTCGCCAATTCCGAAGTAGTCAACGGTCCATCCAAATTGAATTTGGGCTTCGACCTTATCACCTTCCGTAACGCCAACATTACGCATGTTGTCGCCAAAGCGGGCGACTTTGATATTGAAGCTTTCGTTATAAGCAACCGCTACATCCATCCACTCTGCGATTTGTTTTTGCACTTCTGCACGTTCCCAGTAACCTACAACCACTTTATTCTGTTTCTTCAAGCGGGCGTTGATAAACCCATATTCACGGTCACCATGAGCTGCCTGATTGAGGTTCATGAAGTCCATGTCAATTGTAGCCCAAGGAATGCTTTCATTGTACTGTGTGGCCAAATGAAGTAGCGGCTTTTGCAGCAATTTAGTACCGCGAATCCACATTTTTGCAGGTGAGAAGGTATGCATCCAAGTGATGACACCAGCAACCTCATCACGATAGTTGACTTCTTTCATAAGGCTGGTGATTTTGTCTGCACTAACCGCCAGATCTTGCAATACAAGCGGATAAGGCAGAACGCCGCTCTTATTTAGGGCATCGGTCATTTCTTGTGCGTGTGCTTTGACTTCTGCTAATGCTTCTTCTCCATACAGATGTTGTGAACCTACGACAAACCAGAACTGTTTTGTACCTACTGTTGACATCATTCATCCTCTTTTCTTCATTTTTAGTTTAGTTGGTCTTACTTTTGCCCGTAGTAGGCGTCTTTCCCATGTTTGCGCAAATAGTGTTTATCTAGAATCCGCTGCGGCAATTCTTCAGCAAAATGATTCAATTCCCGTGCGAATAAATTCATTTTCGAAACTTCTTCCAACACGACGCTATTCATAACTGCGGATTTCGCATCTTTCCCCCAAGTGAAGGGAGCGTGACCCTTAAGCAGGACACCTGGCACTGCTAAAATATCCAGCCCGCGCTGCTCAAAAGTTTCGATGATGACACGGCCGGTTTCCGCTTCGTAACCACGGTCGATCTCCTCTTGTGTCAGGAAACGAGCACAGGGAACAGAACCATAGAAGGTGTCTGCATGAGTAGTCCCCATTACAGGTACATCCAGGCCTGCTTGAGCCCAAATCGTCGCCCAAGTCGAATGCGTATGCACAATACCGCCGATCTCTGCGTAGTGCTTGTAAAGTACGGCATGAGTCGGTGTATCCGATGAAGGTCTCATCTCTCCTTCAACAACATTGCCGTCAAAATCAACAACCACCATATCGCTAGGTTTCATCGTGTCATAACTAACACCACTCGGTTTGATAACGAATAAGCCACGCTCACGATCAACAGCGCTTACGTTACCCCAGGTGTATTTCACGAGTCCATGTTTAGGCAAATCCAGATTGGCTTGAAATACTTCTTCTTTCAGCTGCTCTAACACGTCAATTCCTCCAGTTTTCCACTAGATTATCTACAGCAGCCTGCTCAATCGCCAGGCCTTGTGTGTAGCGTTCTAAGAATGTTTCGAACCCCTTAACATCGGAACCGTCAGGATGAATTTCTTGTCCCTCAACATCTCTAAATACTTTTTGGTCGAGGAAGTCTTCCAGACTTTCTTGTTGATCCTTGTTCATCATGTAAGAAGCCAGAATAGCCATACCCCACGCTCCGCCTTCTCCAGCTGTTGACATCACGGATACCGGGACATTCATAGCAGCCGCAACAATCTTTTGTCCGACGATAGGGGTTTTAAATAAACCACCGTGAGCCAGAATGCTGTCAATTGCGACGTATTCTTTCTTCGTCAAAATATCCATTCCGATTTTCAAAGCAGCAAATGCAGTGAACAGATGAGTCCGCATGAAATTGGCCAAATTGAAACGGCTCTCAGGAGAGCGGACAAACAACGGTCTGCCTTTCTCTATTCCGGTGATATTCTCCCCTGACAAATAGCCATAGCTGAGTAAACCACCGCCATCTGGATCCGCTTCCAAAGCCTTATTCAGCAACACACTGAACAATTGATTCGGATCCGCCTTGTGCCCCATGGCCTCATAGAATTCACGGAACAAGCCCAGCCAAGCATTGAGATCACTTGAACAGTTGTTGGCATGAACCATCCCGACCGGATTACCATTCGGTGTGGTCACCAGATCAATTTCCGGATATACCGCTGAAAGGTCCTTCTCTAATACAATCATGGCAAAAACCGAGGTTCCCACAGACACGTTGCCAGTACGTTTTCTCACACTATTCGTAGCGACCATTCCTGTTCCCGCATCACCTTCTGGAGGACAAAGCGGAATACCAGGTTGTAAGTCTCCGGATTTATCTAAGATTTTCGCTCCCGCTGCGGTTAGTACACCTGCCTGCTCGCCTGAGATATGAACTTTAGGAATAATGTCTTGTAACTTCCAATCGTAGCCTTTGGCTGCAATGAGTTCATCAAACTGCTTAACCATCGACTCGTTATAATCATGTGTAGTCTCATCAATTGGGAAAATCCCCGAAGCGTCTCCGATACCAATTGCCTTATCGCCAGTCAGCAGCCAGTGGATATATCCAGCCAACGTCGTCATAAAATCAATATGAGGGACATGTTGCTCTTCGTTCAATATCGCTTGATACAAGTGAGCAATACTCCATCGCTCAGGAATGTTGAATTGAAATTTATCAGTTAAAGCTTTTGCTGCAGCCCCGGTTGTCGCATTCCGCCAAGTCCGGAACGGAACAAGCAACTCACCCTTGCTGTCAAAAGCCATATAGCCGTGCATCATTGCAGAGAATCCTATAGAACCAACCGTACGAAGGGTGACTCCATATTTTTGCTCAACCTCTTGCTTCATTTCACGATAAGCCTCTTGCAGGCCCATAATAATACTCTCTAAGTTGTACGTCCAATATCCATCTACCAGGAGGTTTTCCCACTCATAGCTTCCAGATGCGATGGTTTCAAAACGATGATCAATCAGCACTGCCTTGATACGTGTGGATCCAAATTCGATACCAAGTGAGGTTTCTCCCTTAGTAATCGCTTGTTTAGTGTCTTGATCCATGCTCACGTTACTCCTCTCTCTGAACAACTGTTATAATCGCATTAATTGAAAGAAGGCGCTTTCTTTTGTTTACAGCCTTAGTATATTTTTTGTGCGTACATTTGTCAACACAAAACCATAGTTATACTTACAAATACTTTGACAAACCGAGTGTTTTTCTAGTTTTAACTTTAGTATTTATACAGATAGGACAATAGATTATAATAAACTCATAATTATGCTAAAATATGTACATACAAATATTATAGATGCATTAATTAGTATTAGAACAACTTGGAAAGAAGGAATAAAGTGAAACCAAAGTATCAGGTCATCCTTGAGGATATAAAAAGCAATATTCTTTCAGGGGCATACAGCGTAGGAGAACAAATTCCAACGGAATTCGCTTTGCAGGATAAGTATAAAGTTAGTCGCCAGACGGTTCGGAAGGCTATTTTGGAACTATCCAACGAAGGTTTCTTAAGAAGTGAAAAAGGATCTGGCACCTATGTCAGTAACCAATTTCGCTCAAAGACTGGTGGGAACTCCAGTAATAAAACCATCGGAGTCATCACGACCTACATCTCTGATTACATCTTCCCCTCGATAATTCGCGGGATTGAAGCCAGATTAAATGAAGATAATTATTCATTACTATTAGCGAGTACCAATAATGATGTCGCCCAGGAAAAGAAAGCCTTGGAGATGATGCTGTCCTTTGGTGTGGATGGTTTGATCATTGAGCCTACGAAGAGCAATCTATATAATCCCAATATCGCTTATTATCTGACGTTCAAGGAACAGGATGTTCCCTTCATCATGATTAATGCCTATTATGAAGAGTTGGAAGTTCCTTACTTCTGCCTCGATGACGTACAATCCAGCTATCTGGCGACCAAAGAATTGATCGCTAACGGACACACACAGATTGGCATCATTGCCAAAATGGACGATTTACAAGGAAAGTATCGAATGAAGGGCTATATCAAAGCGCTTGGAGAAGCCAAATTACGGTTTCACCCAGAGCAAGTGCTCTCATTCTATACAGAGACAAAGCAGGACCTATCCACCAACTTGAAGAAATTCCTGACCGAACAAAGAGACGATTTAACCGCAATTGTCTGCTATAACGACGAGGTCGGACTAGAAGTTGTACATGTATGCAGACAACTTGGGATATCTGTGCCCGAAGACTTATCCATTATTGGTCAAGATAATTCCTATATTTCCAAGAATGCAAACATCAAACTAACGACATTAACGCACCCCCAGGAACAAATGGGACGTGATGCCGCCGATTGGGTTATTAAGAAACTTCAAGGGAAAAAGGATCTACGTAACCACACCTATTATCAGCCTGTGTTAATTGAAGGAGAGACGGTTAAGAAGAACTGAGGTAAAAAAGGATATGTAACTGTGGTGAATTTCCGTTTTTTCTGAATGACCCATCGCCCTTTAAACCTAGTGCCTAATTGTCATATGACACTTTGGAGTGACTTGGTATGGTGGGTGGCGAAATGTAACTTGTTGGTATGACAAGTCCTTTGCCATACTTGGTTTTGCCGGACGCTATAAGGCAAAAATACATTTCAAGGAGAAATCATTCATGAAAAAAATGATTCACACCAGTCTCGCGGTTCTACTATTATCTGCTACGGTAACTACCGCGTGTATGGCACCCAACGGCGCATCAGTTGCCGCACCCGTTAACGTACCAGTTGCATCTGAGAAGGCTAGCTTGGAGGGACCGCGAGATGCTAAGGAACTAGAAGCTTTTGCAGATGGCGTTTTTGCGGACAAGATGAAGAAGTATAATACAGTTGGTTCTAATTTTGTGGTCGTTGCAGGTGGGAAAGTGATGCTAAGCAAAGGTTACGGGTATGCCGACAAGGGCAAAAAAATTCCTGTTGATAAAAATACCGTTTTCCAAATCGGCTCTGTTACAAAGTCATTCACTGCATTGGCAGCTATGCAGTTGGTCGATAAGGGGAAAATGGATTTAAAACGCGATATCCAAGAGTATTTAGGAGGAATAAAGGTTCCGAATAAAACAGGAAAAAAACTGACGATGTTTGATCTACTTACATATTCAAGTGGATTTGATGAACCAGATATTTCCATGGAAATGCATCCAGAATACGCGGACAAATATTTTCCGATGAAGAAGTTCATTGCATCAAATATGCCAACTGTTGTCAGGACTCCAGGAGAAGCGTACACTTATGACAATTTTGGTTTCATGCTAGCGGGATATGCTGTAGCAAACGTAACGGGTATGTCATATTCCAAATATATGGAAAAGAATATTTTCAAACCGTTAGGCATGAATTCGACGAATGTGCGGTTTACCCCCCAATTGTTAAGCAGAATGGCTGCTCACTATGGACCAACAGGCGAACTGATACCCTTGGACGGGTTTAAACCAACGGAAAAACCTGAAGGCGGTATCGTCTCAACAGCAGATGACATGGCGAAGTACCTTATTATGCACCTGAACAAAGGCAAGTACAAAGGTAAAGAAGTAGTGAGTCCAAAGAGCATAGAGCAAATGCACACATACCAATTATTCCCTGATAAGGAGTTCCCGGTCACAACAATTGGATTCGAAGGCTACTTCAAAGAGAAGATGAATAATCAGCATGTGATTCTAAAGGGAGGAAATGTTACAGGGCATTCTTCCTTGATTGTTATTCTGCCTGAGAAGAATACAGCAATGTACATGTCCTACAATAACGACTCCATGATGAGTCTTGACGTGTATGAAGAATTTATGAATCATTATTATCCGAGAAAATCAGAACTTCCAAAGTCAACCTACGCGACAATAAGTGAGCAGCAGGCCCAAGACTACGTGGGATTATACCAAAACACGCGTATCGCTGCCTTAAGGACGAAGGTTTCGTATTCGGACGGGAAATTAATAATGGAGACAGGAACATCAGGCAAACATACACTAAAAATGATCCACCCTTTATTATTTGAAGATGAATCAGGTAATAAATTGACGTTTAATAAAAATCAAGCAGGCCATATTGCATATTTGTATTACATGCAACTCCCAGACCTCGTTGCTTATGCGCAAAAAATAAACATTGATTCACCATTTTCTGATGTACCTGCGGATAGTAAATATATTCCATATATAAACAACCTTAATGCTTTGAAAGTCATGAGCGGAAAATCAGCCCACCTCTTCGATCCGAAAGGAACGATGACTCAGAGAGAATTCTCAGAAGTGCTGCTGCGCGCCCACGGGTGGTATAAACAACCTTTCATGATTGAACCGAATACAAAACAGATGATGGCCGGACTACGTAATTATCAGCCTAATTCTCCTATCACTAGACAAATGGCGGCGGTAATGATCCAGAACCTGAAACAGGTTGAGCCTGGAATTAAGGTTAAATTGGGTGGCGAAACGGATGCTTGGGCAGTTAAAGCCATCACAGCTCTTGTTTCCCAAGGTATCATGGACCCGAATACCAAGATCAATTTAGACGGCTCCATAGACTTCCGCTCCAAACAGCTTTTGAAGCGTCAAGAAGCCAGTGCCTTGTTGGATCAAGCATTTAATTACTATACGTTGCCAATCAGTCACTAATTCAAAAGGATTAAGTAAATTTTCTACCGTAAAGGACAGTGCTTACTTCGGGATTAACGAAAAAAAGCGCGAGTGCAGGGGGGGATTTCCCCATGACTCGCGCTTTTTGGCTCATCTCGCCCATTCGAGGATGTTATGGGCAAGCAAAAGCCAACCGATAAGGGCACGGTACTAGCAGGCACCTAAGGAGGCGTACCGAAAGTCTGCCGACCGCGATTGGTCTCAGGCTTCCCTCACAAGGGGGGTATCTGCCTTTTTGTAATTGCCAATTCCTATAATGGTACTTTATATAAGATTTCCTGAACCCCCGTCAAAACTGGGGATTTTCTTGTACAATAAGAAACAAGCGGCTGCTGATGCTGCCGCTTGTTTTTAGTTTCCTCCATATCCAACGAAAATCCGCATCGAACCGTAAGGTTTATTCCAAAAGCCCTGCCTCCCGGGCCTTTTGCACTGCTTCCTCTCGGTTGCGAACCCCCAGCTTCAGATAGACCGATGACGCATAGTTTCTAACCGTACCATCGGATAAATACAATTTGGAAGCAATGGTTTTATATCGCAGTCCTTTCGACACGAACTGTAAAATTTCAAGCTCCCGTGAAGTTAAATCATAGGTCGCAGCCACTTTGGTTGTCGACGGAACGTCTCCGCTCTTGGCGGCTTCCAGCTGAGCAAACAATTTGTGCGACATCTCCTGATCGATCAGCGTGCCTCCGCGATAGACCGTACGTATTGTTTCGGCAAGCTCTACCGGCTTCATCGACTTCAATAGGTATCCGTCCGCTCCGCTTCGCAGCGCTTCCAGAGCCTGTCCAGTATCTTCGAACGTGGTGAGAATCAAGATGCGGATGTGGGGCCACGTTTGTTTTATGGTACGGGATGCGGAGATTCCGTCCAGGTTCGGCATGTCCAAATCCATGAGCACCAGCTGAGGCTGAACCTGTCTGCACAGTTCGATGGCTTGCTCGCCATCTTCTGCCACCCCTACGACTTGCAAATCTTGCTGCTCCTCGAGAAGAATCCGTAGACTTTCACGGATAAAAGGCTGGTCATCGACGACCAACAGACGGATGACATCATCCTTAAGCTCCGTTTGTCGTGGCAGGGTGCAGGTAACGAGGGTGCCTTCGCCCGGTTGGGTATAGACGCCAACATGACCTTGCAAATTCATCGCTCGCTCTTTCATGGCGTTCAAGCCGAAACCATCCCGTCCATGTTCCATCCCACGGCCGTTATCTTGAATTTCCAGCCTCGTCTGCTGAGGCTCGAATTGCACTGAAACCGTAATCTCCGTCGAGTGTCCATGACGCACGGCATTCGTCAATGATTCTTGCAAGCAGCGATACAGCGCTATCTTCGCTTGCTTCGTTACAGGGTATTCCTCCCCGAAGGCCTGGAAACGAACCGACACCTTAGCATGCTCCTGAAACTCCTCTGCCAGCTTCCGCAAAGACTGAAGCAGTGGGAGTTCTTCATGCGGCGATTCGATTTGATGCACATAGCCTCTCACTTCATCCATATTTTCCCGGGCCAGGTTCAATAGGGAATCGAGCCGTTTCGTTCCTGTATCCGTCTCTAGCTCAGGGCGCAAGGTTTCCAACCCCATAATGAGGGAAGTGTACGCATGACCGACGGTATCATGGAGCTCTTTGGAGAGCCGATTCCGCTCTTCGGCCAGCGTGATGCGCTCGATTTGGGACAAGTACTGCTCCAGCACCGCATTTTGCTCGCGTATAATTTCACTTTGACGATGATTGACCATCAATAAATGGAAGGAAAATCCGAATGCATAAGCCGTCCCGAATTGAATGGTCATAATCCAAAAATCAATCTGCTCTGCAAGCAGCTTAATTATAGCGGGTAGGAGCAATATCGATAAAGGACCTGACCAAAGATATGTTCTTTGTTTGCTATTAGAGGCAATCAAAAATGCATATACCAGGAATGTGAGGTAGGCTTCTGGAAAGAACAAAACTAAATACAAGCAGAGCCCGCCCGGGATCACAATCTCGGTAAGCAGGTAGTATCTATAATTGAGCTGCAAGCACAGCCAGGGAACGGAAAAAGCAATAAGCTGCCAAAACACAAGAACCCAAAGCGGCAGCGTGAAATGAGCTTGCCGCTCTATGATAGTGAGCAGGAGAGAAGTACTGCAAATCAAGCGGATCATAAGCATGAACCAGTCGTACCAGAACCACTGCTTTACCATATCGAACAAAACCATCAACCCCTAAGAACTATCAGTATGACATTACGTAACTATTATAGAGCAGATCATTATCCAACAATACTTTTAAATCCAGACCGGGACATTCCGGCTACCGGTTCACACTCTTGATCATACGACGGGTGTAGCCTCCTAGCATACGCGTGAAGCTGTTCGCAAGCCTGTAGCTCACCATAGTGAATATGACTCCTGAGGCCGAAACCAGTACGGATTTTATCACAGTATCTATAGGTACACCCATAAAATAATAATTAAATAGTGGAAAGAGGAGCGGGGCCGCAATCATTGCGAGTGGAGTTATATAAAGCAAGGCTGCACTAATGAGGCTTAAAATCCCCACCGGAAGCTTCAGCATCAGCCAGCCGATAGCGATCCAGTTGCGCCGATTTAGCAGCTCCTTCCTTGCTTGAAGCCAGATAGAGTCATCGGTGTTTATTGGTTTAACGTAAAGCTCTGTGGTAATATCCGTATAGATCTTGGTCTGTGTGCGTTCAAATTGCAGGAAGGTGTTTGTAGTTCGCAAAATGCGAGTAATCAGAGGAACGCCCGCGACGGTAAACGAAAGACTCAAGCCTAATGTAAGAGCGACCAGATAAAAGCAAAAGTAAAACAATCCGGTAGCGAAAGTAAGCAGTAGGAAATAGCCATTTTGAATAAAGCTGACGACGGTTCTTGTCATCAAAGAGCCCACATCCTTTACAAGTAGTCATCGTATCCTACGGCTCTTGATGTCAAATCCGCCAGTGCCATAATGTCATATGACACAAAGCGAAAGCGGTCTGCGAACCTAATGGGGAAAAACAACAGTAGTTACTGTGTGTACGGCAATTTTCGATCGCACGGCTAAACAAAAACTGCCCACCAAAAACTTAGAAGCTTGAAATTTACACTATCCATATATTGAGCTTGTCATTATAAATTGAATAACATTTAGAGATACGTAGAAACCTTATCTCTTGACATTTTATGGAGAATACTATATATATTCAAAGCCAATACGAAAGACAGGAAGGGAGGATCTGCACGCACAGAGTGATCAAAATCAAATTTACGCTCTTTTACGGTGAAGTTCCTGAAGCAAAATTTATGGGTACTTGGAGTTGAATCAGGATGGCAATATGATCGCGCTCTACAATAGGTACGGTGAGGAAATAGACATGTATGGCGGACATGAATTTGTTAGGGTAAGGACACTTGGCAAATTTGATGACCAAGACCGTGATAATTTTTATTCTTTGTTAGAAAGTGATGGTGTAGGATAATCTGCACGATAGGCTGACGATTCCAGTGCCAAGGCACTACGAAAAGTCAGCCTTTTTGATTTTATTTGCCTTATAGAGTTGACCGGCACGTTATCATAATCCCCTAACCTCATCTTGTCAAGAAATAATGCGCGAATGAGCGACACCGTGGTGGAGCCCCCCTTATGCTTTCGAAATATGAATGAATTTCCGAGTATGATGGGCAATTTCACTTTTTCCAATTAATCCCACTTCACGTAAAATGATCTTCAAGGCGTTGCGGGTTAAGCGATATACAAACAATGGACGGAACGTAATGAACAATCGGGAGGTAGAAGATGGACAATCAGGATCAAGATGCAAGAGGAATGAAGAGAGGGGCAATATTAACCGCTCTACTCATCGGTACATTTGTCGCGTTTCTTAACGAAAATTTACTTACCCATGCGTTTCCTGCGTTGATGAGAGAATTTAGCGTTGCTGCTTCGACCATACAATGGTTATCGACGGGATATATGCTCGTGATCGGCGTACTGGTGCCGGTGACCGCATTACTACAGCAATGGTTCACGACTCGCCAGATGTTTATGTCTGCGATGGCGTTATTTTTGGCCGGTACCTGCTTGTGTGCAGTATCCCCGGGATTCGGAATCTTGCTGATGGGCAGGGTTGTTCAGGCTTGCGGGACAGGATTATTGATCCCGTCGATGATGAATACGATTCTCGCTCTCTATCCTCCAGAACGTCGGGGTGCCGCCATGGGTCTCATGGGGCTGGTCATCATGGTCGCCCCTGTCATCGGGCCGGCTTTGTCTGGCTTAATTATCGATACCTTTCAATGGCGATGGCTGTTCTACATGGTGATTCCTGTCGCACTGTTTTCGATGATTTATGCATTCGTGTACTTAAAGAATGTGACAGAACTGACCAAGCCAAGGGTCGATCTTGTATCCATTGTGATGTCAACCGTCGGTTTCGGCTGCGTCACCTATGGCTTCAGCCAAACAAGTGTCTCTCTTGAGCCAGAAGGTTACGGATCGATTGCAATAGGTAGTCTTTTCTTGCTCTTGCTTGTATGGCGCCAGCTTAAGATCAAAGAGCCGTTGATCAATCTTTCCGTATTCCGGCATTCCACTTTTTCTCTGGTTGCGGTATTGATTGTAATTCTGATGATGGTTCTATTCGCCACAACAACATTGCTGCCGTTCTATATGCAGGATGTGATGAAGTTGACAGCATTCGCGACAGGCTTACTTCTAATGCCAGGTAGCATTTTGAACGGAATGCTGATGCCGGTATCGGGGAAATTACTCGATAAATTCGGGCCGAGACTCGTCATTGTGCCCGGACTATTCCTGATCGCCATATCGTTGTGGCTGTTTACCGGCATCGACAGTGATACAACACAAGGTTCCGTTCTGTTCAATCATATCCTCTTATTCTTAGGCATGTCATTCGTCGTCATGCCGGCTCAGACGACAGGATTGAATCAACTTCCACGTCACCTGGTTCCTCATGGCACAGCCATATATAATACGCTCCAACAGATTGCAGGGGGAATTGGCATCGCATTGTTCGTCGGCATCATGTCGTCTGGAGCCAATCGTTATCTTCACCATTCGCTCAATCCCACTGCGATGCATGAGAAGACACAAAGCATGGTTTCCGGTCTACAAACGGTTTTTTGGATTGAATTTATTCTGGCAATACTTATTCTGGCGCTGGGTTGGTTTATAAAAAAGCCACCTGAACATAATTAATTCATTACTAGGCACAGATTGAATCATAAGTTTAAAACCGTACAAGAAGCATGGGCTGTCTCATAAGGGACGGCCTTTTATTTCGTTGTACCTTAGAACTGCTAACTATAAGGAGAGCTGATTTCTGCCTAAAAGTTTATTTTCGAGAATCAAGAATAAACATAGATGCATCTTGTCCCATGAATATTTTACTTCCGTTAAAAAAAGTTTTGGACTGAATATCTCTATATCCTATTTTAGTCATAATGTCAGTCAGCTCTTCTTGATGAAATCCGTTATGAACTATATCTGAAACTACTTTTTCATTTTTATTAAAATCTACGATTAGTAAATGTCCTCCTTCATTTAGAACATCAAATAGCCTTGATAAAACGATTTCAACATCATGAATATGGAGCAGAACCTGAGCCATAAAAATATAGTCCGCATGTAAATCCGTTAGACCTTCCTTTTCAAAGTCAAAACATAATGTATCTGCATTCTGAATGTGAAGATCAGTAATTTTTTGCTTTATTTGATTAATCATGTTTTGTGAAGTATCCAGAAAAAGCATAGAATTAAAATCATTTAACAAGCTCATTCCGACAAGACCTGTTCCACACCCAAAATCAATAGCATTCTTACTATTAGCGTCAACTACATACTCACGAATGGCATCAGATGATGCCTTTGCAATTTGAATTCTTTCAGAAGTGTCATATACATTAGCTATCATTTCAAACTTATCCGTATTTCCCATGATTACCTCCCCAATCCGCCTTAATAAAAAACACAACAATATAGAATGATATTCTATCGAAGCATTTGCATTTAGTCCACATTCTAATTCATGCTTATGGAAAACAAAACTGTTTTGCTTCAAAATTTCCGCCCTTATTTGTGATACGGTTCACCGCCCTACCTGTAACGGCAAGTTTAAAGACCACCCCGCTAAAAGGATGGCCTTTAGGACTGCTATTCTATTCTAATTGCCTCGATATAAAGCTCGATTCTCACTTCATTTCCGACGATAACCCCGCCTTTTTCCAGAGGCGAGTTGAATGTCAAGCCAAATTCATTGCGGTCAATACTGGCTGTTGAATGAAATCCTACACGTTCCCGGCCACGAGGGTCTTTGTTTAGTCCTTCAAAAAAGGTATGAAAAGTGATGGGTTTGGTTACTCCATGCAGAGTTAGATTGCCCGTAAGTTCATATTGCCTTTCGCCAGCAAGGACGCAGCTGCTGCTTTGAAACGTAATGGTTGGATACTTGGCTGCATGAAGGAAGTCGTCACTCTTCAGGTGTTCATCTCGTTGCGATTGGCGAGTTGTAATACTATTTGCATCTATGGAAGCCTGAATACCCATGGTTTTTAAATTGTTGGGGTCAAAACTCAAGATCGCTTGGAAATGCTCGAATACTCCTTTAATTCTACTAATCATTAAATGCGTCACCGAAAACTCGACGGAGCTGTGGTCCGGATCCACTTCCCAATTGATATCTTTCATAAATAAATTCCACCTCTATAATAAGATTTTGAGAAAGGTCGCCCCCTCTCAAAGCACTGCGATATTCGCATACACTTAATATACAAAAACGCTACTGACAACGGGATGTCAGTAGCGTTTTAGCATTTTTTCGGCTTCCTCGTAAATCCGATTTTGGAATACTCAGGCTCCGCCACGTCATAATTAAATCCAAGGTAAGCCCACAGGTGCCCATCATCTGGAGGATGATACTCTGAACCTTATTGGTTCGTATTTTATAGATAATTAATGCACACCTTCTTCACGATTCGTCTTTGTCGAAATAATCATCTGGCAAATGCAGTTCTCGCAAACAACCGATAAATTTTTCTCTGAAATTCGGATTGCTTTTGTATTTCGGCCATACCTCCTTATAGTAAGACAGCAGCTTCTCATGTGGAATAATGCCCCAGTATAAAATCAAGTTATTCAGAACCTGCGGGCCGCCCCCCATCAACATCTGTTCAATGATCTGCCAGCTTCCCAGCTTGTTTTCGCAACTGCGCGCGGCATAGATGGCAGTGGTATGCATTTTCGGGTCGGCGTGACACAAGAAAGGTGCAAAGTTCTGGAGCGTAATCGCACCGTACTCTTCCAAGATATACCCTGCATAACGCAACGTTTCCGGGTCGTGAATCCGGTCAAGCCTTTGCAAGATCACTGGAATAAACTCCGTTAAATCCTCAGTTTTACTGGTAGCGTGCAGAATCTGTAAAGCTTGCAGAAAATCCCCGTGTTCATCCGATTGCAACAGCCCCAGAAGATATTTTCTACCCGTGTCAAAAGAAGTTTGGCAGATGAGCCAAATGGCTGTGGTCCGATTTTTGGGGCTTTGCTCCGCAATATTTTCCAAAAAGGCAAGGGTTAGCTGAGAGACTTTCTTAAACTTGAACATTCCATCAAGCGCTTTGGCTTGGATTTCTTCGTTTGGAGCGCTCTGATAAATCTGGATCAGCGCATTCTCATCACCCGGCATTCGACTGCCAAACCACCCGATATCATAATCCAGAATAATTTCATCCAGCCAGCGCTCGTACCAGTCCAGAAAGCTGTCTTCATAGACAAAGAAAAAAGGATGATCAGGATGAAAATCGGAGGTGTACACAATTCTCCCCCTATATTTCCCCTCAAGTACGAGATACATGTCGTATTCGCAGCCTTGGGTGCCTATGCACAACATGCCGCCCAACACCTTATTACAGGTGTCGTCGTATTCCTCATCGGGAATGTCCTGGTCCTTGGTCAGGGGCTCAATTAGACGGTTCCATTCCTCTTTGGTCATCCCGGGGTACAGAACGGATTTTGCAAGGAGCGCTTGGCGCTCGGTGTAGGAAGTTGCCTTTTCAATTGAATATATTCCATAATAGGGTCCGGCGCCTCCATTGCCGATGTTCGTTAAAAACAGCGCATAAGGCTCAGGAAGTGTGACCTGATTGTGGGCTTGCCAGTCCGCCAGCTCTTTTGCTGTAAGCTTCTCTTTAACCCTATATTGATGTGAGGATGATCCAAACACTGAGAAACCCGCGTCTTTGCGCATAGCTTGGCTCAGTTTGTTTTTTATTCGATCCAGTTGCGTTTCTTTCTTGCCAAACCACATATTTGAACCCTCCTGTTGACCATAGCCAGGTTTCCTTTGTTTGCTTATCCAGCAATTTTATTATTTTTTCTATGGGTCGTACCTCTTTAAAGTGTTATGTATCTAGAGACTCATCAAACGCAGTTCATTTTAAACAACATATCGTGAGGGAGAAAATAATGAAAAGCCAATTAAGAAATATTACGGTCGACGGTTATGCCTTCGTTTATTGGTACTCAGGCGGGTCTCGCTTCATCCTAAACCTATCTCCGAAAGAGAATAAAAACATCAAAATCACGCTCATCTTTCAGGCGAATCCTCCTGAAGAAGAGCCTCATACTTTTTGGTCCTTTTATGACATTTCAGCCCAAAATAATGAAATAGAAACTGTCATCCATCTAGGTAAACCCAAACATATTGCTGAAATCATCTCATACTTGATGGCAAAACGACAAGAACTCTGGGTCCAGGGGAAGCCTCACGTTCTGGATCATGCCTGGGATTTACTAAAGGAAATGGGCTATTCCGAGTTAAAACCGATTTGGATTAGACAGTGGTAGTGATAATGGTTTGTGGACTAGCCCCCTTTGACCACTCAAAGGGAGCTTAAAGTTCACAGATATACGATTATTCGTTATCCGGCGTGGCCGGACTGGCCGGGGGCATCAAGCCTTTAACGGCGCCGAGAAACGGGCGAATGGACTTGATCATGCCGTAGCCCATCTTCACGACCGGGAGAAATTTCTGGATCATGCCGAACAGCCGCAAGCCGCCGCCGAGCATACCGCCAAGTCCTCCTGCGCCTGCAGTGGAGCCGCCAAGGCCGCCTAACAGCGAGCCCATCATCGGCAGGAATGCCGACACCTTGGCGTCCGGCTTGCGGGAGCGCGAACGGCCAGACGGTTTACGTGCGCCGCTTTTCCGGTTGCCGAGACGGACGCCCGGGGCATGCGAACTGGCTCTGCGTTTGAGAGATTGGGAATTTTGCCTCCCGGAAGAAGCGCGTGGAGGAGCCCCAGCACTGGCAAGTATCAACCCGCCGCGATTAACGTCGGTGATGTAGCCGACGTAGGTCTCTCCGCTGTGCAGGGTGACACAGACCGGACGGCCTTGAAATTTCTTAGCCCGTGCACGCATCTCCTTCGATTGTGCCATGGAAGTTCACCTCGCTCACTGATTATAATTCAGTTTACGCCAGGGGCGGGCTGCCTGCTTGTGCGAATAGGACATACGCACGCCAAAAATCGTTTGGCGGGCTCACCGCCGTTCAAGTCCTCCCGAGGGTCCCCACGCTATATCAAGAGAATTGCCAAAAACCCGCTACTGGATGTTGTATCTCAGTCGTCCCCATTTTGGCAAAAATATATAGTGATCCAAAACCAAAAGGATAATTGTAATCCTCCTGAAGCAACGTTTCGGGGTAGCCATCTTCATCTACCTGAAATAAAAAAGAGAATGACTCCTCCCTCAGCTTCGCAAAATAATAGTCTTCATTTTGAATAAGTCTCGGGTTTCCGCCTACTTTGATCAAATAAGGCTGATCCATCGACTTTTCATCATGGCTTAGTTCCCCGTTTGAAATTACATGCTTTATAAGACCCGGGTTAGTAAACATATCTTTGACGCTTTCAGTCGAAATGGGATGCTCAATCACCTTGATCGGGCAATTAGGATAAATGTTATTTTCCAAATACTCCTCATAGTCTTCAGGGATGAAGATCGAAATCATGCTCTCAGGTTTAAAGGGATGGACGAGGCTCAAGTAAAAAACATATTTTGGGTTACCTTCTTGGATGAGGTCTTCTTGATCATCAAAAAATTCGGGTGCATTCCCGCCGATCCAGCCTGCACTATGTTCGTTCGATAGAGGCGATCCCGCATAATAAAGAATACAATCTGTTCTCTCAACTAAAATATTCATTTGATTTTCCGTAGGCATTTTACAACATCTCCCTCAAGAAACACGAATGCCCTCACTCCGCCGCTTCCGCCAACCATGCTTGCATTGCCGGAGACTCCGCCTGATTCAAACGCAGGGCGATTTCGGTGTTGATCTCATCCGGCGGCATGACCTCGACAAGGACGCATACAGCCTCTCGCGGTTGATTCAAGGCAAACACGCCTTCATTATCGAGCATTTTCATCGCCAGCTCCATGGCCTTCAGCCTCGAATCAAATTCACGATTCCATTCGTCAGCTTCAAGCTCCGCAATAGAAGGACGCTTCATAAACAATTGTTTAACATCATCGAAGTTCTCATCTCTGAAACAACAATAGGGTGAATCGGCATAGGACCATTTGATGAGTTCCGCAATCGTTGATCCCGGCGTGTCGCTTTCGTCTCCTTGCCTGGCCGCTTCCCTCTCCAAGGCCTCCCATGACCAGGCGGAGATGCTTGGCGCATGTCCCTCTCCAGTAGTAAATAGCGTGCAGTAATAGTAACGTTCGCCGTTTTCAAAAAGAGTGCGAAAGGATGTCCTAGCCACATCGGCAATTTCTGCCGCCAGCGCCTCTATTCCTTGCGTCAGTTTCACGACAATCGCCCCTTAGCCCTATAAAATATACATCTAATTCTCATTATAAAGATTGTCCATTCTAAATCTACCTACCCCTTACCCTAATCCTGAAGATTTGCGTGATTCACTCCTTCGTTATGTGCATAAGACGACCTTCCAGCCGTTCATATTCATTAGATTCTTTTTCCTTTCAAGTATAGGAGATGGGGACGAAGGCCAATCTAAAACTATCTGTTATGCAAGGAGCTCAGCACATGACGTATGGTGAAATTCTATTTCGTACAGCAACGTCCTTCATTGCTCTACTCGTTTTAACGCGTCTGCTCGGTAAAAAACAAGTCGGACATCTAACGTTTTTCAATTATGTAACAGGGATTACCTTCGGCTCCACCACTGCTGAGATTATCGTCAACAGACACATCACGCTGCTGCAAGGAATATCTAGCCTTGTCTTATGGTCATTCTTGGCGTTCATCATCGCATTGATCGGATTGCGCTCCGTCAAAGCTCGTGAGATTCTCGACGGCCAGCCTACGATTCTCATCAAGAAAGGGGAAATTTTGGAGGAGGCGTTGGCTAAACAGCACCTCAACATCGACGATTTAAGCATGTTGCTTCGGAACAAGGATGTCTTCTCACCCGAAGAAGTGGAATTTGCAATTTTGGAACCTGACGGTAAACTCAGTGTGTTGAGAAAAGAAGAACTACTACCTGCAACGAAAAAAGATATAAAAGCAACCCTTACGCCTATTCAAGGAATCCCGACGGAGCTTATTATTGATGGAAAAATCGTGGAAAAAAATCTTATAAAAATGGATGTCTCCGTTGCCTGGCTCAACCAACAATTAAAGAAAGCCAGCATTCATTCCGTGGATCAAGTATTCTACGCAGAGCTCCAATTGGACGGGACGCTGTATATCGACAAATATCAGGACTCCCCCCCCATAAAAGGATATCCGGTATCAACTACCTGAGTTCTATTACGGAATACGGCATAAGCCTGTCTCCAATTCTAGAAACCTTACATCAATGGGGAGTGGCCCATATTGAGCAAAAGCAGCTCATAAGGAATAATGAGCAAACGGAAACGGACTAGCGTTCGATATTACGCTAGTCCGTTTCTGTTTGCACCGAGTCATGTCCATATTAGGATTTGCGTATTTTGCTCAGTGTTTGGAGATATTAGAGGTGCACGTGCGGGTTATTTTTCCTCTACAATTATTGAAATCCATCCTTCAGCCAAGTACTGGCTAATGCAATTGCACCGCGGGCGGCTAATGTATCCGCCAAAGCATTCAGTATGACGAAATCATGAATGATTCCTTGATAACGCACCGTCGTGACGTCCACACCAGCCTCCCGAAGCTTATTCCCATAGGCCTCGCCTTCATCTCGAAGAACATCGGCTTCAGCCGTGATGATGAGTGCTGGAGGGAGATCGCGAAGCTGGTCGATGGAGGCTCTCAGAGGAGAGGTATAGATTTCATTCAGCTCTTCCGGTTTGTTGATATACTGTTCCCAGAACCAAGCCATCCCATCACGACGCAGGAAGTATCCTTCAGCAAATTCATGATACGAGCCCGTATCCATTCAGGCATCTGTAACCGGGTAGAACAGCAGCTGTCGTTTGATCTCGGGGCCTTTTCCTTCCTTAGCGATCAACGTGATGGCCGCTGTCATATTGCCCCCGACGCTATCACCCCCGATGGAGATATGATCTGAATTCAGGCCATAATCCTTGCCGGAGGAAGCGATCCATTGCGGGGTAGCGTAGATCTCTTCAAGGGCTGTCGGATATTTGGCTTCGGGAGACAAGCTGTAATTGGGAAATACGATGGCGGATCCGCTTCTGATCGCCAGCTCGCGAATCAGCCGATCATGGGTATGGGCATTGCCGAACACCCATCCCGCGCCGTGAATGTACAAAACAGTTTTAAGCAATTGTCCGGCCGTGTTCTTCAGGCGCAGGATCCGAACGGACACTTGACCGCTCGGCCCGCCTGGGATGTTGAGCCCCTCTATATCTACATCCAGTTTTTTGACATCTCCCGATTGAACTTCGTCTACCGTAACTCTTCCCTTCTCTGGCCCAAGATGGAATAAGTAGGGCGGATTCGCAGTATCCTCAACGAATTGTTGTGCGGCAGGCTCAAGAATAATCTTTTTAGTCATGTGTATCATTCTCCTCTATCGCTATATATATTTCATGAAATTAAATTTTTCAAAACCATTTCGGGTAAAAAAAGGATTACAATATGCGCAGCTCCCAGAGAATATCCTCCGGCTCCATCCTCTTTGTAAAGTTAGGATTCACGTATGTAGAGCAGATAACGGAGTATTCGTCAATCATGAACGTTCCCGTCACCGGAAGCAGCCAATGATCCGCTCCATTGTACTCGTGAAGATCAATATTATGGCTTAAATACATGCTCTTCAGATAGTCGGGCACTTCATACAACAGGTTATATTTGGTGGCAACGATTCCCTTAGGGTCACTAAGAACCTTAAGGGACAGTTCTGCTTTCTCTTGATCAGACAGCGTATAATCCGGCAATTGCGGACTGACTGCGATAAGCTGAGCACCTAGCGCCTGAATTTCGGGGAGAATCTCCTAGTAAGCTCTTAGTTGTCGATTGCAGTAAGGGCACCAGCCTCCTCTGTAAAAGGTAAGGACAACAGGACCTTTCGCCAATTCGTCGGCCAAATTGATTTGGTTTCCAAGTGAATCTGGCAATTCAAAGTCCTTGGCTTTTGCCCCGACTGGTAGTCCTGTCGCCTTGCCCTCCTCTTGAAGTTGCTGGATGACACGTTGGTGTATAGCCTGCACTTCAAACGGGTTTGCTGCAGTGACCTTCTCTAACGCTGAAGTTAAGGTCGTTGTTGGCATGGTCACACCTCCAATGAATTATTTGCCGCTGGTCTGAATGACTTTGTCCGCTAATACTTTGATGGCTTTGTTTAATTCCGACACTTCCTGGGTGGACATGCCGCTGGCTGATAGAAGCGCGGATGGAATACAATCGGCTTCACCCTTAAGGGCCAACCCTTTCTCTGTGAGCAGGACCAAGACGATCCTCTCATCTTCCGTCGATCGTACTCTCTGAATCAGTCCGTTCGCTTCCATCCGTTTCAGCAGCGGCGTTAAGGTGCCTGAATCAAGGTCTAACTGTTCTCCTAGTTCTTTGACCGTCCGCCCGTCGCTTTCCCAGAGGGATAGCAACACAAGATATTGAGGATAAGTAATTCCCATCTGTTCCAATAGCGGTCGATACAACCGAGAAATGGCTCGGGAGCAAGCATATAAAGAAAAGCAAAGGTGTTCGTTAAGTTGCAGCATGTGAGGTCAACCCCTATTTAATATTGTGCGCAATTTAATTATAAAAAATGCCTTTAAACTACCAACCACTTATTTTTGATCTGAGGGATCTATTCAGCATTCAACTTGGGCTGTTGAGAACCCCAATCAATTTTGACAAATAAAGTGAGAGAGTGGTAGATTCTTTTCAAACTAATTCTTTAATTTGGGTGGGCCTATGAGGAGAAAATTACAGATTTACATATCGTCTACTTACTATGATCTTATTGAGGAAAGACACACCGCTGTTGAAGCCATACTTCAAGCCGGTCATATCCCTGCGGGAATCGAGCAATTTTTCAAGGAAAGTCCAATGAAAATTAGAAAGAGATGGATTGACGAGTCCGATATATATGTCCTGATTCTCGGAGGATTCTATGGTTTAACACTTCCTGATGAATCCAAGAGCTATATCCATTGGGAGTATGAGTATGCCGGAGAAGCGGGCAAACCTAGGTTTGCCTTTGTTGTCACAGATGAAGCATTAAGACAAAAGCCATACGACTTCACAGCAATTGAATACTATCAGAAGTTTCAAGAGTTTAAGCAGTCAGTCATGGAACAAATCCCTATCTATTATGTTGAAGATGTACGGCACATTAAAATGGTACTCCGTGATCAATTGCTGGAGTATGCAGCAAGAGACGATTTGTATGGCTGGGTTTCCGGCAAGGATGTCCCGGATGTTAAAAAACTGTTGAAAGAGAATGAAAGATTAAAAGCGGAGTTGGAGAAAAAGAAATGAAAGAGGGACTGGCACGACCAGCCCCTTTCCTTTAATATTCTCGTCAATCTATATCCTGCCGAGCTGAATCTCTTTCCACTTCTCCTTCAAAGCTTTCAAATCTTCTACGAAGAACCTAAGTAAATTGGGTCGTCTTCTTACTGCAAGCGGGTGATAGGTGAAGCTGATGGGCGTACCCTGCAACTCATACCAGCTGCCTCGTAACTCCTTGACACTGGCACCCTCCTTATTTGTAAATATGGCTCCCGATACGACATTACCAAATCCAAATAATACAAGCGGCTGCTTCTGAAAGAGCTGCAACTGTAGATGAGGGAGACACGCCGCTCTAGCCTCGGGTTTATTATAGGCACGCATCGGTCGGCATTTTAGCAAATAGGTGACATAAACATCATTTACGTCTATCCCAGCCTCTCTCATGCCGTATTGGAGTGTTTCTCGGGTACCGCATAAAAACGAATTTCCTTCCCGATCCTCCCGGACTCCGGGATTATCCAGAATCATCATAAGTGGAGCTTTCGGATTTCCTTCACCCCAGATGACACGATTCCGCTGCTTGGATAGCTCGCAAATTTCACAATGCTCTATACCATTGGGTGCTTGTTCTTCAGGTAAAATTACATAGGGAAGATCCATTTCCTTGTCGTGTAGCCCCTTCCTTTCACACACAATGAATCTATTATGCCCACCTCAAGCAAAAATTTGCCTAAGGTTCAGCATAACGGGTCCATCGGAAAAAGTAAGGGCACCTAAACTGGATCAAAAGAAGCGTAAAAAAAAATCGCGTCCTCCAGGGGAGAACGCGATATAAACCAGGCTTGGCTCCATGTTTCAACATCGTCATTTAAGCTTTCGGGCAACCACCGCTAACCGACCGTTTTCGGTCGAGTACTCACACGTAGACAGTACAATAAGCTTGTCGCCATAACGGGGGGTTACACCCGTTTCATATAGAGCAAGTTTTTGGATGTTCTGCACATACGAATCGAACTCGGCGGGCGTACTTACTTTCTCAATCTGGTAGTATTTAAATACATCATCTGATTTGCGATAAACCTGTGACAGAATAACGGCAACAATCTCATACTCTTCCTTTTCGTAAAGCGTGCTAAATTGGAACGTAGCATGCTCCTTATAGAAGCTTTCTTGCTTATACTTCATCAAATCTTTGAACATCCAGCCGTTTTTCATATGATGTCCGTGAATCAGTAAAATATCGGAACCGTTGATCCGGCTGTGCTCGTCCAAAAAGGGGAGACCGAGTTTGCTCTTCTTTTTATCGAAATCATGATCGAGATAGTACTGCTCATCTTGTGGATTCTGCATAACCGGGTACTCAATTCGGGTGCCGTTAATCTTCAGCCAACCGACGATGTCCGGGTTTCCTTCGTAAAGCTCTCTAAATTCGGGAAGCATGACCGGCTCATTCGCTTTCGTAATCAAAGGGGAGGGGATCGCCTCCCCTCCTCCTTTGTCCGATTGTTCCTCCCAAATTTTTGCTAACTCTTCAATTTTCACTTGATCGGCATAACCCCACAGGAAAATTCTCGCTATATTGGCGAGAGAGAATACCAACACAAGGAAGGAAACGGCGATAAGAACTTTTTTAGTTTTACTCATTTCTTACCGCCTTTCCGGTTACTGAATATGCTTTTTCTTCTTGCCGCTGAGTAAGCAGAATCCAATCGTAATCACGGATATCAGCGCCAAAACCATATAGAAGATTGGCGATGGACTGCTATCCCCTGTTTTCGGAGCATCGTCCAGCTCGTAATCGCCATTGGCGACTTCATTGTCGACGCTACCGCTTGCGTTGTTGCCTTTGTTGATTTCGTTGTTCACGTTGCCTGCTCCGTTGTTCACGTTGCCTGCTCCGTTGTTCACGTTGCCGCTCCGTTGTTCACGTTGCTTGCTCCGTTGTTCACGTTGCTTGCTCCGTTGTTCACGTTGCTCGCTCCGTTGTTCACGTTGCCTGCTCCGTCGTCGCTGTTATCGGTACCGCTACTGCCACTGCCGGACCCAGTTCCGCCGCTATTGCCGCCACCTCCGCCGCCAGAACTTATCGGCTTCAACTGTATATCGTGGCGTACGATGTCGCTTCCGACCGAGATAGTTGGGCTTGTGTACGCATCATACCCGGCTTTGGTTACAACCAGATAGTAATCCGTGTTCGGGAATACCATGTATGCATATGCGCCGTTTACGTCACTGTTCTGACTTGGGCTGTCGTTATCATTCGGTGCAAAGCCCGGAATCGCTGGCAGCGTTACTTTCGTGCCCGGCACGATGCCGCTCTCTGTGTTCCCTGGCGTATCAGCATAATATAGCGTCACTTCAGCGCCTTCAATCACCATGCCGGTTGTTGCATCCGTAATGATGCCATACGGGTCAACGAGCCCCTGGGAAATATTCAATTCCCCGTTGGCCTTCACATCCAGATCCGCTTGAAGAACCGTTAATTCTTGACCTGGCGCCACTTCGTAGCGCACTTCCATTTTGTAAGTCTTCGCGGCTAAACCGTCCGCTGAGAAGACGCCGTTCGACTCTAGGTTGAACGCTTTGGGAGCGCCATTCTTATCCACTACATACTGGTTGCTGGCATCCCGCAAGTAAATGTGCATCTTGCCAGCAAGCTTGCTGTCCAGCATCGAAGTCTGCCCTTCAGGCTGCTTCAGAAGCACAATGCCTACCGCCGTAATATCAGCCGGAACGGTCTCGTCCTTCACACTGCTGTCCACATTTGCTTTTTGCGTGAACTCGACAGGCACATCCTTTCCGCCTACCGGATACCACTTCGTAAATGTGATCGTGTAGTCGGTAGCTGCCTCGGCAATGACCGAATACTCACCCTTCTCATTCGTCTGAATCGTCTGCTTCTCGCCTGTCTTCAGATTGGTCACTGTGATGGACGCATTCGGAATGACTTCTCTTGTGTTGTTGTCACGCAGCACGCCTTCCAGAACTGGAAGCTGGCGGGTATTCACAAAGTGTGCTTCAGCCGCGCTTTTCACCGGAATGGTACCCGTGCGAATGAGACTAGCAGGATCTGTCACATAGCCGTCGTCCGTGTAATTATCTTCGGTCACCGTATATTGGAGATACGTAGGAAGTCCCTCCACAATGAACAGTTCCTCATCTTTAAGCTCAAAGGTATCCCCACTTTTGATGGTGCCCTTACTGCCGTCCGACTTCTCATAGGAGTAGGAGCCGTTCGCTCCCTCGCCTGTGAAGGTGACCTTGTACTTGAACGCCTTCGTTTTGTTACCGCCATTACCTTGAACCTTGTTGCCAATTAGCAGGCTTCCGGTCATGACTCGCATGTTTTTGAATGGGGCAACTTCATCCTTACCCTTCATGACTCCGGTATAGTACCGCTCCCCAGGAGTAGTCATGTATTCATCGGTTGTGTAGTCTTTCTGGGTAACTGTGTAATTTAGATTCTTAGGCAGGTCCAAAACATCCAGTGTCTCTCCATCCTTGAGCCGGAGGGTACCGCCGGACTTGATCGAACCTTTGTCGCCGTCCGACTTCACGTAAGAGTAGCTTCCATCCTTACCTGCACCCGCAAAGCTGACGGTGTATTCGAACTCTTTTGCCTTGTCGCCGCCGTTGCCCATGACCGTATTGCTGATGGTCAGCTTGTTGACAATTCGTTCATTAATAAAGTCCGCCTTGTGGTCGCCTTTATTCACAATTGTTCCAGACCATTCTCTCGTCTCCGGATCAGTCGTGTAACCGTCAACGGTCGTATAATCGCCCTCGGTTACGGTATAAACCAGACCCGCAGGCAATATCGGCAGCATCGCAGTTTGTCCGTGCTTGAGGGTAATCTTGTCACCGCTTTTGATCTTGTCATACGTATTATCTGGCTTCTTAAAGGTGTACTCTCCATCCTTGCCTTCGCCGTTGAAGGTCACGGTGTACTCGAACTCTTTGTCCGGGTCGCTGCCGTTGCCTTCCACCTTATTGGTGATAGTCAGCTTGCCTTCGGCCGGTGTAGGCACGATCAGCGGATTGTTCGATTCCACCTTCTGTCCATCAACAAGGACAGGCTTGCCGGGCGCATCGATGACACGTACCCGGTATATCGTAGTCGTAGGCAAGTAAGTGAGGAGATCAATATATGTCTGTTTGAGCAAATAATCCCCTGGCACCTGAATAATGAAATTCGTCTTGCCGTCCGTGCCCGTCATTTTTTCCACCATTACATTATTTTCTTTATCCCTGGCCGGTGTACCGTCAGGATTGAGCAACTGAAACTTTACATCCTTCAGCGGTGTTGTACCGTCGGGACCGACCTTCTTGAGGAAGAGCAGGCCGTTTTCATTGGCACTTCCCGCTACATCGTTCGCGTCCAGCATAATACTGCTCTGCGCTCCGATCGGCGGAAGGGAATCATCACCCATCAGCTTGATGGAATTCCCAGCCGTTCCCGGCTGCATGCCCTGGGATTCGGTCTGGTAAACGATCTGATAGAACTTGTTCGGATCGACAAAATCAAACCTAAGCGTCGATCCCCCGGTTGCCGGGTCTGTGCCTGCGGTGACTTTCACCTCACTATTCGGATCCGCAAGATTCAGCGGTCCTCCATCACGCTCCAAAGTGCCATCCGGCTTCAACTTGCCGGGATAGACAGCGATGTCGGAAGGTTCGAGAGATAGGCCACCCTCCGCATTTTGGCGCAGCTTCAGTCCCTTGGCAAGGGTATCCAGCAAATAAACGCCTGGCTTCATCTCGAACGGAGGCGTGTAATTCACCGTCCATTCCTGTACACCAGAAACAGGCTTTTGCACCGTCTTGCTCAGAGACTGCACAGGCACAATGATTCTGTGAACTTCGGTAGCACTATACGGCTTGTCTCCCCATTTCATGGAGAACACAGCCTGATTCTCACCGGCATTATTGTTACCTAGCTTGTAAGTGTTAAGCACGTCATTGGTTGGACGCGCCTTCACCAGAATGACGTAGGGGCTCTCCAGCTTGGAGAAGGTGAACGTGCCTTCATTGCCATCCTTGGTAAAGTTCACCACATGCTGAGGCGTACTCGGCGCAATGACTGAAATGGCCTGTGCATATCTACCACTTCCGCCTTTACCATCGGTTCTATAGCCGGTACTACCTTTATAAAGTCTATAAGCCTCACCCGGGGCATAATCTACAAACTCCCAGCCCTCCGGCAATACATCCACCAGCTTGATGTCGCTGGCTACACGGGTGCCGCCATCCTTGGCCATCTCCTCCGTATTGAAGCCCGGCATGTTCACCGCCAGCCGGAAGGTGACCGTTCTATCCTTGCGGTCATAGCCTGCCAGGATATAATTGTCAGGACGGGAGTTGTCCATATACCAATTCGGGTCGCTGGCCACAGGCGTTCTTTTCCATATGCTGTCGCTCCATTGGCCTGAATAGTTTCGGTTCCAATCGGCTGCAACCCCCTCTAAACCCGCCGTGTTCGCATACAGCATCTCCTTGTTCAGCATCCGCACAAGGTTCGAGGTGTTGGCTTCGGCGCGACTCACATAATCGTCACCGTCGAAGAGCAGTCCCCGGTTGCTCCATGTGTTTCCAGCGTTATCCTGGCGGAACAGGTTATCCGGGTTGGTAGTGACAGACTCAAAGGAAACGCTCCCTGGTACATCTCCTTTGTACCCGGTAACTTTGATGAGGTCCGCCACCCGCTCGCCGTTCACCGTCAAGGGGATCACTTCACCGTTCAACCCATTGCTCACAGTCAACGTATTCTCGCGGTATTTTTGCCAAAGCTGCTTGGTGTCGATCTGGCTCTTGATTGCTTCTAGAGTTGTCGACGTTACCTTAGGATTGGCATCCAGATTATTCAGTACATCGAGAGAATCGCCGTGAACCAGCAAATCATAGACGACTGGAGCATCCAGATTGTACTGCAGCGTCAAGTTTATCGTCCACTTGGTGCCTGCGACGTTGTGCAGCGCGGTGGTTGTGGTCGCACTTTTCGTGAAGGCATGTGCGCCAATTCTAACCTGTGCAGTGTCCACAACGGCAGCAGGAGCGACCCAGCCGGTTGCATCGTTGTTCTGGATGGCAGTTCCTCCATCCTTCACATCCAATTCCCAGTTTGCGCGCGCTTTGTAATCGAAGATTGACTTGCTGCTGTCTGTCACCTTCGTCACAACTGTCATATAGAGGGGCCCGTCCAGATTCCCGCCGATGGCGGTTCCGATCTCGTACTCCCCTGCGGCGTTACGGGTAATTGGGGTATCCGTACCGCTGTCCCCATTCTTATAGGTTGCGGAAACAAACTCCGTCCCGTCGGGCAGGACGTCTGTAATCTTAACGTTCTGCAAGCCGGTTCTGGACAGTACACCGTTATTGTTAATCCTTTTGTTGACCTCAACCGTCCACGTGATGAGCGTATCGTTTCCACTCTTGCCCGGCTTGCCGCTCGCCGCAATCCAGTTGGGACGTATAGCAATCCGATGGGTATTTGATGAAGCCTTCACATCGGTAGCGTCACCCAAAAGCTTTGCGGTATTATCAATGCGGTTCCATCCATACTGATCAGCAAAATTGCCGTTCTTTTCGTAGTAATAACTATTCTTAGGAATCCACGTTTTGAAGGTAATAGTCGCCGTGCTTTTGACGTTATCTACAGTGGATACGTCTGGGAACTTGTAGAAAAGTGTGCGATCAGCAGCATAATCGGGATCTGCCACATTTCCATCCACAGTGAAGGACCCAGGCACATATACACCGACGTTCGCAAGCTCATCAGAAAAAGTCAACCCGTCCAGCCGCATGGGGATGGTCTTATCGTCCGTGTCAGTGGCAGTTACTACCGCTCGCCACGTAATGGTGCCCTCTTGAAAAGAAGGGCTGTTAATCCCACTGTCATAGCCGCCGTTGCTTAAGGAGCTTACAGTAATGGTATACTCGGGCACCAAATCCGAGTTTTTAAACTTATAGCCATCTCCGAAAATGGTCGTATCCCCGCCACCGCCAGGGGTCTGATCTGCCGCTCTAGCAGCAGCGGAAAAGCCGATTTGGACGTCGCGTCTACTGCCGTCATATACCCCTGCGCCGTCAAACGTAATTTTGATAGAATCGGCAAAAAACTGGACGGTAGCAATTTTTAGTCCGCCCTGATTAATTGGCATAGGAGCTGTAGGCGCCAAATTCACACCAGGGAAGTAGGTCGCCTTATCCAGGACGGCATAATCCCCCTGCTGAATCACACTTTCGGGCGGAGCATTGAGATCGTCGCCCTTGGTCGGCACAGCGATACTATCCAGTTCAAGGGTAAAATTCTCCCGGCCGTTAATCTCGCCCCCTGCCGGAACCACAGCTGCAGGATTACCCTGCTTCACTGTGAGCTTGAACGTCGGATTGGCGTTCGCCAACACCGCCGTTTTGTCCTTCAGATCTACCGCCATCGCCGCGAAAGTGAGCAGCGGAGCGTACACCGCCTCAGGTGCTGACGACGGTTGGTCTGGCGTGCCGTACACCGCCTCAGATACCGAAGGCGATTCAGCCGCATTCTGCGAGCTGGATTCGTCATCCGCATATGCAGCAGCAGGGAATACCACTGTCTGCAAGACAAGCAAAACTGCCAGGCAGAAAGATAGCATAGTTTTACCTAAACTGCTTTTTTGTTTCAATACGAAAATCTCCTCCATTTCTAAAAAATTTTTGGGAGCGGCCAGTAACTTTTTCCCTTCATCTTTGGTCATCTTCGCCGCTTACAACAGAAAGTTACCAAATTCGCCATATTTATATGACGTGTCCGATCATTATAATATAGAGACCTAGACAAATTCTAAACAATTGCCAGACTTTAGACCCGATTTGATACAAGTCTAAGGAACTATACATAGTAAGCTAGACATCGATTCCTCCCTTCTTCATTTCTCATATTACCTCCCCCTGATGCTCGATCCACCAGTAATATGAGATTTTTAATAGACTGGGTATGGTAGGGCTTGACCATTTCTATTTATCGGATTTTTATTAATTAAAATTTAATGTTTTTACGTTCAAGGCTCCTTACATTGGTTAGAAGAGTATAAATGGCTGTAAAATTGTTGATGTACGTGGGCAATCTAAATTAATAACACACGTATGTCAAAAGGACTCCTAAAGGCAATACTCCTGACCTAAGAGTCCTCATTCAAAAAATCTGTAAATAAAGCATAATTCAATTTTTTGCACCATCTACAGGCGCTTCAAAACATAAATATATTTATCATATACAAACTATGTAATCTTCCTTCTACGTTGGTAAGTGTATTGGGAAATTACTTTTTCACATACCAAAGGAGTCTAAAATCGCTTGCGAAAGTTCAACTTTTTCGGCGTCTCTTAGGAACGGTTCAGCTTATCGTCGCTATCAGCTAAATTGCTAAAGGAGCTGCCGCCGGCAGCTCCTTGTTTTAATTCGATCTGGTGTGCGTATTGTTATTTTCTGACCTGTTTACCCACCGGAATACTCTGAGCAAAACGAAACACATTATGAGGATCGTACTTTCGTTTCACCTGCTTCAATCTGCCAAAGTTCTCGCCATAATACGCCTTGGGCCAGTTCTTAATCTGCAGATCGGGGAAATTCACATAATCTCCTTTAACAAAGGGACGCAACGCTCTGCGGAACCTTTCCACCCACTGAATATTCCGCTCCTGCTCCCCGTTGTTTCTCCAGCGGGCTGACAGTTCGTAGATTATCTCAGCCTTCCGATGAGGATAGGCCGTTGCAGTAGGCGATACTCGACTTACCGCGCTTCCTGCACCACCTAAGCTCTGACTCCACACGCTAGAATGCCGGTTGGGTGCTTTGGCTAAAAAGTCGCGTATAATTCGTACTCCTTCAGGCGGCAAAGGTTGGAATCCGTAGGCCCCGGTTATTTTAAACTTTGGTTCTAAATTCAGGTCCGATTCGGCAAAAAAATGGGTTGCTTCAATAAAGGGTACTGTCTTCACCATCACCTTCACCGGAGTGCCTGCTCGCAAGAGCGGTCTAATCAATCGACGCAGCTCCTCTGCACCGCCAAGCAATTGCCCAGTAGATACAATGGTTCCTACCTGCTTGGCAGCCACCTCAATGGTTGAGGTTAAGCGGTTCGTGACAGATGGGGCCCAGCGCTGCCAAACCGGTAACACCTTCTCAAGATCACTCCATTTCCACGTAATACTATATATAGAAACTGATGAAATCGGTCTAACCCGAAATGTATATTCTGTAGCAACGCCAAAGTTCCCTCCACCTCCACCTCGTGATGCCCACAACAGATCGGAATGTTTCTTACTGTTTGCCACAATCGTTTTTGCCCCATACCGCCCCGAAGCTACGACCATCTTCACTTGTTTCAAGTTATCGCACGTAAGTCCATATTTGCGGGAAAGAAGTCCAATGCCGCCTCCCAGGGTGAGCCCAGCTGCGCCTACGTCGGGTGCAGTCCCCGCCGGAATTGCCACACGCTTATTCCACAGCTTTTTGTACACACGGGCAAGTGGATTTCCCGTTTGGACAATGGCCACTCTATTTTTTCGATCAACCGTAATCTTATTCATCTCGCTCACATCGATAATAATACCGCCATTTACAGTTGAGAATCCTTCATAACTATGCCGCCCGCTGCGCACTCGCAGCCGTATGCCCCGCTCACGAGCCCATTTGACTGCGTTGATCACATCCTGAGTTCGTTGGCAAAAAACAATGACCCTTGGAAATTTGGAAAAGCGCCTATTGAACTCCATTCTGGCCGTATTGTATGACGGATTGTCTGGAAGTATGATCCTTCCGGTTAATCGTGTACTTTTCTTTTGCAACTTTTGTGCCATCTACTCTACACCATCCCTGCTCATGACATAAGCCTTTCTCATCAGCTTATTCCTATGTAGGGACACCTGTCCTAGTAACGGCAACTGCCCAGTTTATATTGTAAAAGTAGCACATTATTAGATGTACTACTCACGATCATTTCTTAGTTGCTTAGTTTCCTAATAGAGATTATTCAAGGTTCTAATTCAAGGTGCATCTTGGCTTCCGCCTCATCCCATGGCACCGAGTAACCCGCCCCCTTGGCACAAAAGATGGAGGAGGATGTATACAGTGGGTCCGCCCCTTTGAGGTAGCCCATTCGTTCTATGACCTCCTCCGTATTATGGCAGCGGTCGTAGCCGCTGAACACGCAGCGAATACTGCCTCGTCCATGCGTAAAGGATGAAAATTCAGCACTGTAGTTCATGAAAGTCGACACGGGCACCCTGCCCGTGACCACCGCTTGCGTTCCGGTTGTCTGCGGCGGATTAAAAATACCCGAAGCACGCTGAATATCGGACAGTACCCTGCCCATTTCATCGATAGCGACCTTGATTTTGAAATCGTAATAGGGCTCCAGCAGCACGTTGTCCGCCTTCTCCAGACCCTGCCGTAGTGCTCGAAAGGCAGCCTCACGAAAATCGCCGCCATGGGTATGTTCTTTATGCGCGCGGCCCCTCAGTAGCGTAATGTTCACGTCGGTGACCGGCATGCCGGTCAGCAGTCCGTGATGCTCCCGTTCGTAGAGATGATTCCGAATCAGATTCTGATAGCTGATATTCAGATCATCGGCATGACATCTGCTATCGAACATGATACCGTTGCCCCTTGCTCCCGGTTCAATCAGCAAATGCACTTCCGCATAATGCCTGAGCGGTTCGAAGTGACCGTACCCTTTCACAGCCGATTGAATCGTTTCCTTATACAAGATTTCCGGTTGTCCAAAAGAGATAGCAAAGCCAAACCGCTCTCTAACAAGCTGCTCCAGCACTTCCAGTTGAATCAATCCCATGACGCGGATAGAAATCTCCTGCAATTTCTCATCCCAAACGACGTTCAGAGACGGCTCCTCCGCCTCTAGCATGCGAAAAGCACCGAGCACCTTCTGTACATGTATCGAATTGTCGAATAATACCTTCGATTGTAACGTCGGCTCCGAATCGTAAGCTAACTTGTCCGATATCGTCCCCAGGCCTTGTCCAGCCTCGGCGGCGGACAAGCCGGCAACCGCAAACAAATCGCCAGCTTCCACTTGTTCCACCGGCTGCGATTTAAGGCCGTTAAACAAGAAGATGCGCGTAATTTTTTCGTCATATTGAACCCCGCCGCTCTCATAACTAAGCTGTTCTCTCACCTTCAGCCGACCACCCAGCGCCTTAATGAATGTGAGTCTCGCTCCGCCTGCATCGTGCCGAATTTTATAAGCCCGCCCTTGGAACGAAGCATTCTCGTCATAAGTGGTTGTCGTCAGCAGATGCAGCTGATCCAGAAATTCAACGACGCCTGTATCCTGAAGCGCAGAGCCGTAAGCACAGGGGAAGAGAAGACCCGCTGCTATCATCCTCTGCAAGGCCTTCAGCCAAAAGCCGGAATCCTCTTTCCCCCCCCAGGAATGCTTCCAGCAAGGCTTCGACCCGCTCCGCCATGGCCTCCCGCAGCGGCTCACCGACCATGCCGTCAGCGAAGCTTTCTGTAATGCAGCATACTTCCCCCGTCAACTGCTGACGGATTTCGGCCTCGGTCCTGCCTGCATCCGCACCGATCCGATCCGTTTTGTTGATAAAGAAGAACGTCGGAATCCGATGCTTACGCAGCAGCTGCCAGACCGTTTCCGTATGGCCCTGGACACCTTCAACTGCGCTTACAATCAGGATGGCATAATCAATGACCTGAATCGCCCGCTCCATCTCCGGGGAGAAATCGACGTGTCCAGGCGTGTCTATTATGTAATAGCTATCTCCTTTATATTCTATTACCGCCTGGTCTGCGAACACCGTAATGCCCCTTGCCCGCTCGATGTCGTGGCTGTCCAGAAACGCATCCTGATGATCCACCCGTCCCCGCGACCGGATACTGTTCGTATGGTACAGCAGCTGTTCCGCAAAAGTTGTCTTACCTGCATCCACATGGGCGAACAGGCCAATCGTTAGTCGCTTCATAGAATCCCACTTTCAACGCTTCTTGTTAATACTACTCATTTTATTAAAGCATAGAAATCGGGAGAGTGGGTAGGAGTTGGTTTTGAGAGAGGGTCTTTTTTCATAGATAGAAATAAAAGCAACGAGTTACATTTATGATCCTCTTCCTACCATTTTATGGTTATTCAACAAACCTGATAGAATAATTAACTACGGCATCAAAAAAACCTTTGTAGGCTTACAAAATCCTGCGGTCTGTTAGAACCAAATAGTGTACATGATGTAAATTATTATCAGAAGTAAATTTAAGAATATCAAGCATAATTCCATTCATTTGAATTTATTTCATGGAACTCTGCAACTTTTTTAAACATAATATTCAAATCTTTATAAAATTTATTAATCGCACCCACATTTTCCGGGTTATTCACCCAGTGCTTAAACAACAGTTCGAAGAACCGCTCATGTTTAATAAAAGCTTTCTTGCTTAACTCTCTTTTTACACCGTGCGTTGATTTTCCTGTATTTTCAAGATCGATCAAAGTATTTGCAATATTATCAATATCAGGACGAATATTATCCCTGTAATAGACTTTGCCGAAATTTAAATTAAGTATTGTTTCGTCAGTCCAAAAAGCATCATCATTATCAAAGAGCATAACAGAATAATCCATAATCAAATTCTCAGGGGAAGCATTTCCAGGTAGAGTAATCAGATACTTGTTATAATCAGGGCGTTGATCACCGTCTAATACACATATAGACTGCATCGTAGATTTTAACAAATATGTATCGCTAAATATGTTAATTAAGTTTGTTGCTCCAATATTAGCATTTACAAAATGAAAGTATCGTCGAACTTTCGTAAAATTAAGCCTATTTTCAGCAAAATAATCCAAAATAATATTTAAAAAGATTCGAGCTTCATTATCCTCCGTAAATATTGGTATAACTCTACTTATATAAATATCATCATGTGTTTTGCCGTGTAAGAACATTTTTATTTTATAAATATCGGGGGAATCCATCTTGAGTACCGAAGTAATATTGTCAATAAGATAAAGAACGTTCTCTTTTTCCTTTAAAGCGTGTTCCAATAAATATAAACTATGGGTTGTAAATATAACTTGTATCTTAAACTCTGATGAGTATTGCTTTAATAGTTGCATGAGTTGAATTTGTAAAGATGGATGCAAAGTAGCATCAAACTCATCAATCAATAAAATACTTTCTATATCTCGGTTACTCTGAATGCTTTTAAAATAATACTTTAATGAAATTATTGCAGTAATTAATATAAATAGATTATCTTCTCCCGCTGAGATTGTATTTGAATCAATCCCGCTATCATTACTTGAGAAATCAGTACGTGTTTTAATATCACCCATTTTTTGAGGGACCATTGAAGAAATTTTGATTCCTGTGAATTTTTCATACACACTAGCAATTTCATCTTGATATTCAATAGGTAAAGTTTTTTTCAGACCCTCAACAGCTTCATCATTCTGATATTCTCCAAAGGGAACAAGCCTTGACAATCCTAAATATATAATTGGACAGAAAGGTAATGAATCAGATGTACCTGGTTTATATCGTGGCTTAACAGCATATCTATTGGTAATCTTTGATGTATGCTTTCTAAAACTAAGCGGATCTCTGTGATAGTATTCGACATTAAACAAAATACCCTTATGCCCATTAGCTGGATCATTATATGTTTTATCCCCACGACTAAGGCTTTCTATTTTAGGATTAGTGATGCTATTGATTTTCTTAATAGTATCTAAGCAAGAACCATTATCTATCCAATCACAATTTTTCGTAGGCGCTTGAAAAGAGTTACTGATTATATGTAATAAAGAAGTCTTACAAGTTCCATTAGTACCAGAAATTATATTAATTTTATTTGAAAACTCGAAATCAAGGTTTTTAATTTTTCTATATTGAAAAACCGATATTTTTTTTACCATTACTAATCTCCTTTGCAAATTATGAAGCCTACCAATTTCGACAAAATGTAACTCACTTGCGTAAATTATACTACATAATAACCCATCCATTACAACTCAACTTGTAAATGAATTTTTGATTACGATGTACTTTTCATGTCTTTTCTCAATTGTTGGACTGCATTCAACAATTGAGGTATAAAATATTGATAGACCCTTCACATAATAGAAGGGCCTTGGTTTAGGTTTAGTGTTCGTATTGTATTTAAATCCTTTAATTAATTTTAATTATATATCACTATTCTTCAAATATAACCTTGCCGTAAGATTCAACACGGGTTCTTTTATTATGAAATAAATACTCTTTCTCTTTTCGAGTCTTTCTTGCTGAATATTGAAGAGTGTATGTTTTCCTAGAACAAGCTCCATATATTTTAGATATCTCTTCTTCGAAATCATAAGTTGTTATCCAATGATAATTATCTAAACTTATGATTTCATCAGCTAGAGACTTGTGGTCATCGTGGGTAAAAAAATTAGTATAAAGATTTTTCCCTTGTTTGTAATAGGGAGGATCAAAAAAAATAAATGTATTTTGAGTGTCCATTTTTTCTTTTATTATATTTCTAATAAATATTAAAGCATCATAATTGTACAGCAAAATAGCATGTCTCATTTTAGATATATCAGAAATTTTTTTAATAAGAGAGACCTTATTAAACCGGCAATCCAATTTATAGTCACCTGACTGATTATGCCCTCCAATGGGACCTCCTGTTATTATTCCTGAATTGTTAGTACGATTTAAAAAGAATGTTGCAAAGCCTAGCTTAAGCAAGTCTGATTCATCCTTCTTAGTATAGATTTCCTTCTGCTTGTACCATTCTTTCATATTAATTGGGGTTTCTAATATAAACTGAATAAAATCATTAGTGTTATTTAAAACTGAGTACCACATAGCATAAATAGCTATATCAAAATCATTTATGATAATATTGGTCACTTTATTTTTCAGAAGCAATTCTATAGCTATCCCTGCCCCTCCTGCGAAGGGCTCAATATAAGTTGCATTAGCTATATTGTTATACAGCAACAATTGTTCCACAAATTTTGTCATCTGAGATTTCCCACCAGGATATCGCAGTGGAGACAAAGTAGTTGGCATTAAATCACCCCAAGGCCTATATCTTTTACTACTAGATATGACTATTCAAATTTTCTATCATGTGCTTCACAAACAATCTCCATCTTCGTTCAATATCCCATAAAATATCTGGTGAAGGTAGATTATACTTCCCATGTGTAATTGAATTTAATTCATCGTGGTCCTTTTTCCCAAAAGCTACATTTATAGTTCTCTGATAATTTTGATTAATATTTTGCAAAGATTTATTACTTACACAATAATTCAATAAATCGGTCATAGACGGATCCTTCTCCGGTTTCTTCCATTCATTAAAAAGTCCATTTTTTATTAAATACTCTTGTAATGTACATTCCAAGAGAGTGCGAGTCAAATACGTTGCACTTAACGTATAGGTAGAAACTCTCAATCTATGTAATTCATAGAGAGATCTTTTAATCCCTGGATGTTGCCCATAATATATAATACCCTGAAACAAAAAAGAGATACTTTCAGGTTTTTGTTGCTTTAAGTTGTCTAAAGGATTTGGCTGTGATTCAGGACTTAAGTGCAATGTTAGTTGTTCTTCCTGATTATCAGGTTTTTCATTAGGTTGTCTGGCAGTTGGCTCTTCTAAGACAGTTCTACCTTCCGGCTTGACCAGCTCCTCTATGACTGGCCTGTCCTCTGGCTTGACTAGCTCCTCTACGACTGGTCTATCCTCCGGCTTGACCGGCTCCTCTACGACTGGTCTATCCTTCGGCTTGACTAGCTCCTCTACGACTGGTCTATCCTTCGGCTTGACCGGCTCCTCTATGACTGGTTCGTCCTCTGGCTTCACTGGATCCTCTAAATCTGATATTAAGCTTCGCCAATTTTCGTTTTTAATGAAATAGTTGTTATAGAAGCTTTCTCGGTCTTCTTTGTAGTAAACATCACTTACAGTAATCTTCTTACTTTTTATAAGTTTTAGAATATAATAGATCTTTTTTTCACTATCACTATTAACTAGTTTTATTTCAGGCAACTTTTTATCAATTATGACCCCTAAACGGGTTCTCAAATCAGGATCACTGAATATACGTTCCATTGTTGAAAGAGACCGTTCAACTTTGAGTATGTTATCTAAGAATTCAATCAAATAAATTTTATAGTCGTCATTCATAAATCTATTCTGTGCCTTATAATCCCAAGGAAGACGCCCAGCACCGTTGTTCTCCCCAGTATGCTTGTTTTGAATAGTTCTTTTCATTAAAGATTCTTCAGCAGGAATATCATATATAACACAATCAACAGTCGAGATAGGTGTATAGTTAAAATCTGCTTTTATTTTTTTTATACGGTTAATCAATCGACCTCTATTATCAATATCAAGAGGTAAGAGCTCAGGGGTATTCAGTAGTTTTATGCAAGTAACACGTCTATTACCATCCATTACTAGATATTTATTTGGTGCTCCATTTCCAACAATAATTATTCGCTCTGATATTTCAAAACCATATTCAGCAATTGATTTCATTAGATTAAAAAGTTTTTTTTCATTCTTGAACAGTATTTTTATTGCCGCAGCCTCATCTTCTTGAGATTCATCTCTTGGATTATCCTCATTTATGTAAAGATCGTCAATTTTAATAACCTTAGGCTTCAATACACTTTCCTCTCTTCCTAATAAAAATAGGCCCTAAGCCTTTTTCCTGTGTATTAAATAATACCATAAAAGTAGCGTTTAGATATTTTAATCTCCCAAACAGAGAAAGGTGCTATTTTGAATCTTTCCCTTAATTTCAACAATTTTCGATGCCCTCTTTTAAACAAAACATTCATAGCTTCTCACCCGTTTCCTAGCGAAAATTTCGCCCTACTTATGATACGGTTCCCCTCGATTTATCTTCACCGCCCGATAAATCTGTTCCACTAGCACCAATCGCATCAGCTGATGTGGCAAAGTCATCCTTCCGAAGCTCAGCTTCTGCTGGGCACGGTGGAGGACTTCGTCAGAGAGACCATGACTGCCACCAATGACGAAGACAACATGGCTTGTACCGTAGGTACCGAGCTTGTCCAATTCCTCTGCGAGTTCTTCCGAGCTCCACAGTTTGCCGTCGATGGCGAGCACAATCACGTGTGCTTCGCTTTTCACATGAGCCAGGATACGCTCACCCTCTCGCTCCTTAACCTGTCGAACCTCCGCCTCACTCAGTGTGTCTGGAGCCTTTTCGTCCGCTACTTCGATCATTTGAAACTTGATGTATGGCCCCAGCCGTTTAGCGTATTCCTGAATGCCCATGACCAAATACTTCTCTTTTAACTTCCCCACACCTATAAGTTGAATAAACAAATTCCATACCCCTATCTATGTCGAATGATAATGTAAAATCGTAATTACGATCCCTAACTTAAAAACATACCTGTAACATAGTTATTTTAGCACCTGAAACGTCTCTTACCTATCTATTTCCTCTCCACTACGAGCCTATTCCCTGTTCAGATTATAGCGGATCATTCATTTATGCTCTTCACAATGAAATGCCTATCCGTTTCATATTCATCAAGACACTGCACTAGCATCTGCCGATATTCGCTGATTTGTTCAGCTTTCGCAGACTCGCGCAGGGACTCAAACAATGCTGTACATTTCTTGAAATTACGATCGTTACCCGACTGATCGGCTAGTTGCATCGCCTGCACAGTAAGCTTCACCGCATCCTGTAACCTATCATACTTCCGATAGTACAAAGCCAAATGAAAGCAGTAGCTATAATAGTAAGATACATTCTCTGCATCTTCATAATTCCCGAATTCATCAATCTGCTCTGCAAACGTATGTAAAATATCCCCTACATCCAAATGATACATAAGCGCTGCCTGTAAAATGGTATTCAGTCCCGGTAATATTTCCTCTAGATTATCCTGCAAAAAGGCTACGTATTCCTCGATCAGCTCTATATTTCCAGACAAAATATCTACTGCATATAAATTAGTTTTGGCTAAAAACCTGAACTCCTCGACAACCTGAATGTCTTCTTCCTTTAAATCCTCCATCCACCCCAGCTCAGCATACTTATAGATACACTCCCTTGCCTGCTCATATGTACCCTGGTTCTGGTGAGCCATTCCACACATCAGGTGACTGAGCCCGAAATAATATACCAACGGACGTTCTAAATGGACATGCGGGATGGGTAATTTCATTGCTTTATGATACTGCCGTTCTTCATAGATACGCTGTACACATTGGTACAAAATATCCGCCGTCTCCATCACCTTTTTCCAGTTTTCAAAAGCCACAGCCATCTCTAACATTTCAACAATGATGTCCGGTTTGAGTGATTTCAGGATAGAAGTTCGCAAAGAGGGTTCCTCCTTTAAAATGACTAGGATAAAAAGCACTCGCTCTTAATATATTCCTTTGTGAAACTCCAAATAAGTAGTACAATAAATTAACTATAGTACTTAATCGCAGTTTTTTCAATAAATTTTACCGCCTTTATGTCTCTGCTAATTACATCGATACTCTCCTAACCTTTAGGAGAGGTGGCTAATATGACAAAATTACGGAATTCGGTTGGAGAAAGAATTAGAACGATTCGGAAGGCTAAGGGATTAACACAGCAACAACTTGCGGAACTTTCAGGATTAGATGATGCATATATTGGATCGGTAGAGCGTGGCGAAAGAAACTTTTCTATTGATACCTTGGAGAAAGTGTTAACTGCCTTAAACGTGTCTATCAGTGAATTGATGTTTTCCAAAGAACATATGACTAAAGACGAAACGATTCGGCAAGAGGCAGTAGATGAATTTGTCGCGTTGACCAGCAGATTGAATGAGGAGCAAATCGGCATTCTCAGACGAGTTAGTAAAGAAGTTTCACGCGCGTTCGACTAAGCCATTCCATCCTAAAAATCTTTGAATAAAACCAAAAAAGAGCACCGCATAGGTGCCCTCCGTAAACCTTCACAAAAATACTCAAGCGTACAACATAAAAAAGCTCACTTCATGTCCCAATTGCTTCAGATAATTATAAATCTGCGAACGATGATGGAACACATGGGTCACGGTCTCAATCTGCCATTGAACCTGCAAATGTCCATGCTCCATATAGAAAGCTTTCGTCGAACGATTCAGATAATCTTCTTCGCTAAGCGAAAGAATGTAAGTCTTATAAGCCTCAAAATTCTCCCTGAAAGTCGTAGCCAAGCGCTCGGGATCTTCCACCCCGGACAGGCTACTTTCAATGCTTCCCACTTCACCCTCAGACTTCTCCTGCATGATCGCAAGATCCGAAGCTGGAATAAGCACAAAGTGATGTACTAACTCCAGCAGCGAGCGGAAATTGTCCTGCGGGCGAAAACTCCAATCCTCTGGACGTATTTTACGGATCAAGGCTTCCCCCGTCCGTACTCCGGTCTCCAGCTCATTTAGCAGATGATCGCGAACTTGCAGCGTTCCACTCATATTTACATCTCTCCTTTGCCATTCTTCTTCATATTTTAAGTATAGCCGAGGTCCCGGAACGTGTATTGTAAAAATCGGACAACTTCCGAAAGTCTTTAGCCGCAGTAAGCGGGGAAGCTCCATAAAATTTGCGAAAGTCATGGATCAGATGCGCCTGGTCGAAAAAACTGTGCTTCAATGCCAGCTCCGTCCAATCCAGACTCCCGCCGCTTTGGATACTGCGTAGAACGCTCTGGAAGCGGACGACTTCACTGAACTTCTTGGGGCTGATCCCAATCCATTGGCCAAACTTGCGGTTAAGCTGTCTTTCACTGATCGTCTCACGCTCCGCAAGCTCCTTAACCCCCACACTCCCACCGCTCACAAAGATGCGATGCAGCAAGTTTTTCATCAGGTCACAATCGTTCGTGCGTTGGCGCAGCAGAAGCTGGTTAAGATACTCATCCATTATGCGCACCCGTTCATTGAAATTCTGCGCTTCCATAATGCGCTCACCTATGACGGCGATGCTTTCGGGCCAGAGATCTTCCAAGTGATAATTACCGCCTGTAAACAAGTGAGTCGGCATCCCGTGAAAATAATGCGCACCGCCCGGAAAAAATCGCACCGCAAAAATACGTGTCTCGGACCCTACTTGTCTGGTAGACACGAACGGGTTCGTAAATGTCCCGCAGTACGAGAGTTCCTGACGCTTACTCACCGAGTCGTATTCTAATAGAATATCCGTACAACCATCAGGTAATACCCGATCCACTGCCTCTTCTTCCTCCATCCAACTCAATGAAGCTGCGTCTTTATCCGATACTGCCACATTCTCTTCAGAAACTTCTCTAGTAGCCGGACCGGACTCCCAATAACAGGCTACGTAAGCTCTCAGCGCAGCAGACGGCTTTTGTTCGATATAATACGTGGAGAGATCACTTCCATTGACTTGAAGCGGACGAAACAGTGAATGCAGCAAAGGGTCCATCCATCGTTCACTCCTGTCTCAGTAGTGATGGGAATAAATATAGCTCTATGTATGTAATAAATCCTGGTATACAAAAAGGACGTTTCTGCCCGAAACGCCCGTGCTTGTTTTTTTTAGACGACCAAGAACTCGGCTTTCTTCTCACATTCCTTGCACTTCACTGGAGGGTCCCAATCCGAAAATTTCGTTTCCTTGAGATCGACGACATCCGGTGCATCCTCGTATTCATCGACGAACATATCAATTGCCAGTTCCACATGCTCTTTACATACCACGTACATTCCAGTTGCATCCCTTTCCGTTTGAAGCTCTTCCTGTTGTAAGTGTGTCAAAACTGCCTTCTTTTGTTCTACCACACTTGACGCGGAAAGGAAAGGGCTTGCCCACTATCCCTGACGTTTGGTCTTAAAAATGAGGAAATTACTGACGTTCAGGTCTTCACGGAAATGGGGAAATTTGTCCAGCATGTCAGCAGACGGCTTCGGTTCGATCATCCCATCCAACAACAAACCCGCCTCAACAATGGTCTGTACATAGCTGCCCAGCGTACGGTGAAAATACAAAAGCTTTTCCTCCTGATCATAAGGAATGGCTTGCTCCAGGGGGCCTTCGTTGAAATATTGATCCACTTTCCAATACAGCTTTTTCCCTGTCTCATCCTTCACCCATCCACTCTGCGGCGTCAGAAAGCACGGATGCAGAATAGAAAAAATAAAGCTACCTCCTGGAACTAATAACCGCCGCATTTCGGCAATCGCCTGCTCATAATGAGCCAAGTCCTGTATGACCATATTGGACACGATCAGATCAAAGCTCTGGTCCCCGAACATCTCCAGCTTCTCCAGATTGCCATGGTGATATGTAATTCCCAACGCTGATGGCGTTCGCTCTTTGGCTAGCCTCAGCATCTCTGTCGAGTAATCGACAGCCTCTACCAAAGCACCCGCCTTGGCCATTTTCCGGCTTAGATAACCTTCGCCACAGCCGGCATCCAGCACTTTTTTTCCCTCGAGGGGTCCCATACAGGCTTGCAATGCCGGATTCAGCAGTACTTCGCGAGATCGATCTCCTTCCTCCGTGTACTTGGCCGTAAAGTTTTCTGCATGCATATCCCAGCGTCGAATGGCCTCTTCCGTGTCCCACTTATTCATATTCATCTCCTTCTTTCTTTTGTATTTGGATTTTGTAGGGCCATAGATTCTACACTCATTTCTGTATTTTTTCAATAATAACGCTTACAAATTTAAAATATCTAATAAACACATGATTTTTACATGAATTATACAGGTATTCCATATTCAAATAGTATGGTAGTGTTTATTAGAAAGCGCTTTCAAAAATAACTTTGTAAAGGGGCCTGTTATGTTAAAACGAAGACCCGTTTCATTGCTGTCGTTGACGCTTGCCATCACCCTATTATTATCTACGTTCGCATCCGTTGCCGCTGCTGCCGAATCTGACGGACAAGCACCACAAGCTGCGGCTGCGAGCAGCATGCAATCGTATGTGGAAGCCATGCAGCCTGGATGGAATTTGGGAAATTCTCTGGATGCTGTCGGGGCAGACGAGACAGCCTGGGGTAATCCGCGCATTACTCAGGCGTTGATTCAGCAAATTGCTGCCCAAGGGTACAAAAGCATACGCATCCCCGTCACCTGGGATAAGCACATTGGAGCCGCACCGACCTATACCGTTGAGTCTTCCTACATGAACCGTGTGGAAGAGGTTGTTCGCTGGGCACTGGACGCCAATCTGTACGTCATGATCAATGTCCATCATGATTCATGGACGTGGGTAAGCAGTATGGAACCCAAACATGATGAGGTGCTGGCTCGCTATAACGCATTATGGACACAAATTGCCCCGCGCTTTAAAGATCAGCCTAACAAGCTGATGTTTGAAAGCATTAACGAACCTCGTTTCTCCGAAGGAGGGACTACGGATGAAGCGAAAATGAACCAGATGCTCCAGGAACTGAATATATCCTTCCACAAAATTGTCCGTGCTTCTGGCGGTAAAAATGCCACTCGTCCCCTTGTTCTGCCTGGTTTGGACACCGCACCTGCTCAGACCAAAATCAATGAGCTGTACAACACGATAACCAAGCTGAACGATCCCAACCTGATTGCCACCGTCCACTATTATGGTTATTGGCCTTTCAGTGTAAATATTGCAGGCCATACTACTTTTGATAAAGATACTAAAAACGATATCATCCAAACCTTTGATAACGTCTATAACACCTTTGTAGCCAAGGGGATTCCGGTCATTGTCGGTGAATATGGCCTGCTCGGCTTCGATAAACATACAGGCGTGATTGAACAGGGCGAAAAGCTAAAATTCTTCGAGTTTTTGACCTATTATATGAAGGAGAAGAAAATAACAGGCATACTCTGGGATAACGGCCAGCATTTTAATCGCACAACGTACAAATGGTCTGACCCTGAACTCTTTAATGTCATTAAGTCCAGCCTAAAAGGACGCTCCTCCAATGCAGACTGTGACCTCATTCACTTGAAGAAAGGCACCTCTGCTCAGGACACCAAGGTCACCTTAAACCTGAACGGCAATCAGCTGAACACACTCAGTGCTAACAGCAAGCAACTAACACAGGGCACCGACTATACGCTGAGCGGAGACATATTAACCTTCAAAGCCAGCTTGCTCACCAGCCTGACCACTTCCGGTAAATATGGGGAGAATGCCGCCATTACCGCTAAGTTTAACAAGGGGGCAGACTGGAATTTTAGAGTCGTCGTGTATGATACCCCAAAATTAAGTGCTGTCGAAGGGACTACTCAAGCCTTTACCATTCCAACAGACTTCCGTGGTAGCCAGCTTGCCACGATGGAAGCCGTGTATACGAATGGTGGTAATGCCGGTCCACAGGATTGGACACCTTATAAAGAATTTGGCAATACCTTTTCCCCTGCCTATGATGCCAATGGGATCAAGCTATTGCCTGAATTTTTTAATAGTGTAAAAGATGGTGAAGTCACGCTGAAGTTCCACTTCTGGAGCGGCGATGTGGTGACATACAAGATCACTAAGAGCGGAACCCGTGTAACGGGAACGACATCTTAATCTAAGGCGCAGCAGAAGATCGAAAAAGGCGTTCCCGGAACTAAGCCGGTGAACGCCTTTTTATAGTTAAGCCTATAATCATACCTTAGCCTTCCGGCTTATCTGTTAATTTTAACGTCATCGTTTCTTCCTTGCCTGCCCGGTAAAAAGTAACTTTCAGCTCATCGCCAATTTTCTTGTTATCGTACAAGTAGCGACGCAAATCAAGCGTAGAGTTAATCGGTTCGCTATCAAACGCTGTAATGACATCGTTCAGCTTCAAGCCAGCCTCTTTGGCAGGACCGTGGGCTTCCAGAACGACTGCTCCATTCTTCACGCTGTCCGGCAGCTTGAGCTCCTTGCGCTGAGTTTCATCCAGCGGTGCATATTCATTATTGAGATCGACCGTGTATACCCCCAGATAAGGGCGGGTGATCTTGCCGTCCTCAACCAGTTCATTCACCGTTTTCATTACCTCATTGGCGGGAATAGCGAAACCAAGTCCCTCAACACCAGTATCAGCGATTTTCATCGTATTGATGCCAATCACACGTCCGTCCAGATCGACCAGCGCGCCGCCGCTGTTTCCCTCATTAATCGCCGCATCGGTCTGGATGACATGCTGCTCCCAGTCATATACCCCATCCTGATTAATGGAAATCGGAATGATGCGATTCGTATAGCTTACTATACCGGAGGTAAGCGTATCTCCCAAGCCAAGCGGGTTGCCAATAGCAATGACCGTTTCACCCAGACGAAGTTTGCTGGAGTCGCCGATATCCGCTACTGTGCTAATGCCTTTATCGTCAACTGCCAGTACCGCGATATCACTAATGCGATCCTTCCCGATCAGCTTTGCCTCTTTTCTGACACCGTCTACCGTTACAATATCCAGATCATCTGATCCTTCGACCACATGGTTATTCGTCATAATGAAGGCTTTGCCCGAACTCACTCGGAAAATGACACCCGATCCAAGCGCGGATTGTTCCGTACTTTTACCCTCTTCATCTTTCAGATTCACGATGCTAACGACGGCTGGGCGCACCTTGGCTGCCGCCTGCACAATCCGGTCATACGGGTCACCCGCTGCTTGCCGCAAGGGATAGTGACTGGCTCCGCTTACCGCTGTAGTGGAGGGCAGACCTGTAATAAAACTGAACAGAAGCACGGCAATCACTGCACTGACTGCACCGCTAATGACAGCAGCTTGCACCGGACTTACTCCACGCTTCCTGTGTGGCCAACGTCCCCGTCCTCCACGGCGTGCCTTAAATGCCATTTTTTTAGCCGCACGTGTGGATACCTTCGTTGAATAAAAATCGTCCTCAAACAAGCCCATGCTAATCCTCTCCCCTTCGTTGTCATGCACCGACACTCACTAAAAAATTAGGGCTATTCGGGCTTGCGCCAACCTATGCTACAGAGAACCTGCTCCGTTGAACATCTCAAATGGATTGAATATCCCTTATCATCGGAATCCAGCAACCAATCGTTCCGGCCTACTTATTAATCACCACAAATGGTGCCTTCCTAAGCAACCGAATCTCATAAATTAGCATACACGCCGAATCTGACTCCGAATAGAGGAAAAAAGAGGAATGATTTCCAAACCAATGGACTACAATAGTAACAAGTCTTCTATTCTATTACAAAATGATCGTCTCATAGAGACGTTCTGGCCTGTTCCCGTCCGCTTAAAGCTGCCTATACTTTCGATGAGAGCCTTCCTTCAGAAAGCTTTTCGTTGTTAGCTTTATTGTATCACAGCACTTAGCAAAACCACAGGCAGAACCAAGCTCATTGCACGCCATTTCTAAAATATTTTTTAGGAGGAATATATGATGAATTCACATCGTTCGGCTATGGATGAAGTTCGCATGGCTGCCAAGCTGGCGGATTTAAAAGACGAGCATTACCGCAATACACTGGCGCTAAGTACATTGATTGAACTACTGGTGGACAAAGGCGTAGTGACCCGTGAAGAGGTAGAACGCAAAGCCGCCGAGCTGGACAGCTTTATGGCTCACTTACCTTATCCCAAGGTGTAGGACGATCATAGTACGTATCACACAATCGAAACTCACTATCCTTGTAAAAACAGCCGCGGTCTTCCATCGCCCCACGCACAGTCAGCTTCGCAAGTTCCATCATATTGTGGTCGCGGCTCAAATGTGCCAAATACGTTCGCTTCGTCCGTCCTGTCAGCAGCTCGCTAAGAATCGCGCCCGCCATCTCATTAGATAAATGACCGATATCGCTGAGAATACGGCGCTTGATGTTCCACGGATAACGACCCATACGCAGCATTTCCACATCATGATTAGACTCCAGCACCAATACATCCGCATCTGATATCGCCTGTTTCACTTTGTCGCTGACATAGCCAAGATCGGTCGCTACACTCAGCTTCTCCGCCCCATCATAAAAGCTATATCCTACAGGCTCGGCCGCATCATGGGATATACCAAAAGACTCCACGCGTAATGATTCAAATTCCCGCGTTGCGCCTGTCTCCAATATTCTACGGTTATCATCTGCAATTTGCCCAACAGCATTGCTGATGGCAAACCATGTCTTCTCGTTAGCATATATAGGTAAATTATATTTACGCGCCATGGCGCCTAGTCCTTTAACATGATCGGAATGCTCATGCGTGACCAAAATACCATCCAACTCTTCTCCGCTCAGATCGCGTTCTTTCAGCAATTCGTCAATACGCTTCGCGCTGAGACCCGCATCGATGAGCAATGTCGTGTCTTCGTTCCGCACAACGGTAGCGTTGCCGGTCGAACCGCTCGACAGCACGGTAAATGAAATCCCCATATCTGTTCAAGACCCTTCTGTATGTTCTGTCTTTGGACTAATGACATCTCCGTTCATCTGCACATAATACACACCTTTTCCGTTGTCCAGCATAAACCGCCACACGGGGGCAGCCACCTGACTATCGGAGTTAAAGGTCTGTCCGTAATAACCGAGCCGGATATCCTTCACAATCGTATCACGCGGCAAATAGCCGTCGATCAGCCTTGCCAGTGCTTTGGACGCAGGCAGCATTTTCTTTGCCTCATCCGAAGGCTGGAGCTCGACCTTAATTTTGCGATACCCTGTAATCTTTTGATTGCTGTAAAACAGAGCCAGCTTCACATTAAATAGCGGCCATTTGCCCTGAACCAGCGGATGAAGTACAAAAGCATCTGCTTGTCCGGATGCCAATTCCTCCTGAACATCCAGCGGATCGTACTGAAAGTTATCGATATCCTTGATTTGTGGCTCCAATGCCTCAACTAACGCATCATGAGTGAATACCAGTTTGCTGTCCACCGGCTTCACCAGCTGCACACGATCATCCTTTTCTCCACTATGAACGTATGTGTAAGAGAGTTTAGGCAGCTGCGGGGTATCGCCGGGAATCGGAGCCAGCACCTGAATGCTTTTCTCTTCCATTAAACGCTGCGTATTTTCATCCAATGAAGTAAAATCCAGACTCGGCCCTGCCGTTTCCTGCGCATCATGCCACAATTGGTAACCCAATACCACATTGAGCAGCAAAAATGTACAGATCAATACGTTTTTGGCGCGGCTCCAATCCATTCCCGTTCCCCCTTCCTGTCACCTCTTTGTCTCCCGGTCTGGCTTCGTTTGTGTTGTGTTGGATGCTGTCGTTACAGGAACAGCAAGAATTTCTGCAACAGAACCGTCACCGAACGAAACGCGCCATTCAGGAGCAAGCTTCAATCCATCATTGGTCAGCTCCGGTTGATATACGGGAGTCAGATCTCGAATCGTCTTCCCTTTGCCTACAGTCTCCAGTCGCTTCTTCAAGGGCTCGCCGCCCGGCAGCATAACCTTCTTCGAGGATTGCTCTCCTCCCTTGAGATACAGCAACGAACGTTCATAGACAGAAGCCGTTTCCTGCTGGATTTGCAGCGAAATCGTACCAAAGCGGAACGATGGTGTGTCGAGCACTGGATAAGCACCATAATACTGCTGAAACATCACAGATGTACGATTTTCATCACTGCTTCTCAATTTCAGCTGATACGAAGCATCCCAACCGCCATGCTGATTCACGAAATCAACTGCGGCCAGCACATCCCTAATCGGGCTGCTTCCACCCGCTCCTGGCGCACTCGGATCGGTATAGCTCATCCAACGTTGCTCCTGCTTGATTTGCAGACTACGTTTGCTATCCGTATAAATTTGGGAGCCGTCCTTCTCCTGAATATTACGCGTAATCCCCGGATCGAAAAACAAATTCCGCTGCATTTGCTCTGTCGTAAACAATCCAGCATACACTACAGGCTGCGTAGTTTCCAGATCATCCACGGGAATGTAGTACTGATTATTTACCAGCTCGTACAACGGGGCATTTTTACCGAAATTCACATGCTGGCGGATGTCCTCTACTGTCATATCGAACTGGTTCGCCTCATACACCACATCGCCTCTGGCACTGAAAAAGAGCGCGTGTGGCTTGGCATTCTTTTCGTCTATATAGATCCAAATGCGGTTAATCGTCTCTCCCTGAAACACCGAATCCGGCGTCAGACGCATAACCCGCTCCAGTAATGAAACCGGGACTCCGCCTGAAAAGGATAATTCGATGCCTTCGTTTTCGCTGCGAATCTGTGCCCAGTCCGCCGATTGAATACTTCGACGTTGAAAGTTGTTAAAGCTTCGGCTTTCCAGCCGTGTATAAATTAAATCGTAAAAAGTAACACCCGGATAAAAAACGGTATGCTTCTTCTCACCTTGGTGAATTAGCATTTTATCAGGAAACACGAGGTTCTCAATCTTTTCCTCCTGCCCCATGCTTTCGGTTTTGACATAGTTCGTTTCTGAAGTGAGTACAGAATCACTGCCTGGAAGGCGGTAAATTAAAAAATAAGTCTGTACCAGGCTGGAAGCAACCAGCAAAATAAGCGTCCAGGACTTCAAACGTTCCTTCACTGTGCTTCCCTCCCTTCACTCGACATGGGTAGCGTAAAGGTCGTACAGGTTCCCTGACCGTATTCCGACTCCAGAAAAATCTGGCCCCCATGCGCCTTTACAATTTCCCGGGCAATCGACAGTCCCAGTCCCGTGCCGCCCATATTGCGCGATCTCGCCTTGTCTACACGATAAAACCGTTCAAAAATCCGGTCCAAGTCTTTTTTGGGAATACCAATTCCGGTGTCTTGTACCGAAATGGACAGCATTCCCTCACTGTTGCGGCGAGCTTCGATCCGAATACTTCCGCCATCTGGCGTATATTTCAGCGCATTGGACATCAGGTTGTCCAGCACCTGCTCAATTTGGTCCCGGTCGATCACGACTTTACCGATTCCCTGCTCTACGAACATCCCTGAGCGAATGTGTTTTTGCTTCATTTGAAAAGAAAACCGATCTGCGACTTCGTCCAGCATCTCCATCACATCGGCAGGTTGCATCCGCAAAGGCGCCTCATTGGAATCAAGCCGTGACAGATGCAGCAAATCTGTAACCAACCGGATCATACGCTCTGTCTCGTTGCGGATCACGCCCACAAAACGCTCTGCGAGCTGCGGTTCAGCCATCGCGCCGTCATCCAGCGCTTCAGCGTAGCTGCGGATGGTCGTCAACGGAGTGCGCAGCTCATGGGATACATTCGCTACGAATTCCCGCCGTGTCGTCTCCATCTCCTCCTGCTCCGTCACGTCCTGGAGCACGGCAATCGTCCCCGTAATGCCAATTTCCCGCCGATGAATCGGCGTGAATGTCACACGGATGACGATGGGTTCATCCTGACCAGCTGGCTCCAGCTGCAAGAGCGTGGAGGCCGAAGAACCGCTATACAGGGCCTCGGTTTCCTCCGGGTCGATCCCCAGCAGTACCGCGATATGCCTGCCGGTCATTTCGTTCTCGTTCACGCCCAGCATGGCGCTGGCCCGACGGTTGACCAGAATGACCCGGCCATTGTCATCAGTAGCGACCACACCGTCGCTCATATTGGTCAAGATGGAGGAGAGCTTCTCCTTCTCCTCTTCATTTTGGGACAGTGCCTCACGCAGACGGCCTGTCATATAGTTAAAGGCCACGCTGAGCCTACCGATCTCATCTTCACCAAATACAGGCATCTGCTGGTCGAATTTGCCCTCGGCAACCTCCGTTGCATGGCGTGTCATTACCTTGATCGGGTGCGTAATCGTATGGGCCAATACCACGCCCAGCACAGCCGTCAACGCGAGCGCAATGAGCATACCTGAGAGAAACACATTGTTAATGCGTTTCATCGTATCGTAGAGCTCGGTCATTGAAGCGGCGATGTATACCGCGCCGACAATCTTGCCTTGGCTGATAACGGGCTTGGCGACGACCTTCTTGCGGACATTATCTTCGTCCACCATGTATTCCTCGTTATCTCGGATTCCTTGGAGTGCGCGGCTGACTACTGTCTGCGTATTTTTGCGTCCGACATAATCGGCGTGTGAACCTTGGGAAGTAATTAATACTTTCCCGCTGGCATCCAGCACCTGAATTTCCGCGCCGCTGAAATCGAATAAATTATTCACGCGTGCACGTAGACTTTCCACGCTGTCCTCTTCCATTTTGCCGTCGCTGCCACTCAGATCCTGCTCCGCCAGCACGGACAGCATCTCCGCCCGTGCTTGCAAATCCTGCGTAAAATTACTCGTGAGGGAGTTCTTCATCGAGCTGACAAAATAAACCCCTATCAGCTGCATAGCCACCAAGATAAGTAGCACATAAATAATAATCAGCTTTGCATGAATGGTACGAAAGAAAGACAGCCATTTCATGCCCGCAGGCCACCTTTGCCCCCGCTCACGATATATCCAAGGCCACGGCGTGTCAGGATGGTCTCCGGCTTGCTCGGATTCTCCTCAATCTTCTCGCGCAACCTCCGAATGGTCACATCCACTGTCCGCACATCCCCGTAGTATTCGAAGCCCCATACTGCCTGGAGCAAATGCTCCCGCGTCATGACTTTTCCGGCATTCTTAGCCATATAGTGCAATAGCTCATATTCGCGGTGCGTCAGGTCAAGCGGTGTTCCGTTTTTGTAAGCTGTATACATATCCGTATCAAAAAAGAGGTCGCCCACACGCAGCCCCTGCTTATCTTCCTGCGGTCGGCTTTCCGACGCGCCTGCCCCGCCGCGTTGCTGTCTGCGCATCTGTGCCTTCACTCGTGCCAGCAATTCCCGCGTGCTGAACGGCTTTGTTACATAATCGTCCGCGCCCAGCTCCAGCCCCAGCACTTTGTCGATTTCGCCGTCCTTAGCGGTCAGCATAATAATCGGCGTCTGGAGCTGATGTCCGCGCACCTCGCGGCATACGTCCATGCCGTCCATGCCCGGCAACATCAGGTCCAGCAGGATCAGATCAGGCTGCTGCTTGACCGCGATATCCACCGCGCTGATTCCATCGAAGGCGCAAATCACCTGGTAGCCCTCTTTTTCTAAATTAAATTTCAAAATATCAGCGATGGGCTGCTCATCATCCACTACCAGAATCGTTCCCTGCATACAGCGTTCACCTCTTCTCACGGATCATAATCTATAATTAATTTTCGTTTGTCAGTACCTATAAGATGTTTATTCTATTCTATCATACCTGTGTGCCATTCCATTACTTCCCCAGACCCTTTTCTTTACGCAGAAAAAAACCATGCCTGCACCTACTGTTAAGCATGCAGAAAAACATGGTCTTTCCCCTTGATCCTCATAAATCATGTACCTCTCGATATAAACATCCAACCTATCTTAAATACGTCATTGGATTGCGTGGCGTATTATCTTTACGAATTTCAAAATGCAGATGCGTTCCGGTCGAGCGTCCTGTGTTCCCCATGACCCCGATCGACTCGCCTTGCTGAACCACCTGTCCTACATGAACGCCAATGCTGCTCAAATGCCCGTACACGGTTTGGTAGCCGTTGCCATGATCGATCATAATGACATTGCCGTATCCATTCTGCTGACCTGCAAATGATACCACGCCTTCATCTGATGCGTGAATGTCAGCACTACCGACCAAGTCGACACCCTCATGCATACGTCCCCAACGTGCGCCAAAGCTACTCGACATCGATGCGCCGGACACCGGCCAAGCAAACTGCCCTGAGCCTTCTCCCACAACCTTCGTTCCTCTAAGAACCACCTCAGTAATAGACGGCTGCAGCACCTTTTGACCGAGCCATTCCTCTTGCACGACCTCACCGTTCTCCTTGGTCAAACGATAGTCCATCTCTTTAAGACCTGCTTGTCCCGGTCTGACCACTTTGGTAACTCCTGCCTTCAGTTCATCGCTCTGACGAATCTCAACCTCAGGCTCGATGGCAATCTGTTCGACGACCTTCTCTACTGTTCGCACCGTAACCGGAACCTTCGGAGCAGTAAGCTTCAATTCGTCCCCAATTTGCAAATACAGCTCACGCAAGCCGGGATTGTTCTGCTTAATCTCCCAAGCGGTCATATTAAATTTAGTTGCAATCGACGACAGAGAATCGCCTTCTTGCACTGTATACGTGATAGGAGCCTCACGTCCCTCAGTCAACACTTTGACTGCTTCAGCCTCCGTCAGCACCTTGTTCGGGTCTGCTTTCACAGGCTCGTACGCAATTTCCTCACGGATACTGGCAGACTCCAGCCATGCTTTGGGGGTTTTAGTACTAGCACTCGCATGGCTGCTGCCCACGGATGTTTTGCGAACCAGTCCCTTGATGCCTGTAGATGTACCCTCACCCACAGGTGTGTACTTCTTCTGTACTTGCTTTAGGGCCGCCTGTGCAGTCGCTTTGTCCTTTACAATGCCAACCGTCTGTCCGTTGACCTTCACTTCTACCCCTTTGGCATACGCTGTCAGCATACCATCCAGCTTCTTCAGCGTGGCTGCGCTGTCGATATCCGCTTTATATGCCTTCTCAATGTCTGTCGTTACCGCGTTCGTATTGAGCACCATATCCACGCCGGGATACTTGTCCTTATACTGTTTGCTCTTCGTTGCGTACAGCTGTTTAAGTTGTTGCTCATTCAAGATATTTCCGACCTCGACGCCTTTTACATACACTTTATAATAAGGAACTGTGTTAGCCCCGACATACTGATTACTCGCAAAAATAAGACTGCCTGCAATCACCACACCGCCTGCCGTCCAGCTCAGCCATTTTCTCCGACCGCTCAACCACTTTGCTATTTTCCCCGCTTCCACAGCAGGCTTGTCTGCAACGTTTGAGCCTTCATTCCTGCTGTCTGGTGAATCCTGCTCCCTCAAAACCTTCATGACTCTCTCCTTTTCAGCATATCTTATCTCTATATAAATGCGTTCTTTATTGGTCTTTCACACTATGAATTTAGCCTGTATTCACAAGCATCTATGATATTAGTCGCTATCTATCATTGCATAGTTGCGTAAAAGGTTTCAAAAATTTAACCTTTTCACAACACTGTTTACTTTAACATAGCCTTTACAAAGAATTCAACTACACCCCAATTACTTCCTGACACGCAAAAAAATCCGCGCATGGCGCGGATTCTACAGTCCTATTTTGAGCATAAGCATTGCCCATGAATTCATCTAGACAAACTAACCCATTTCGCTCTATATCTTGTTCATTGGAAGTCGCTTATTGGATTTTTGTAAAATACTTATTTAAGCAAAGCCATCAGCTTGTTATATTCCTCTTTGGTCAAATACTTCGCAAGCACCTGCTGAATATCCTGAAGCTCCTGCTCAGTGAGACCGCCTTCCATCGCGGCTGATATTTTCTGCATCTCCTCCGGCGGCAGCTTATTCATCAGAATCGCAAAAATTTCCTGTTTCTGTGCAGCCGGTAAGTTGTTCTTCTTCTCTGTCAAATGGTCGGGCGTAATCACTAAATCATGGCCTTCAATACTCGTTTCGGGTGTAGTTGTACCTTCTGCCTGCTTCCGTGACTCGTTGCCTGATGTTCCGGCCGACACAGCCCCCTCCTGAGATACCTTGCCATTGGCTGCGCCACCTGCCTCACTTCCGCTTTCTTCTAAGCCCTGTCCCATGACAGGCAACGCATCATCAGGCGGTGTTACACTTCCCGAGCCACTTCCTGTCGTCTTGTTCTTCCCCGTGTCTGTGCTTGGGTCAGTGCCCGCGCTGCCTTTTAGCCAACCCAATCCCCATATGGGCTGTTGATCAAGCTGAATGTTAAACTGCCGTAGCAGCGATTGAACATAAGCATTAACGACTACACCTGTCACTGCCAGCGTTAGTGCGCTAACCAACACGACCGTCATTCCTTTTTTGAGCAGCCATCCAAGCCACCTCATATCCCGTTACCTCCTTATACGCATCCTGCCATGTGTGTATCATCATGAAGTGCATATAGATCAGTATTGACGAGATATGACGATTTTTAACCCATGAAATATGTAAAACTAGCACCATTCAATAGGAGATGCCACATTCTAATTGAATTAGCGTGTACGACGCACCCAGAAACGAAAAATGTCACTGCGGACATAATCGAGGGAATACAGCACCTGCCTGTTCATTTCATCATAGTGAAGCTGCTTCAATAGTAATACCGTAGCCTGCGGATGCTTCAGCAGACGTGTCATATGTGCGTCGTCATAGTTTGGAACGGTAAGCTCGGAATAGGCTCCAACAATTCGTACCCCCGCCTTGAACTCAAGACTCTGAAAAAGCGAGCCTGAAAAAGAGTCATCTTCCAAAATGGGAGCGGCTAATTTCTCTGGCATCCAGTTTATAGAGTGGGCTACAGCCTCTCCGTTGGCAGTACGTGTACGCTCTAGAGCAATCATGGGCTCATGCTCGGAAAATCTCATCTGTTCGGCAATATCAGGAGGACAAACCGAAATTCTCTGAATGGATTCCAGCTGCTCGTCTTCCCGTAGCCCTGCCGAACGAATCATGTCCCCGATGCTGTACAGGCGGTCCAGCGAGCTTGGAATACTTGGTAGCGGGCAAGTCGCAAACGTGCCACTCCCGTGTTTTACTAGTAACTTACCTTCCGATTCCAGTTGGCGAATAGCTCCCCGTAGCGTCGTACGCGAGACACGAAACGATTGGGAAAGTGCAGTTTCCGACGGCAGCCGATCCCCCGGACCCATTTGATTAACCTTCATATATTCTTCTATACGCCGCTTTATGTTCTCTTGTTTTGTTGACACCGTCCGAAGCCCAGCCTTTCTATTGTGTTAAGCCATATAAATCGGATTCGTAAAAGCAATCATCATCACGCAGTCTTCCATGCAGCCGTAAAGCTCCGCTCGTATCCAGCCCTTTCCTAGCGGGTCTTGCAATGACAGCGTATATTCTCCTGTTTGGGCAGGGATCTGAATCTCCGAGCATATGCCTTGACTACTTGTCAGCAGAAGACGAAGATTCTGAGGCTTGAGATTATAATGGGCTGCTCTTGCTTCTACATTCAATTGAACCGTCACAGATAGTGGATCCTCTACAGTCAGCTCTATACATTCGCCGATGTGATAACGATGTTCTCTGCCCTTAATCTGCGCCCACATCGTCAGTAGCGGTCCCATCGTAACTGACACTGAACCGTGGCGAATCGCCTCAACTGCCCGGCCTTCTAAACCTTCTCGCTCTTCTGCTTCATCATGAACTCCCAGATATGTAACAGCCGGAAGTGAATCATCCGGTTTAGATACATGCCAGTCCCGACCGCTTACGGCAGTGATGCGATACCCCTGATTCAACAAATCGGTCCACATGGCAAACGCCCGCTGGCTATCCCGCTTAATAGATGGCATCAGCGTTGACCAGACCTCTATATAATCCACCTCGTGCCAATCCTGAATCGTGTACTCCCAAAAGCACCCCGTACAGATCGGACTTCCGATCCTGAACGGATGGGCAATCCCTGCAATGCCTCCCTGCTCATGCACCTGCCGAATCCCCTCATGAATGTCATCTGGCCCCAGCACACGCCAGTCGATAAAGCGGTCAACCCCAAGCGTCAGCATATGCCCGTAAAAGGTCGTCCACTCCATCCCTGAAATGATCGGGAGACCGAACTGCCGCTGAACCCCTTCCTGATCCGCAAGTGCCGATTGCGTGTTGTGATCCGTCATAGCGATGCATTCAAGTCCCAGATCCACTGCGCTTTGAACAAGCTCCTCCAGCGTGTGCTTGCCGTCGCTGTGAAGCGTATGGGTGTGAAGCTCAGCTGGAATCCATTTAAGCATATGCTGCTTCCTCCCCCAATACATGAATTTGGTAGGCAAGCGTCTCGGTCACAACGGCATGCAGACTGACCGTAATCCGCCACATGCCCGCCGGATTATTTCCTGCAAGAAACCCCGGCGAAGCCGTAGACGAACTGAGCCAATGCTCCTGCTGCATCTCGGGACGATGCGCATTTCCCCGGTGACGGAGGGGATCATCGACAGACAGCGTTAATAAATTTTGCAGCGGTATATACTTCTTCCATAGATCGGGTGATTGCCCCGTCTCGTCGTATCCGTATTTGCTCATGCTTTTCTCAATGATTCCTCGTGCTTGCTCTTGATCCTCCAATAACTTGGGCGTATAAGAGAAGTGAATACGGATCGTTTCAGTCAGCTGTGGAATATGAAAAGAGTACGTAATATGGCTCTGGGTGCAGGTTCTGTCGACCGTTCCTTCCACATACAGTAGTCTGCTCATGACTCCCCATCTTGGCTAGACGGTTCATCCACAACATGCTTCACCATATCCTTCACAGTATGTTCTTCATCACTCGACATGTCTTTGTCTCCCGCCCACAAAACACCTACGGGTTGAAGGCGCGTCAGCTCAATCACCCGGTCTGTACGAATACCTGGAAACTGCGGGAGATTATCCTCGTTTAACGTAAAGGCACACAGTCCAGCCACTTCCATGCTGTCCGCACCGCCTTCCAGCAATACGGCTCTGATTTCAGCTATATCCTCAAGCACAGCCTCTCCAGATAGCTTGACCGTGGTAGAAAAATGTGACTCTGCCCCCTCATAAGCGGCTCTAAACTCCCCGAGTCTCAGATCATGGTGGCATGATGAATACCACTGCTCCGAGCCGTGAAGACGAAGCTGGATATCGACGCATGCATCTTCCTCGCGCCGATTGAAGCCCGGCCTGAATCCTGGAGACGATTCTCTGCCTGAATCCCGTAAGGGACGTTTGGAAGTCTGGATAAACACATAGCTACGCTGGTGTGCAAGTGCAATGGAAGACGCTTGTGACGGCATTTCCAGCTCCTGCTGACGTTCCATCTCCCACCCAGTGACCTGATAGGCAAAAGGAAAACGGCTCATGACCGCCTCACGCGGCTCTTCCTCTGGTTTCCACTGGAAAGCAGGCGGCAGCATAAAACGATAGTCCGATGAAATGTCATCCTTAAAGTTTCCATTGGTTGTTGCGGATTGGAGAACAGGATGGCCACCCAGATCATAACTGCCATTAAACGCAGTCGTAATATGATGCGCCCCCTGGAAAACAGCTTCCAGAACATTGCCCCCTGCATCTAGCTCGACGCGGTACATCCATTCGATATCGGTGGTTCTTCCCCATTTGCTCATAAGCAGCGGCGCGGGCGTTCCCTCATCTTCATGGCTGAACATCATCTGGTATTCGATGACCGTCTTCCCATCGTTCACTTCTATGGAATAGAACAAAACAAGCGGTGTATCCGTAAAGCGATTCTCATAAGGATGTGACAGATTACGGCCATATAAAAGCGGGGTATGGCGATAAATCAGCGATCTTGGAGAGGAATCAGCCACGCAGCGCAGTTCAACCCCGTCGATCCATGCTCGAGATACAAGCGGAGCCGATTCCAGTTCGCGAAATTCGGCATAGACCTCGTAATCGCCTTCTTTTAGATATCCCAACAAACGGGTGTACACTCCCTGACTGCTACCATAGTACAAAATGACATCTTGATTATAGGCTTCATTCAGATAGAGACGTACGAAGGCAGATTCTCGATCTGCCGCAGCCCAGTCACTGTCTGATCTGGCGAACAGATCAAGCTCCGCGTATCCGTCTTCTGGCATGGAGAATCTAAACCGGAATCCGTTTCCCGGACTGAGTTCAACCTCAGCCTTGTGTAAGGCGATTCGATAACCGCAATCCAGCAAATCCTTTTCCCACACTCGCCCACTAAACCCGGTAATTTGCACCTCTGCTTGGCTGTTCATCCCTGTAACCTCCTTAGTGTATAACGACGGTCTAGCTGGCATCCGCATCCTTCACCATTGTTCGAATATAAAAGTAGCCCATAAAGGAACACAGTAAAAACATAAACACTGCCATTGCGCTGGCCGTATGCGTCTCCTGATAGCTGGAAAACACCTGCTGCATCGCAACACCCAACACTTGTGGTGAGTTGGCACCGATCAGGAAGGGAGCCGTAAAGCTGCCCATGATTCCCATGAAAATGAAGGTCACCGCAACCCACATCGTTTTATAGGAAAGGGGTAAAATAAAGCGACCAAACAGCTGCATCGTGCTGGCTCCAGCATCTCTGGCACTTTCGACGACAGCGTTTGGAATGCTGGCAAGTGCCGAGCTGAGCAGCATGGTTGCGAACGGAATGTTGAACCACAAATTAGCCAGCACCAGACCCTTGTAGTCATAAATAATCCTCGGGATCGTTTCAATTCCAAGCGGCAGCAAAAGACGTGCAGCCCAACCGTGATTGCCATACATGGTAATGATCGCATACGTTGCAATTACACCGGGAACAAACATCGGAATAAAATACAACCGGCCTATCCACTTCACGACAACCCCTTTGCCGAATCTCAGATAAATCGCCAAAGCATAGCTGATGACCAGAGTAAGGGCCGTCGAGACTAGCGTGACACTAATGGTATACATGATATTTCTACGCATGGCAGGTTCCGTGAACAGCCGAATATAGTTGGCCAGCCCGTAGCCCGTTCCATATTGATCAATCAAGCTTTCCTTCACGGCATAAAGAATCGGAATAATAACGACGACCAGCAAAATGAGAAAAGACGGGATGACCAGGGCAAGCCCCAGCATCCCCCTTTTGGACAATGAACTCATGATCAACCGCCCGCTACTTCACTTTGCCAGCGTTTGTAAATTTCCTGCTGAAGCTCTCCGCTGTTAAAGCTGCGGTATCCAGAAGATACACTGTTGAATTTCTCCTGCAGCTCCGTTGGCATCAGATTCCACTTAATCCCCGGGTAGCCGTACATTTTATTAATAACCACCGTTTGCGCTTCAGGCGTCAGTATATAATTCAAGAATTCCTGAGTGGCTTCTTTTTTGGAGGAGAGCGAAGGAACCATCAGATAAGAGGGTCCCCCTGTAAAAGCAGGATCGATCTGTGTCAGCTTCACCGTGTCCGGAAGCAGCCCTTTAGCCAGCTGCTCGAGTGCCATATCAGACCAGGCTGGAACCATATCAACCTCTCCACTCGCCAAAATATCAAGCGTGCCTTGGTTCTTCTTAGGATAGACTCCTTTTTGGTACATTGAAGGGCCCAGCTCCTTAAGCAGTGAGAAGCCTTGATCCCATTTCTTCATATTTGCCGGATCATCACTGTTCATCGCCTCTGGCGGAAGGAAATTATAGATCACCGTGTTCACAAACGAGCTGCCTGACCCACCCGTAGACGGATCGTTATAAGCAAACTTGCCTGGATGCTGGCGAATCCACGTGTACAGCTCGTCGGCTGTTTTCGGAGGCGTCGCTACTTTTGCACTGTTATAGGCAAGGACAACCGAAGAGGCACGATATGGAATGGCCTGATTGTTGACTTGCTTGAGATATGTTTCATCCACATTCTTCAAATTTGGAACCTTGGCAGCGTCAACCGTTTCCCACAGTTTCTCGCCTACCCCCTTGGTGATGTCATCCAGACTGCCTTCGTACAGGTCGATATCTGTATCGGTTTGCCCGCTTTTCTTGGCTGCAATCAGGCGATCCAGTGTAGATGCGCCTCCGGTCCCTGCTGGCAAATACACCAGTTTGACCTTAACGTGATCATTTTTAGCTTCAAAGTCCTTGATTAACGTTTCCCACAGCTCTTTGACGTTCAGAGACCCTCCAGTGTACAAGGAAATTTCCGTCGTTCCCGTAGCGGCCCCCGCTTTTGTAGACTTGGCTTCCCCTGTAGCCGTGGCGGCATTACCGCCGTTACCACAACCAGCCAACAACGATAAACTAAGTACCCCTGCCAAAACCAGACCCATATTCTTTTTCCCAAACACGTTGTTGCCTCCTTTAGATAGTTGCACAAGTTCGCAGCATCATCAGATGATGCGTTCGTGACGGACATTGATGCGATATAGAGGTTGATCGTGAATCTTCACTGTGCTGCTGGAAAAGTAACTATTTTACTGAAGCTGAATCTGATGTGCTCTCCACTGCGCAGCTCGGCCGCTCGTTCACGCGGCACAAACATTTTCAGATGATGGGTACCGCTATCCAGCGAAACTTCCGCATAATGCCCTAGAATCATCACTTGTCTGATTGTTCCGGCTAGAGAACCATTTTCTTCCGTCGTCAGAACAATATCCTCTGGTCTTACACCAACCATGGATTCACCTGTGTATTCATGCTCTTGTACAAACGGTATTCCGCTCACAGAGACACTGCGACCTGTGCTCACCCCCTTTAATAAATTGATACGGCCAATAAAACCCGCTACAAAAAGGGACTGTGGCTTGTCATAAATCTCCTGCGGCGAAGAAAGTTGCTCAATCCGGCCCGCATTCATAACGACGATTCGGTCGGAAATGGACAGCGCCTCCTCCTGATCATGGGTGACGAACACCATCGTCATTCCTGTCTGGGTCTGAATATCACGCAGCTCCTCTCTCATCTCCATGCGCAATTTGGCATCAAGCGCGGAAAAAGGCTCGTCCAGCAGCAATACATCAGGCTTTAGCAGCAAAGCCCGAGCGAGTGCTACCCGCTGCTGCTGACCTCCCGAGAGCTGTCCCGGCGTTTTACGCTCTGCGCTCTCTAGCCGAACCAGCGCTAGCGCTTCCTTCACCTGACGGTCAATTTCTGTCTTCTTCACCTTTCGAATCTTCAACCCGAAAGCCAGGTTGTCATACACGGTCATATGCGGCCACAAATTATAGCTTTGGAATACCATAGCCGTCGGACGTTTTTCGGGCGGCAGCTTGAGTACGCTTTTACCCTGAATCTGAATGTCGCCACTGTCCGGGTCCAAAAAACCGCCAATGGAGCGAAGCACGGTTGTTTTACCACAGCCGGAAGGTCCCAGCAGTGTCACCAGCTCTCCCTTCATCACGTCAAGTGAAATGCCTTTGACTCCGTCTCCTGTCTTGAAGCGCTTGGTTAACTCTTGAATGGATAATTGAATGGGCATTAGCTTAGGCTCCTTTTTCAGGATTTTGCAAACTCCTCTTTTGACCAATTACGTTATTTCACCTGAAATCCGCCTGCCAGTACATCGGCACTTACAAAACGCTTGGCTGCCAAAAGCAGAATGATCGTTGGCAGGGTTAGAATGACTGAGAAAACAGCACCTGTTGTGCTCGGATAATCAGCAATGATGGAATACATGATGACTGGCATTGTTTTATAGTCCGGCGTTCCGACAAGGAGTGTCCCTTGTGCTTCATCCAGTGAAGCAAGAAAAGTAAAGATGGAGGCGACCACAATGCCGGGCAGCGCCATAGGAAAGGTGATTTTCCAAAACACCCGAAAGGGTCCGGCTCCAGCATCCCGCGCCGACTCCTCCTGTGCGCGATGTACGCTGCGGAAGGCAGAGGATGGAATCCAGGTCATATACATGAGTGTGTTTACCATATGGATGAGCACAATGCCTGCAAAAGTGTTCATCAAACCGAATTGGTAGAATAGCACGGCAATGGACACATACAAACCCATTTTCGGAAAAGCATGCGTAAGCAGGAATGAGAAAAGGAACCACTTACTGAGCGGGAAAGAAATTCGTGCAAAGGCATAAGCAGCAGGAATACATACGATAATGGAGCAGACCGTAACGGTAATCGCAATCAGGAAGGATAGGGAAATCGAGCTGACTACATCATCCTGGGTAAGTACAAACTTCCACCATTCCAGTGACAAGCTCTGCGGGAGCGGTGCAGGATACTGCCATTTTCCTGAAACCGCCAAGAGGAGGAGATTGGTCAGAGGCCCCAGGAAAAAGATGACGAAAATGATAAGCACGAAAAATTCAACAATTTTGCGTGTGCCGAGTGAGCGAAGATACCAGTTCATAATTCATCCCTCTCAAGACGTCTAGACGTCCAAATCTCTTTTCTATTTGGATTATAGAGAGGGTTTGTTATCACAAATCGACAAGGAAGATAAGATTATGTAAAGGGAAAGATACCATTTAACACTTCACAGAATAAAAAAAGAGAGAGGCTGCTAACAGCCTCTCTCTTTGAACATGTATTAATAGCTATATCATTCTTGTCCTACAAATAAATCGGAAGCACCTGATTCGTTTGATCACGATTACGCCCAACCGAGAAAATAGCAATTGGGATACCTGTCAGATCAGACACGCGTTGTACGTAATTGCGTGTAGTCTCAGGCAGTTCCTCCAGCGTTTTCACGCCAGTGATGTCTTCGCTCCAACCTGGCATTTCTTCATATACCGCTTCGCACTCCGCCAGCATTTTCAGGCTAGCCGGATAATGCGTAATCACCTCACCGCGGTACTTGTAACCTGTGCAAATTTTCACCGTTTTCAGGCCAGTCAATACGTCCAGCGAGTTCAGGGAAAGACCCGTTAATCCACTGACACGACGGGCATGGCGCACAACGACGCTGTCAAACCAGCCTACACGACGAGCACGACCTGTAACCGTACCGTACTCATGACCTGTTTCACGAATGTAATCGCCGACTTCATCGTTCAGCTCAGTTGGGAAGGGTCCATCGCCAACACGAGTTGTATACGATTTAGCTACACCGATGACTTGTTGAATCTTGGATGGACCCACACCGGAACCAATACATACGCCGCCAGCCGACGGGTTGGAGGACGTAACGTAAGGATACGTACCTTGGTCGATATCAAGCATAACGCCTTGCGCACCTTCAAACAGTACCTTTTGATTTGCGTCAATTGCATCATTCAACACGACAGATGTATCTCCTACATAAGGACGGATAAATTCAGCATATTCCAGATACTGTTTTAGTATTGCTTCTACATCCAATGGCTCGCCGCCATATACTTGCTCAATCACTTGATTTTTTTCTTTCGTTTGATGGCGCAGCTTCTTTTCGAATTCCTCTGCATCCAGCAAATCAGCAATACGAATACCGTTACGTGCAGCTTTATCCATATAAGCAGGGCCGATCCCTTTACGGGTAGTACCAATTTTGTTAGGACCCTTGCGGTCTTCTTCCAGCACATCCAGCGTCATATGGTACGGCATAATCACATGTGCACGGTCGCTAATAACCAGATTTTTTGTGGAAAAACCATTATCATGAATGTAAGTAATTTCTTCAATAAGAGCGGCTGGATTTACGACCATGCCGTTGCCAATAACACACTTTTTATCTTCATAAAAAACGCCGGATGGAATCAGGCTCAGCTTGTACTTTTTACCGTCAATGAGAATCGTATGACCAGCATTGTTTCCGCCTTGGTAACGGGCCACTACTTCAGCGCTTTCCGCCAGATAGTCCGTGATTTTACCTTTGCCTTCGTCTCCCCATTGTGTTCCCACAACGACTACAGTTGACATGTTTCATTCCTCCGTGGAGTGCCCACAGACACTCTGATTTTGAGCTGACACACTACGCATATCCGACTTCAACCGCCTGAGCGAGCAGATATGGAGCGCTCTCGGACAGCAGGAAAAAACGTCCGTCGCAGACATTCCGTAGGTTCGGAAAGCCCCGGGCGTAATGTTCTCCCCACTGCGTTGAAGCAGCACTATAAGTGTAACAGCACCATTTTTTAAAGTCAAATAAAAAGCGAACATTATATTACATGAAAATAGTATTGTTCGTAATTGAGAGTTTCATTCCTTATATGAAAATATGTGAATTCTATAAAAAAGGACCCCTTCGAGATCGCGAAATCCGCGTCGAAAGAGCCTTTTTTAATGATACTAATATGTTATCCGGCGAACGCATCCGAATGGGCACGCTCGTAATTAGCGAATTTATTATAATTTTTGAGAAAGACCAACTCTACCGTACCGACCGGGCCGTTACGCTGCTTGGCAATGATAATCTCAATAATATTCTTCTTTTCTGTTTCCTGATTATAGTAATCATCCCGGTACAGAAACGCCACGATATCAGCATCCTGCTCGATAGAACCCGATTCCCGCAAGTCACTCATCATCGGCCGCTTGTCTTGACGCTGCTCCACACCCCGGCTCAGCTGGGAGAGGGCAATTACAGGCACTTCAAGTTCACGAGCGATTTGCTTCAATGTCCGTGAGATTTCAGATACCTCCTGCTGCCGGTTCTCGCCTGCTTTGCCTCGTCCGTGAATAAGCTGCAAGTAGTCGATTACGATCATACCCAGTCCCTTTTCCGCCTTGAGACGGCGGCATTTGGCACGGATATCCGCCACAGTGATGCCGGGTGTATCATCGATATAGATTTCCGCCTCTGACAAGGCTGCAATGCCCATCGTCAGCTTCGCCCAATCGTCGTCGCCTTTAAACTCACCTGTCCGCATGACGTTCGCGTCCAGATTGGCCTCGGCACAAATCATCCGCTGCACGAGCTGAGCGGCCGACATCTCCAGACTGAAGATGGCTACTGTCTCCTTTGCCCGAACCGCAACGTTTTGCGCAATATTCAGAGCAAACGCTGTTTTACCTACGGATGGACGGGCGGCCACAATGATCAAGTCATTGCGCTGGAACCCCGCCGTCATCTTGTCCAAATCAACAAACCCGGACGGAATCCCAGTCGTATTGCCCTTGTTCTGATGCAGCAATTCAACGCGGTCAAACACTTCCATCACGACATCGCGGATGGCAATAAAACCACTACCTGAGCGCCCGTTGGATATCTCCATAATCTTGCGCTCAGCATCGCTCAGCATACCAGCGACATCCTCGCCACTGCTATAGCCTTCGCTCACAATCTGCGTAGCTGCACGAATCAAGCGACGAAGCATCGCTTTTTCTTCAATGATCTGGGCATAGTAATCTACGTTAGCCGCTGTTGGCACCCCGTGAGCCAGCTTCGCCAGATAACTGACACCACCGATATCCTCTAGCTGTCCCTTGTCCTGAATTTTCGAGGTCAGCGTAACCAAGTCAATCGGCTGTCCGGATTCACCCAGCTCAATCATTGCTTCGTAAATCATCTGATGAGCCTTATCATAAAAGTCCTCGGTCTGCACCCGCTCCATTGCGGTAATCAGTGCTTCAGACTGGAGCAAAATAGACCCGATAACCGCCTGTTCAGCCTCCAGATTTTGCGGAGGAATCCGATCAAAAAATTCGCCGCCCATAATTATTCTTCAGTCACCTGTACTTTCAGCGTAGCTTTGACCTCAGGATGAAGCTTAACGGTCATTTGAGTCACGCCCAACGTACGAATCGGTTCTTCCAGCTCAATTTTGCGTTTGTCCAGCTTGATACCAGTTTTAGCTACTGCCTCCGCGATTTGCTTGCTTGTAATCGCGCCGAACAGTCGTCCACCTTCACCAGCCTTCGCCTTGAGCTGAACCGTTGTCTCTTCCAGCTTTTTGCCGAGCGCTTGCGCCTCTTCCTTTTCCTCTTGCTTGCGCTTTTCCTCAGCAGCATTCTGGTTTTCCAGCGTCTTCATATTTCCTTCTGTCGCTGGACGGGCAACACCACGCGGCAACAGGAAATTCGCTGCATAACCGTCCGACACTTCCTTAATTTGCCCCTTCTTGCCTTGGCCCTTCATATCTTTAATGAATATCACTTTCATTCAAATAACCCCTCTTCCCCATCAATTTCGGCCAGCACGTCGACCACTCTGCGCTTAGCTTCCTCCAGCGGGCAATCCAGCTGAACCGCCGCATTCGTCAGATGTCCTCCGCCGCCTAGCCGTTCCATGACGACCTGTACGTTCATGCGTCCGAGTGAACGGGCGCTGATCCCCACCAGGCCGTCAGGACGTTCACTGACCACAAAGGAGGCCAGTACATCCGTCATATTGAGTAATGAATCCGCCACCTGAGCAATCAGGAGCTGCGGTATTTTCTGTCCGGGCTCAGTTACCGCAATTGCGATATGCCCATATATCATTTTAGCATGCTTAATAATTTCCGCCTTAGCAATATATTCATCCAGGTCCTCTTTTAACATGCGCTGGATCATAACAGTATCTGCTCCGCTACGGCGTAAAAAGCCGGCTGCCTCGAATGTACGCGAGCCTGTATGCAGGGAAAAATGCTTGGTATCCACCGTAATCCCTGCCAGCAGTGATGTTGCCTCCAGCGGTGTCAGTTGGACCTTCTCATGAATATATTGCAGCAGCTCGGTCACCAGCTCACAGGCCGATGACGCATAGGGCTCCAAGTAGATCAGAACCGAATCATTAATAAATTCCTCGCCCCGACGATGATGGTCGACAACCACCACCCGACTGGCCGTTTGCACCAGACGCGGCTCAATCGTCATGGAGGCCTTGTGCGTGTCCACCACGACCAGCAGACTGTGCTCAGTCATCAGCTGGAGCGACTGCTCTGGCGTCAAGAGCGCTTGCGATAGATTCTCATCCTTGTTTACCTGCTCCATCATTCGGTCGATAGACGGATTGGATTTATCGAGTACGATATGTGCCTCTACATTGTAAAGTGCCGCAGCCTTCCACACACCGATGGCGGCTCCCACCGCATCCATGTCCGGTATTTTGTGTCCCATGATCAGGACGCGGTCACTCTCCTGCATCAGATCACGCAACGCATGTGCAATCACTCGGGCACGCACTCTGGTACGCTTCTCGACAGCATTGGACTTGCCTCCGTAGAAGGACAGGCGTTGTCCCGCCTTCACTGCTGCCTGATCGCCCCCACGTCCAAGCGCCATATCCAGACTGGATTGGGCCAGCTCGCCTAGCTCCTTGATGCTCTCTGCACCGAAGGACAAGCCAATACTCAGTGTCATCGGTACTTTCAAATCCGCCGTCATTTCCCTTACGGTATCCAGAATGACGAATCGACTTTGCTCCAGCTCCTGGAGCGCTTTATGATTCAGCATAATGAGATAACGCTCAGAAGATAATCGGCGCAAATAAATATTGTACTGATTAGCCCAAGATGTAATCTCGCTTGACACCTTCGCAATAAGCGCGGTGCGTTGCTGATCGTCCATCCCCTGAGCAGCCTCGTCCATATTATCGAGCATGACGATACCGAGCGCCAATCGCTCGTTTTCATACTGCTTGCGTAGCACCGCCAAATCCGTTACTTCATACAAATATATCAGACGCTCATCGGGCACGATCAGAAACTGATAATGACGCTCATCATGCTGTAGCTCCACCTTCAGCTCACGAGCAGGCTCCTTTGTTTCCTTTTTGGTGCTTAGGGCACCTGCGAGTTGAGGAAACAAATCATGAAGAGACTCACCAATCAGCGATTGCTCCTCAAACATCTCCCCGGCAAACCGATTGTGCCATTCTACCGTTCGATTTTCACTGTATAAAATGATGCCGAACGGCAATGTGCTAATCGCTTCCCCTTCCACCCGCTTGATCCGGAAGGAAAGACCGCTGATATATTGATTCAGTTCCCGACGAAAATCCAATTCCGTCTTCAGCATCAGCCCGCCGAGCAAGAATGACAGCAACAGTCCTATCACACCCAGTTCCCAGTTGTACATGGAAATACATATGACAAGGACCAGCAGCAGCAAAAACGCCCAGACCGTCTGATAGCCGTGCCAGCGTTTTTGTAGAAATTTAGGCATGACTGTTCACCCTATTTCTTTGATCTTGTAATAGCTTCACGCAGCGGAAAGGCCAAATCAATAATACCTATAATGCGGAGCGGCTGGAACACCAGAACGACGAGCGACAGCAGCAACGCAATCACCGGGCTCATTTTACGGCTATGCGTCCAGAAGTATACAAAACCAATTGTCTGGATAATAAAACATGCATGAATCAGCGGCAGCATACTAATGGAGACCATTTGAATCCAGCCGCTATCGGAAGACCCTGCTATCCATTCAATTACAATTGCCAGCAGATAATACCAGATCAGCGCGCGCGGTAGCCTCCACTCGCGGGCAGGCTTCATTTTGCGTACTGGTACATCGAGACTGCTCAATGCCGGACGTGCCAAAGCGTGCGTAATCACTGCCAATATGAACGAGGTCACGATCAGCACATACGGAATTTTTCCAATCAGCATTGTGCCGAGTTTCTGCGTATCCTCTGCCGTCCAATTCATGTTTGAAAACATCGGATTAGCACTCAAAACCTGCTGTACAATACTTGCCGATATCGCAGCCTGATCACGAAGATACTGTGCAAGATCAAACCCAAAGGAATACGTGGCGATAAACAGAACAACCAACAACTCGGCTAAAATAATGCCCATTCCGGTCATTAACACCTGAAAAGCAGGTCCTCCCTTTTTATATATCCGTCCCATCATGATTGAAGGAATCAGAAAATAAATCGCAGGGAGCAGCGAATACACATCGAGTAGCGCTATAATGAGCAGCACCGGTATGACGTGGACCAGAAATCCTTTGAAAGGCAGCGATGAAAACAATACAGCGCCAGGCACAATCAGTAAAAATACGGTAATGATTCTTAATGGTGTCAATAGAGTCAGCAGCAGAAGCAAATAAATGACGCTCCATGCTACAGTTGCCAAGCGGAATTTCAACGTTTTCACCTCTTACGCATATGTTCTTCCAGTGCGGAAATGTCCTGATACCAATCCTCCAGCTGGTGTCCTTCTTTTCTGTGCTTTCTTAGCTTGTCGATGAGTAGATCATCCAATTCACGGTAAGACACTCCAAGGCGCCTCCCCAAAATATAACTGCTCATCACTAAGCTCGCCAAGCAATCACCAATGCGGGCTGTACTGCCTTCCCACATTGCCTTAAACAAACGGGAGACTTGGTCCAGCACCTCTGTTTTAAGCCATTCAATAACCTTGGCTCGTTTAACTACATCCATTTCTTTAGGCATATGATGAAGAGTCACACCCCTCTGAAAAAGCTTTATTCTCCATTATAGCATATCCTATTCTGAAAATAACTGTTACCCCATAGGGTAAATTGTTATTTTCGGAGCAGCTTTGTTGCTTATTTTAGCTTGAAGTATTAAGCGATTCTCTGGATACAAATTTTTCACAATACTCAATAATCTGGCTCCGACGTACAATGCCAATAAACCGTTCCATATCATCTACAACGGGCACAAAGTTCTGTACCTTAGCCAAATTGATTAAATCCTCCATGTTAGCATCAATGGACACGGGCTTCATCGTAACCCGCAACGGAACGTCCTTAAGCATAAACTTAGAAGCGTTTTCAAAGGTGATTTTCCCCTCGGACTCTTTCATATGCCACAACAGATCACCTTCTGTAACCGTACCTGTATATCTACCTTCCTTATCTAAAATAGGAACCGCTGTAAAACGGTGATATTCCATCCGTTCCAACGTTTGCCGTAAAGTAGCATCCGCCGTTACACAAGCAACTTCCTGTTTGGGAAGCAAGAAAAAAGCGATATTCATGAGAAACGAATCCCCCTCAAAATCAAATATAAATCAATTGATTATTCACTGAATGTCCTGCTTGTCGGGAAGCCTCAGCGTCTGCGGGGTTGTATCGGAATCTAGCCAGTTGGCAATTATGAGTCTGGCATATTCAAGTTCCTGTTCATTAGCCCGGTCATAATACAGGCCCTTCTTCTTGAACCCTTCCCCCGTAATCGTAAAACTTGAAATTTGCGGATTCCCCTGTGAAATAGCCTGCTTGCCAAGCCCAGTAATAAAAGTAGGTTCCATGTCGGTTTTGAAATTGGCTCCCATAATATCGAGCAACTCTGGAATCTTGGTAATTCCGTTGATATTCAGCAGCTTATCCGCCATAGCGTTCAGGAAAATTTGCTGCCGTTTGGTACGATTGAAGTCGCTATCTTCCCGATATCTAACATAATACATGGCTTCCTCACCATTATAAAGCGGCTTGCCCGCCTCAATACGGAACTTGATATGCAGCGGATTCTTATTCTCAATGGGCTTGTCGATTGGAAGCACAACTCCACCCACTGCATTCACCGCATCCTGAATACCCTGGAAATTAATCGTAGCATAATAATCGGCCTTATGCTCCATCAACTTCTCTACTGTAGCCATGGACATATCTTCGCCTCCGAACGCATAAGCATGCCCCAACTTATCAAAATCATCCTCGCCATCGCGATTCGAATCATGTCCGGCAATCTGTACGTACGTATCCCTTGGAATGGAAACCAAAAGCACACGCGATTCCGCGGGCCGTACTACCGCATACATAACCGTATCCGAGCGACCACGCGCCTTTTCATTGGGCCTTTGATCCGTACCCAATAACAGCACCGAAAAAGGTTCCTTACGGTAAGCTACTGTCTCTTGCTGCTGCTGTTCCCCGGATTGTCGGGGCTGATAGGATTTCTCCAGCTTGCTTTCCAACGTCGGTGATACAAACCAGTCAAAAGCCACCAGTGTCAGCTGTTTGCGGAACAGGTAGCCTCCCAATGCAATCAAAAGTAAAACAATACATGAAATATATAGAGCGGTAAACCTCTTTTTCTTTTTGGTCTTTCCACGGGTCCTTCTCCTATGTCTTCTCTCCATAACCGGTACCTTCCTTCTTTCCGTCACAAATCCCATCTCTTCATTAAACCAAATTGGTCCCACATGAAGCTGAAACTTCCCCTCAAAGCATAAAAGGTCTACTACCTTGTTGTCAAAAGTGTCATGGCGTGGTCAGCTCCTCGAATTCATACCAAAAAAGGCTTCGACCTCACGGTCAAAGCCCCAATTCATGTTTATATCCGTATCCTATGTAGCTTTCAAAGTCATTTTTTGCCTTAATGTGGAGCCAGTTTCACTAAATTTTGCAGTCTCACCGGGAAAGAAGTCGACAGGGAAAAACCATAATCGAACAACTTCCGTGTCTGCTCAAAACGCTCTTCCTTGCTCGGTGCACCCAGCACCACAGCAACTAGCCGTCTTCCATGCTGCTCAGCGGTACCCGTGAAGCAGTATCCAGCATCGCTTGTGTACCCTGCTTTCAGTCCGTCTGTTCCTGCGTAAGAGTACGGTCCAGCCAAGGAAGGCAGCATCCAGTTCGTATTACTAATGTAGATGCCTTTATCCTTCAACTCCATCTGCGTACGGCTGGACGTTCTCAAAATCTCCGGGTGTGACGTAATTAAATAGGAGGCCAACTTCGCCGTGTCGCTTGCTGTCATTTTCGTTTCGCCCCGAATATCCTCAGGGTGATTGGGCCCCAATTCACTCTGACCTGCCCCCGAGGCATTGCTGAAGCGACTATCGGATGACAACCCTATTTGGGCAGCTTTTCCATTCATACGCTTCACAAAAGCTGATTCATTCCCTGCTGAACGCTCGGCTAACGCGACAGCGGCATCATTCGCTGAATACACAACCATACTCTGGAACAACTCGGATACGGTCATCCTTTCACCATACCGAAGAGATAGATTTACACCACCCACCGTACTCGCGTAACGGCTAATTCGCACTTCATCATTCCAACCTAACCGTCCGGCCCGAATATCCTCCAGCACCAATAGCTCGGTCATGAGCTTGGACATATTTGCGGAAGGCATAGGTGTATCACCGTTCACATCCATCAGCAATTCCCCAGTATGCATGTCCATCAGCACCGCTGCCTCTGCATCCACATTCGGCTTTCCGATCAACAGGCGGGGTCCAAGTGTAATAAAAATCAATATAATAAGTAACGGGACGACAATAGCCCAACGTATCCAGTGTTTTTTCATCATCGTAATAACCTCCATACTCTATTAGACGATGAAAAATCCATTTTGTCTGCAATTTTTCGAAAAAAAGATACAATTTTTTTACCTTTTTTATTCCACGCCAAAATATCCGTCAATCCTGCTTTCAGGATGACGGATATTTTGCTTCCTAATTATATGTTTTAGGCAAAGTGACAGGCTACGAAATGGTGATCGCCCGCATCTCGATATACTGGAGTCTCTGTTTTACAACGCGCTTCTGCCATAGGACAACGTGTATGAAACTTGCATCCTGAAGGCGGATTGGCCGGAGATGGGATGTCTCCTTTCAACACAATCCGTTGTCTCTTGATCGTGGGATCGGGAATCGGTACTGCCGATAGCAGCGCCTTCGTGTACGGATGAAGTGGATTACTGAACAGTTCCTCCTTGGAGGAAAGCTCTACCATTGAACCCAGATACATCACACCAATCCGGCTACAAAGATGCTCGACTACACTTAGATCATGCGAGATGAACAGATAGGTCAATTGGCGTTCCTGCTGCAAATCACTTAACAAATTAATGATCTGGGCCTGAATAGACACATCCAGAGCAGATACCGGCTCGTCAGCCACAATAAAATCAGGATTCAAAATCAAAGCCCGTGCAATCCCGATCCGCTGACGCTGACCGCCAGAGAACTCATGCGGATACCGATCATAGTGATACGAGGACAGCCCGCAAATGTTCAGCGTTTCATTGACCTTCTTCCGCAGCTCTCTACGATCAATCAACCCGTGGTCCAGCAACGCCTCTCCAATGGCTTCACCGACCTTAATTCTCGGATTCAGTGAGCTAAAAGGGTCCTGAAAGACGATTTGCAACTTCGGACGAAGCGCACGAATCTGCTCTTTGTTTAACGCATGCAAGTCTTCACCTTTATATCGTACCGATCCCTCTGTCTTATCCATCAATCTGAGAATTGTTCGTCCAATCGTACTTTTGCCGCAACCCGATTCTCCTACCAGACCGAAGGATTCACCCTTATGAATGTTAAAGGATACATCATCGACTGCTTTCACATGTCCGACAGTACGCTGAAAAATCCCGCCTGTGATCGGGAAATACTTTTTCAGCCCTTCCACTTGAATCAAAGGCTCGCTCATATCCGTTGCCCTCCTTCTTTCTCATATAGCCAGCAGGCAACCTTATGACCATTCTCCTTTTCATTCAAGGGAGGAGCCTGATCCTTGCAAATTTGCATACAATGGGAGCACCGATCATGAAAATGACAATTTTCTCCCAGCTCAATCGGGTTTGGAACCTGTCCTGGAATGGAATACAGTCGATCCATTTTCTGATTAATGACGGGCTTCGCTTTTAATAAGCCTTGAGTATATGGATGTTGTGGATTTTTAAATAGCTCAATAACAGGAGCCTCTTCAATAACGTTTCCAGCATACATAACAACCACATAATCAGCCATTTCTGCCACGACGCCCAAGTCGTGCGTGATGAGCATAATGGACGTTTTAAGCTTATCCTTCAAATCCCGCATTAAATCCAGAATCTGAGCCTGAATCGTAACATCCAGTGCCGTTGTCGGTTCATCGGCAATCAATAGCTTCGGATTACAGCTTAATGCGATGGCAATCATGATCCGCTGGCGCATACCGCCACTCAATTCATGAGGATAGGAATGAAATATTTCTTCCGATCGTGAAATCCCCACCAGGTTAATCAGCTCAATTGCCCGAGCATGTGCTTCTTTTTTACTCATTAATGTATGCATCAGCAATGGCTCCGTGATCTGTTCCCCAATCGTAAGCACGGGATTCAGAGAAGACATGGGCTCCTGAAAAATAATCGAAATGTCATTGCCGCGAATCTGCTGCATTTGACCTTTATTAAGCGTTAAGAGGTTTTTGCCCTCAAACCAGATTTCACCGTCTGAGGTGTGGGGAGAATCAATCAGCCGCATCATCGTCATCGCTGTTACACTCTTACCGCAGCCAGATTCCCCTACCACACAGAGCGTTTCACCCTCACGAATTTTAAAACTGACGTCATTGACCGCTTTGACAGTTCCGCTAGAGGTATGAAAGTGGGTTTTCAGGTTACGAAATTCAATCAAAGCATTTTTCATAAACGTTCGTCTCCTACTTCTTCATTTTAGGGTCTAGTGCGTCACGCAAACCGTCGCCAATCAGGTTAATCGCTACAACTGTAATGAGAATACACATTCCCGGTGGAACCCATATCCAAGGCCGTTTGCGGAAGTCAATTAGGTTATTCGCAGCCGATATCATATTCCCCCACGAAGGTGTGGGCGGCACAACACCGATTCCCAAGTAGCTGAGCGCAGATTCTGTAATAATCGCACCCGCTACTCCAAGCGTAGCCGTAACAATAATGGTAGGAATCGTGTTCGGCAGCAAATGCCGGAATATTTTGCGACGGTCTCTCAAGCCTAGCGCTTCCGTCGCCTGCATGAACTCCTGTTCACGCAGCGTAAGAATCTGCCCTCTGACCAGACGGGACAAGCTAGTCCAGCTCAGGACCCCGATAATGAGCATCAGAAAATAAATGCGATTCGACGGATCGACCTTCAAATCCGACAGAACAGCACCTAAAATAATAAGCAGCGGTAATGTAGGGAGTGCCATGAAAATATCGGCAATCCGCATAATAACCGTATCCACGCCTTTACGATAAAACCCTGCCAGCGCACCCAGCGTTGCGCCGATCATGACCGAAATAAACGTGGCGACCAGCCCTACCGTCAAGGAAATACGGCCAGCCAGCATTGTTCGCAGCAAAATATCTCTACCAAACTTATCCGTACCGAGCCAGTACTTAGCATTAGGCGATAAATTTTTGTCAGCTAGCCTGTAATCATCTAAATGATAAGGTGAAATCATCGGTCCAAAACTACAAATGACAACCATCAGAATTAATATAACGAGACCAGCCAAAGCCAGACGGTTTTGGTTAAAACGGCGAACGGCGATTCTCCATGGAGACGCTTCAGGACGGATCGCCGCCTTTTGATTCGTTTCAATCGTGACTGTTTCTGCGGACAATAGTATCCCTCCTACTTCAAGCGAATTCTTGGATCTGCCATGCCATACAATACATCAGAGAGCAAATTACCGATAAGCGTAAGTAACGCTAAGAAAATCGTGAAGCCCAACATAAACGGATAATCCCGCATACTAATCGACTCCAGATAAACCTGACCCACACCTGGCCACACAAATACCTTCTCCAGAATCATCGCTCCACCAAATAAGGCCGGAAGCTCGAAGCCGAGTAGTGTGATGGCTGGAATCAGTGCATTGCGCAGTGCGTGCTTGAAAATAACTGTCCGTTCCTTCAAGCCTTTGGCGCGTGCGGTACGAATATAATCCTGACGAATGACCTCCAACATGCCTGTACGGAAATACCGGGTCAGGCTTCCTGTGCTCAGCATCGTAAGTACGAGTGTCGGCAGGAACATATGCTTGAGAACATCCACCATATAAGCCCATGAGCCTGGCTCCATCCCTGCTGTGGTCATGCCCCCAACCGGGAGAATTCCCCACTCCAGGGCAAATATTTTGATGACCAATAGACCAATAAAAAATGAAGGCAGCGACATACATAAGAAAATAAATAATGTGACAAACTTATCGAATAACGAATATTGGAACTTGGCTGAAAATACCCCTGCAATAACCGCAATCAACCAGCTGAAAATAAGACTAAAAAAAGCGATAATAAATGAGTTCCATACATAATTGCCAATGACCTTCGTTACCGGCTGCTTATGCTGTAATGAATCCCCCATATTCCCCTTTAACATATTACCGGCCCATATAAAATAGCGTTGGTATTCCGGTTTATCCAGCCCGTAGATATGTCGTAGCTGCTGCGCCTTTTCGGCCGTCATATTCGGGTTCTGCTTGGCTGTAATATAATCACCCGGCACCATGGCTGAAATCGCAAACACGATAATGGATATGCCAATAAGTGTGGGGATGAGTTGCAGCAGTCTTCGAATAATGTACTGCTTCATATTCATTCCTCCAGACGAATAAAGTGATATGCCCAGCTCGTGAGAGCTGAGCATACGATTGGCAACCCTTATTGAGCGATCTGAGCGTTATGCAGAGTGAATTCAAAATCTTTGTATGGCGTAATTTCTAAGCCGGTTACACGTCCATTAACTGGCCACATATCTCTGCGTTGATACATAAAAATAGTTGGCAGATCCTTGTTCAACTCTTGATAGAGCTGTTTGTAAATCTGTTTCCGTTTCTCTTGATCCATCTCATGCTTACCAGCAAGCGTTAGTTCATCGACTTTCTTATTGGAATAGCCGATATCATTTTGTGCACCATTCGTAATAAAAGTCGTTGTATCCGGGTCTGGAGTTAAGCCCCAAGCCGCAAAGAACATATCGAACTTGCCCGTATCCTTCTTATCCATAATGGCATTAAAATCTAGAGTTTCGGACGTCAACTTAATGCCCAGTTCCTTGTAGTTATTGGACATGATCGGCAGCAAGGCCTCTACTACTGGATTATCAGCAGTTGCAGAGAAGTTAATGGTCAGCTTTTCGCCGTCCTTTTCACGGATTCCGTCAGCACCAACCTTCCAGCCTGCTTCATCCAGCAAAGCCTTCGCCTTAGCTGTATCAAATTCATATTTGTTGATACCTTCATCCGTATAAGACCAAGATTCTGTAGATTGTGGAATGTTAATAACATTCGCATATGGACCATATACACCCTGCACAATCTCCTTGCGGTTTAACCCAATAGTTAAAGCCTGACGTACTTTAGGGTCCTGAAATTTCTTTTCCTTGTGATTAAACGCAATATATCCATAGCCGTTCGTTGGCATAATATTCACGTCCAAGAAGCCCAACGCCTTTAATTCCTCTACATTGTCTTCCGTAACTGTGATGTTATCCATGTCCGTTTCACCTGTTTGCAGCATAGACAGGTTCGTTTCTTCTGTTGTTGTTTTAAAAATAACTGATTTCACCTTTGGTGCGCCCTTGAAGTAGTTTGGATTCGCTTCAAGAACGACTTGCTGACCCGGAGAGAAGCTTTTCAGCACATACTGCCCGGAACCGATTGGTTTATTATTAAGCGCCTTGATGCTGTCCAGGTTACCCTTTTTGAATCCTTTTCCATAATAAGCTTCTGGCATAAAGTATTGCTCACCCAGAAAATCCTTTGTATACGCTGTTGCTTCTGTAACCGTTACCTCTACCGTGTTATCATCAATGACCTTGATACCCGAGATATCATTCGCCTTGCCATCGTGATATTCTTTACCGCCTTTAATCTTAAAAGATAAAACATCCGTTTCTCCATCATAATTCGGATCATGCAGTACCTTGAGGACAAAAGCATAATCCTTCACGGTTACTGGCGTGCCATCACTATACTTCACACCTGGTTTCAGATGGAATGTATATTTTAGACCATCCGGCGATACATCAACCTTGTCAGCCAAACTATTTTCATATGTACCATCTGCCTTCACCTGTAAGAAGGAATCAAATACTGTTCTGACCACATATAAATCATAAGTTGTTTGCCAGAATAGCGGGTTGAATACCCCTTTAGGTGATGTCATACCTACTACAATGTTATCTTTCCGATTCGTCGCTCCCGGAGGATTTTGCGACAGATCAGTTGCTTTAATAACGCCCTCTGTAACAGGTGCACTTGCTTCATTTCCCTCTGTTTTATTGCCCGCATTGCCTTCCTGTGGCTGTGCCTCATTGGCACCTCCGCTACATCCTGCAAACAGAACACCAACGATCGTAAGCATCATAAGCAAAGAAACCCATTTCTTCGTCTGCATCATCCTGTTAATCCCCCTTAGTCGGTTCTTTATTTAACAGCCTGTCTCATTCCTGCGGTGATTCGTTAAAGCTTGAGGTTTGAAAATGAAGTTGCACATCCTCCTTACTGTCCTAATAACGTAAACGCGTGTTTTAGACCTCTGGTCAATTTTGTGTACTAACAACCATTACATTTTTATTAAGGTTTATCTTAAGTGTAAAATAATATCACGTCAATATCTTTTTTTATGTAATATACAAATGCAAAACATCTATTTATGTAAAGTTTATGAATTTTACTTGTGGAAAATGACAAAAAACAGGACTCTATGTAATATAAAATAACATTTCAGAATGCCGAAATATTTACTCTGGCGAGTTGGGGAGCTTGCAATTTCACAAGCCATTAAAAGGTATACTATCGTTTATGGGTAAACATGGATTGTATTATTAGTAAGTTACAATAGATGGGACTTGTTGTCAATATAAAAAATCACGAAAAAAGACGCTCCCGGGATCGGGAACGTCTTTTTTTCCACCCACTACTATTCAGTAGTGTAAGGAAGCAATGCGATTTGACGGGAACGTTTAACAGCGATTGTCAACATACGTTGATATTTCGCACTTGTTCCAGTCACACGACGAGGAAGAATTTTTCCACGTTCGCTGATGAATTTTTTAAGCAGGTCTGTATCTTTATAGTCAATGTGAGTAATTTTGTTCACAGTGAAGAAACATACTTTACGACGTTTGTTGCGACCACCACGACGAGCTGGTCTTTTGTTATCGTCTCCGCCTTCTCTTTGTCTGAAGCCCATTCTTTGTCAGTCCTTTCCCAATTAAAATGGTAAATCATCATCCGAAATATCGATCGGTTTTCCGTCATCGGAAAAAGGATCCTGATTGTTTCGCGAGTTATTATTCCCGCGTCCACTATTGCTGTTACCGCCTCCGAAAGGAGACTCCTCACGCGCAGCTCCACCGCTATTGCCGCCACCGCCATCGCGGTTAGATTCCAAGAAACGCACATTATCAGCTACAATTTCAGTCACGTATACACGTTTTCCTTCATTGTTCTCATAATTACGCACCTGAACACGGCCTTCAACAGCCGTTAAACGACCTTTGCGAAGATAGTTAGCGCATGTTTCAGCAAGCTGACGCCAGGTTACGATCGGCAAGAAATCCGCTTCCCGTTCGCCGCCTTGACTCGTAAACGGACGGTCTACAGCCAGGGTGAACTGGGTTACTGCTACACCAGACGGTGTATAGCGCAGCTCTGGATCTTTGGTCAAACGACCGATCAGAATGACACGGTTCAACAATCCAATCCCCTCCTTTGAGCGTTGTTCATTACATAATCACGTACAATAATTAAGCTACGTCGTTCGTAATGAGATAACGAATTACTTCGTCAGAAATTTTCATGATACGCTCAAGCTCAGTAACAACAGCAGGTTCTGCTGTGAAGTTTACCAGAACGAAAGAACCATCACGGAATTTCTTGATCTCATACGCAAGACGGCGTTTAGTTACATCGTGACTCGTAATTTCGCCACCGCCGTTAGAGATGATACCTTGGAATTTATCGACTGTCGCTTGAACAGCTTCTTGTTCAATGTCAGGACGAATAATATACATCGCTTCATATTTGCGCATTCTTTACACCTCCTTATGGACATAAGGCCCTCAATCTCAGTTGAGAGCAAGGAACGAGCCTAAACTCGCACTAAAACAGTTTACCAAATCCAACAACTGAATGCAACCTACAAATTCGAAACATAAGCCTAAAACAGCTAAATATACTGCATATCATTAGCTTTATACAATTTTATATAACATCAAAAATTTCGCATATATAAAGGAAATCATTTGATTCACTCACTATCTGTATACCCGGTTTCGCATGTTTCTGTTCAAGACAGCGCACAATAACCGTTGCAGTCCAAATTCATTTATCTAAGGAGGTGCCACCATATGGGTGAAAAGACTGAGTTCGAACCAGGGGATAACGTCCCAAACGACGGCGTATATATGGAGGTCGGAGAAAAAAGCTTCCATACTGAAATTCAAAACCCGCAACAAGTAACGCTGGAAAGAGGCGACTCTTTTCCGGAGACCACCAACCATAATCGCAAATGGAAGAAAAAAACGAAAGCTCGTGTCCACTAATGTATATTTCTTAGGAGTTCTGGCCATATTATGATTAGGCGATACAACAGAGAGGTGTGGTTCCGTTGGACGACGTAGCCGGACAAACTGTTAGGAGATCCATTCCGGGCATTAGAAGCGTTAGGTTTGTGTAAAAGGACACTGTCTTTTCGACACGGTATTGCTGGTCAGTACACCGAGTTTCATGATGTGATTGGACAGATCGTATCCTGTTAAAAATGTATCGCCTACGATGGAGGACCTTTGTGGTCCTCCTTTGTTGCATTATCGGACTTTTTGCATATCCTGGTAAAATGCAGATTAATTGAGCTCCTTCTGCTAGAATATATCCAAGTACAAAGACCTACTATCTACGGAGGTTTAAAGATGAGCTATTCTCGAATATTAAAGTGGATATCAGGTATATTCGAATTGGTGCTTGCCGTACCAATTGTGGGGGGAGCTATTGTCATGGGGACCGGCTACTCGGCTCTGGGATTTATGCTTATCCTGCATGCAGTAACACTTATCCTATCGTTACGCAATCAGGAGGCGATCTACGGCTCTGTATGGGGAGTACTCACTTCTTTGCTGGCCTGGATACCCTTTGTGGGCTGGGCTCTCCATTTGATTGCGGCGATCCTTCTGATGATCTCTGGCTCAAAAAAAACAAAACGCTATCATTACCCGCCTAACCAGCTATAACAAAAGAGTGCTCCTAACGGCAATAATTTCCCCGCTGTCAGGAGCATTTTTTTGTTATAACGCCTTATTCATCCCAATAGATTTGTAATCGTTTCTTCCTTTACCCTCATGGTTTATCTTAGTGCTTTTCACTTTATCACAATCTGTTGACCTTTTATTCCAAAAACAAAAAATCCCCTACGTCACAGACGTAAGAGATTGGTTTATTTAATGAAGTTAGTGGCGGAAAGAGTGGGAGTCGAACCCACGCACGCCTTGCGACGCCTAACTGATTTCGAGTCAGCCCCCTTAGACCTCTTGGGTACCTTTCCGCAGCAAGGATAATTATATCATCATTGCAACTGTGACGCAAGCTGATTCTGGTTCATCGCCATTCATCTTTCTTGGCTCAATTTGCTTCTGTGTTTTGCTCGTCGACGTTGGCCTTTGATCGCAGCACTTTCTTCATGTTTTTTTCGAACTTGGCACGCGGAATCAGCACACTATGCTGGCAACCGACACATTTGATTCGAATATCCATCCCCATGCGGATAATTTCCATTTCATTCGTTCCACACGGATGGGGCTTCTTCATCTGTACAATGTCCCCTAGTTCAAATGACTTACGCTCCACCCTTCTCTCCCCCTTTTCTTCCTTGTTCGTCTTCTTTGTCTAGGGTTACCGCCGTCTCCAATGCTGCCTGACGATGTTCCTCATCCTCCAGAGCCTTCTTGATGTTATTCTGAATATCACGCTCTACCACGGCCCCTGTATTCGGCATACATTCTGCCACAACACGCACAATATACTCTGAGGTGGTCATGGACTGAACCCCTAACACATCCGGTATATTAAGTATCTGTACATTGGATTCTTCAATGCCTTGGATTGCCTGTTTTACCAAGCCAACTGCTTCCTCCAGGCTACGCTCGGCCTTCATTGGCACATCCACTACCGCCAACGCGTTGGACATGGAGAAGTTTGTTACCGTTGTAATTGAGCCATTCGGTAAAATGTACACCTCACCTTTCCAGCTCACCAGTCTGGTTGTACGCAGCCCGATCATTTCCACTGTACCCTTGAAAGTACCTGTCTGAATGACGTCTCCTACGGCAAATTGATCCTCAAAAATAATGAAAAATCCGGTAATTACATCCTTAACCAAGCTCTGTGCCCCAAAACCAACGGCCAATCCAAGCACTCCAGCTCCAGCAATCAGCGGGCCGAGATTAATGCCCATTTGCGATAGCACCAGCATAATTAAAATGAAATTAAATACAATATTGGTTATGTTTTTCAGTAATTCCCCAACAGTTGTTAACCGCCTTGTGTTCAATCGAAACCTGCCGTTATCTCCCTTTTGTTGCATTGACTTATCTATAATTTTATTAATAACTCGAATAAAGATACGTGTGATGATAAAAATAATCGCGATTTTCAAAATTACAAACAAAAAGGTCGACCACATCGCACTATCGGTAAGCCATTTCAATACAGCATCCTTCCAGTGAATTGCATCTTTCACTACGTCACCCGTGTCTAAATTATCGGTCAACCAATGTATAAAGGTCATGCTGTACTCCTCCTTAAACAAGGGAACTACTCTTCCTGCTTCCCGAATTCTATTTCCTACTATCAGGATTTTGCAAAATCCTCACTATATAAGCTTATCTACCGACTTCAAACATATGGCTATGAATATTCTACTTCCTGTGAGTATAAAAGCATAAGTTTATCCATATACTAGCTACTATCCTGAGCATAAATGTTACCCGCAGGCTAATTGTTATCTCAAGGTACTGCGAGCGTAACCTTCACACTCCACTACAGAGCGAAAGGAAGATTCCATGACTCATCCATCTGACTTCATTCCGGGGCAAGAACCCCTAAGTTTAAAAATATCACACACAGATCCCGGGATCCAATCAGCCATCATCCATCGTCTACTGTTCCATCTGCATCAGGCACCGAGTCTGCAAAATATCGTCATTATTTGCATCGGCACTGACCGTTCTACTGGAGATTGTCTGGGTCCGCTCGTAGGTACGCATTTATCACGCTACAAAAGCCCTCTGTTTAACCTATACGGTACATTAGAGGAGCCTGTACATGCCATGAACCTGCAAACGACACTGAACGGCATACAAGCCCGATATGAACAGCCTTATATCATTGGTATAGATGCATGTCTTGGACAAACCTCCAGCGTTGGATGCATTCAGGTTTCAGATGGTCCTCTCAAGCCTGGAGCAGGTGTAAATAAAGAATTACCGCCGGTCGGCGATATCCATTTGACTGGTATCGTTAACGTCGGCGGCTTCATGGAATACTTCGTGCTGCAAAATACAAGACTAAATTTGGTAATGAAATTATCAGATATCATTGCTGGCAGCCTATACTCCGCGATTAAGGAGTGGCACTACCGTTCCGTCCTGCTTGCTGCGCAAGAGTGACGGCTTCTTTTTCTTCAGGTGATAAGGAATAGGTGGACTGTCCCGCTTCTAGAGGCTTGGCATACACATATGAGCCATCTCGGTTATAAATGCCGGTTAATACCATACCATCCTGATTGTCGTCTACAATAGCCAGAGAGAAGCTTAAATCGCTTCCTCTCTCACCAAAGGCATTATAGCGTTTGATGCCTATATGTCCCTTCAAGCCTGTCAGTTTACTACGTAGTGATTTCATACTTGCACGATGGGTTTCTTGCTCATCCTCAATCGTATCCATCTGTACCTTCAAATCAATCAACAGTGTTTCCAAATTCTCGACACCACTGCCTGCCATCATGGTTTCATACTTTCGCCGCATATTCTTTAGCTTTGCACCCTGCACAATAATAACAATCAACAGGATGAGCAAAATAAGCACGATCCCTGCAACGATTCCGGCAAGCTGTTCCATGATTAGTCCATTCAATTCAGCCATATGCTTGCTTCTACTCCTCTACCCCAAAAATCATATTACTGCATACTTATATTTTATACGTTTGAGAACAGCGAAACAAATAACACAAGGCTATTAGTTTATCCATCAAAACCATTCTAATTCCTGCAATTCCAGACAAAGCAAAGACATATCTCACTTTCCATTTTGCTCAAGGAGACATGTCCATATTTCAACAAACTACTGTAATAGCTCCAGTAATCTTTCCAAATCCTGCTGACTGTAATAATTCAATTCAATTTTGCCTTTATCTTTATTGTGCTTGATCTTCACAGTTGTTTTAAAGCGTTCACGCAAGGACTCTTCCATATGGTCAATATAGGGGTCCTTTTTTCGTACCTTTGCTTTGGCTTTCGCCTCACCAGGCTTATGATCCAACTGCTGTACGGCTTCCTCCAGCTCGCGAACACTCCACTGCTGTTCAATACATTGTTGTGCTAACTGTTTCACCATGTCTGGATCTTTGAGGCCAACAATAGCTCTAGCATGTCCCATAGACAATGTTCCACGTGAAACATGATCTTTAACTTCTTCAGGTAATGCGAGCAAGCGAAGGAAATTGGCAATATGAGAGCGTGATTTCCCCACTTTCATGGACAACTCTTCCTGAGTTAAAGAAAACTGATCCATTAATCCCTGATAAGCTACTGCTACTTCCATAGCATTCAAATTCTCACGCTGCAAATTCTCAATCAGAGCAATCTCCATCACCTGCTGATCCGTAAAATTACGAACAACCACAGGTATCGTCGGATTCCCACAAAATTGAGATGCCCGAAATCGTCTTTCCCCGGCTATGATTTCATATCCTCGCAATACACTACGTGCAATAATAGGTTGGATAACACCGTGCTGACGAATGGACTCGGCTAATTCCTTAATGGACTCTTCATCAAACGTTTTGCGAGGCTGGTACGGGTTCGCACGCAACTGGCTCAGCGGAATGTCAACAACCTTATCCTCTTCATTGACCGTAAGGGAGGGAATGAGTGCATCAAGTCCTTTTCCCAACCGTTTACTCATAAGATACCACTTCCTTTGCCAACTCAATATATACCTCTGCCCCACGGGAACGGGGATCATACGTAATAATGGACTGGCCATGTGAAGGTGCTTCGCTGAGTCTCACATTGCGTGGAATAATCGTCTGATAAACCTTGCTTTGAAAATATTTTTTCACTTCTTCAATCACCTGTATACCCAAGTTCGTGCGAGCATCAAACATGGTTAACAACACACCTTCAATTTGCAATGAGGTGTTCAGATGTTTTTGCACTAATCGCACGGTATTCAACAATTGACTTAATCCTTCCAATGCGTAATATTCACACTGGATTGGGATAATGACTGAATCGGAAGCCGTCAATGAATTGAGCGTCAAAATACCCAGCGATGGTGGGCAATCAATTAGTATATAATCATAATTATGCTTAACGAGTTGAAGCGATCTTTTTAATCTCAACTCACGAGAAATAGTCGGCACCAGTTCAATTTCCGCGCCTGCTAACTGAATGGTTGCCGGAATTATATCTAATCCCTCAACCTGTGTACTGACAATAGCTTCGCTAGGATCAACCTCGTTAATGAGTACATCATAAATACAATTTGCCACATCCGCCTTATTGATACCCACACCGCTGGTTGTATTACCTTGCGGGTCGATATCCACGAGCAATACCCTTTTGCCGAGGGAAGCAAGTCCGGCGCCCAAATTAACGGAAGTAGTTGTTTTGCCTACTCCGCCCTTTTGATTGGCTACGGCTATTATTTTTGACACTTCATTCACCTCATAATTTAATCGGAATCCTGCTACACTCCATACCTGCAAAACGCTCTATGGAGACGTTACTTAGTCCTTATCTTAGGGATAACGGCAATTTCAGAATAGAATTGAGTATGCTGCGGTTTTATTCGGCGTTAGACAGAAAAAGCGGCAATTGCTGCCGCCTGTACGCTTCATCCCTTACTTACGTTTGGGAATTTGAATGACAATCTCATAGTGATCCTCATGATCAGATTCCTTGGTCTTGATATCCAAGCCTGAGCCAGACACCATATCAATGGATTGACGAATTGTATTCAGCGCAAGCCGGACATCCTTGGTAAAGGAAATCCGCTTCGATTTCTTATTAGTGGATACTTGTTTATAAAAGGCAACTCGTGCCTCTGTCTGCTTCACATTGAGTTCCTTGGCAATGACTTCATCTAAAACCTTGTACTGTAGTTCTTCAGTCTCTAATGACAATAATGCACGAGCATGACGCTCGGATACCTTCCGTTCCATTAGAGCCTCCTTCACTCTCTCCGGTAGATGAAGCAGCCGTATCTTGTTAGCAATAGTGGATTGGCTTTTGCCAAGTCGTTGAGCGAGGCTTTCCTGGGTGAGCTGATGTAGATCAATCAGCTTTTGGTAAGCTACAGCCTCTTCAATCGCAGTTAACCCTTCCCGTTGAAGATTTTCAATCAACGCGATGGATGCAGCTTGTGAATCATTAAACTCACGAACAATAGCTGGAATAGATTCCATACCCAGCTTGGTGACAGCTCTCCAACGACGTTCCCCTGCTATAATCTCATATTGCCCATTACGGAAACGAACGACAATCGGTTGAATTACACCATGCGTCTTAATGGTCTGGCATAGCTCATCAATCTTCTCGTCGTCAAATATGGTACGGGGCTGATAAGGACTGCTGACAATATCCCGAACTGGAATTTGTTTTATTTCGTCCCCAGTAGATCGCTCCGTCAAACCAAATAGCTTGGAAAATTGTTCTTTCATTCCGTATAATACCACCTAATTTCATAATAGCACCATACTAACAGCGCTTCGTGAAAAACAGTTCCTTACGCGGATCGTAGACCCTTCTATATGAAACAGCGCCGTAAGCGGGTACACTCCACGTACTCACCCGACATTTGTTGTCCCACTCCCCTATATGTATATCTGAATTCATGGGTATAGGAGCAGTCAACTTACATTAAAACGATTATCTCTATTCTATCACTTTTCCAGCCATAATCCTATCGTCTCTACCAGCTTTTCGGAAGGATCAGAGAATAAATTATGCATCCTCTTTGATCCCCAAATGTAAACAAGAACGCATGTTAGCAAAGAGGCTTTTATGTAAAGAGTCTATCAGCCATAAAAAAAGTGAATGTTTCACGTGAAACATTCACTTTCTTTCAAACATTTACACTAACGGCGCCTTCAAAGGAGTACCCGGCTTACGCGGATATTTCCGTGGTGTCGCCGCTCTTTTCTCAATAATAATCATATGTCTGGCTGCATCTTCAACAGGTAACTGGAAGGCCTGAACATGTTTGATTTTTCCCTTTAGCTCTTTCAAACTGTAAGAAGCTTCCTTGATTTCCTCGGTAGGATCATTGCCCTTCATCGCGGCAAAGTGTCCTCCTTCACGGACAAACGGCAAACAAAATTCATTCAATACGGCGAGACGAGCAACCGCTCTGGCTGTCACTAGATCATAGCTATCACGGTATCCTGGTTTACGCCCCAATTCCTCTGCCCTGCTGTGAACCAGTTCAACATTTTCCAAACCCAACTGCTCTACTACATGGGCCAAGAACTGTATACGTTTGTTCAACGAATCTACAATAGTCAACTGAATCTGCGGAAAGCATATTTTCAAAGGAATACCTGGAAAACCTGCACCTGACCCAATATCGGCCAGGCTTTCCACATCTTTTAACGGAACATAAAAAGCCAGGGAAAGAGAATCATAAAAATGCTTGGTGTACACTGCATCGCGCTCAGTAATACCCGTCAGGTTCATTTTTTCATTCCACTCAACCAGCACACGGTAATATGCTTCAAACTGCTCTAACTGACTGTCATTAATCACAATACTATGCTCTGCCAGCCGCTGCTTAAATTGCTGTTGTATCGCGTCCATTATGATCCCCTTGCTGCTGTTACGCGGTTATAATGCTCCAGATAAACCAGCAAAATGGAAATATCCGCAGGGGTTACACCCGAAATACGGGATGCCTGACCAATCGACATCGGACGGATCTTTTCAAGTTTCTGCTTGGCTTCAATGGCCAGTCCTTGAACTTCATTGTATACAATATCCTCTGGAAGCTTCTTCTTCTCCATCTTTTGCAGACGCTCCACATGCATCAATTGCTTTTCAATGTAGCCCGCATACTTAATTTGGATTTCCACCTGCTCCTGTTCTTCCTCCGTAAGAGCTATAGGTGAAGGTGAGATTTGTGCTACTTGCGCATAACTGATCTCTGGTCGACGTAGCACCGTTAACAAATTACTGCCATCCTGTATCGGTGCAGATCCGCCTTGCTCCAGCATCTCATTGATATCAACTGGACGAACCTTCGCCAAGCGCAAGCGTTCAATCTCTTGATCTACCTTTTGCTTTTTATCCAAAAAGCGCTCGTATCGTTCATCCGTAATTAGGCCAATATCATGCCCAATCGGAGTCAATCGCAGATCAGCGTTATCATGACGCAACAACAGACGATATTCTGCACGTGACGTCAGCAAGCGGTATGGCTCATTCGTCCCCTTCGTCACCAGATCGTCAATCAGGACCCCGATGTAGCCTTGCGAACGGTCCAATACGACAGGCTCTTTGCCCTGCACCTTACGAGCTGCGTTAATCCCTGCCATAATTCCTTGACCCGCAGCTTCTTCGTAACCGGAAGTACCGTTAATCTGACCTGCTGTGAACAAGCCTGGGACTTTCTTCGTTTCCAAAGTAGGCCATAACTGCGTAGGTACCATTGCATCATATTCAATAGCATAGCCGTTACGCATCATCTCTACCTTTTCCATCCCCGGAATCGAACGCAGTACAGCTAATTGTACATCCTCTGGCAAGCTGGTCGACAAGCCCTGAACATAGTATTCAGATGTGTTTTTACCTTCAGGCTCCAAAAAGATTTGGTGCTTAGGCTTATCACTGAAGCGTACCACTTTATCTTCAATAGATGGGCAATATCGTGGTCCCGTTCCTTCAATCAGACCAGAGAACATAGGCGCACGGTGCAAATTATCATTAATAATCTGATGTGTTTCTACTGAAGTATATGTCAGCCAGCAAGGAAGCTGTTCATTATCCGAAGACTTCGTTTCATAGGAAAAGAACTTCGGTTGATCATCACCCGGTTGTATTTCCGTTTTGCTAAAATCAATCGTGTCCTTATGCACACGTGGTGGCGTTCCTGTCTTAAATCGAACCAGATCAAAACCCAGCTCTCTCAAATGCTCAGACAATCTCAACGAAGGCTGTTGATTGTTCGGACCACTCTCATACATTAGCTCGCCCATAATGATTTTCCCGCGCAGATAAGTGCCTGTGGTCAGGACAACTGCTTTACTTCGATACTCTGTGCCCGTCTTCGTGATTACACCTACGCAATGACCATCTTCCATAATCAGTTCTTCAACCATACCTTGGCGTAAGGTCAAATTCGGTTCCTTTTCCATCGTTTCCTTCATCGCATGCTGATAAGAGAACTTGTCTGCTTGTGCACGCAATGCATGAACCGCCGGACCTTTACCAGTATTTAACATTCTCATTTGGATAAATGTCTTGTCTATATTCCGACCCATTTCGCCGCCCAGTGCATCAATTTCTCGCACCACATGTCCTTTTGCAGGACCGCCAATAGACGGGTTGCAGGGCATGAACGCGACCATATCCAGGTTAATTGTGATCATCAACGTGCGACAGCCCATCCGTGCTGCTGCCAAGGCCGATTCTACACCTGCATGGCCCGCGCCTACGACAATCACGTCATAGTCGCCTCCTTGGTAACCCATACCTTTACTTACCTCCTTATACATTTCGGTCTTCACGCCGAATATGCTCTTGTATATCTATAACGATAGCAGGCTTATATCAGCCATGCTTAAATGTTCTATTTGCCTAGACAAAATTGTGAAAATATTTGGTCTATTAGCGCATCATGCGCAGTATCGCCTACAATCTCACCCAAATGCTCCCATGCCAGCCTTACATCAATCTGGATCATGTCGATCGGAACAAATTGATCAGCAGCTTCATAGGCATCTACCAGCGATTGGCGCGCCTTCTTCAACAAAGCAATATGCCGTACGTTGCTGACATATGTCATATCCGCTGATTCCAGCTTGCCGCTAAAGAATAACTTGGATATAGCCTGCTCCAGTCGGTCCGCTCCCTCATTTTCCTTCACAGACATCGGTACGATAAGCTCTTCAGGAACATAACGCAGCAACAAATCCCGGTCTACCTGGGCCGGTAAGTCCATTTTATTCATAATGACAATCGCTTGTCTACCGCGGATTTGTTCCATTAATGCCATTTCATCCTCATGCAGTGGTTCGTTGGCGTTAATGACGATGAGTAGCAGATCTGCTTCACTAACCGCCGTTCTCGAACGTTCTACTCCAATCCGTTCCACAACATCCATCGTTTCACGAATCCCAGCTGTATCCAGCAACTTGAGTGGAATATTATTAATCGTCACATATTCCTCAATAACGTCACGGGTTGTGCCCGGAATATCGGTCACAATGGCCCGCTCGCCCTGAGCCAATGTGTTCAGCAGTGATGATTTCCCCACATTTGGTCTTCCAACAATCGCTGTGGTCAACCCTTCACGCAAAATCTTTCCCTGCTCCGCCATATGCAGCAGCCGATCAATTTCCATCATGACCTGACTGCTTTTATCCATGATTAAATCAGATGTAAAAGATTCAACATCATGCTCAGGATAATCAATGTTCACTTCAATATGAGCAAGTGTCTCCACCAAAACATGACGCAAGCGACGAATATTCTGGGACAGCTGTCCATCTACCTGCTTCAAAGCCACCGAAAAAGCTTTATCTGATTTGGAGCGAATTAAGTCAATGACACCCTCCGCCTGACTTAGGTCAATACGACCATTCAGAAAAGCACGTTTCGTAAATTCCCCTGGCTCAGCCAGACGTATATTTTGCAGCAATAGTAAATCCATCACCCGTTTGACGGCTACGACCCCGCCATGAGTGCTGATTTCTACGACATCTTCTGTCGTAAAAGAGCGTGGCGCCCGCATTACTGTAACTAAAACTTCCTCCACCTTTTCCTGGCTTTGGGGATCTATAATATGTCCATAATGTACCGTGTGAGTTTGAGCTTTGCTTAGAGGCGTTTTACTACGAAACAAAGCCTCCACTTCCGTGACCGCATCTGGCCCGCTGACCCGTACAACCGCAATACCGCCCTCGCCGACAGCCGTTGCAATGGCAGCTATAGTATCGCTCAGCATAAAGTTTCTACCTCCTATCAAGTAGAAACGACATTGCCGTCCTTCATCAAGGACGGCAGCCGTTTCAGCGAGAAATATAAGAAAAAAAGCAATGGCTTCTGCATCTTGCAGAGAGCCATTGCGTCGGATTATTTTTTAGCAATGACGACGCGCCGATTGGGCTCGTCCCCCTTGCTGTATGTTCTAACCAGCGCATGCTGTTGGAGCTTGGCGTGAATCAGCTTCCGCTCCTGTGACGGCATTGGCTCCAGCACCACTTCCTTGCCATAACGAATAGCCTGGTTCGCCAACCGATCTGCCAAATCCTCCAGCGTTTTTTGCCGACGTGCACGAAATTGCTCGGCATCCAGCACAATTCGGATGAATTTGTCAGAATGACGGTTGGCAACGATATTCGTCAGGTACTGCAATGCATCCAATGTCTGTCCTCTGCGGCCGATCAACATACCGAGCGACGGACCGGAGATATCCAGTGTACTTTCATCCTTGCGGTGGCGGACATCAACTTTAACGTCCAATCCCATTCCTGCTGCTGTTTCACGGATGAAACGCACCGCCTCTTCATAAGGATCTACATGTCCCGAAGGTGCTTCTGTGTTCATCTGTGCTTCCTGTGCAACAGGCCCAGTTTCTTCTGATAAAGCCTGTCCCACGCTAGAAGGTGCTTGAGCCGATACATGAAATTCAGCCGCGTGTGTGGTTTCAGGAGACGGCTCAGAGAGCAGCGTAAGCTCCACCTTCGCCTTCTTGACCCCGAGCCACCCCAGGAATCCTTTTGACGGCTGTTCCAACACGCTTACGGTTACCCGTTCACGGCTTACTCCCAGTTGGGAGAGTCCTTGTCTTACAGCATCTTCAACGGTTTTTCCTGATGTCACGACTTTGGTCATCTCGACTTTTTAGCCCCCTTCGTGTTTTTGCCGCCTTTTTTCTTACTATTGGAGGAACCCGTTTTCGCGAGACTGGCTGTTTTCACATTTGCCAGTGCTGCTTCTTTATCCTTATTCCGATAAAGGAAATAGTTTTGAATGATCGTGTAAATATTACTGTAGAACCAGTATAACGGCAAAGCGGATGGGAAGTTGTACGACATGAACAGAATCAGCACCGGATAGACGTACAGCAAAAATTGCATCGGTCCTTGCTGCGGCGTCGGATTCATTTTCATCATCATCCAAGTTTGGACAAATGTCGTAATCGCCGCCAAAATCGGCAAGATAAACAAGTGATCCGGTTTACCTAACTGGAGCCACAAGAAGTCATGATCCCGCAATGCCGAGTTATAATAAATGGCATTATAAAGCGCGATGAAAATGGGCATCTGTACTACCAAAGGAAGACAGCCAGCCATCGGGTTGACCTTGTTTTCCTGGAACAACTTCATCGTCTCTTGCTGGACTTTCTCAGGCGTATCCTTGTACTTCGCTTGAATTTCTTTTAATTGCGGCTGAATGGCCTGCATAGCTTTGGAACTACGTACTTGCTTGAGTGTAAGCGGCAAAATAATGGTTCGCACGATAATCACCAGAACCAGTACGGCCAGGCCATACTCTCCAGAGAACCATTGGGCAAATGTATCTAGCGCATACGAAAACCAGTAAACGACATATCTTTGCCAAACTGATCCATTGGCCAAGTCTGCCGTCGTGTAAGAATTGTGGGCCGTCTGGGCACATCCGGACAGCACAGCAACAAGTGCCAATAAGGCAATCAGGAGGAACCATTTTCCCCGTTGAGTCTTCAAACGCGACACTTCATAACCCCTTTCTTAACCAATCCATTCCAACGTAAATCATACCATATCCTGTAGGACAAAGATACTGACTATCGGCGTGAAGACTTGAGCAGCGAGGCTTTGCGTAGAACGTGCAGCACGCTTTTCTCCAGCTCTTGATACGACTTAGTAACTGCACCCTTACGAACGATAAAAATCAGATCAATCTGCTCCACCAATTCATGCTCATGATGGCGCACAATTTCCTTAACGATTCTGCGCATCCGGTTGCGAACTACTGCATTGCCGATCTTCTTGCTGGCCGAAATTCCGACGCGGAACTGCTCTACCTCTCTGCGGCGGAACCAGTACACCACAAACTGATGGTTGGCAAAAGATTTGCCATGGCGGTATACGCGCCCAAAGTCCGCCCGGTTTCGTAGACGCAATTTTTTTTTGCACGGCGCTTCTCCTTGCTCATCTCTTTTACACATGTCGGTAAGCTAACCTTTACCTTTTATATAGTAAGAAGTATGGACAACATTCCAACATGGTAATCTCGCTTATTTTATATCCGTTTTCAAAAGCTTCATCTAATATAGGACAGGATGCTGGGCTTCTCCCTCTTCTTTCACTACATTTTTACAACAAAAGAAGAAGGGATCGCATCCCTGAATACCTCAATTATGAAAAAAAAGACCACCGTAGTGGTCTTTATGCACGCATTACGCACTCAATACTTTTCTACCTTTTTGGCGACGAGCTGCCAAAACTTTACGGCCATTCTTCGTGCTCATTCTTTTACGGAAGCCGTGAACTTTTTTACGTTTGCTGACATTCGGTCTGAAAGTCGGTCTCATTGTGCTGCACCTCCTTACAAGGAATACGTTTTATATGGAATATACCTAACATAGCAATCTCCACAAAAAACACCTTTGTACATTTAACCACAAATAGCGGTCAAAGTCAATGTACTTATAAACCCTCTTCCTCTTTTTCCCCTTCAGGAAGCCTCCTCCTCTTTACCCCGCTGACTCACTTCACTCTTTTATTCCCTTATTTCATAAAATTCCTTTCGTCTTTCCTCCATTATCAGCATTCTATTTGTAGTTTTCACTCCTCCAAAACTGTCCTTTTTACATTTATTCATTCTGTAACTTGAATCCATCCTATTTTCAGATCGACGTTATCAGGTTCGTTCAAAAATATTGTCGGAAACGTTACCGGAAATTTTCAACAGAAAAATAAGCCTCTGTGACCAAAAGGCAACGGCAATTATACACAGATTCACAAAAAGAACTGAATTGTGATTTAAATGGTCATAACCTGTGCATAACGTTTTAGAGCGAAAAAGAGTTATTGTCGAAAACTGAACAAATTATAAACAATATCTTGTGTTGTGAATAAAAATTGTACACAACAGATTGAATTTGTGGATAAATAACCACGAGTCATTGAAATACAAGGCTTCTTTTGCTATGATGATATTACTTTTGAATGTGAATATGTTGTTTTACCCTCCATATTATCAACACCCTGTGGATAAAGTTGTGAACAAGTTCAATTTATCCATCTTTTTATTTTTGTGCGGATTCGGGATTCTGGGGATATATTCTACATTTTTCATTTGATTTCGACATATTGCAGTCCCGTTTTGGCCTGCGGGATCAAGAGAACGGATCGTGCCGCACATTCCCTCCTGAGAAATATCGCCTTTCTTCTGCTGGTCAGCAGCGGAATTTCCATTAGCTATTTTTCAGGGTCATTTTGTGCTGCGTTCTCTCACCACACTGCCGCATGTTTTAGGCGGCGGTATGTCTTTTTATGGCCTTCAACAACATTTTTGTGATTTTAGGCGTTTTGCCGAAGCGCCGAGAGCAGCTCTCTGCAGCTTAATTCGGTAAAATGTCAGGATTTAAAAGGAGTGACGTCTGTGGACAGCCATACCTCTGAACTATGGCAGCAAATTCTATCCATCATACAAACCAAGCTGAGTAAGCCGAGTTACGACACTTGGTTTAAGGCTACCAAGGCAGCGAAACTAAATGACCACTCCATTGTGATTTCTGCACCGACAACTTTTGCCGTGGAATGGCTTGAAAGCCGCTATACCAAGCTAGTCGGAGCAACGGTTTATGAGATTTTGGGCAAACAGCTAGAGGTCAAGTTCGTTATTGAAGAGAACAAGCCCGCCGAGGTCGACCTTCAGCAACAACCTCAGCAGCAGCCGGTCGTTCATGAAGAAGCTGTGTCCCATATGCTGAATCCCAAATATACATTCGATACATTCGTCATCGGATCGGGGAACCGTTTTGCCCATGCGGCATCGCTGGCCGTCGCCGAGGCGCCGGCCAAAGCTTACAATCCGCTGTTTTTATACGGTGGTGTAGGGCTGGGAAAAACGCATCTGATGCACGCTATCGGACACTATATTTTGGAGCACAATCCGGCCAGCAAGGTCGTTTATTTATCGTCGGAGAAGTTTACGAATGAATTCATTAATGCTATCCGGGACAACCGCGGGGAAAGTTTTCGGAATAAATATCGCAACATTGATATTCTGCTCATTGACGATATTCAATTCATTGCGGGTAAGGAATCGACGCAGGAGGAATTTTTCCACACGTTCAACGCGCTTCATGAGGAACGCAAGCAGATTATAATCTCAAGCGATCGGCCACCTAAAGAGATTCCAACGCTGGAAGAACGGCTACGCTCTCGCTTCGAGTGGGGACTCATAACGGATATCCAACCGCCGGATCTGGAAACGAGAATTGCTATTCTTCGTAAAAAGGCGCGGGCAGAAAACCTGGATATTCCCAATGAAGCCATGATGTATATCGCTAATCAAATCGATACAAACATCCGTGAGCTAGAAGGGGCGCTTATTCGCGTTGTCGCTTATTCCTCCTTAACCAATCAGGATGTATCAAGTCATCTCGCGGCTGAGGCGCTGAAGGATATTATCCCGTCCAGTCGACCAAAAATGATCACGATCCAGGATATACAGCACCAAGTCGGGGAATTTTACAATTTACGGCTGGAGGATTTTAAAGCGCGTAAACGGACGAAGGCTGTAGCTTTTCCACGACAGATTGCCATGTACCTGTCTCGTGAGTTAACCGATTATTCTTTGCCAAAAATCGGTGAAGCTTTCGGTGGGCGTGATCATACGACTGTCATTCATGCGCACGAAAAAATCTCCAAATCCATTCAAGTGGATCAGGATCTGTTTAAAGTTATCAACAACCTAATAGAAAAAATCAAAAATCCAACCTGAACAAGTTCAGAGCCTATACACAATTTATACACATGTGGATAGGCTTGATTTTATTAGGGTTACAGTGACTTATCCACATATTCAGTGCGCCTATTACTATTACTAATATATTTTAAAGATATACATCACCTAAATAAGGCCCGCGTCAACGCGTGCTTGAAGGATTAAAACCCGTAGGAGGAACTTATGAAGATCAGCATTCTGAAAAACGTTTTGAACGAGGCTATACAACATGTATCCAAAGCGATATCAAGTCGAACTACGATTCCAATTCTGAGTGGTATTAAGCTGGATGTGAATCACCAGGGAGTAACGCTGACCGCCAGCGATACAGACATCTCGATTCAATCCTTTATTCCGATGGAGGATGGTGACCAAACTGTCGTTCAGGTTGAACAACCCGGTAGTGTGGTGCTGCCTGCCAAATTCTTTGTCGAAATTATCAAAAAGTTGCCTTCGCAGGAGATTCGTATGGAGGTAAAAGACCAATTCCAAACCTTTATCTCGTCCGGTGCAACTGAAATTCAGATTGTTGGCTTAGATCCTGAAGAATTCCCGGTGCTTCCCAACATTGAAGAAAATCAAGTCATCTCTGTGCCAGGAGATTTACTTAAAAATATGATTAAACAGACGGTGTTCTCCATTTCCACCCACGAAACGACACCGATTTTAACCGGCGTGTTGTGGAATCTGGCTGAGGGGGAACTGAAGTTTGTGGCAACGGACCGCCACCGCCTTGCCACCCGCAGCGCTCATTTGGAGACGTCTGAAGGCTTGCGCTTTAGCAATGTTGTCATTGCGGGCAAAACGCTGAATGAGCTGAGCAGAATTATTCCAGACCAAAATATGCTTGTGGATATCGTAGTAGCGGACAATCAGGTATTATTCAAAGTAGATCGGGTGCTATTTTATTCCCGCATCTTGGACGGCACCTATCCTGATACTTCTAGAATTATTCCGACCTCCTACAAAACAGAACTGATTGTGGATACAAAAAGTTTAAGTGAGTCAATTGACCGTGCTTATTTGCTGTCCCGTGAGGAAAAAACGAATATCGTAAAAATGCAGTCGCTGGAAAATGGCGGTTTGGAAATTTCCTCTAGTTCCTCTGAGCTTGGCAAAGTGCGTGAGGAAGTAACGGTGTCCAAATTTGAGGGGGAGCCGCTCAAAATTTCGTTCAACTCCAAATACATGCTTGACGTGCTGAAGGTGATTGACAGCGAGCAGCTGACGATTGCTTTTACCGGCATTATGAGTCCCATTATTTTAAAACCGGCAGATTCCAGCAATGCGCTATATATCATCCTGCCATATCGCACAACCAACTGATGTCTAGCGTTAACCCACCTGAGGACAACCGAAAGGATGAACAAGCCTTGAAACCAATATCTATACAGACCGAATACATCAAGCTCGATCAATTTTTAAAATTAGCCGATTGTGTATCCACAGGAGGCATGGCTAAAGCCCTGCTGCAAGAGGGACAAGTCCGTGTGAATGGTGAACCGGAAGAACGTCGTGGAAGAAAACTGTACCCAGGTGATACCGTAGAAGTAGAGGACAACGGAAGTTTCGAGGTTACAGCAGGAGCATGATCGCCTGGGTGGCAAGGACTCCTTTTAGGTACGGAGTAACAAGGGGGACCCTATGTGTTTGTGAACAACATTGTTTTGCAGCAGTACCGGAACTATGAGCAGCTGGAACTGAATGAATTTGGTCCCGTTAATTTGCTGATCGGACAAAATGCGCAGGGCAAAACGAATCTGGTAGAGGCGATTTTTGTACTAGCTTTAACCAAAAGTCATCGAACGTCCCGCGACAAGGAGTTAATCTCTTTCGGGGCTACTTCCACTCACCTAGCCGCAGATGTGGATAAAAAATACGGGAAAATCAGACTGGATCTCGCGTTATCCACACAAGGCAAAAAAGCAAAGATCAACGGACTGGAGCAGCGTAAATTGAGCGATTTTATCGGTTCGTTAAATGTGGTCATGTTTGCACCTGAGGATCTGGAAATTGTGAAAGGAACACCGGGGGTCCGCCGCCGGTTTCTTGACATGGAAATCGGCCAGGTTGCGCCAGGCTATCTGTATCATTTGCAGCAATACCAGAAAGTATTGGTTCAGCGAAATAACCTGCTCAAGCAAGCTTGGGGTAAGGATATGGCGTCAGTGCAGCTGATGCTGGAGGTATGGAATGAGCAACTTGTTGAGCATGGTGTTAAAATTGTTAAAAAGCGGAAACAATTTATAACAAAGCTACAAAAGTGGGCTCAGGCTATTCATGAAGGGATCGCAGGTGGGACGGAAGAGTTAAAATTAACCTATGTTCCCTCCTTCAGTGAGCCAGAGGAAGAAGATGAAGCTGTCTTATTGGAGCGATTTATGATAAAGTTATCCCAAATGAGGGAACAGGAAATCCGCCGTGGCATGACTTTGGCGGGACCCCATCGTGATGATTTAGCCTTTGCCATTAACGGCAGAGAAGTGCATACGTATGGCTCTCAGGGGCAGCAGCGGACGACGGCCCTGTCCTTGAAGTTGGCCGAAATTGAGTTAATTCATGAGGAAATTGGTGAATATCCTGTCTTGCTGCTGGATGATGTTTTGTCCGAGCTGGATCCCTATCGTCAAACCCAGCTGATCGAGACCTTCCAAAGCAAAGTACAGACCTTTATCACGGCAACCGGGGTTGAGACTTTGAACGCAGAACGACTCAAGGATGCCAATATTTATCACGTCCACGACGGGCATGTGGAACACTAAGGAGTGAGTGACCGCTATGTATATTCATCTGGGTGGAGAAAAAATCATCCGCTCGTCAGAGCTTGTGGCTATTTTCGATATCTCGATTGAAAAATCCTCTAAAATCTCCAAGCAATACGTGAACCATGCCCAACAGCAAAAGCATGTCGAGATGATTGGCGAAGAGGAAGCCAAGTCCATCGTAGTTACTCAGAATACGGTGTATTATTCCCCCATCTCCTCAACAACACTCAAAAAGCGGGCAAACCAGTTTGTTGCCAATGCTTAACCATAGAATCTATAGAAGTAGGTGAAAGGCATGTCTATGAATCAACCGTCTTATGATGCGGGCGAGATTCAGGTCCTTGAGGGCCTGGAGGCGGTTCGGAAACGTCCCGGGATGTATATTGGCTCCACAAGCGCCAAAGGTCTCCATCATCTGGTCTGGGAAGTTGTGGACAACAGCATTGACGAAGCGCTGGCGGGTTATTGTGACAGCATTCAAGTTGTGGTTCACGAAGATAACAGTGTTACCGTTACAGATAATGGACGTGGTATTCCAGTAAGCGAACACGCCAAAATGAAAAAATCTGCGCTGGAAGTCGTTATGACTGTGCTTCACGCAGGCGGTAAATTCGGAGGCGGAGGGTACAAGGTATCCGGTGGTCTGCACGGGGTTGGGGTATCGGTAGTGAACGCTCTCTCCAGCAAAATGATTGTTCATGTTAAACGAGACGGACATCTGTATGAGCAGGAATATCACCGTGGTGCTCCGCAGTATGATGTCAGAGTCATCGGTGATACAGACGAGACGGGTACCCAAACGACCTTCTATCCGGACGATCAAATCTTTACAGAAACGACCGTATATGATTATGATACGCTCCAAACGCGGATTCGTGAGTTGGCTTTCCTGAATAAAGGCATTGCAATCAGCTTGACTGACGAACGGACGGGAGCTAGCGATACATTCCATTACGAGGGCGGAATCAGTGAATATGTGCAATTCTTGAATCAAAAAAGAGAAGCGCTACATGAACAGCCGATTTATGTCGAAGGCTCGCGGGATATGATTCAAGTCGAAGTTGCATTGCAATATAACGACAGCTATACCGAAAATATTTATTCTTTTGCCAACAACATCAACACCCATGAGGGCGGAACTCACGAATCAGGTTTCAAGAGTGCATTAACCCGGATTATAAACGATTATGCACGTAAAAATGGCTTGATTAAAGACAACAATGCCAACCTGACCGGTGACGATGTGCGTGAAGGATTGACGGCAATTATCTCCGTCAAAATTCCAGAACCACAGTTTGAGGGTCAGACCAAGACAAAGCTGGGTAACAGTGAGGTGCGAGGGATTGTCGAATCCTTATTCGCAGAGAAACTCCAGGAGTTCCTAGAGGAAAATCCGTCTGTTTCCCGCCGCGTGGTAGATAAATCATTACAAGCAGCACGTGCCCGGGAAGCAGCGCGTAAAGCGCGTGAGCTTACACGTCGCAAAAGTGCGCTGGAAATCAGTTCGCTCCCAGGCAAGTTGGCGGATTGCTCCTCTAAGGATGCTTCGATTAGTGAACTGTACATTGTCGAAGGTGACTCCGCAGGGGGATCAGCCAAGCAGGGGCGTGATCGTCACTTTCAAGCTATTTTGCCGATTCGTGGTAAAATCCTGAATGTTGAAAAGGCACGCTTGGACCGTATTTTGTCCAGTGATGAAATCCGGTCGATGGTAACAGCAATGGGTACAGGGATCGGAGACGACTTTGACATCGCCAAAGCCCGTTATCACAAGGTCATCATCATGACAGATGCGGATGTCGACGGCGCCCATATTCGTACGTTGTTGCTGACGTTCTTCTATCGGTACATGCGTAAAATCATTGATGCAGGCTATATTTATATTGCTCAACCACCATTATTCAAAGTAGAGCGTAACAAAGTTGTACGTTATGCGAACTCCGAGGCGGAACGTGATGAGATCATCAGGGAATTTGGAGAAAACGCGAAGTACAATGTACAGCGCTATAAAGGTTTGGGTGAGATGAATGCGACCCAACTTTGGGAAACTACGATGGACCCTGAGAGTCGTACTATGCTTCAGGTAACTGTCAGTGACGCGATGCTGGCTGATACACTGTTCAATACCTTGATGGGTGATAATGTAGAACCTCGTCGTGACTTTATCCAAGAGCATGCAAAGTACGTGAAAAATCTTGATTTCTAATGTGTAACGTTCCTTCCTAGTGGCTGTATTACATGCTCATTAGGTAGTATTTTGTAAGAGTTCACGAGGGGCGCCCAAATGGGCGTCCCTTTTCTTGTCATTAACCAGCCCGGGTGTATTTGAATATCTAATCTCATTGTTTTAGGCTTTTTTCTTAGAGCGCACGGGTTTACCTGTCGACGGAGAGTATCGGCCGTAGCCTACTGCATATCTGAATATTTTATGATAGAGGCTTTTGTTTGGAAGGGAAGAGAATACCTTGATTGCTGGTCTCGTATTAACCTCAAGAATCCACGGATAATTTTGCTGATCCAGTCCCACATCTAATCCGATTTCCCTTAAACGTGGGTATTTTTTTTGCAACTGCCAGGCTACCCGTTCGCCCATTTTCGATAATTTTTGCTCCAGTCGTACAGCTTCCTTTACATCCATATATGGAGCGACCAGCTCATTGAAAAAGCGTGTTGTCCCACCGCTGTGATGATTGGTGACGACTTTGTCAGGAGCAGCTACGCGTCCTACAATAAGTGTTGTTTCCCATTGGTGTCTCAAGTTCATCTGGGTTAATACCCTCAGATCGAAGGGGCGTTCTTCATGCTGAAGAAGTGGAATTCCACGTTGGATCAGATATGGACGTTTTCGTATGCGGGAAGAAACCACTCTGTGCAGATCTTCTAGACTTTCGAAGGTGAAAATGTCTACTTCATAGCGAAGCACATACCAAGTTCTCTCTTCGATGATTCCTTCTTCTGTCGGCGGGAGCGGCTCTGTCAGCCTCTCTGCCCGCATAACCCCTTTTCCATAAGTACCGTTATCCGGCTTAATATAGACAGTACCATACACGGCCAACATTTCGTTTAAGTGATCAAATGTGTACAACCGTGTTTCCGGTACATAAGCAGCCAATGTCGGATTGGGGAGAATGGCATTTGTTTTGGTCCACTTACTGGATACTCGTTGAATAGACAAGTAATCTCATCCCTTTCTTTTCGAAATATGAGTCATGTACTTGGAATCCGCAACACTTTAACAAAACAAGGGAAACTAAAGGACAAGCGCGTAAAACAATGATATAATAGAGAAATACGGCGTTTTTCGGAATTTTGCTAATTGAACCCTGACCGTATACGTATTGTATGTGGAAAAGGCCCTTATGGTGGGGGCTAATCCCCAGCTCTGGGGAATTTGTTATAATCAGGGCTTGTGAGTTGTACAAGAGAATAGCGATCTGCTACAGGCAGAAAGAGAATGACGAGGGATTTACGCTGTAAAGAGGACAGATGCGTTTAATTGTGCTCTTTTTGTGAAAGTAATATAATTATACAGATGAGGATTTCAGCCAAAATCCTGCGCAGAGAGCGGAGTGTATAGGCAGTATCTTGTTAGGCTTTTCACATAGAGAGCATTGTATTGAAGGATAAGAAGGAGGACCAGCATGGCGGATCAAAATAACTCGCAAATCATCAATAGGGATATCGGAGTGGAAATGCGCGAATCCTTTATGGATTATGCCATGAGTATTATTGTTAGCCGTGCCTTGCCTGATGTGCGGGACGGACTGAAGCCGGTACACCGTCGTATTTTGTATGCGATGTCCGAGCTAGGCATGTCGCCAGATAAGCCTTACAAAAAATCGGCAAGAATCGTCGGCGAAGTTATCGGTAAATATCACCCTCATGGTGATACGGCTGTATATGATACGATGGTGCGGATGGCGCAGGATTTTTCCTTGCGTTACATGTTGGTGGATGGACACGGTAACTTTGGCTCCGTGGATGGAGATATGGCCGCTGCGATGCGTTACACCGAAGCACGGTTGTCCAAGATTGCCATGGAAATGCTACGTGATTTGAACAAAGAGACCGTTGATTTTATGCCGAACTACGATGGTGAAGAGAGCGAGCCTGTCGTATTACCAGCACGTTATCCTAACTTGCTGGTGAATGGGGTCGGCGGGATTGCAGTCGGGATGGCTACCAATATTCCTCCGCATAACTTGGGAGAGGTTATCGATGGTGTACAAGCACTGATCGAAAACCCTGACATTACGCCGATGGAACTTATGGATTATATTCAAGGACCGGATTTCCCGACAGCAGGTTATATTTTAGGACGCTCTGGTATCCGTCAGGCGTACCAGACGGGCCGCGGATCTGTGACCATGCGTGCAAAGACCACCATAGAAGAGATCGGCAATAAAGCACGGATTATCGTGCATGAGCTGCCTTACCAAGTGAATAAGGCTCGTCTGGTTGAGAAAATTGCCGAATTAGTACGTGACAAACGTATTGAAGGCATTACGGATCTGCGTGATGAATCGGACCGTACGGGTATGCGTGTCGTTATTGAGTTGCGTAGAGATGTGAACCCGAATGTCGTTCTGAATAATTTGTTTAAACATACAGCTATGCAGTCGAATTTCGGTATTAATATGCTTGCCATTGTAAACAACGAACCGAAGATTCTAAACCTGAAGGATGTCTTGTATCATTATCTCAAACATCAGGTCGAAGTTATTCGTCGCCGGACAGAATTTGATCTGAAAAAGGCCGAAGCTAGAGCACACATTCTGGAAGGCTTGCGCATTGCTCTTGACCATCTGGACGAAGTTATTGCCTTGATTCGTTCTTCCCAAACTGCAGAAGCAGCTCGTGAAGGACTGATTGAGCGTTTCTCGCTCACTCTTGAGCAGTCTCAGGCTATTCTCGATATGCGTCTGCAACGTTTAACCGGTTTGGAACGTGAGAAGATTGAGAACGAATATAACGAGCTAATACAAAAGATTGCGGAATACCGTGAGATTTTGGCGAACGAGCATCTGGTACTCAACATCATTAGCGAAGAGCTGAATGAACTTAAAGGGCGTTTCGCTGATGAACGTCGCACTGAAATTACAGTGGGTGAAGAGAGTATTCTGGATGAGGATCTCATTCCGCGTGAAGATGTTATTATTACTGTAACCCATACGGGATATATCAAACGCCTTCCTGTTACCACCTATCGCAGTCAAAAACGCGGTGGTCGTGGTGTAGTTGGTATGGATACCAAAGATGAGGATTTCGTAGAGCATCTGTTCATTACGAATTCACATCATCATTTGTTATTCTTTACCGACAAGGGTAAGGTATATCGAATTAAGGCCTATGAGATTCCTGATCTAAGCCGGACAGCCCGGGGAACACCGATTATTAACCTGATTCAGATTGAACAGGGTGAGTCGATCAATGCGGTAATTCCAATCGAGGAATTTGTGGAGGATAGCTATCTTTTCTTTGCGACTCAGCATGGGATTATTAAGAAGACACCGCTTGACGACTATGCAAATATCCGCAAAGGTGGCTTGATTGCCATTAACTTGCGTGAAGATGACGCCCTGATCGAAGTGAAGCTGACGGACGGACAGCAGGAAATGATTATTGGTACAGCACAAGGCATGTCTATCCGTTTCCCTGAAAGTGATGTACGGTCTATGGGCCGTAGCGCTACAGGGGTTAAAGGGATCAACCTTGATGAGAGTGATGCTGTAATTGGTATGGACATCGTGGATACCAGCCTGGATATCCTGATTGTAACGGCCAAAGGTTATGGCAAGCGTACCCCTGTTATGGATTATCGTATCCAAAGCCGTGGAGGTAAGGGGATCAAGACGATTAATGTTACGGAAAAAAATGGTCCAGTTGTCGGTCTCAAGGTTGTAAAAACCGAAGAGGATCTGATGATTATTACAGCTAGTGGCACCTTGATTAGGACCAGCATGGGGGAAATCTCCACGATGGGTCGGAATACACAAGGGGTAAGATTGATTAATATTCGCGATGATGATTCGGTTGCAACGGTTTGTCGAGCGAACAAGAATGAGGAGCAGGATGAACTGCTTGAAGAATTATTAGAGGGTGGGGAAGCTGGAGAGGGCTCATCTCTATCATCTGTTGAACCAACTCTCGAAACGAATACAGAAGATACGGAAGGTAACGACCCAGAATCTTCTGAGGGCGAATAAGAGCCTGAATATGGAACAACAGTAGTTACTAAATTTTAGATGGAAGAGACTCTCTGACTATTTGGTCGGGGAGTCTTTCTTTTTCTGGCTAACGAATTCAGACAAGTATGCTTTAAATGGCATAAAATGAATGTACAGGATCATTCCCAAGTAATATAATGACATCATAACTGGCAGCTGGAGCAGCTGTTGTGAGAACAGAGAGGTTGACCATGACAACTGTACCCGTATCCGAATTAAAAGCAGGACTTAGATTGCAAAGCGATGTATTTACAGAAATGGGCAGCTTGCTGCTACCGAAAGGGCGCATTCTGCTACCACGTGACTTGGAGATTTTACAGGCGTTCCTGATTCAGCAAGTTGAGGTAGGGACGGATGATCTTACAAAATCCAGTAGCGAGTCTACGACTGTTCGATCTGGAATATCTGAATCGCAAGGACCTTCGTTAGATGGACGAGATGAATCTGAACAATTTCAGGATGAGTATGACAAAATGGTGATGCTCGTTAAGAACGCATTTCAATCGGTACTCGTCTCTAATTTATCTATATATGAACTGCGAGGACAATTGGAGTCCTTACTGGTGCACATTCAGCGCTATAATGTAATGACCTATACTCCGCCCGCCATGATCGAAGTGGACTATATTTTTCACAACGCCGTGCTAACCTCCCTTACTTCCTACTCCATTGCACAATGGATCGGATTACCTCAAAAGGATTGGATGCAGGTGGCTTTTGCTGGATTGCTTCATGACATAGGGAACGCTAAAATGGACCCGGCCATTCTGTACAAGCCCTCCAAACTAACGTGGGAAGAGCAAGAAGAAATACGTAGTCATACATCACTAGGATACCAGTTGCTTAAAAATGTGAAAGCTATTAACGAAGGTGTGCGTTTGGCAGCTCTTCAGCATCATGAGAAAGTGGACGGTACTGGATATCCACTGCGTCTTAAAGGTGAACAAATCCACATCTACGCTAAAATCGTTGGAGTGGCTGATGTATTCCATGCCATGACTCTAGAGAAAACATACCGGCCTGCCCAATCACCGTATCTGGTTCTAGAGCAAATCAAGTCAGAATCATTTGGAAAGCTGGACCCAAGTGTTGTACAAGTTTTTATTCATAAGTTAACCCAATTCAATAATGGAACCAAGGTGCGCCTCAATGATAACCGTACAGGGGAAATTATATTTGCTGATCGAGATCATCCGACTCGTCCGTTGATTCAAGTAGATGGGGAAATTATTAACTTAATGCTGCAAAGAGAGCTTTATATTGAGTGTATTGTTACTTAACTAAGTATTTTGAAAAAAGAGTTGCATACTGTAAGAAAAGTATGATATATTATTTCTTGTCGCTTCAAGTGTTATCAAGAAGAGCGAAAAACACTTTTGAAAAAAAAGTGTTGACATAACTCTAGGGAATATGATATGATATAAAAGTTGCTGAGGGGTTGAACAAAACGCCGAGGCAGACAATGGATGTTTGATCTTTGAAAACTGAACAACGAGTGAGTAAAATGATTTTGTTCGCAAAATCAAACAAGAGATATTTTATCTCGTCAGTTTCAAAATGAGCTTATCGCTCTTTCTATAAACCAACTTCGGTTGGTCTTTAATGGAGAGTTTGATCCTGGCTCAGGACGAACGCTGGCGGCGTGCCTAATACATGCAAGTCGAGCGGGGTTATGTAGAAGCTTGCTTCTACATAACCTAGCGGCGGACGGGTGAGTAACACGTAGGCAACCTGCCCACAAGACAGGGATAACTACCGGAAACGGTAGCTAATACCCGATACATCCTTTTCCTGCATGGGAGAGGGAGGAAAGACGGAGCGATCTGTCACTTGTGGATGGGCCTGCGGCGCATTAGCTAGTTGGTGGGGTAAAGGCCTACCAAGGCGACGATGCGTAGCCGACCTGAGAGGGTGATCGGCCACACTGGGACTGAGACACGGCCCAGAC